>DAIOSV010000009.1:0-16666 GCA_036752345.1 Bacteroidales bacterium | reverse complement strand
GATGTTTTTTCCGGAGAAGGAACTCTAACCCAAGCTCAAAACGCATATCTTTCTATACACACCAACACAACGCCACGCATTATTGCAGATTCGGAAGGAAACACCATGGAGTTTACAACAAAGGGCGAACAAATGCTCAACACAACCCACTGCTACAATCTTATTCTTACGAAGAACGCCAGTAGCCGCCTCAAATTATCCCAAGATTGCATTATTGAAAATGCTCTCACATTAAACAAAAAATCATTCCTTGATTGCAATTCGCATTCACTTATATTCATTCATGCAAACAAGAATTCCATTATTGCAGAAAATTTCAATGAAGAACGTGGTATTTTTCTCAATCAGGGAACAATTGACCTATGTATTCCAAAAGACGAAACTATTACGATTCCGCTTTTTACCCTTGATACCATTTTTGCCGGAATTGCGCTGAAAAATCTTGACGAGAATCACAACAAAATTACTATTGACAGCCTTTGGAATTTTGTTTCAAAAACAGGAAAATCGAATGAAGAACACTTTGAAACTGACTTTATTAACACAACGTGGTACGTAACCTCTGAAATAGAAAAAGCGACCATGTCTTTTTTCTGGAATGCAAAAAAAGAGCAACCTGAATTTAACCCTGAAAATTGTTTAATTTTCTTATCTGATGGAACGCACTGGGAACCTTCCACTGAAAAAAACACAAGGGTAAATGATAAAGTTTTAGAAATCACTACAAATCCAAACTCTTTTTTCACTATTGGCAACTATCCCAAGTTCTTAGGTATTACGTTTGACTATTTCACATTGGTTTTACAAAAGCAATGTGCTCACTTATCATGGAAAACCGATAACAAAACAACGCCATGCTACATTGAACGTGCTTGTTCATCTGTAGAATTCACAACGATAGCTACACTATACAATTCCGATGGTATGTATGACTTTGCCGATAGTATTACTTCCACAAGCGAAATGTTGTATTACCGCATAAAACAATACGACACCAATGGAGATGAAAATTATTCAGAAATTCAAAGTGTAATACACCCTCAAGAAACAAACATATACCTAGACCATATTTCAGGAACAATATCCACTACAAGCGAGAAAGACTACGTAATGCGCATTTATAGCGAGAATGGGAGTAAATTACAAGAAACCATAAATGGACACCTGCAAGTGCATTCTCTTCCTCATGATTGCTACATAGTTCAAGTTAAAACAAATCGTGGCACTTTTCAACAAAAAATTATTTGGTGAGCTATAGAATTATTATCTTTGTGTGAATTAAAAATAGGACGTATGAAACGGATAATTTCACTTTGCCTCTTTCTTTGTTTTTCTGCTTTTAGCGAAGCACAAGATACTGCCAAAATTGTAAGTACAATTGGACAAGTTTCCATAAACAACAAAACAATCAACTACGAAGCCAAAACCGGTTTCTTAGCGTTAAAAGATAAAACCGGAAAACAGACAGCAAACATTTTTTACATAGCATACACCAAAAGTGATGTGAACGATGTTCGTAAACGCCCTATAACATATATATTTAATGGAGGTCCTGGGTCTTCTTCTGCTTGGTTACAAATGGGAGCTATTGGCCCAAAAAAAGTAGTAACTACCGAATATGGCAAAGTTGAACTTCCTCCAAAAACATTAAACCTTGTGAATAACGACGATTGTTGGCTCGACATAACAGATTTAGTTTTCATAGACCCCGTTGGGTGCGGTTTCAGTAAACCTATTGGTGACGAAAAAGCAGACCAATTCTATGGATATGAAAATGATAAAAAAACCATCGGTGACTTCATTAACCAATGGACAAGCAAAAATAACCGTTGGGGTTCTCCGAAATTTCTTGCTGGCGAAAGCTACGGAACCACTCGCGCTTGTGGTGTGGCTAATTATCTTACCGAAGAATATAACATGTATTTTAATGGCATTTCGCTCTTTTCGTGCGCATTAGATTTTGAAACACTCCGAGAATATGACGACAACCTGCTTCCATACATCTGCAACTTGCCAGTGTATGCTGAATTAGCTGTGTATCATGAAATTATAACACCGGAAAAATCGGTAGACGAATTTGTAGAAGATGCGGAAGACTTTGCTATAGGAGAATATGCAACAGCTCTTCTCAAAGGTGATTTGCTTACAATAAGCGAAAAATATGCAATGGCAAAGAAAATAGAATATTACATTGGTATCAATGCCGACATTATTCTAGACCACAACTTAAAAATTCCAAGTTGGCAATTCCGCAAATTACTCCTTGACAAACAAAATCTCATAATCGGTCGCTACGATGGTCGATTAACGATGCCAGACCCTGCAAACAACCGCGACTATGCTTCGGAAGACCCTAGTTATACCGAAATTGCAGGTGCGGTAAGTGCATCATTCAATGATTATGTACGCAAAGAACTTAACTATCCTATTGACGATAGATTTTACCTTATTGGCGATGTAAATCCATGGAAATATGGAGATGGCAAATATTTGAACGTAACGTCAGAACTTCGCAACGCCATGTTCGTCAATCCTAATATGGAAATTCTTATTGCAAGTGGTCGTTATGACTTAGCCACAAGCTATTTCGGCACATCGTATGCCATCAATCATATGAATTTGCCACCTATTTTAAGCAATAGAATAACGTTTACCTATTATAATGGCGGACACATGATGTATTTGGTTCCTTCTGAATTGAAAAAATTAAAAGAAGATGTATCCAAAATGTATACAAGAAGTTTAGGCAACTAAACTCATAAACATAAATATTATAAATACAATGAGAATAACAACAGATTATTTAGTCATTGGTTCTGGACTTGCAGGTCTAAGTTTTGCACTCAAAGTTGCAAACACAGGAAGTGTGACCATTATTTCAAAAACAAAACTCGACGAAACCAATACATCGTACGCACAAGGAGGCATAGCGGCTGTGCTCACAAATTCCTCATCAGACAATTTCAAGAAACACGTAGAAGACACGCTCGTAGCGGGAGCAGGCATCTGTGACCGTGCAGCCGTTGAAAAAGTTGTAGAATACGCACCAAACGTGATAAAAGACCTTATTTCATGGGGTACGCAGTTTGACAAAGACAATGACAACAAATCATTTGACCTCCACCGAGAAGGAGGACACAGCGAATATCGAATTCTTCACCACAAAGACAATACGGGATTTGAAATACAACGTGCACTTTGCGAGAAAGTACGCAACCACAAAAATATCACTATTTACGAAAACTTTTTTGCTGTTGACCTTATTACCCAACACCATTTAGGCATGTTGGTAAAACGCCATCAATCCGATATAAAATGTTTCGGAGCTTATGCTCTTGACCTTAAAAGCCACGAAATAGTTACCATTTTGGCAAAAGCTACGATGCTCGCTACCGGCGGTTCCGGACAACTATATACGACAACTACAAACCCCGTTGTAGCTACCGGCGACGGATTTGCTATGGTGTATAGAGCCAAAGGTATCGTTGACAACATGGAATTTGTTCAATTCCACCCTACTGCTCTCTATCAGCCAGACGAATCACCTTCTTTTTTAATTACAGAAGCTATGCGCGGTTTTGGCGCAATTCTTCGCGACAAAGATGGCGTTGCATTTATGAACAAATACGATAAACGCGAAAATTTGGCACCACGCGATATTGTTGCAAGAGCCATAGATAACGAAATGAAAACACGAGGTGACGACCATGTATACTTAGATTGCACACACTTGGACGCAGAAGCTCTCAAAAAACATTTCCCTAATATATATGAAAAGTGTTTGAGCATAGGCATTGACATTACCAAAGATATGATACCAGTAACCCCTGCAGCACATTATTTCTGTGGAGGTGTAAAAGTTGATCTTGACGGAAGAACTTCAATAAAATATCTTTATGCTGCCGGAGAAACAACGTGTACCGGACTTCACGGAGCAAATCGCCTTGCATCTAATAGTTTGCTTGAAGCGATTGCATATGCCAATTTTGCATCAAAAACTGCTATACAAGAAAAAGATGAAAATGATTGGCAGACAAACATTCCCGACTGGAATGATGAAGGCACGTCACATCCGGAAGAAATGGTGCTCATAACACAGAGTTTGAAGGAAGTAAAACAAATATTAAGCAACTACGTTGGCATCGTTCGCAGTGAAGTACGCCTAAAACGTGCTTATAACCGTTTGTGGACAATATATTCAGAAACAGAAGATTTATACCAACAAACAAAAATTTCTCAAAAACTATGTGAATTGCGCAATTTAATACAAGTAGGATACTTAGTTATTAAATCGGCAAAAGCACGTAAAGAGAGCATCGGCCTACACTACATGGCAGACCATCCAAACAGAAAAAACAATAAGTAATTAAAGAATAGAAGAAAGAGAGTCAAAATAAATGACTCTTTACAACCTTCCAAGAATATAATCCTTCACAACTTGAGGAAAATATTGATATTCCAACTCATGAACGCGATGAGCTAAAGAATCAGGAGTATCGTTAGGTAGCACAGCACAACGAGCCTGAAATAGCGTTTTCCCACTATCGTACACCTCATTTACCAAATGGATAGTAATTCCACTCTCCTTCTCTTTATGAGCTATTACAGCCTCATGTACATGACTGCCAAACATCCCTTTCCCACCATAATTTGGTAATAATGCAGGATGTATGTTGATAATTTTGTTGTGGAATTCTTTTATTATAGATTCGGGCATCAACAATAAGAAACCCGACAATATAACATATTCAACACCCTCAGCCTTAAGTAAATCAGATACTAAACTTGTTTCATTTAACTCCTGTTTAGTAAACACGGTAACAGGCACTTGTAATTGGTTTGCGCGGTCTATTACACCCGCGTTTTTGTTGTTACAAAATAACCGTACAACCTTGATTTCACTATCCTTATAGGATTTTATAAGATTTTCAGCATTCGTACCCGAACCTGAAGCAAAAATTGCAATATTCGCCATAAATTGTTAATATTCTTTTGATAACTTTATAGCCGCAAAAATATAAAGAATTGAGATTCAAAGCAAAGACATTCCCCAAATTAAAAGATTGTAGCATTTTTCTTTTTTGTATTAAAAAAAAAACCTTTATTTGCACTCGAAAACGTAATTAATAACTAAACTTAACGACTATGTCAGAAATTGAATCAAAAGTAAAGGCTATTATTGTAGAAAAGCTCGGTGTTGATGCTGCTGAAGTAACTAATGAAGCTAATTTCACAAACGATCTAGGAGCAGACTCTTTGGATACAGTAGAGTTGATTATGGAATTTGAGAAAGAATTTGGCATTTCTATTCCAGATGATCAAGCAGATACCATCGCTACTGTTGGTGATGCAATTGCTTTTATTGAAAAAAATCAGAAATAAGAAAAATCCTATCTATGGAATTAAAACGAGTTGTAATTACCGGTATTGGAGGATTTACACCTATAGGTAATTCCATAGATACGATTTTCCAAAATCTAACCATTGGAACGAGTGGCTGTGGCCCCATCACCCGTTTTAATGCTGAAAAATGCAAAACACGTTTTGCGTGTGAAGTAAAGGACTTCGATGCTACTCAATATATTGATAGAAAAGAAGTTCGCAAAATGGATTTATTTGAATTATTCGCTATCGCTGCGGCAGAAGAATGTTTCAAAGATTCCAAAATTGATTTCGAAGCAATCAATAAAGATAGGATTGGAGTAATATGGGGAACAGGCATTGGAGGAGTTGGCTCATACGAACCAGAACTCAAGGCATGGATAGAACAAGGCTCTGACGTTCCTCGTTTTAGCCCATTCACTATCCCAAGACTTATTCCGAACATGGCTGCCGGACAGATTTCAATAAAATTCGGTCTTCGTGGTATTAGTTATGCAACTTCATCGGCGTGTGCATCATCATCACATGCTATTGTTGATGCCGTTAACTATATCCGCCTAAACAAAGCCGATATGATGATTTCTGGAGGTTCTGAAGCACCAATAAACATTAGTGGAATTGGTGGATTCAATGCCATGAGAGCTCTTTCTGAGAACAATGACGAAATGCTTACCGCAAGTCGTCCATTTGATGCGACAAGAGATGGATTTGTTATGGCAGAAGGTGGCGTTGCATTACTTCTCGAAGAATTGGAACACGCTAAAAAACGTGGGGCTAAAATTTATGCTGAACTTGTTGGTTGTGGTTTAAGTTCCGATGCGTACCATTTAACAGCTCCTCATCCCGAAGGACTAGGAACTATTAACGTAATGAAAAACGCATTAGAAGATGCCAATATTAAACCATCAGATATCGACTATATTAATGTTCACGGAACATCAACTCCGATTGGTGATATTGTAGAATTAGCATCAATTGTCAAACTATTTGGCGATGACACTTATAAAATCAATATTAGTTCTACAAAATCAATGACAGGGCATATGTTGGGAGCAGCTGGAGCAATGGAAGCCGTAGCTTCTATTTTTGCAATACAAACAGGAATAATTCCTCCTACTACCAACTTCAAAACGCTTGATGAAAATATTGATAGCAAACTTAATTTAACCCTAAACGAAGCCCAGAAACGAGATGTCGAGTATGTTCTTAGCAATACCTTTGGTTTTGGTGGACATAATAGCACATTAATTTTCAAAAAATATAGTGACTAAACTAGTTGCCTCACTAAAATTTCTTTTTATACCAAAAGAAAATAAAGAGCTTACGTTGTTTGTATACAATACAACGGGTATTTTCCCAAAAAAGCTTATATACTATCGTCAATGTTTTATTCATCGGTCTTCAGCAAAGACTAAGATGTACGGCAATAACGAACGTCTGGAATTCTTAGGTGATGCCATTTTAGACAGCGTTGTAGCTGATTATTTATTTGCAGAATATCCCAATGATAAAGAAGGTATTCTCTCGGAACTTCGTTCTCGTATTGTAAATAGACAAAATCTGAACAAGATTGGAATGGAGTTGCATTTAGATAAAGAACTTATAGCACGAATTCCAAACTTGCGCAACAATGATGCTATTGGAAATTGTTTAGAAGCATTTATTGGTGCCATATACAAAGACCAAGGATACAGGAAAGCGAAAGAATTTATCCTCAAAAAAATCATTCTTCCACACTGTAACGACAAAGCACAAAAAAGGAATACCAACTACAAAAGCATCATACTTCAATACTGCCAACGCAACAAAATTGACTTACAATTTGAAACAGAAGCCGTGCCTGAAAGCAAAATGCCAAGCTTTAAATCAAGCATAGTAATGAATGGCGAAAAAGTCTGTGAAGACATAGGCAGATCAAAAAAAGAAGCTGAACAAACTGCGGCAAAACAAGCTATCAGACTAAAACAAATTCGGACTGAAAAATAAGCTTGTCCTCTCCATATTCTTTTGCTAACGAACAAATTTACCAAAGTAACGCTTGTTGTCTAGAGACATACGCTGCTTTGAAAGCAAATTCATTTCATGTTTCCAATAAACAAATAAAAAAGGCGAAACCTTTCGATTTCGCCTTCATATAGTAGTTTCAAAAACTTATGCTAACGTATTGATGTGTTTCATAACACCTGACTTGATATTAGCGGCTTTGTTTTTATGAATGATATTCATTCTTGCCACTTTATCCACCATAGAATAAACCTTTGAAAGTTGAGCTTCGGCTTCTTTCTTATCCTTAAGTGCTTTGATGTCACGAACTGCATTACGCATTGTCTTTGCATAATACTTATTATGCTCTGTTCTTGTCTTTGCCTGTCTTGCAGCCTTTGCAGCTGATTTAGTATTTGCCATTTCTCATTAAATTTATTAGTAGCGAGTAGCGGAATCGAACCGCTCTAACAAGGATGAAAACCTTGTGTACTAACCGATATACGAACTCGCCATCTGTGTTAGAATTTCGTGGGCAAATGTACAAAAGATTTTTATCTGTACAATAGTTCCCTATTTTTTTTTTGCAAAATTGTTTTACTATTCTGAATACTAGTTATTTAGTTTCAAAATTTTACTTGCTGTTTCCTCAAAATTCATGACATTACCGTTGTCTGTTCTAAGTAATAGCAAATTTTTATTCTGCCATGAAACGCTATATAGCTCCGACTTGATATCGTCTATATTATTGAATATCTTAATTTTAGACGTTCCGAATATCGATTTTAGCATTTTTTCTGCCGCCTGTACTCTGTTGCGTTCATTATTCTTGGCACTGAGAAACACAAACTTTTCATCGGCAAGACGCATACTATCATCATATCGCTTCCAGAAATTTTCTGGAACCTCTCCATCTACACCGACTTCAAGGCAGACCACTAATTCTCGGAACGGATACAACTCGCGCACCGCTTTAATAGTTGCATTCATACGTAACGGTGAATACACATAGTCACGATAAATGTTAACCGATGAATTTTTCCCGAGCAACTGTAATTGGCGCATAGGGCCTTTGAAATATTTCAAAGCCTGATAAAACTTCTCTTCGGATATATGCAACAATTGGCATACTTTTAATGCTCCCGCAATATTTTTCATATTGTGTTCGCCAAATATATATATCGGCAATCGTCCTCCTGCTATTTTCAAAAACGTATGGTTGTTGAATAGCTCGTATGGATGGGTTTTATATGGGATTAATCTCAAATTTTGTGAAGCTGTTTGCGCAATTACATCACATACCAACTCATCGTCCTCGCAATACACAAGCTTCCCATTCTCATTTATAGAACCTACATATCGTTTAAATTGCTCAACATATGCTTCAAGCGTAGGGAAAGCATTAACATCTTCCCAGGCAATACCACTCAACAATCCAATGCAAGGTTTATAATGTTCGAATTTGGAACGGTCGTCAATTGGCGAAGAAATATGCTCATCACCTTCTACAATCAGCAAATTGCTTGATTCAGACAGACGAATGTTACTTTCATTATCATTGACTGCGGAGCTCAATAAATAGTCATAATCAAATTCGTAGTACGACAAAACGTGCATCACAATTGATACAATCATATTCTTGCCATAACTTCCCGCAATTACAACACGTTGCTTGTCTTTCGAAAATTCGTAAATGAATTCCGAATACGAATATATTGTTATTCCTAGCTTTTGCGCCTTTAGTAATTCTGGATTATCGGGTTGAATTTTTCCTCCAACAATCATTACATCTATATCAGGAGTAACGGAAGATTCATGCCAACCCAATTCCTTAGGTAATAGGCTATTGTCTTTTAATTCGGTATAGGAAGGATCATAAATCTCATCATCACTACCGGAAACATTAAAGCCATCGTTTTTCAATGTGATTGCCATACTGTGCAGTGTTGCACCCCCTATAGCTAATAAATGAATGCGTTTCATATCCTCTTTATTATCGTTGCAAAAGTAGCAAAAGAATTGCCACTTATAAAATTGATTACTGTTTTTTTGCAAAAAAACAATCGTAACATCTATAAATTCAGATCTAGCCTATTTTAAAAGCCTTTTCGGTACCAAAAGAAAACTATTTGTATTAATAAATAATTAATCGAAAAATATTTTGTAGGTTTGCCCGTTAATTGTAACGTATGAAAAAGGTCTTAGTTATACTTGCTATTATTGCTTCCGTAGGATGCCAGAGCGAATACCAAAAGCTCCTAAAATCAGACGATTACAATGCTATATATGATGGTGGCGTAAAATACTTTGAAGCAAAAGATTTTTACAAGAGTTACGAACTTTTTGAGAAAATTCTGCCGGCATTTCGCATGACGGAGAAAGGCGAAAACATAACAATGATGCTTGCTAAAAGTTATTTTGAAGAACAAGATTACCTCATGGCATCCTATTATTTTGAACGTTTTGCGCTTACCTACCCTACAAGCACGCAATTGGAATACGCTTATTTTTACGATGGCATTTGCTACTACAATATTTCACCAGCTTCTTCACTAGACCAGACGTATACCGAGAAGGCTATCCAATCATTCTTGCTCTACATCAATAAATTTCCACAAGGAGCCTATATCAAAGAAAGCAATGAATATATAGAGAAACTTCGTGATAAATTAGAAGACAAAGCATATGCAAATAGTAAAATATACTACAATCTCGAAGACTATAAAGCAGCCGTTACCGCTATCAAAAATTGCTTGAAACAATATCCTGACACAAAACACCGAGAGGAATTATTATATTTAACATTCGAATCTTCATTTAAGTTGGCTGAAAACAGCGTAGAATCGAAGAAAGAAGACAGATATGATATGGCTGTTGACAATTACCATGCCTACATTGACGAATACCCGAATGGACAATGGTCAAAAGATGCAGAAAAGATTTTCAATCAAATACAGAAACGAACTAAATAATTTTAATAGAAATGGATTACAAAAAGACTAAAGCACCAACTTCTACAATTACGAGAGACGTTCAATTGTTGGAACAAGGAACTAACAACATCTACGAATCTATTGCAATCATCGCAAAACGCGCTGACCAAATTGAAAGAGATTTGAAGACAGAGTTAAACTCTAAATTGGAAGAATTTGCATCGGTAAACGATACGCTTGAAGAAACTTTCGAAAATCGCGAACAAATTGAGATTTCAAAGTTCTACGAGAAACTTCCAAACCCAGTTCTTATTGCTATTCAAGAATATCTTGACGATCAAATCTATTTCAGAAAACCTGAAACAGAAGAAGATGAGGACATCAACGCATAATTATTATATGCTTGAGGGTAAACATATAGTGTTAGGCATAACGGGGAGCATTGCTGCATATAAGGCGGCAATGCTCACTCGTTTACTTGTGAAAGAAGGTGCCACGGTAAAAATTATAATGACACCATGTGCCAAGGAATTTATTACTCCTGTTACATTGGCAACATTGAGCAAAAACACTGTATTATCCGATTTTTTTCATCACGACGACGGCAGTTGGAACAGCCATGTGGAACTTGGATTGTGGGCCGATCTTTTCGTGATAGCGCCATGTACCGCCAATACGTTGGCAAAAATGGCAAACGGCATAGCCGATAATCTTTTACTTACCTCGTATCTTTCGGTTCGCTGCCCTCGAGTTGTTGCTCCAGCAATGGATATGGACATGTTTGCCCACCCGGCAACCATGCGAAACATAACCACTCTGAAAAACGATGGCGTTTCTTTCATAGAACCAGAACAAGGAGAACTTGCAAGCGGGCTCAATGGTAAAGGCCGAATGGCAGAACCGGAAGCAATAGTACAATGGATTTCCGATTTTTTCGCAACGAAAGAATCATTAAAAAAAAAATTCTAATCACAGCCGGACCAACCTATGAAGCTATAGACCCTGTAAGGTTTATAGGGAATTATTCATCAGGGAAAATGGGGTTTGCAATTGCCGAAGAAGCAGCACAACGTGGCGCAGAAGTCACTTTGATTGCCGGTCCGGTGCAACTCACCACTACACACCCCAATATTACAAGAATTGACGTAAAGTCAGCACAAGAAATGTGTGATGCAGCATTACGCGTATTCCCCACAATGGACGGAGCTATACTGAGTGCGGCCGTTGCCGATTTTACTCCGGTAAAAAAATACGACCAAAAAATCAAAGAGAAACAATCTCTCACCATTGAATTGCAACCAAATCCTGATATAGCACAAGAATTAGGGAAACGCAAAACCAACCGACAAGTAGTAGCCGGATTTGCGCTTGAAACCAATGATGAATATACTCACGCACAAAAGAAATTGGAACGCAAAAATTTTGATTTCATTGTGCTCAATTCCCTTGCCGACAAAGGTGCTGGATTTGGTTACGATACGAATAAAGTTACCATTATCAAACGAGATGGCGACGTTTTGGATTTTGATTTAAAGCCTAAAAAAGAAGTCGCAAAAGATATAATTACTATATTAGCATCATATTTTACCAAAGAATGAAAAAACTGCTCTTCTCCATACTAATTTCTTTGCTGTACGTATCTTCAAGCTTTGCACAAGAACTTCGTTGCCGCGTGAACATACAATACAATGAAATAGCCAATGCCGACAAAGATATGTACAACACTCTACGCAGTTCCATTGAAGACTTTATGAACTCGCAAGTTTGGACAACACAAACGTTTGAGGAACAAGAAAAAATAGAAGTAAAACTTAGTCTAAGAATTACCGCGCAATCCTCAAAAAATTTCACCGGAACGCTTCAAGTACAATCGTCACGCCCGGTATATAACTCTACGTATACTACCACACTATTCAACCATGTTGACGACAAAATTTCATTTCAATACGAAGAAAATGAACCTCTGGAATTTTCCGAAAATGCTTTTGTCTCAAATCTTTCTTCAACTCTTGCATACTATGCCTACCTTGTGATTGGGCTTGATTTTGACTCATTCAGCCCGAATGGCGGTATGGAATATTTTCAAAAAGCTCAGAATGTTGTGACAACTGCCCAAGCGAATGATGAAGCCGGCTGGAGTTCTTCTTCGCGCGATGACAAAACTCGTTATTGGCTTGTTGAGAATTTACTTAACTCTACCTATTCTTCGTTTCATACAGCAATGTACAAATATCACCGCTTAGGCCTTGATGTTATGTATGATAAGCCTGAAGAAGGTAGAAAAGAAGTCTACAATGGTGTGGCCGAATTAGAAAAAGTTTTCAAACAAAAGCCAAGTTCCTACTTGCTTACAGCCTTTTTCTATGCGAAAAAAGATGAAATCATTCAAATGTATTCAGAAGGAAATCCTGATGAGAAAAACCGAATGGTAACGTTGGCGAAAAAATTAAATCCTTCGAATATCAACGACTACGAAAAAATACTATCCAACCAATAGTCATGCTCCACAAATTAACAATATCCAACTACGCACTGATTGACAACCTTGACATCCAATTTCCGCAAGGCATGGCAACCATTACAGGCGAAACCGGTGCGGGAAAGTCAATTATGCTTGGAGCTCTTTCGCTATTGTTGGGAAAGCGAGCTGACACGTCTGTGTTGAAAGACAACGAGAAAAAAAGCGTGATCGAAGCTTCTTTTAAGTTGCCCAAAGACCTCAAAGATTTTTTTGAGAAACAAGATCTTGACTTTGAAACGGAAACAATTATTCGAAGAGAAATAACCCCACAAGGAAAATCACGTTCGTTCATAAACGACACGCCCGTAAGCTTGCAAACGCTCAAAGATTTGGGGAACATACTTATAGATATTCACTCTCAACATCAAAATCTTTTTCTAAAAGAATCATCGTTTCAATGCCAAGTGCTTGATGCTGAAGCAGGAAACGAAGAATTACTGACTGAGTTTCGCAAAGAACTTAGCCTTTTAGAAGATATTGGGCAAAAGCTTTCGAACTTTCAAGAAGAAGTACGAAAAAAGCAAGCTGACCTTGAATACTATAAATACCGATTGGACGAAATAACCAACCTCAACGTAAAACCAGGCGAACTGGTAGAATTAGAGCAAGAATCGGCACTTATAGAACACAGCGAAGGCATTAAGACAATGTTTGGCCAAGCCGATGAAATGTTCAACGGTGAAAATGCAATTCTTTCTCAAATAAAATCATCGCTCCAAAATTTTGAACGAAATGCCTCGTACACAACGAAAATTGAAGAAATACGCGAACGCCTTTCTCAATCGTACATTGAATTGTTGGACATTGCGAGCGAAGTTGCAAAATACAACGAGAAACTAGACTTTGACCCTCAACGCAAGGAAGAAATTGATGCCCGTTTGGGCCTTCTGTATAGCATGTTAAAGAAATATGCTGTCCAGAGCGAAGAGGATTTGCTTGAAGAAAAACAAAAAATGCAAGAATGGGTTGATGCTATTGAAAATGCCGATTCGTACAATGAGGAGCTGGAAAAACAATACCAAGCCCAAAAAGCAATAGTAAGCGCGCTTGCTCAAGAACTCCACCAACGACGAGAAAAAGCAATACAACGACTTTGTCCAGAAATTGTTTCCCTCCTGCAAAAATTGGGTATGCCTTCGGTGCAATTCAATATTTCATTACTCCCTCTTCAAAACTATGGAAGGAATGGTTCTGAAGATGTAAAAATGGAATTTTCGGCAAACAAAAACATTGAACCACAATGGCTTGGAGAGATTAGTTCCGGAGGTGAACTTTCGCGCGTAATGCTTTGTTTGAAGTATATTCTTGCAAGAAACAAATCGGTACAAACCATCATTTTTGATGAAATAGACACGGGCGTTTCGGGTGAAATTGCTGACCAAATGGGAAATATGATGCTTGCTATGGCCAAAGATATGCAAGTGATAACCATTACACACCTTCCGCAAATTGCAGTAAAAGCACAAACGCAGTATAAGGTGTTCAAAACGGAAACTGACGACACAACTACGTCTAACATACAACAACTTTCTCAAAATGAACGCATTGAGGAAATTGCAAAAATGCTTAGTGGAAAAATAGTAACAGAGGCTGCTTTGAATAATGCGAGGATGTTGCTCAATTATTAATCAGCTATCCTCTATAATCTTTTTTGCCGGTCAGAAATCTATAGACAGAATAAATAAATTTCAATTTCCGTTCATCATTCTTGTAATCACGATACGAAAGAGGTTTTTGCTGCATGATTTCATCAAATTCTTTTGTCGTTATTTGTAAATGAGCACAGATTTCTTCTATAACAGTTTTTATCTCTTCCTCTTTAAACGCTGGCATTTCTAGTTGACGCAGGGCTTCCTCTCGAGTCATTGTTCCGGCACAAATTTGTGTTGAAAACGTGGCACGACGATAATCAACATTGAATTTTTTTGGAAGAATATAAAATTGCTCGAATGCGGTGTAAAGACTCTCACCATGTTTTCCTTCATAGCTCTTCCAACCTAATTCGTTGCTCAATAGTTGACGCACTTGGTCTTTGTTATAATCAACATAGTTAAGGAAGTACACCGTTTTTATTCCTTTAATTAATTTGCAGTATAACTCTTGTGCCCAACCAAATTTTGGAATTTTTTGAAGGACTTCTCGTCCTTCTTGACCTGGTATTATCGTGTTTATGATTGATTTGCAATAACGACAATCTTTTGCATTGTAAAACCACGTATTAGGCAAAATTCCTTCGGTGGCAAAGTTCCCTCCTGAAATTATGTATTTGACATCGTATTTTTGAGCAAAATGATGTACCGCATATTGAATAAGCATATCCGTAGGACTTTCTATATCGGGAGTGGATGAACGCAAAAAGGCTACTTGCATCTTTCGGAAAGCCTCAAGATCGGGAGTGAAAACTTCATAATCAAACCCAAGTTTATCTACTACCACTTGTATATTTTGTTCTGAGATTGAGGTATCCCAACCATTATTGAGGTGAACAAGTAGAGCACGCAAGCCATTCTTTTTTGCCAAATACGCAACGTAAGAACTATCTATTCCTCCACTGATACCAATAACACAATCGTATTTACGACCACGACCTCGCTGCTTTATCTGTTCTATACCTTTTGCAAATGCCTCATCAGAGTCTTTGCCATGGTACGACATTGGTGCGATTCTATTGAAATAATTGTTACAATGGTTACAATGCCCTTTGGCATCAAACGAAATTTCGCTGTCGGACGTATCCATCACGCAACGATTGCACATTCTATAGTCGCTCATATTTTTCAATTTCCTTTTCTCAAAGATAAGAAATTAAACACGAATAGTTTTTTTCTAAAATATTTTTGTTAAAAAAAACAGAACAAAACGTATTGTTTATTTACGTATAATTCTTACTCACTTTACGTATTTTTCTAAATAATGAAAAATCTAAAATGTCTGGGACTTTTTATAATGATTGTATTATTTCTGCTAATTTTTGTGTTTGTGTTCTTCGGGAATATTGTTCGTAATTATGAGAATTGCAAGCAATTTTATGTGTATCACGAAATTCTAGATAAAGATTATTCAATATTTGTAGTAAATCTGTTTTGTCAACGGCAACGACGCCTGAGTCAGTTTTGGTTATAACATTTGATTGTATACTCATATCAACCGTACATTCTTCCACCATTGGATATTTTTCTCTCCATTTATGCTCACATTCAGCATCATTTGAATAACACAACAAAATTTGCCGCTTGAGCGCCATATAATCATATATTTTTGTACCCGGATTGGCAAAATCATTAAATAATAAAAAGACATTGTGAGTGGCTAGTTCTTTTAATAAATCAGCATTTGCCATCCTTGGTGTAATAGTTATATGACTTTGTAAAGCTTGGAATTTATCAACTATAAGTTTTTCAATATACTCTGGATTATTTATACCGAAAAAATTCAATTCAAATTGGGGTTTGTCCTCTCGTTCAGCAAATTCATTAAATGCACTCATTACACTTTCAAACGGATGATACGAATAAATGGTCCCACAATACGCAAAACGCAATACTTGATTTTCCTGTGGAATATGAGAAACAGCAGCAACTGCTTCATCATTATAACCATTGGTAACTATTCCTAATGGATTGTTAGACAATCTACTTAAAATGTTTTTAGAATAAGTATTAACAGTTGTTATGTATGCAGCTGATGAAACTAGTTTACGTTCTAAACGAACACTTTCGCTTATAGCAATTTTTTGTTTCCATACATCTCTATAATCGGCAATCCATTTAATATTGTATTTGCGACTAAGCTTACTAGCATATTTTAAAAGCACATAAGGGTCAACCGTACCAATAATTGCATCGAC
>DAIOSV010000008.1:17199-53748 GCA_036752345.1 Bacteroidales bacterium | reverse complement strand
TAACTGCGGCAATGCAACAAACGGATGTTGTTTGTTTTGTCCTTTATAATTTCGCGTGCTTCGCGTTCCATGATGTGCAAATCGTACATGGTTGACACAACCGCCGGTTTTGATGTATAGGGAATTGGATGCCACACTATGCCCGATGCACTGAGCAACTTTCGGATTACGTTTTGTCGTTTCTCAAACATCTGAGGTTTCTCGCAACTGATAATATGAATAGCAAACCCTTGTGTCGACAATTTCTGAAGGTACGGAATCACCTGTGACTGACCAAGGTTGTCGGTCATGCCATCGTACGAAACATACAAAACTCCGGTTTGGTTACTCATTGTTTGAGAATTTTTCGACCATAAACTTTTGTACCAGAATCATTTGCCATATTCTGTTATACAAATGGTTATAGCGACTTCCTTTAAATTTTTCAAGTAGAATATGTACTTTTTTCGGATTAAAGATGCCTACTTTCTTTATCAAGTCTTCATTTAAGTAAGTATCGATAAGAAAATGTAAATCACCTTTTAACCAATTGCTGAGTGGAATAGAAAATCCCCACTTTGGACGATCAAAAAGAGAAGACGGAATATACTCATACAATACTTCTTTGAGCAAATACTTATGCACCCCATCGTGAATCTTCAAGTTCTCATTAAGATTGAGCGCAAACTCAACAATGTTGTAATCAAGCAAAGGCACACGGACTTCAAGAGAATATTTCATTGAGGAACGGTCAACCTTTTGAAGCAAATCTTCACGTAAATAATAATTTACATCAAACAAGGCCTGATTTTCAGCAGGCGAAATTTTGCGCGTTGCGGGAGCAATTTCATTCTCAAGAGAAAACGAACGAGCAAAATCCGGTTGCAAAACTTCGGCGATTTCTTTTCGAGAAAAAAGACACTGTTCCTGTGAGAATATATGTGATGGTATTTGTTCTTTATCAGAGTAATTAATTACTTTACCTCCACGTTTACTCCAAGAGTTTCCCAATCGTGATATTTGATACAAAGGTTTCCGAGAATAGCGTAATAAAGGATTTTGCAAACGACGAGCCCATTTATATGCGCCATATCCCATAAACAATTCATCGCCACCATCGCCGGAAAGTGCCATGGTTACTTGCGTTTTTGCTAACTGTGAAACCAACATGGTTGGAATACAAGACGAATCAGCAAACAAATCATCAAAGGTATCAAGTATAGAAGGTAATAAATCTATTGCATCTTTTTGAGTGACAATCAATTCAGTATGATCAGTTCCCAAATATTCAGCTATTTGTCGGGCAGAATCGCTTTCGTCATATTTTTGCTCGGCAAATGCTATCGTGAACGTTTTAAGACGGGTTGAAAGATTTCGCTGCGCCACAGCCGACACCAACGAAGAATCAATGCCTCCACTCAGGAATGCGCCAAAAGGCACGTCGCTCTTCAAGCGATACCGAACTGATTGCTCAACCATATCGCGCAAAATTTCTTTTGCTTGATAATAATCGTCGATGGTTTGATTTTCCAATTTATCGTATGAGCGCCAAAATGAATGTTCCGAAATGCCGGACTTGTCTATCGTCATATACGAACCGGCAGGCACTTTAAAAATATTTCGATAAATGGTTTTTTCCGTTCCGGTATAGCCAAGATGAAGAAATATGTTTAATGATTCATAATCAACTGACTTATTATTTTTTATAAAATCAAATTGAAGTAACGCTTTAATTTCAGAAGCAAATGCAAAATGTAACCCATCCCAAAAATAATAGAGAGGCTTCACTCCCATTCTATCACGGATGAGGGTGAGTTTCTGCTGCTTGATATCGTAGAAGGCAATGGCAAACATGCCGTTAAATTCATTGCAAACTTCCGGTCCATCGGAAGAGAGCATTGAAAGCACTATCTCGGTGTCACAGGCTGTTTTTACTTGAATCTGCCGTTCACGACGAAGTTCGCTATAGTTATATATCTCTCCATTATACGCCATAACGCATTGTCCGTCATCCGAATACATTGGCTGATTTGAATCATCAGATAAATCTATAATTTTAAGGCGGCGATGTACAAGCCCTACAGCGGAATCAGAATACTCACCTTGCACCTCAGGGCCGCGATGCTGCAGCGCATGGCCTACGGGAGTCAATTCGTGAGAATTAAAGACTGTGTCTAAGGAGTAATATCCGGCAATTCCGCACATTATTAGAAACTATTGTATCCGTAAATTCATTCCCGGAGAAAGTTGCGCTGTACTAAGCCCATTAAGGCTTTGGATGGTTTGAACTGTTGTTCCGTAACGTTGTGAAATACTCCAAAGTGTATCGCCAGCTTTTACGGTATAGTATGAGATATCTTCTTCGGAAGTCGTATTTGTTGGCTTATTATACATCACAGATGCGGTAACTTTGTCAGTTATCTCAGTTTTCTCTAGTTTTGGGGCAGGGCTTGCCTTAGCAGGCGCAGCAACATATACGACGAGCTTTTCCCCTACATGAAGCATATTGCTCTTTTTACTATTCCAACTTTTGAGTGTAGATACAGGAACCCCATATTTTGACGCAATTTTAGAAAAATTATCACCAGAACGAACGGTGTAATATTTCTTAACCTTACCTGTTGGCACGGCTTGATGATGTCCACTTGAAGTATTACTTGAAGCTATTTCTTTTTCAGGCTCTGAACTTGGGTGCATAGAATCTTTGTATGCATAAATTGAATCCTGCAAACGTAAGAAAGGAGACACAACCTCTACCGGCAAATACAAAGCACTGCCATGCGGACTGTATGGCACTATTCCAATCTTATATTGCGGATTTATATCTTCCAATTCTTGCAACGACACATGTAAATACTCCGACACTTGTTTGAAGTCCATTTTTTCTAAAACCATGACCGTGTCTATTTGCGGCATTGCTATTTTCCGAGGATAGAGATTATGTAGTTCATGATGTTCAAACACATAATAGGCAGCAATAAATGCCGGCACATAGCTACGGGTTTCCTTAGGCAGGTAGTTATATATTTGCCAAAAATCTGTTCTACCGCCCGCACGAGCAATTGCCTTACGAACATTACCCGGGCCACAGTTGTAGGCTGCAATAGTAAGCACCCAATCATCAAAAATTTCATTGAGTTGCTTCAGATATTGCGCAGCGGCATATGTAGACTTAACAGGATCGCAACGCTCATCTATGTATGAATTAATTTTCAAATCGTAAGCCTTACCGGTAGAAGGCATAAACTGCCAAATTCCTCGCGCGCCCGCACAAGACTTTGCTTTAGGATTCAAAGCAGACTCTATAATTGCCAAATACTTTAATTCTTGAGGAATGTCATATCGTTCAAAAATATCTTCGAATATTGGGAAATAGTACTCAGACATACCCAACATATTTGAAACTGAAGATCTCCGTTTATTTGCATAAACGTTTATATATGCCTTAACCTTAGAGTTATACGTTAGTTTAACTACAGAATTCATTTGGCTAATTCTCTTACTATACTCTTTATCAGAATATTGAGGAATATAGGCAGTATCACGATGATGTTTTGAAATATCAGAGAATTTTAGTTTCTCTGCTTTTTGCACATACCAAAGATTTACCAAACTATCTAATTGGGTATTGTAATTTTGAATGATAGTACTATATTCGGGCAAATAATCGGTTGTATCGGGAAGTTCTACGTCTGATTCTAGTGTAGCGTCTTGTGCCTTTACCATGAAAGCCAAGAAAATCAATACACCTAAGACGTATAATTTCTTCATTCCGTTGTTTTTTGTGTTAGTTCGTAAAACACTTTCTCGAGCGATTTTTCTTGCACTTGAGAAGAGAGTACCGTTAAATTATGTTCGACGGCAAATTTAAAAACATTTTGTCGAATATCAGCATTTTCTATCGGACTAAGTAACCAATGTTTTTCTGAAACCATAGCTACTTCCTTTACTAGTGGGATTGTTAGCAGTTTTTCTTTTGTACATTCTTCTAAAAATTCCACCGACAATGTTAATTCACTTGTATTTTGTTTCTTGATAGTTTCAGCACTGTCATTTGCAATGATGCGACCATCGTTTATGATAATAACTCTATCGCAAATAGCTTCAACCTCTTGCATAATGTGCGTAGAAAGCAAAACTGTTTTTGATTTTCCAACCGTTTCTATCAAATTCCGAATTTCTACTAACTGATTGGGATCAAGACCGGTAGTTGGTTCGTCTAAAATCAACACTTGAGGATTATGAATCAATACGGAAGCCAATCCAACGCGTTGGCGATATCCTTTTGAAAGCATACTTATCTTTTTGTGTTGTTCTTTCTCTAAACCAATTTTTTCAATAACTTCATCTACAGCACTTTTTGACGTATCACCTAAACCGTACATTTTAGCGAAAAACAGTAAATATTCGCGTACATACATATCCAAGTACAACGGATTATGTTCCGGCAAATAGCCAATTATTTTTTTTACCTCAATAGGATTTTCACGTACATCAAGACCATTTACCAAAACCGTTCCTTCAAATTGCGAAAGATAGCCGGTAATGATTTTCATAGTCGTAGATTTTCCAGCTCCGTTAGGACCTATAAATCCCACAATTTCGCCCGAAGGAATTTCAAACGAAACCCCATCAACCGCGCGTTGCGTTCCATACGTCTTAACAATATTTTGAACTGATATTGACATCTATTTTCCCCAGGTATCAGGACGTTGACGCCACTCTTTCAAACTTGCCATTTGTTGCGGCGTTATATAATTTTTTTCTGTTGCTAATTCTATAAGTGCGGTATAATTCGTCAACGTATCGACCTTACAGTTTGCATTGGCAAAAGCTTCTACCGAAACATTAAATTGATAGGTAAATATTGCAAGCATTCCCATCACATCAAGTTTGGCATCGCGAAGCGCTTCAATTGCATTTAAACTGCTTCCGCCGGTTGAAATTAAATCTTCTATTACAACAACTTTTTGACCTTCTTTGTAGAAACCCTCAATTTGATTTCCCAATCCGTGATCTTTTGACGAAGAGCGAACATAGATAAAAGGCAAATTTAAAGCCTCAGCAACCAAAACACCCACTGCTATTGCGCCTGTTGCTACACCTGCAATTACCTCAGCGTCAGGATATAACGTGCGCACTTTTTCAGCAAAAGCTTGTTTTAAATTTTCACGCACTTCAGGATATGAAAGAGTTTTCCTATTGTCACAATAAATTGGAGACTTCCAACCGCTTGCCCACTTAAATGGATTATCTGGTTGTAATTTTATTGCCCGTATTTGCAATAAATTTTCTATAATTGTGCTCTCAATATTACTACCCATGGAATGTAAAATTTATTTCGAAACCAAGTACATACTTTTAACTGATGGCAAAGGTACAAAAAAAAACGAAACCTATAGTATATGTTGTAACAAAAGCGACATATTACAAGCCATTAAAGAATTAAAACGGACAAACTCGAAATTCATTGTTTTGTACAACGAAAATTTTGATGAGCTTCTCTCTTTGTTTAAATCAAACTTCAAATATATCGAGGCTGCAGGAGGTTTTATCAAAAATGAAGAAGGCGAATATTTATTCATTTTCCGACGTGAAAAATGGGATTTACCGAAAGGAAAACTAGAACTTGGAGAGACTCCAGAAGTTGCTGCTCTTCGCGAAGTTTCGGAAGAAACCGGATTGCAAAAAGTTGTTGAAAAGAACTACCGTTGCTCTACCTGGCACACGTATGAATTGCATGACGAACAAATTTTGAAGCAAACATATTGGTTTAATATGGAAGCCCAAAAACAACAAAAAAGCACACCTCAGTTGGAAGAAGAAATTACCGAATTGCAATGGATTGCACCCAATAATTTCCCAAAAGTTCTCTCAAATACATTTCCATCAATAGTTGAAGTAATAAATGCTAAATAATATAGAATGAAAAAGTTATGTTTATTTGTCGCTGCGTTTCTCGTCTTTGCCAGCGGTTATTCCCAAACCGAGAAAAAACCAAAATATGTTTTTTTATTTATTGGTGACGGTATGGGCCTTGCCCAAACACAATTGGCCGATGCGTATTTGCGATCAACCGAAGGCGACAGCCTCAATTTTATGTACTTTCCAAACAAAGCGTATCAAACCACCTACTCACTCAGTTCATATATTACATGTTCGGCTGCATCAGGCACAGCTATGGCGTGCGGACAAAAAACTTTTGCAGAATACATTGCCGTTGACAAAAACAAAAAACCGCTTAAAAGTATTGCCTACGATGCAAAAGAACGAGGCATGAAAGTGGGAATTCTCACAACGGTTTCGATTGACCACGCCACTCCTTCGGTATTTTATGCGCACAACGAAAGCCGAGACAATTATCATGAGATTGCCATGGATTTGCCCAAAAGCGGGTTTGATTATTTTGCCGGAGGCATGTTTGTAAAGCCGCAACAAGATGGGGAATCGGTTTTTAGCGCATTGAAAAATAATGGCTATACAATCGTAACATCAAGTGATAGCCTAACGTTACTCCCTAAAAACAAAAAAGTGTGCGTACTTGCGCCAAACTCTCGCATTGATTATAGAATTGACAACCCGAAAAATCCGTTTGCCCTTTCTGCACTAACCGAGGCAGCCATCAAGAATTTGGATAACCCAAATGGATTTTTTATGATGGTAGAAGGCGGTCAAGTAGATTGGGCTTGTCACTCCAATGATGCTGCTACTGCAATACAGGAAGTAATAGATTTGAGTAACGCAATAGAAAAAGCCCTTGCGTTTTACAAAAAACACTCTGACGAAACTTTAATAATTGTTACAGCAGACCATGAAACAGGCGGTTTGGCACTCGGCTCACAACTTTGCCCATACTACTCAAATATAGGGTTACTCAAAAATCAAAAAATTTCGCATGCCGAACTAGAACGTATTCTAAGACAAGCTATTGAAACACAAGGAAAAGCTTTCACATTCGACAATTGCCTTGCCCTTATGAACAAATACTACGATGGTGATGCTAAAAATCCTTTTACGCTCAACGCATACGACAGCGTGCAATTGAAAAAAGCGTACGATTTTGTTATGACTCCTGACAAAATCATTGCAAACGAAGATGTAAAACTCATGTATGATGCTTCAGTAGGCGCTGCAACTTATGCGCCTCAAGATCGTTGCATGGCGCTCATCATTACCATGAATAAACTCATTGCTTCAAAAGCAGGCGTCGCTTGGACAACATTTGCACACACTGGAATTCAAGTGCCGGTTTCGGCTATTGGAGCAGGGAGTGATTTATTCCGTGGCGTGTTTGACAACACCGACATCAATCACAAACTGAAAGAATTGCTGAAATAATCAATACCCTTCTTTGGTCAGCCATTTTTGGTATTCCGTAGCAAGACGAAGATGCTGCGCAAATGTTGTTGAGAAATTGCTTTTACCGGAATAGTTTGGCTGCGCACAGAAATAAAAGTAATTGTGATGTGTGTAATTGAGCACCGCATCAATATCCGTTTTTGACGGAGTACAAATTGGACCGGGAGGCAATCCTCTATGTTCGTATGTACTATATGGAGATGCACTTGCACGCTCTTTGTGTCCATTATACACACGTTTTATATCAAAATCATTGAGTGCAAATTTGATGGTTGGATCTGCTTGAAGTTTACCTCCGGTTTCGTTAGAATATAAACGATTCAGATACACTCCCGCAATTTTTGGTTTGTCGGAATCAACCGTTGTTTCTTGATTTACAATTGATGCCAATGTAGCAACTTCTTGCGGAGAAAGTCCTATTGCGCAAGCTTTTTCGCGACGTGCATCGGTCCAAAATGCATCATACTCTTTTTTCATTCGGAGCAAGAATTTTCGCGCTGACGTATTCCAATAAAATTCATACGTATCGGGCACAAACAAACTCACGATGTTTGCTTTGTTAAACCCAAGCGAATCCATAAAATCACGGTCGTTACACAGTGTGTACAAATCATCGTAGGGCGCTTCAATTTTTTCGGAAACAAGGCGTAAAACTTCTTCGTAATGACGGGCAAATTTGATAGTAATATCAACCGTTTCGCGACGACCTGAGCGAAACAAGAGCACTACATCTTTGCTCGACATTCCATTTTTCAAATGATACAAGCCCGGATAAATATGCTCTTGCAAATTCACGATTTTTGCTGCCAAACGAAATCCAAACATACTCGTTACATTCAAACTTGAATCAAGAGATTCTGAGATTTCAGAAACAGACGTAACGGTGGAAGGTATTGCAAAATAAATATCCTCTTCTCCATTCTTGCTGTACACATTTCCAGCGAGCAGTATTTTTACAAGATATAGTCCTACAATAACGATGACTGCTGCTATTGCAAGCAAAATCGTACGTTTATTTGATGTTTTGTTTGTTGTCATATTTTTACAAAATTTGAGATGCCAAACTTATAAAAAATCATTCAAACAAATAATTGAATACCTTTGTAAAAAATAAATTTATGTTCGACGTTCAAGCTATACGCAAAGATTTTCCGATACTCAATGAAAAAGTGCACAATCACAATTTGGTGTACTTTGACAACGCGGCAACCACGCAGAAGCCGCAAGTCGTGATAGATGCAATTGTTGATTGCTACACTCATACCAATAGCAACATTCACCGCGGCATTCACACGTTGAGCCAAATTTCTACCGAACGATACGAAGAAGCACGCAAAAAAGTGCAACAATTTATTAATGCACCAAAAAACACAGAAATTATCTTTACCAAAGGCGTTACCGAGTCATTGAATTTGGTGGCACAAACCTTTAGCGAAGCATTTCTTCACCAAGGCGACGAAGTGATAGTTTCTGCCATGGAGCACCATTCCAACCTTGTTCCTTGGCAGATGGTGTGCGAACGAAAAGGCGCTACGCTTAAATTTATTCCGTTCAATCACGACGGCGTTTTGGATCTTGAAGCATACGAAAAACTTTTCACCGAAAAAACCAAGTTTGTCTCGGTGGTGCACGTTTCCAACTCGCTTGGCACGGTTAACCCGATAGAGAAACTAATTGCCATAGCACACGCGCACAATGTTCCTATCATGATAGACGGAGCGCAATCTGTTCAGCATTGCAAAATTGACGTGCAAGCACTCGGCTGTGATTTCTTCGCATTTTCAGGCCATAAAATATACGCTCCCACCGGCACAGGTGTTCTTTGGGGCAAAGAAGAATGGCTCAACAAACTTCCACCGTATCAATGTGGCGGCGATATGATAGAAACCGTTACACTCGAAAAAACCACGTACAATCAACTTCCGTTCAAGTTTGAGGCGGGAACTTCGAATTACGTTGGCGCTCACGCTCTTGGCGTTGCGCTTGACTACGTTTCCGGCATTGGCATAGAAAATATTCAACGTCACGAGGAAGAATTGATAGCGTACGCAACAAAAAGATTCGCAGGAATTCCACAAGTAACGATTATTGGCAACGCCCCACAAAAAGCCGGAGCTATCTCGTTTGAAGTTGAAGGAGCTCACCCGGCCGACATTGGAATGATTTTGGACAAACAAGGCATTGCTATCCGAACAGGAACGCACTGCACCGAGCCTGTCATGCAATACTATGGCGTACCCGGCACTGCTCGCTTGTCCGTGGGAATGTACAACACCATAGAGGAAATAGATTATTTTATGTCGATACTTGCAAAAGTGGCGGCAATGTTTGAATAAAACCAAATGACTATGAAAAGAATTGTTTCAAAAATCTTAGTAATAGCAGCCATTACGCTGATGGCCGTTTCGTGTAAAAAAGAATACAATTACTACTACACGTACAACACCCAAGTTGATAGTATTTACACCAGCAATTATTACCAAACGGTGCTTGCCGAGCAACAAGAAATTACCGAAGACATTCGCCCTGCCTATCTCAAAGCCGGCGACACAGTGGGAGTTTTTGCTATGTCAAATTATGTAACAAAAAGTGACTTGCAAAATGGCATTGCCGTTCTCAAAAGTTGGGGGTTGAATGTTGTTGAAGCCGACAATTTATACAACCAAGACGGACGATATGCCGGAACAGAAGCAGAACGCATTGAAGGGTTTCAAAAACTAATTAACGACAAAACGGTGAAAGCCATGATTTCGGCACGAGGCGGCTACGGAGCAGCACAAGTGCTTTCGTTCATTGATTTTTCGCCACTCAAAACCAACCCAAAATGGATAATCGGCTACAGCGATGTTACCGCTATTCACATTGCGCTCAACAACCTTGGTATTGAATCTATTCATGGCCCAATGGTGATGAATTTGAGTGATAACCAAAGCGTTGAAAGTTTACGAAAAGCATTGTTCGGAGAACTTACAAATTATAGCATTGCAACCAATGGCAACTGCGTTCAAGGTACTGCAGAAGGCCGACTTGTAGGCGGAAATCTTTCGCTCATTTATAGCCTTGGCGGCACGCTTTTCGACCTTAACGTAAAAGACGCAATTCTTTTGATTGAAGACACCGGCGAAGCAAATTACGCAATAGACCGCATGCTTATGAACCTCAAATTGAGCGGGAAACTTGATGCCATTAAAGGCGTTGTGGTAGGTGAATTTACCGGCACAACACAAGCCAGCGACAAATCTATTGAAGAAATTATTGCAGACCATTTTGGTGATTTGGGAATTCCTATCATGTACGGTGCTGAAATAGGCCACGATACAAAAAACATTGCAACATTTTTAGGAAGAACGGTAAAATTGGAAGTAAATTCCAGTACCGCAAGTATTTCATACTAAAGACAATGCTAACCGAGCAAGAAAAGATTGACGCATTACGGGAAACACGACAACGCAACAATTCCTATGCGTGGCTTTTAAGCGATTATATAAACAACTCTCCTTGCGCCATTTCTCCTTCATTTTTACATGAAATAGATGAAGATGGCATTCTTCCGGAAGCGACATTAGTCACGGCTATTCTTTCCGGATTACTCAATCTTGACCCTTCAACCAATGAAGAAGACAATATACTCATTGACAATTATTTACGTCAGTCTGTTACGCTCTTACGCCAGGATATTTATAAAGAGAATCCGTACTATAAAAATATTTGCATTCCCGAAACTTCATTTCAAAACTGGAAACTGACTAAAACGGTTTATCAGCCGTACGAAGCATTTGTATATAAGGACATTATCGTAAAAAATGATTTTCGGGAAATACCACAAATTGGATTCTTTTCAACGCCATTTTCTTTTCCCGCCGTACACGAAAACGGACGAGAATGGATGGCCATCAAACCAAGCGAAATAGAGACAATGCAGCCGGCCATTAATCAAGTTGCGGGAAACGTTGCCGTATTCGGTCTTGGACTTGGTTATTTCCCGTATATGATTTCTCTCAAAGAATCAGTTTCCCACATCAGCATAATAGAATGCGATTCGGCTGTTATTCAACTATTTAACACCTACATTCTCCCCCAATTTGAACATAAGGAGAAAATAGAAATCATCTGCACCGATGCGTTCGATTTCATGAAAAACGTGTTGCCAAAACAATCCTACAATTATGCCTTTGTTGACCTTTGGCACGACACCGCCGACGGATTGCCTTTGTACAAAAAAGCGAAGGGAATGGAACGATTTTCACCTAACACAAAATATCTCTACTGGGTTGAAGATTCACTACTTTCGGCCTATCGCTGGCAACGATTTGATGCAATACTTTCCGGCTCAAAATCGTACGATGAAATTTGCCAAAAACTGCAAAACGAAAGTCTTGCGCGCGAATTGTTATAATTCACCCACACACTTCATCCACAACTGCGCCATTTTATAATGCCCGGCGGGCGTTGGATGCACGCCATCCCAAATCCAATACGTAACATCTCCGGTTTTGCAAAGTTCATCAAACATTGCTTGATACGGTACAAACACCGCATTAAAGTCTTTTGCAATTCGTGCAACCGCACGCGACAAGGCTTCGCACTGTTTGCGAGCAAGTCCGGCGGTATCAAGACGAAACCCTGCCTCGCAAAATGGTTCGCCCAAAACTATCCGCACGTTGGGATTTTTCGCACGACTTTGTGACAATAACTCACGATATTGTTTTTCAAAAGCAATGGTATCAACAACAAGATTATTGTTCAAAATATCATTTATGCCAACCAACACCGAAAGCACATCGGGATTGAGCGCCAAGGCATTGGCAGACCATCGTTTCGCCACATCGTTCAACGCATTTCCACTGATGCCACGATTGTAAAAATCATACTGCAAATCGGGATATTCGGCCATATATTGCGAAGCACAGAGAAACATATATCCATGTCCGAAAATATGATTCATGTCTTCGGTATTGCGCGAGCCATCGCATTCGTAGCCCCATTTCCCATCGGTAATAGAATCACCTATGAAAACGATGCGTTTTTGACCAAACAAAGAAAGCGCCAAAACTATTGACAGACAAACACTTACTATCTTTCTCATTTTCTTACAATTTTAACATACAACAAAAATAGCAGAAAATATCCAAGAAAAAGGGACGTTGACTTTTTTCTTGACAAGGCAAAATTTTTATACCCAATAAAAACAAACACAATTTATTCTATTTTTATTTACATTTACACTTGTAATTATTTATCCTCCAACTTCTATTCTAATTCAAAAATAAAGGAGGAATTAAAAACTATCACAAATGGAAAAACTATACAGACTACTATTTATCCCTACATTATTCTTATTCAGCTCTTGCAACACTTTAATTTCAACGAGTGTTACCAAATCGTATGATCCGGTAGAATATACAGAGGATGTTGCTGTATATGAGCAAAGCCAACCAATACCCGATAGCGCAGAAAACCTAGGGCACGTAAAAATTGACGAATCTCGATTTACCCTATCGTCAAATTGTACCTATAACGTAGTGATAAACGAAGCAAAATACCAAGCGAGGGAAATCGGAGGAAATGCTATTAAAATCACGGACCACGTTTTACCTTCTGAGACGAGTTCTTGCCATAAAATTGAAGCTGACATATTAAAAATAAACAATACTGCATCCTCTGCGCCAAAGAAGGAATCAGATTCTAAAGACTATACTTCTTTAAACTCGAACAAAAGCCAAACTACAGCATACGGAGTTTTAGGATCACCTAAGTTCAGAGCTGCAATAAATGGAGGATATAGCTTTGGCACCGCAATTCCTTCAGAAAATATTTTATTAGACTATTCTAATTATAAAGATTATTATAGGAATTTAAAATCGGGGTACCATTTTGGAGGAGAAGCAACATATTTCTTTTCGGATGCTTTTGGAGTTGGGCTGAAAGGCTATATTCACAAATCTTCAAACAAGCTTGACAATATTTCAGACACCACCGGAGGCACCACACGATATGGTTCAATGAGTGACAATATCACAACTTCCTATGTTGGTCCAACATTCTCTACAAGATTTTTAAATCAAGACAACACTAGGGCTATCCTACTAGACCTATCTCTTGGATATATGGGATATTACAACAATGCAGTTCGCGTTGACAGCTATAAAATAAAAGGACAATCGTTGGGAATTTCCTTGAGTGCTGGATATGACATGGAAATAGCTAAAAATCTCATACTTGGATTCCAACTCTCATACCTCATGGGAACGTTATCTCAGTATGATATCAATGATGGCACTACAACTAAAACGATTACGTTAGATAAAGAAGAACATGAAAGTTTAAATCGACTTGATTTCTCTGTTGGGCTTCGATTTACCAAATAAATGAACTTCCTTCAATGAAAAAAGGCGATGCATACTCATATACATCGCCTTTTCTTTTTTGAATCGTTTGTTATAATACGATATTGATAATCTTGCCCGGAACAACAATGACTTTCTTCGGTTGTTTGCCTTCAAGCCATTTTTGCGCACGCTCATCGGCAAGTACCGATTTTTCTACTACAGCAGGTTGTGCGTCTTTTGCAAATTCCATTTCAAAACGACGTTTACCGTTGAATGAAACCGGATACACAACGGTATCGTCAACCAACATAGAAGCATCTACTTCAGGCCATGGTTCGTATGCCAACGAGTTTTTGCCGCCATACATTTGCCAAAGTTCTTCAGCCAAGTGTGGAGCAAATGGCGCCAACACTTTCACGAATCCGCGAGCAGTTTCGGTTGAAATTTTTCCGGCTTTGTAGCACGCATTTGAGAATACCATCATTTGCGAAATTGCGGTATTAAAGCGAAGACTTTCAACGTCATCGGCAACTTTTTTCACTGTTTTATGGAATTCTTTCAATACTGCTTTGTCGTCGGCATATCCGTCAACTACATTTCCCGGTTCAGTAAAGAAACGGCACACACGAGACAAGAAATTGAATACACCTTTTACACCACTTTCTGCCCATGGTTTTACTGCGTCAAGGGGGCCCATGAACATTTCGTACAAACGAAGACTGTCGGCACCGTAATGCGCAATCACATCGTCGGGGTTTACCACGTTTTTGAGTGATTTTGACATTTTTGCCACAATTTGTCGTAGCTCCTCGCCCGTTTCTTTGTGAATAAATTTGCCATCACGTTCCTCAACCATATCAGACGTAACTTTAGCACCTGCTTGCGTTTCGTAAGCGAACGCCAAAATCATTCCTTGATTGAACAATTTTTGATACGGCTCGTCGGTAGAAACTATGCCCAAATCGAACAACACTTTATGCCAAAAACGGCTATAAAGCAAGTGAAGTACAGCGTGCTCAGCACCACCGATATATAAGTCAACCGGCATCCAATAGTTTTCTGCTTCTACAGAAAATGGAGCATCATTATTGGTTGGGTCGGTGTAGCGCAAATAGTACCAACAAGAACCTGCCCATTGAGGCATGGTGTTGGTTTCGTAACGACCTTTGCGTCCGTTTTTGTCAACCACATTGAGCCACTCAGTAGCATTTGCCAACGGAGATTCGCCGGTGCTGCTTGGTTCATATTTTGTAAGTTCTGGCAAACGGTGTGGTAAATCTTTTTCCTCAACCATAGAAACTTCGCCATCTTCCCAATGAATAACCGGGAACGGCTCGCCCCAATAGCGTTGGCGGCTAAACAACCAGTCGCGAATCTTATAATTTACGGTTGCGTTCCCAAGATTTTCTTTTTCAAGCCATGCAATAATTTTGTCAATCGCATCTTTTTTATTCAATCCATCAAGGAATTGAGAATTTACATGAATGCCATCTTCAGTCCATGCTTGTTGTTGCACGTCAACTTCTGACTTCAAAACTTCAATGATAGGCAAATTGAATTTTTTCGCAAATTCCCAGTCGCGGGTATCGTGAGCAGGAACGGCCATAATAGCACCGGTTCCGTAACCCATCAACACGTAGTCGGCAACCCAAATTGGCAACAATGTTCCATTCACCGGATTTTTTGCATATCGGCCGGAGAACACGCCGGTTTTTTCTTTCGCCAATTCTGTTCTATCCAAATCAGATTTTTTCGCAGCTTGAGCACGATATTCGTCAACAAGAGCTTTCTGTTCCGGCGTAACAATCTTTTCTATTTCAGGATGTTCGGGAGCAATTACCATGTACGTTGCGCCAAACAACGTGTCGGGACGAGTTGTATATACGCGCAAAGAAAAATCAAGACCGTCGAGAGCAAAATCTACTTCGGCTCCGGTAGAACGGCCAATCCAGTTGCGTTGCATATCTTTCACACCTGCAGGCCAATCCAAACCGTCAAGACCTTGAAGCAAACGCTCAGCATACAAAGGAATGCGAAGCATCCACTGTTTCAAGTTTTTACGATTTACTTGGCAACCACATTTTTCATGTGAACCGTCGTTCAAAACTTCTTCGTTGGCACACACTGTTTTACAATTTGGACACCACCACACTTGTGCATTGTCGTAGTACGCAAGACGTTGTTGGTTGGTATATTCTACAACTGCTTCTTTTCCTTTTCCCGAAATTTCAGCAGGAATTGGCAATTCAGAAATAGGACGACCTTTTTGCAATTTTTTATCAAACCACGTATTGTACAATTTGATAAAAATCCATTGCGTCCATTTATAGTAATTCGGATCAGTCGTATTTATCTCGCGGTCCCAGTCGTAACTCAAGCCCAAGGCTTTAATTTGACGACGGAATGTATCGCAGTTCTTTTTTGTAGTAATAGCAGGATGCGTTCCTGTTTGAATCGCGTACTGTTCAGCCGGAAGCCCAAAAGCATCCCAACCCATAGGGTGAAGAACATTGAATCCCTTCATACGTTTGTAACGGCTCATGATATCACTTGCCGTGTAGCCTTCGGGGTGACCTACGTGCAAACCTGCTCCCGATGGATATGGGAACATGTCAAGCGCATAAAATTTAGGCTTTGAAGTGTCGAGCGTTGTTTTAAATGTCTTATTGGCCTCCCAATACTGTTGCCATTTGTTTTCGATTTCGTTAAAATTATAATCCATCTTGATATTTTTTTAGCAACCGCAAAGGTAACTTTTTTGTTATAGTTTAGTAGTGTAATACACTATGATTTTGTTGTTAAAAAACAAAAATGCCCTGCGACGTAGAATTGAGAGAAAAAACGGAATAATACTTTTTATAGAAATACCCTATCTTTGCGAAACGATATGCGGACAATAGAACTACTTTCACCGGCCAAAGACCTCGAAACAGGCATTGCAGCCATTGACCATGGAGCGGATGCCGTATATATTGGCGGTCCATCGTTTGGTGCACGCGCTGCAGCATCAAATTCAATTGAAGATATTGAAAAACTTGTTACTTACGCGCATCAGTTTCACGCAAAAGTATATGTAACGGTAAATACCATTTTGTACGACAACGAAATAGGACAAGCCGCTTCTCTTATTTGGAAACTTTACGCCATACATGTTGATGCCCTTATTATTCAAGACCTTGGTTTGTTGGAATGCGACCTTCCTCCCATTCCGCTTCACGCCAGCACGCAATTAAACAATCGAACTGTCGAGAAAGTTGCGTTTCTTGAACAAGCCGGATTTTCGCAAGTAGTTCTTGCGCGCGAATTGAATTTGAAACAAATTCAGGAGATTGCACAACAGACAAGCGTTCCGTTGGAATTTTTTGTACACGGAGCACTCTGCGTTTGCTATAATGGTCAATGCTACATGAGCGCATACGCTACCAAACGAAGCGGCAACCGCGGAGAATGTAGCCAAATGTGCCGGCACAAATATCATCTTGAAGGATTGGGCGAACCGAAAGACGACTATTTCCTTTCTACCAAAGACTTACATCTTGGCGAACATCTTGGCGAATTGATTGATGCCGGCATTTCCAGCTTTAAAATAGAAGGCCGACTTAAAGACAAAGAATACGTTTCAAACGTGACAGCCTACTTCCGTAAACGAATTGATGCAATAATTGCTTCAAGAAAAGATTTAGAAAGAAGTTCACAAGGCTCTGAAACATTTAATTTTGAGCCAAACATAGAAAAGACTTTTTCGCGAGGATTTACTGATTATTACATTACCTCACGCAAAAACAAAATAGCAAACATTCGTTCTCCAAAATCACAAGGAGAGTATATTGGAAAAGTTTCAAAGTCAAATAATTGCGAACTCTCGTTTAATGCAAAGAATCAATTTTCCAATGGCGACGGACTTTGTTTTTATGACAAAGACGGTGAACTAACCGGCGTAACCGTGAACAAGGTAATAAACCAATCTACCGTTGAAGTGAATAAACCTCTCCATTTGCCTGTTGGCACTGAAGTTTGGCGAAATTTTTCAATGGCTTTTACACGTCAACTTTCACAGAGCGCAAACTGTCGGAAAATTCCGGTGAATATTACCGTTGAAGGCAATCTCACAAACATTACTTTTACGTTTGCCGACATCTATGGAAACTCCCTGACAATAGAACGCACGGAAAATGAACCGGCCAAAAATTCGAAAAAAGCACAGGAAACGCTCAAAGCACAACTATGCAAACTTGGCGACACCATTTTCTCCGTTGATTCATACGTAGCAAACCTCACGGAAGTGCCGTTTATCCCTATTTCAGAACTAAATGATATTCGGCGCAACGCATGCGAGCTTCTTTTAGAGAAACGCATACAAAGCCATAAGGTACCGGAAAAATCTCTTTCAAAAACGACGCATCAATTTCCGTTGCAAGGCCCTGCCGACTGTCGGTTGAACGTAGCAAATCATTTAGCGGAATCATTTTACAAAGAACATGGCGTTGGCAACATACCACCGGCTTTTGAGTGCGAACCGCAATTAGACGTGCCGCTTATGACCACAAAATATTGCATCCGCTATCAACTCCAAGCCTGCCAGCAAGGTCATGCTGAACCAATATTCATCTCCGATGCTTCACACAAATTTCGCGTAGAATTTGACTGTAACAAGTGCGAAATGAATATTTACGCATGTAAATAATACTCACATGAACGAACTACTACAACGATTTTTACGATACGTTTCTATTGAAACGACTTCCAACGAAGATTCTGAAACACAACCCAGTACAGCGTGTCAATTAGAGCTTTTGAAATTGCTGCGCAACGAATTGCAAAGCATGGGAATTTCTGCTGAACTCGACAAGTTTGGATACGTGATGGCAACAATTCCGGCAAACAAAGAAGGTATTCCTGCCATTGGATTTATTGCGCACGTTGATACTTCACCGGACGCTTCAGGCAAAAACATCAAACCGAAAATTATTGAAAACTACAATGGAAAATCGATTCTCCTTAATTCGGAGCTGAACATACAACTTTCGCCTACGCAATTTCCCGAACTTTTGCAGTACGTTGGGCAAACTATTATCACCACCGACGGCACTACCCTTTTGGGCGCCGACGACAAAGCGGGCGTTGCCGAAATTATGACTGCAGCTGCGTACTTTATGAATCATCCCGAATTGCCACACGGCGAAATCAAAATAGGATTTACTCCCGATGAAGAAATTGGCCGAGGTGTTGTAAAATTTGACGTAGAAAAATTTGACGCAACATACGCATACACAATTGATGGCGGAGAAATTGGAGAATTGGAATATGAAAACTTCAACGCCGCTGCGGCAGAAGTCACTATTGAAGGCATGAATATTCATCCGGGATATGCAAAAGGAAGAATGATAAATTCGCAATTGGTTGCGCACGAATTTATATCGCAACTTCCTGAAAACCAACGCCCGGAATGCACCGAAGGACGTGAAGGATTTATTCATCTTACCGACATGCAAGGCTCGGTTGAAAAAACCGAACTTCATTTCATTATCCGCGACCACGATGAAAAACTTTTCATGGAGAAGCAGGAAACTCTGAAAAAAATTGCTTCTGCGTTGAACACAAAATATGGAGACATTGTGCATCTCACAATTCGTCATCAATATTCCAACATGAAGCAGATGATAGAACCGCACATGCATATTGTGGAAATTGCGCGCAAAGCAATGGAAGAGGCAAATATTACACCAAAAATTCAACCAATTCGAGGCGGAACCGATGGTGCAAACCTTTCATTCAAAGGCTTGCCGTGTCCGAACATTTTTTCCGGAGGCCACAATTTTCATGGACGATTTGAATATATTCCATTGCAAAGCATGGAGAAAGCCGTTGAAGTTATCCTGAACATTGTGAAAGAATTTGCCCATTTTCCAATAAAATAAATACCTTTATCCCGATAAATTACATTTTGCTATGGAACAAAAACCTATTTTTCTTGCTGGACCTTGTGTTATAGAAACAATGGACGTACTCGAAGAAGTTGCTGTTGAATTGGTTCGTTTGAACAAAAAATTCAATATCGACTGCATCTTCAAAGCATCATTTGACAAAGCAAACCGCACGTCAATCAGTTCGTACAGAGGACCAGGCTTGGAAAAAGGCCTACAAATGCTTGCCGACATTAAATCAAAATACGGATTGCACATAGTTACCGACATACATGAATCCTACCAGGCAGAGCCTGCGGGACAAGTAGCCGATGTGTTGCAAATTCCTGCGTTCCTTTGTCGTCAAACGGATTTGCTTGTTGCGGCAGCAAAAACGGGAAAAATCGTTAACATCAAAAAAGCTCAATTCCTTTCGGGAGCCGACATGAAATATCCGGTAGAAAAAGTGCGAGAATCAGGGAATAATAACGTATGGCTTACCGAGCGTGGCAACATGTACGGATACAACAACCTTGCGGTAGATTTTCGCAACATTTCCGATATGAAACAATTCACTCCTACAGTTATCATGGACTGCACACACTCGGTACAACGCCCTGGAGCAGCTGGAGGAAAGACCGGAGGAGATAGAACATTTGTTCCGGCAATGGCACTTGCGGCAAAAGCATTTGGTGCCACAGGTTACTTTTTTGAAATTCACCCTGACCCAGAAAAAGCAAAAAGTGATGGACCAAATATGCTCTATCTTAAAGATTTCGAGAGCGTGGTCGCATCACTTCTTTAGCCCAAATTCACTTTTTAGGCCTCTTTTTTCTTTTCTCTATTAAGAGTTAAGACGATATCTCTGTACGATTTCAATACGTTCATTGAATACGAAACCATTTGTTTTGTTTCGTGCAATATTTGCAAATAAAGCAAACTATTTCGTGTATTCGTTACAGCCGCTTTAGCACGTCGTATCTGTGACCTACGAATGCCATCGATAAATGAGAACATCTCAGTTTGATCTGCAATAAAAGCATTCATTTTTTCAAAATCACAAGAATTAGCAATTTCAAGCAATTCTTGTACATATGCATTCAAACGAGTTGAAATTTCCTGTAGCTCTTTCTTTTGTTCATCCAATAATGGTTTGTGATTGTTGTCAATATGATCAAATACAGGAAGCACTACTAAGGATGAAGAACGAGCAATTTCTCGTAAATAATCGGCAAGTTGCACATAATTAAGACTTGCGTCAATTGAGTCGACCCCGGCAGATTTTATGGTGATATTTACGGTGTCTTTCATTTGTTTTGCAAACGTGTCAAGTTTAATTGCCTTAGAACGCGTTTTTCTCATTTTCTGAATGCTATATTCCGCAAAGGCATCAGACATATCTGCAAAAACCGATACCGCATCATTCATGATTATTGTACCGTTTTGTAATGAACGTTCATCAAGAGATTGTGAACATGCTTGACGCAAATCAGCTTTATGTTGTTCTTCGGCTATATTTTTCTTACGTTTTTTAAGTTGCGTTCTCACTAAAATATAACCCACAAAACCCAACATGAATATCAACGCAACTGCTTGACCAGCGTGAAGAAATAACACACACACAAGCGATACGGTAAATGCAATAAGAGCGGTAAGAAACCAACCGACAATAACTGTTACAACTCCTGTAATTCGATATACGGCAGTATCACGCCCCCATGCACCATCGGCAAGCGAAGTTGCCATACCTACGATGAAAGTAACGTATGTTGTAGAAAGTGGCAATTTGTGTGAAGTTCCAAATGCGATAAGCATACTTGCTACTATCAAATTAATAGATGCACGAAGCAAATCAAACGAAGCTCCATCATGAGACGAGCGTAAAGCAGATGTTTGTTCAAAACGGCTATCAACAAAATCTTGAACACGTTGTGGGATGATTCCAGCCATTTTTTCAGAAAGACCAACAATAGAACGAACCAATACGCGTGCAAATTTTGACGAACCAAATTGCTCTTCTTCACTTGATGCTTGGCTACTCAAACTCAACGTAGTTTTTGTTACGGCTCCTTTTCGTGCAAGCCACAAAGAAAAGATCATAAGTATGCCAGTGATAAACAAATAGATGGGTAGATTAGTGTCTCCCGTAGCTGCTGAAGATAAGGAATCCATAGAAAATGTATCATCAACACCTCCTTGTGCTTTAAATACTTGATATGAATTCAAACCTGCCAACGAAACTCCAATAAAATTCACAAGGTCATTTCCTGCAAATGCCAATGCCAATGCGAATGTTCCAGCTAATACGACGAATTTTAGAACATCCATTTTAAATAATTTGCGACAAATTGCAATGAGTACCGTCCAAAAAGCAAAGCAAATCAATAAAACCATCATGGTATTTTCTTGTATAAATGCCAATCGTTCTGCTGATATAATATTTGATTGTTTTAGGCCTTTTATGATAAGGAAATATGAAATAATGGTAGTAGCAATTCCCCCAAACAAACTGCCAAAGCGCATCATTTGTTTTTTATAATTAAATGTAAAAAGCAATCGCGAAATCCATTGTGTTATGTATCCAAAGAAAAAAGCGAAAACTATAGAAAGTAATATTGCTGAAACAATAGTCAACACATTTCCTGTATTGATAAAACTCATAACTGAATCGGCAGTTCCATGACCAGAATTTAGGTTTACCAAAGCCATAGCAACGCTACCACCAAGTAGTTCAAAGACTATCGAAACAGATGTTGAAGTAGGAAGACCTAATGAATTAAATGTGTTGAACAAAAGTGTATCGGCAACAACCACACCCACAAATATCCACATAATGTCACGAAACTGGAACATGCCTGGAACAAAGATACCAGAACGAGCTATCTCCATCATTTCGCCTGCCGTCATTGCACCAATAAGAATGCCGACAGCCGCTACTGCGATTATCACTCTGAATGAAGCTGCTTTTGAACCAATTGCTGGACCAAGAAAATTTACGGCATCATTTCCAACACCCAAAATAATGTCTGTAACCGCAAAAATAACAAGGACTACAACTAGTAATAAATAAATATCCATAATTTTACCAATAAAAAAATTTCAGTGTAAAGAAATCATTAACATGTAAATAATAAGTATTGCGTACATTAACTTTTTGTTAATTTTATATCAAATTATATTTCAATGAGATATCAAACAATTCCGGAAAAATTATTTTCAAAGAATAGAGAAAAAATTCTATCAAAGTTGCCGTCAAATAGTTCAGCAGTAGTGTTTTCAAACCCACAAATGCCTCGCAATGGCGACTTATTTTTTCCGTACAGGCAAAATTCCGATTTTTTTTACCTTACAGGAATTGACCAAGAAAAATCAATCCTCATACTGACAAATCAAACAAATTGGACAAACAAAACATATTTGTTTATTCTAAATCCTCGCCCTGAAATTGAACAATGGGAAGGACGGAAACTGCGAAAAGCTGAAGCAACGCAGATATCAGGAATTGATGTTGTGGAATATGTTGAAGAATTTGAATCGATTTGGAATAGCCTTGCAAAAAAGAGCGATCATATTTTTTATAATATAAACGCCAATCCACGTTTAAAAACCGATTTGCATCTTCCCGATGAAATTTTTGGAGAAGAAATTGCATCGAAATATCCTGACAAAGATGTGCAATGTCTTGCTCCTATACTTTCCCAATGCCGAATTGTGAAAGAACCTGAAGAAATTGCACTCATTAAACAAGCTTGCAATATTACAAAAGATGCTTTTCTTGAAATACTTCCACGAATTCATGCTGGAATGTATGAGTATGAAATTGAGGCAATTATGACTGATTGCTTTATCCGTAATGGCGCCGGAGCACATGCTTTTGAACCAATTATTTCAAACGGACGAAATACCTGCTACTTACACTACATAAAAAATGATCGGCAACTCGTTGATGGCAATCTGATTCTTATGGATTTTGGTTCGGAGTATGCCAACTATGCGAGCGATTGCACTCGGTCGATGCCGGTGAGCAAGCGTTTCACGAAAAGACAAAAAGAAGTGTACAACGCCGTGTACCGAGTATTTAAAGAAATACGTGCTAAAATTGTTCCCGGCACCACTATTGCCGAATATCAACAATACACTTGCTTGCTCATACAAGATGAATTATTAGGCCTTGGGCTTTTGACTAAAGAAATGATTGAAAATCAAAATGAGACTCCTGCATACTTCAAGTATTTCATGCACGGTGTTTCACATTTCATTGGACTTGATACGCACGATGTGGGAGATAAAAAAGACGTTTTGCAAGCCGGCATGGTGGTAAGTTGCGAACCGGGACTTTATATTTTTGAAGAGAATATTGGTATACGCTTGGAAGACACAATACTTGTAACTCCTACGGGAAGTAAAGATTTAATGGAAGGCATTCCTCTGGATTGTGAAGAAATTGAGCAACTGATGAACCAATAGATTACAAATTGCTAAAGCGTTTTTTGAAATCATCTCGAAACGTAAGACCAATAGGAATCTCTTTATCACCAATCACGAGGCTTCGGCCTTTAGCTGACTGAATTTTGTCAAGAGCCACAATATATGATTTATGAACTCGCACAAATCTGTCATCCGGCAATTTTTCTAAAATACCTTTGATATTCATCAACGTGATAATTTTCTTTTCGGACAATACAATTTTGACATAATCTTTCAGACCTTCAACGTATTGAATTTCGGAAAATTTAATTTTTACATCTTGATAATCAGCACGAACAAACATATAATCTTCATCATCGTTTGAAGCATTATGTTGTAACCCAATGATAGTCTTAACTTTTTCTACTGCTTTATCAAAGCGTTCAGGAGAGAAGGGCTTCAACAAATAATCAATAGCACTAACCTCATATCCCTCTAAAGCATAGTCTTCATAGGCAGTTGTAAAAACTACCAAAGGAGGATTTTTCATTGATTTTACCAGATTCATTCCTGAAACATCGGGCATTTGAATATCAAGAAACATCACATCTACTACTTGATTTTCTATAATATTCAACGCTTCGCGTGCATTTTTGCAAATGCCAACTAACTGTAAATCATGATTGTTCGTGACATACATTTCAAGAACATCTCGAGCTAACTGCTCGTCATCAACAATAACACAACGCATCATAATTGTAGTTTTAATACAACTTCGTACTCATTTTCTCTATCAAATATATTCAAAGAATGTTTTGATCCATACAACAAATGTAAACGAGTTTTAACATTCTCAATACCAATTCCATGTGTTTTATCTCTTTGATTTTCAATTTGTTTAGTATTTGCAATTCTAAAATAAACTTCTGTTTCTGATATTACTATTTGCAATTCCATTGAAACCACCCCTTCTGCATTTACTCCATGTTTAAAAGCATTTTCCACAAAAGGTATTAAAATCATGGGCGCAATTTTTGCTTCTGGATTATTGTTTTCCACGTTAAACGCAACTTTTGTTTCTGGAGAAAGACGAAGTTTTTGCAACTTAATGTAATCGTTCAAATAATCTATCTCTTTTTGCACATTTACAGCGTTTTTTTCACTGTCGTACGTCACATAGCGTAACAAGTCGGAAACAGTAAGTATTGCTTTAGGTAACTCTTCCGATTTCTTTAAGGATAAAGAATATATACTATTTAAAGCATTAAATAAAAAATGAGGGCTCAACTGCCATTTAAGTAATTGCAAATTTGAGATTGCTTGCTGTTTTTCCAACTCACGCAAACGCCGCTTACGTTCTACATTTCGTAACGATATACTATAAATTGCACTCGCCGTAATTGTCAATAAAAAAGATGCCCACTTATGAGATGGTGGCATAAACATTGAACGGTGTTTATGGAAGCGTGGACGTGGGGCGTCTGGAGATGTTTCTCGCAAATAGTCTATAAAAGATAGATGAACTGGTTCCAATATTTTTATGGAGAGCACAAAAAATAAAGCCAATAAAATCAATGATAAAGAATAATACACATATTTTTTTTGATAGAAAAAATATGGTAACGAAAGAAATACATGTGCGTAAAAAATCACAAACGCCGGAAGTATTAAAATCACTTCATAGGCAAACGACTTAATAGAAAATGGTACTGCAAAGAATATCTGTGGTACAAATACCAAAACTAACCATGAACAAACATGGGTTGCGATTCTTTCTAAATTAACAGACATTGCTCAATTTTCAAAACTTCTCAAATATAGAAGTTTTCTGAATTCTTGAGATATAAAATATACTAAATCGTAGAATACATAGATTCGTAGGCATCAACCAATTCTTTCCATTCTTGTGGCACCGGGGATGATTTTTTGTAAAGTAAGCTTACAAAAGTTGTTACATTAAACGACACAAGTTCCTCACCATCAGCAGTTTGTCGAAACAATCCTTGTAACATATCAAAACTTGAATTCCCCCAACGAATAATGCTTGACCTAACTGACACAACGTCCTTTTTAAAAACTTCACGTAGGTATGTTGTGTTAACTTGTGCAATGATAATATTCCGGTTTTCGCCAAATGGATTTCCGTGAAATACTTTGTCGAAATATCCAAGACGGCCCATGTCGTAATATGAATGATATACACCATTATTTACATGTCCGTTTGTATCAATATCATTGTATCGAATTTGTATTGGTGACTCAAATACGAATCGCCACTGCCTTACTTCATCTGCTGTCATTTCTATTTTCTAATTATGGTAATTTGACCATTGTTCATTAACTTAATAATTTGAGAAGGGCTCGCTTTTTTCAAATCTTCTTGACGATAGTTTACCACATAATCAACGGAGTTAATTATCTTACTATCAATATCTTGAAAGAATTGAGCAGTTGGTTCGCCATGAATGTTTGCAGAGGTTGAAACGATTGGACGACGAAATTCTTGAATTAATTGATCGGTAAAAGCTTCTTTTGTTACACGAATTCCAATACTTCCATCAGCGGCAACAAGATTTTCAGGAAGATTGCGTGCTTTTTCAAAAATAATAGTCAAAGGTGACGTTGCACAATCAATTAAATCATAGGCAACTTGCGGCATATCTACTACATACCGTTCAAGCATTGCTACAGAATTTACCAACACAAGCAAAGGAATATTTCCTTCACGATTTTTAACTTTAAAAACCTTTGAAACCGCGTCGGCATTGGTTGCATCACATCCAATTCCCCACACAGTATCGGTCGGATACAAAATAGTTCCGCCTTTTTTCAGAACCTCACAACAATGTTTAATATCTTCTTTCATTTTATTTATAAATGAGTGTATATATATTTTCGGGCGACAAAATTTTCTTTGCCACCATCTTTATTATATCGTTATCAATCTCTTCAACCTTTTTGGTAATTTCCTCAAATGTATCAATATGATTGAACCACCAAAAAGATTTAGCATTATTGAGCATTAGTGACATATAACTATCCTCCGAAACTGCAATTTGTCCTAACATTTGTTTTTTGTATTCCGACAAATTTTGTTCTGACAATCCTTCATTGATTAGTTTAGAAAATAGTTCCTCAATAATATGTCGGCACGAATCTATTTTAGAATAATCCGTTCCAAAATAAACCGAGAATAATCCCACATCGGAATAGGAAGAATAATTTGCCTCAATGTTATAGGTGAGTCCTCGTTCTTCCCGTAACGCTAAATTGAGCAGCGCATTAAATGAAGTCCCACCAAGAATATTTGCAAGCATAGCTGTGGGCAATCGCAACGGATCAAAAATTGAAGGAGCATACGAACCAAGTATACAATGCGCTTGATGAGTATGTTTGTTTCGTATAGTAACTGCTTCTATTTTCTGTAATATAAAGGGAATCGTTTCAATTTTTTCGAGATTTCTCTCTGGCTCTTTTTCAAAGTATTTCCTTGCTAGGTCCAATATAACTTCAAGGTTTTTTTCACAACCAACATACGACAACACCAATTGAGAAGGACGATACAAATGATTGTATGCCTTCAAAACATTTTCACGAGTTGTTTTTATGACCGATTTTTTTGTCCCTAAAATATTTTTCGACAACGGATTGCCGGCAAACAGTATCTCCTCGAATTCATCATAGATTTTCTCACTGGGCACATCTTCGTACGATTCAATTTCGTCAACCACAACTGTTTTTTCTTTCTGCAATTCATCATCCGGAAACGTTGACTCAAAAAACAATTCGCTCAACGTAGCAAAAGCACGCTCAACATATTCATTGGCTATTGCAATTTGGAAACAGGTTTCTTCTTTTGATGTATATGCATTTATATCGCCACCAACCGACTCTATACTATCCATAATTTCTCTGTAGGTGTGATTTTTTGTCCCTTTAAAAATAGCGTGTTCAATCAGATGCGAAACGCCGGAAGTTTTTCCATCATGTCGAGAACCGGAAGCGATGAACAACCCGACATATGCACAAAACGATGGCGCGGTCGAAAGCACAACTTTCACTCCGTTTCCTAATATTTCTACTGTTTCTTTTTTGAAGTTTTCCACGTGGAAAGTTTTAAAAAATTAAATACTAAACAAAAAATGTTTCCACGTGGAAACATTTTTTGTTTTAACGTCGAAGATACACCAAAAGCACATTTATATCCGATGGCGAAATGCCGCTGATTCGTGATGCTTGTCCAATAGTTTCTGGATTTACTTTTGATAACTTTTGGCGAGCTTCAGTGGATAAAGAACCTATCTCGTTGTACGGGATTTTGTCTTTTATCTTAATATAGTCGAGTCGTGAAATCTTTTCTGCTATTGCACGTTCCTTTGAAATATATCCAGAGTACTTGATGTCTATGTTAACAGATTCTTGAACCGTTTCCCAATCTACATCACCAGTTGTTACAAAATTTGATGAATCAAGTGAGAAATTCTCAATTGTAACATCAGGACGAGCAATCAAGGCGCTCAACTTCATAGTTTCGTGTATTGGCGAACTTCCGCATTTTTCCAAAATAGGATTTGCTTCGTTTACGGTCATTCGAGTTTCGGAAACATACTGTTTCAGTTTTTGCGTTGCTTCCATCTTGTTTTCAAACGCACGTTTGCGTACGTCGTCAACCAAACCGAGTTCCATACCTTTCGGAGTTAATCGTTCGTCGGCATCATCTTGGCGCAACAAAATTCTAAATTCAGCACGCGAAGTAAACATTCGGTATGGTTCATTGACTCCTTTGGTAATTAAATCGTCAATCAAAACGCCTATATATGCTTCATCACGATGAAGAATAAAGGATTCTTTTTCGGCAGATTTCAAATGCGCATTTATTCCTGCAACCAAACCTTGAGCTCCGGCTTCTTCATAACCGGTTGTCCCATTAATTTGTCCTGCAAAAAATAAATTTTCAATCAATTTTGTTTCAAGTGTTGCATTGAGTTGTGTCGGCGAAAAATAATCATATTCAATTGCATATCCAGGTCTGAAAATTTTACAGTGTTCTAATCCAGGTAATAATTTCATTGCTTTGTATTGAACATCAGCAGGCAATGAAGATGAAAAACCATTTAAATAATATTCGCACGTAGAAATGCCTTCCGGTTCTAAAAACAATTGATGTTTGTCTTTGTCGGCAAATGTCACCAATTTTGTTTCAATACTTGGGCAATATCGTGGGCCAATACTTTTTATGGTTCCGTTATACAATGGAGAATCTGCAAAACCTGTACGAAGAACATCGTGAACTTCAGAACTCGTATAGGTAATCCAACAACTAAGTTGTGGCAACATTGGAGACTTGCGTGGCATAAATGAAAATTGGCCAACTACATCATCGCCTTTTTGTTCACGACATTTTGAAAAATCAATTGTTCGTCCGTCAATTCTAGCTGGAGTTCCTGTTTTCATTCGTCCTGTCTCAAACCCAAAATTTCGAATTTGGTCAGACAAACGATATGATGCCGACTCTCCTATTCTACCTCCTTCTACCTGAGAACGACCAATATGCATCAACCCGTTAAGGAACGTTCCATTTGTTAAAACCACTGTTTTTGATTTTATGGAAATTCCCCACACCGTTTTAACACCAACTACTTTGTTATTCTCTAAAAGTAACTCGCTTACCACATCTTGCCAAAAATCAAGAAGTGGAATTGACTCTAATTCCTTACGCCAATTTGCTACAAAAAGCGTTCTATCGGCCTGCGAACGTGGACTCCACATAGCAGGGCCTTTCGACTTATTGAGCATGCGAAATTGAATAGATGAAGCGTCAGTTATTTTCCCCATAGAACCGCCTAATGCATCTATCTCTCTCACTATCTGTCCTTTAGCTATTCCACCAATTGCCGGATTGCATGACATTGATGCCATCTTTGTCATATCCATGGTAATCAACAACGTACGTGACCCCAATCGCGCAGCGGCAGCAGCAGCTTCACAGCCTGCATGACCGGCTCCCACTACAATTACATCATATTCTTGTAACATATTCTAGATTACCAAACGCAAATAATAATTCTCTTTTTGAACCATTGCTTCCTTGTCCTTTGGATTCTTGTCTTTGTATCCAACAAGATGCAACACAGCATGAATCAAGATTCGATAGCACTCATTCAACTTGGTTACTCCATTTTGAACCGCATTATCTTCAATTCTATCGATACTCAAAAAGACATCTGATGCTATTACATCTTCCGAATAATCGAAAGTAATAACATCGGTAAAATAATCATGCTGTAAATAGTTTTGATTGATTCCCAAAACGTAATTGTCAGAACCGGCAATGAAATTTATGTAGTCAATTTTCTTTTTTGACTCATTTTGCACAATTAATTGCACCACCGAACGGAATGAAGTTTTTCTCAATCCTGAAGGGAATTTGGCGTCTTCCTGAAAAAAGTTTATTTGCATCTATTAAAATTGAATTTTTTGTTAAGCTAAACGTCTAAGTGTCACAAAACTAGTTTTTTTCGTTGAGATTGATAATGTAATCGGAAAATATTTTCTGATAATTAGATTTTAGCTTCAAAGAATTTTGTTGCAAAACGTCATCATACTGCGTTTTCTGATTTTCAGTGTGCTTGAATTGTTTTTTTGCGGTTTCCGATGGATTTTCCTTTGCCGTTTTTGATTCACGCTCTTTATCCATGTCGCGTTCATTTTTAGCATTTTCCGCTTCAAGTAAACGAGTTAGTATTTGCTCCTGACGAAGCATTGTCTGCGGCGTTATGTTTTGATTTACTATATCTCGCTCAGTTTGATCCATAAGTCGCTGAATGTCTTTAAGTTGCTGAGCACCTTCGGGCGAAAGTTCACCATCTTTCATCATGGAGTTTCCAAGTTGTTTGAGCATTTGCTCTTTCATAAGCATTTCACTCATCTGCTTTTGCATGTTTTGCGATGGAATAGTGCCATTTTTCATCTGATCCATCATTTGCTGCATCTGCTCTTTGAGCGATTGTTGCATCTGTTTCATTTGTTGGAATGATGGTTTTGCGCCCTTACCACTTTGCTTAGGATTCTGACATTGTTGCTGACCGGACATTTGTTGCGCTGCCGATTTTTGCATGGATTCAAGCACTTCCGACAGCAACAACGAAAGGTTGTTGGCCGAAGTCATAATGTACTGCTGATTTATTTTTGCAAGGCTTCGATGTTGCTGCTCAAGATTATCAATAACGGTACCACCATTTTTATATATGTTAAATACCTCATTGTTAATCGGTTGTGAAATTTGTGGCACGCGAAGACTCAACGCATACAATGAATCTTTTATGATTTTAAAATTCTCTTGCAACGCATTCTGTTGGTCGGAAATTGCGGCATAATTTGGGTCAACAAAGGTTAATTTGCCGGTTTTTGTAAGTAAATCTTCTTGATTGAATGAAAACGTTAACAAATTCTCCATTATCTGACGCAGGTTTGCCATATCCTCCATGTTCTGCTTCGACATCTGCTGTTGCATCATTTGGTTCATTGATTGTGCAAGTTGCTCAGTCTGGTCTGATGCGTCTTTCATTGATTTTGAAGATTTATTTTGTTGTTTCTGTGCCTGCTCCGATTTACTTTGCTGCATAGATTGTTGAATGTCATTGAATTGCTTGTCGAAATTTTGTAACTCATACTTCTGCTGCAATTCTTCATTTTTCTGCTTTGCATCATTGTATGAATTCTTTACCGATTCCATTTCTTTTGAAATATTGTCAATTTTTTGTTGCAACTCTTCGTTATTCTTGCCGTTACGCAAGTCTTCGGAAAGTTTTTGTTGCTGGTCTGATAATTCCTGTAAACGGTTGCCAATATTTGTAACTTGCTCCTCTACGTCCATTCGTTTCAATAGTTCCAAATCACGGTCAAGTTGTTTTGACAAATCCTCGTATGACATTTTCATTTCATCAGATTTCTTCAAGAACTCATCTTTATTGAATTGTTCCATCATGGAATTGAATTCGTCCATCATTTTTTTCAACTCTTCATCCATTAAATTGTTGAGGAGATTTTCAATTTCTTGCTGTTTTTTCAACAACTCTTGATCTTGCTCGGAAAGCTTCTGTTGTAAATTATTTTTCTGCTGGAGCGATTGCTGTAACTGCTCAACTTGCTGCTTCATTTGTTCCTGCTTTTGCTGCATTTCATCAAGCAACTGCTTACGTTCCCAGTCGGAAATGTTTTCATTGAGCAATTTTTGTTTCAGTTTATCAAAATCTTTCATCAACTCTTGCGCTGTTGACGACGATTGCTCAAATGACGACTGAACTTGCTCAGAATATTGCTCTTGCATTTTCTCCAACTCTTTTTGCGTTGGAATTACAACATCATATTTTGTAGTTTTTGCTGACTTTCTACCATTAATTGCGTCATTATCAAATACTTCGAAATAGTATTGAATAGTAGAGCCTTCTCCAAATTGTGAAAAATCAAACATATAGAAAAATTGCTGACGCGGGTTTGCCGGTGAAAATTCCAAAGGAACTCTCACAGCGTCTTTCTCTTTGTCTTTTGGGAAATACACAAATTCGAGCGACGAAAAACCATAATCGTCTTGGATTTCGCCTCGGAAATAATATTTGAAAAATTGCGTACTATCCTGCCGCTGCTCTACTTGAATTGCCGGACGCAAATCTGGAACTACCGTGAATGTATAATTTATAATTGCAATAGAATCAAGCGATTCGTTTTTTCCAATCAACGAATACTGAGTAGTTTTGGTAATGGTTTGGCTGAGTATAAAATTGTCACCTTTCTTTGTAAAACTGAGCTTTTTACCTTTCGAGACGAAAAACAACGAATCGGCATCGGTTGTTTCAACATTCCACGAAATGCGCGAACCGGCTGGGAATGTAATGTCGCCGGTATTGGTAACCGTAGTATTTTCAAACTGAGTGTATGCAGGAGCTGTTACATCTATCGAAAAATGAAGCATTTGCGGCAACGGAAGCACTTGCAGCGTATAGGTATTTGATGAATAATCGTCTGCCAAAAACGCAAAATGGAGAGAACTATTGCAACCGCGAACAACGTACTCAAACGAAGATGCGGTTTTCTTGGTCATTAAGAAAGTATTTCCGGAAATGGCAATCTCCACCCTGTCAGGAATAAAAGAGCCTTCTATGTGCGTTGAAATCGTAAAATCGCTGCCTTTTAGTACCGACAGCGAGTCGGAATCAAGAATAAAGGTAAACGGTGCCGGTTTTTCAAAAAATTCATTGTGTTTCACAATTCGCGTGGCACCTTCAACTATAGCACGGGGAAACAATAACGAAATCAATACTATGGCTACAACAAGCATCACGGCATATTTCCCATAACGCAGTAACTTTCTTAAATCAATTGCCGAAGCAAAAGGAATTGGTCGCAAAGCTGCCACTTTTTGATTGATTGCTGCGATGGCCAACTGATTTTCTTCCAACGAAGTGTCATCAGACAATTCAAGTGCGTTGAGTAACGTATCTTTTACTTCTGGGAAAAATTTAGTGATGATTTTTGCGGCTTCCTTGTACGATATAACGTTTCCAATACGATATACGTGGAATAATGGAATAATGACATACACTACAAGCGCCACCAATGCTGCACAAAGCGAAAAGTAAAAAAGTACCGTGCGTATTTGAGGCGGAAAAAAAGCAAAATATTCAACAAAACTGAGCGATGCTACATAGAAAATAGCTATTAACACAAACAAAATGAGCCCTTTGATAAACTCATTCAAGTAGTATTTATGAATAAATTCGTCTAACTCTCGAAGTATAATATGAATATGAGAATTATTCATTGGCACTTCTATTTAGAAAGCCATGACTCCGGATCCATTTTTTCCAGTTCTTTCCATATTTGGAGTTGCAAAACTGTTGAATTTGTCTCGGGATCTGTATAAATAATGCCTATTGTGTCTTTTGCTTTTACTGTTTGACCTGCTTTAACGGTTACGGTAACTAAATTATCATACACGGTATAATAGTTTCCGTGTTTAATAAGTACTGCGGTATTTCGGCCCGGAATAAGAACTATTTTTGAGACCGTACCATCAAAAATTGCACGAGCTTTTGAACCTTTTGAAGTAGTTATTTCTATTCCGTTACTTTCAACTTGAACATATTCCAACGTAGGATGTTGGTGAGTACCAAAATGTTCCGTAATTTTTCCTGTCTCTGTAGGCCAAGGCAAACGACCTTTGTTTTCGGCAAAATTATTTGAAACCAATCGTTCTTCAGGTGTCATAGTACTAACAACAGTATTATTAGCATTACTGCTTGCGGTTGTAGAACTTTTAGCGGTACCTGCTGCTTTTTTCTTTGCAGCTGCTGCCTTAGCTGCCGCAGCCTTCCTTTTTGCCTCTATTTCAGCCTTAATTAAATTTTCAATTTGTTTATCTAACTTTTTCGCAAGCGCTTGTTTTTCAATCAATTTTTTCTTTAATTGTTCTTGCTTTTCAGATAATTTTTTGATAGTTGCGTCTTCTTGATACTTATCTTGCTCTAATTTTCGTGCTTCTGACTGTTTTTCTCCCGCCAAATTTTTCTTTTGACTCAACAATCTCTCCAAATCTCTTTTGCGAACATTCAAACTATCTTGCAGCGATTTTATACGCTCTGATTGCAAAATCATGTAATCAGAATAATACTGCAAATATTTTATGCGATTATATGCTTGATTAAAGTCGTCAGCTGAAAGTATAAAAATCAATTGTTCATATTGCGTATTTACCTTGTACATGACAAACAAAGTTTGATTGTAATCAGCTTTAACTTGTTCTAATTGAGAACTTAACGTGTGAATTTGTGCATTTGTTGCATACACATCTGATTCAATTATTTCTATTTGCTGTTGTAAAGAATTTACGTAGTTTTTGCGCTCTTTGATTTGTTGGCTTAGTAGTGTAACGCGCTCTATTGAAACTGATTTGCTTTGTTCGGTTTCTTTCAAGAGTCTACTTGTACGTTCTATCTCTTTTTTCGCTTTTTCGGCCTCTGCCTTTACTTGCGAAATAGATTTTTTCTTCTGACAATATCCTTCAGAAGAGAAGAGAAGTAAACAACCAAGTACTATGAAAAACCACTTCTTCATTAAAAACTACCTTTTAAATCTAATTTTTTGTATTTCTCACTTTTAGGAAATGGAAACGCCAAATCTTCATTAAACTTTACTCTTGAATAATCAATATTCACATCAAAATTGGCCAACAATTTCCATTTTACAGAGATTTTTGTAGGAAATACAATAGAATCAAAAACTTCAAAATCGTCATAGAATAATTTTACCTTTTCTTTTTCAGAATCGGTTTTCTCTACAACTTTAACATCGGTAATACGGTAATGTTGATTTTTTATATTCCAAATTTGTTCTTTTTGTATATCATTATCTTTTTTCAAATTTTTAGGTAACGAACGGCTAATGATTATTTTATTATTTTTCTTATTCACCTTACATGTAGACAACACTGCCATGGTATCTTGAATAGGTTCTGCAGAGTAAAACAACATTTCGTCGAGCAATAATGATTGCAGTGTTTTAAAAACTGGAAATCCCCACAAATTTGACAATGAATCATGTGACATTGCGCTTGCATTCTTTTGAATTTTTGAATACAATTTTACACTATCGGGAGTAATCATACAACGCACTAGTTCTAATCCAACAGGTGCTACCGAAATCCATATGGCGCTATCTTTTTTGATGCGCATATTTCCTTTGATTTGTGGCATTGATTTGAGATTTTTTGATGTTATCGCAAATTTCAATGAAACTGTTTCATAATCGCCATACGCTTTACAAATATTCTTATATAACTTATTAATTTCTAACTCATTAGCATCATCGTTTTTTACCATTTTTTTAGAAGAATGGCACGAAGTAAACGCTATTAAAACAATGCCTATATAAAGGATAATCTTTTTCATATGCGCACAAAATTATTGATTTTTGCCTAGTTTTTCATCTAATTCTTTTGAAAACCGTATATAATCCTGATTCTCACGATTATATTTCAACGCTTTCTCTATACTTGTTTGAGCTTCTGTGTAATTGTTTTTTGCTTCAAAAATTTGTGCCATTTCATAATAAACGGCATGGCTCTTTGGCTTTATTTTCAAACAATCATAATACAACGCCAACGCTTGCTCATAATTCATTCTATTTTTTTCAAGATTAGCTTGCACAAACCATTCTTCGAACTGTATCATTTTGGTATCATATACTACCGAATCTTTATATGTTTTCAGTTTTTTTTGTGCAATACATTCATTTGAAAACACTCCAAATACTATCAAGAAAAAAACGATATGTACAAGATAGTTTTTAAACATTTACAACTGGTTATAATCACCAACACTATATTCGTCAATTTTCTTCTCTATTGAAACAGAATTGCCAACCATAGAATTTGTCATTACCTCATTTTTCAGAGTTGTTTTGGTTTGTACAATAGAATTTGAAATTACTGAATTTGAAATTACTGAATCTTTACCTACTGAAACATACGGTCCTACTACTGAATTGGTAATTTTTACACCATCAGCAATACAGCA
>DAIOSV010000008.1:0-17099 GCA_036752345.1 Bacteroidales bacterium | reverse complement strand
GCACGAAGATTTCTACCGTCTTTGAAATAATAAATTCCTATAATTGCCAAATCTGAAATAAACTCTTTTGGTTTTTCAACAAATTCAGTGATTAATCCTTCTTCATTAAGTTTCACAACTCCAAAAGCTGATGGATCTTCAACTTGTTTTACCCAAATAATTGAATCTTTAGAAGTATCAAGATTAAAATCTGCTACAAACAGTGTGTCGGCAAAAGCCACAATAACGTTTCCTGAAAGTGTAGTAGATGCACATAAAATAGCATGTGCTGTACCTTTTGGCTCTTCTTGATAACAAATTTTTCCAATTGCTCCCAATGATGAAGCAATGTCTAAAAGCATTTTTTCTACTTCTTTTCCAAAACTTGGATGTATAATAAATGAAATTTCTTCAATACGTTGCATGCAAACTTTTGCAATATCCTCTACTAAACGCTGTACTATTGGTTTGCCTGCTACTGGAATTAAAGGTTTTGGAATAGACAAAGTGTGCGGACGCATACGCTTTCCCATTCCAGCCATTGGAATTATTAATTTCATTTCTTATTTAATTTTTTATTATTATTTAACACCTGTATGTCCAAATCCTCCCTCGCCACGTACGGTTTCAGAAAGTTCTTTAACTTCAATTAATTCAGCTTTTGCATATTCAGCAATTACCATTTGACAAATGCGTTCTCCATCGTTGATTGTAAATGTTTCATTCGAAAGATTTATCAAAATTGCTTTTATTTCTCCACGATAATCAGCATCAATTGTTCCGGGTGAATTTAAAACCGTAACACCAAATTTAGCTGCTAAACCACTACGAGGTCTTATTTGAGCTTCATAACCTTCAGGTAATTCTATGAAAATTCCTGTTGGAACCATAGCACGTTGCATAGGTGCTAATACAATTGGCTCATCTATATTTGCTCGCAAATCCATTCCTGCCGAATAAGCCGTAGAATAAGCAGGGAGTGCGTGTTTTGATTTATTTACGATGTATACTTTCATTGAATTTTATTTTACCGGAAAAGTATTACTATTTTTTGAATTATAGATTTATTGCTGTCAATTTTAATAAACCAATTTTTAGTTCATCATTATATATTTTTTATTTAATTAATTTTAAAAAAAAGAATGATGATGATTATGTACTGTTAATTGGTTGCTAATTTTTTTTTGAATTTCTTGTTGTAAACAGAATTTCTATTTTAATACCCAGATATCAACAAGTTTTCAATTATTTAACTCCATGAAAATCAGTGGCAATATAGTTTTATTAACATTCTTCACATTTTTAACTTCACAGCAAGTAGTTAATTTTTTTTCTTTCAAAAAGGTGTTAGTTTTGATGTTTAAAAAAAGTAAACCAAAATCAAAACTTTTTTTGTTAAAGTGAATTTTTTGCTTACAGTACGATTTTTTAAAAATTCCAATTTTTTTATTCAAAAATAATTGGAATTTTTCCCACGAGTTTTCCACCGTTATTAACAGAATTTAACAAATTAGTTAACAGATGAAATTTTTTCTTTCTTCGCCAACCTATATTCATTACCACAGGTTGCACCTATAAATACGAGCATAAGTAAGGCTTTTACGCTATAAGAAATTGTTACAGAGTCTATTGAAAGGTGGTTGTTGATAAAGTAAAAAGCAAAAGCTAATACAAAATAACAAGCAAGTGTGCCTATTTTGTAAGGAATGCCATAGTATTTTTGGCAAAGAACGTATGACAATACTGACATTAACACATAACATGCGAGCGTAGCCCAAGCGCATGCTACATATCCGTATGTAGGTACAAATGCCATGTTAATTCCTAATGTAATGACAGCACCAGCGCCAGTTATCCATATTCCAATTCTGGTTTTGTTAGCAACTTTGTACCAGAACGAAAGATTGAATACAACACCTAAGAATATGTTTGCCATTAAAAGAATAGGAACCACATTCAAACCATCGTGAAAGTCTTTTCCAATAAAGTGTTTGAAGAAATTCATGAAAAGCATAATGCCTAAAAATACAATAAGAGTAAATACCGTGTAGTAGTTCATAATTTTGGCATATGTTTGTCGCGAATCGGTTGATTTCATGCGAGAGAAAAACAATGGTTCAGCTGCAAAACGGAATGCTTGGTTAAATAATGAAATAATCATAGCTAATTTATAATTAGCACCATAAACACCCACTTGTGACAATATATATTGTGATGCATCGGCACCATCGGGAATGGTCAGAAAATAACGAAGAGAAATACGGTCGTACACCTCATTGATACTGCCGGCAAGTCCCGAAATAAGCAGTGGCCACGAGTATGAAAGTATTCGTTTGAGCAGAGCATAATCAAAACCTTTAGGCGATTTGAAAATGTCGGGCAAGAGCAACAATAGTGTAATTACACTTGCTACCAAGTTTGAAATAAAAATAGAAGCAACATTTGGTGTAGAGAAGTTTTCTATCAACCATAGGTTTGAACTTGTTTCTGCCATTTTTGGCAATACTATAATGAATAGTAAATTCAATCCAATGTTTACACCTATATTAATAAGTTTGATTGTGGCAAATTTTACTGCTTTGTTTTCGTAACGCAGTTTTGCAAACGGCACGCTGGTAAAGGCATCAAGTCCAATAATGATAGCCATTATCATAATAAAATCTTGATATTGTCCGTAGCCTATAGTATTGGAAATTGGGGACAGAAATAATAAAATAATACCAATAAATACAAACGAAGAGGTAAAAAGACTCGTCATAATGGTGGAAAACACCTTCGGCTCATCGTCTTTGTTTTGCATAAAACGGAAAAATCCGGTTTCCATACCATACGTAAGGAAAATCATGAGAAATACCGTGTAGCTATACAATTCGGTAACTACACCATACTCTGCTTGTGAAAAATAACGCGTATAGAGCGGCACAAGCATAAAGTTCAGAAAACGCCCAATGATAGTACTCATGCCATAAATAGCAGTTTGACCCACAAGTTTTTTCAGTATTCCCATAACTAAATATTTTAGGCAAAGGTAGTTGAAATATGAAATGTCAAAAAAATGCTGGAAAAAAGTTTTTACCCTTATCTTAACAGTTCGACTCAAAAAGTTTTTTTCATTTCACCGAGAGTCAATTGCAAAATTTCCAGCTTATTAGTCGCATTTTTTTCTTTTCTACACATTCCGTTTCAATTATTTATACCTTTGTGCACGTAAAAAATACAGATGTATATGAAGTACAATGTTGCCGATACCCGCAAGGTGACTACTCATCGCTTTAAAGAGATGAAAGCGCGCGGTGAAAAAATTTCAATGCTTACCTCGTACGATTTTACTATGGCTCGTTTGGTTGACAAAGCCGGTGTAGATAGTATTTTGGTTGGCGACTCTGCGTCAAATGTGATGGCCGGAAACATTACCACATTACCTATCACTATTGATCAAATGATTTACCATGCCCGCTCAGTTACACGTGCTGTAGAGCGTGCCTTGGTTATCTGCGACATGCCTTTTGGTACCTATCAGGTAAATGCAACCGAAGGAGTGAAAAATGCCATTCGAATCATGCAAGAAACAGGGTGTGATGCACTCAAACTTGAGGGTGGTGTGGAAATAGTAGAAACAGTTAAAAAAATTATAGATTCCGGTATTCCTGTGTGTGGTCATTTAGGACTTACGCCGCAGTCAATCAATAAATTCGGGACATATGTGGTGCGTGCTACCGACGAAGCCGAAGCTGCAAAACTTGTGTCAGACGCACATGTGCTTGAAGAAGCTGGCTGTTTTGCAATTGTGTTGGAAAAAATACCAGCAGCTCTTGCCACTCGCGTTTCCAAAGAATTGTCAATTCCTACCATAGGAATCGGTGGCGGCCGCGGTACCGACGGGCAAGTGCTTGTAGTGAGCGATATGCTTGGTATGTCAACTATGAAAATGCCACGTTTTGTACGTGAATATGCACATCTTGCTACTACAATTACAAAATCGGTAAACAATTACGTAGCCGATGTGAAATCGGGTGATTTTCCTAACGAAAAAGAGCAATACTAATGGATTTTCCTGTTCTTTATGAAGATAACCACTTGCTAGTGGTAAATAAGCCTAACAATATGCTTGTACAACCCGACAATACGGGCGATATGGCACTTGAAGATTTGGCTAAGCAGTATATTAAAATCAAATGTAAAAAACCAGGCGCAGTTTTTCTCAATGCCGTGCATCGAATAGACCGTCCGGTAAGTGGCGTGGTAATCTTTGCGCGTACGAGTAAAGCGTTAACTCGACTCAACGAACAATTTCGTTCCAAAGAAGTCAAAAAGAAATATTGGGTAATCGTTAAAAATCGTCCACCAAAGGAATCAGACACGTTGACTGATTATATTCGTCGTGATCCAAAAACAAATAAATCATACGTTTGCAAAAAAGACGACAAAGAAGCAAAAGAAGCAAGTTTGACATACAAGCTTATTGCTTCGTCTGATAATTATCATTTGCTTGAAATAGACCTACATACAGGCCGGCATCATCAAATACGTTGTCAGTTAGCAAACATTGATTGTGCCATTAAAGGCGACTTAAAATATGGAGCTCCACGAAGCAACAAAGATGGTGGAATTTCGCTTCATGCACGTTCAGTCGAATTTTTTCATCCAATCACAAAGGAAACCATATCAGTAGTGGCTCCTGTGCCTGATGATAACTTGTGGAAAGATTTTGAAAAAATGCTCTAATAAATTAACTATCAATAGTAATTTTGAAAGCGTCATTATATAATAACATTCTGCGTCAAATGAAAAGAATTTTCTCTTCCCTTTTACTATTGTGTTGCATTAGCACACTTACGTTTGCCCAAAATGCGAAAATGACGCGAAGTGAATATATTGCAAAATATGCAAAACTTGCCGTAAACGAAATGCAACGAACAGGAATTCCGGCAAGTATCACATTAGCGCAAGCTTGTTTGGAATCAGATAATGGAAACAGCGAGCTTTCCATAGCATCAAATAATCATTTTGGAATCAAGTGCCACAGCACATGGCAAGGCAAACGATATTATTACGACGATGATGACAAAGGCGAATGTTTTCGCGTGTACGATCAAGTGTATGATTCGTATGTAGACCATTCAAATTTTTTACGAAACGGTCAACGATATGCATTCTTGTTCGAATTTGATAAAGGTGATTATGTTTCATGGGCGTATGGTTTGAAACGCGCCGGCTATGCTACCAATCCCGATTATCCAAAAATGCTCATCAAAATAATTGAAGACAATCAATTGCAGGCATACGATGCAATGTCGCCAACGATGTTTGATAAGAAAACGCCTGAAGAAGAACAACAAGCTAAAGTGGTAAATGTAGAAGCTCCAAAACCAACCATAGAGCCTCCTACACCATGGATGAATGAACCAATTGCTATCAAGCACGGCAAAAACGTGTACAAAAACAATGGCAAAAAGTTCGTTGTTCTTGATAAAGGAGAGACTATGTACACGGTATCACGCAAGTTTAGCATACCTATGTGGAAATTGTATGACATGAACGACTTCAAAGCCGGACAAAATTTACCAGAAGGAACAATGGTGTATATTGAATATAAATCATTGCGGGCGTCAAGCAAATACATGACGCACACCGTTCGTGAAGGTGAAACATTCTATACAATAAGTCAGTTGTACGGAATGCGGGCAGTGCGGTTGGCAGGAATCAACAGATCCAATGTAGAAAACATATTAGAGGTCGGTTCAAATATTTATGTGAGGAAATATGTTTTTAACACAAAATAAGTTAAGAGAAAATTATATTTTTGTTGGGGGTAAAATACAGAACAATGCACGCAGATAAAAAAATTAAATCAGCATTAATTTCGGTCTATCACAAGGACGGCTTGGATAGCATCGTATTGAAGTTAAAAGAGTTAGGAATCACATTTTATTCAACAGGAGGAACACAGACCTTTTTGGAATCATTAGGCTGTAAAGTAACTGCTGTGGAATCTTTAACAACGTATCCATCAATTCTCGGTGGACGAGTTAAAACACTTCATCCAAAAGTTTTCGGAGGAATTCTTGGTCGTCGTGATAACCAAGGAGACCGTGAGCAAATGGCTCAATATGAAATTCCGGAAATTGACTTGGTTATCGTTGATTTATATCCATTTGAACAAACAGTAGCATTAGGTGCTGCTGAACAAGATATTATAGAAAAAATCGATATCGGTGGTATTTCGTTAATTCGTGCAGCAGCAAAGAATTTCAATGATGTAATTATTGTTGCATCAAAACAACAATATGGAAAGCTTGACACTCTTTTGGCTGAAAAGAAAGGTGTAAGTTCAATCGAAGATCGTAAAAGTTTCGCATGCGATGCTTTCAACGTTTCTTCACACTACGATTCAGCAATCTTCAATTATTTCAATCAAGGAAACGAAGGTTCAGAAAAAATTAGTTTGACTGATGGTAAAGTACTTCGTTATGGTGAGAATCCTCATCAAAAAGCGGTGTTCTATCCATTCGCTAATACAAAACTTGAGCACACGTTGGCAAATTCGCCTTGTTTACAAGGAAAAGAAATTTCTTACAACAACATGCTTGATGCCGATGCTGCATGGAAATCAGCAAGTGATGCATACAACGCAGTAACAAACATCAAAAACAAAGTTGCCGTTTCTGTTGTTAAGCACTTAAATCCATGCGGTCTTGCAGTTGCCGAAACTCCAATGAAAGCATTGGAATTGGCTTGGGCAGGCGACCCGGTAAGTGCATACGGAGGCATTGTATGCTTTACTTGCGAAGTTGATGCTGAATTAGCAAATTGGTTTTCAGGCAAATTCATTGAAATTATGATTGCTCCTTCATACACAGAGGAAGCAAAAGAAATTTTAGCAAAGAAGAAAAATTTGCGTGTTTTGGTAACACCAATAAAACCAGCAGAAACAGGCGAAAAAATGTATCGTTCGGTAAATGGCGGGTTACTTGTTCAAGACGAAGACGAAGGCATGGACATGGAATACAAACCAATGACCAAAAAACAATTTACCGAAAAACAAATTGACCTTGCAAAATTCGGAACACAAGCATGTAAATATCTTAAGAGCAACTCAATGGCTATTGTTTCTCAATATGCCGATGGCTCATATTGGTTAACCGGTGCAGGCATGGGACAGCCAAACAGAATAGACAGTTTACAACGTTTGTCAATTCCTCGTTTCAATATGAAAAAAGGATGTGTATTGGAAGAATCAGTTTTAATTTCCGACGCATTTTTCCCATTCAAAGACAGTGTAGAAGTATGCAACGAATGTGGCATTAAATACATTGTTCAACCAGGCGGTAGCATTCGTGATGCCGAAGTAATTGATGCATGCAACGAATTCGGTATAGCAATGGTGTTTACCGGAGTAAGACATTTTAAACATTAAAAAACAGATACCCATGGAATTATTTTCATTTCTCTCACAAGAAATTGCAATAGACTTAGGGACAGCAAATACAATCATCATACAAAACGACAAAGTCGTAGTAGATGAACCAAGTATTGTAGCACTCGATACTCATACAAACCAAGCAATCGCTATTGGTACGAAGGCGCGTCAAATGATGGGACGTGTTCACCCTGGTATAAAAGTTGTTCGCCCAATGAAAGACGGTGTCATAGCCGATTTCAATTGCGCCGAATTGATGATTCGCGGTTTAATAAAAATGATGGAAGAGAAATCACGTTTCTTTACTCCTTCATTAAAAATCGTGGTTTGTATTCCTTCAGGATGTACTGAAGTTGAGCTTCGTGCCGTTCGTGACTCTGCAGAAAATGCAGGTGGTCGTGAGGTGTACATGATTCATGAACCAATGGCAGCAGCAATTGGCATAGGATTGAATGTAGAAGAAGCGCAAGGAAACATGATCGTTGATATTGGCGGTGGTACTACAGAAATCGCAGTCATTGCATTGGGTGGTATTGTATGCGACAAGTCAATCAAAGTAGCCGGCGACGTTTTCACTGCAAAAATTCAAGAAGCTTTGCGTGCTAACAACAGCATAAAAGTAGGTGAACGTACTGCAGAAGAAATCAAAATACATGTTGGTTCAGCACTTCCTGATCTTGAAAATCCACCTGCAGAGTACATTGTACGTGGTCCTCATCAAGTAACAGCGCAACCATTGGAAATACCCGTTTCGCACATAGAAACGGCAGCATGGCTTGAAGAACCGTTAACACAAATAGAAAGTGCAGTAGTAGCAGCATTGGAAGCAACACCTCCTGAATTGTATGCTGATATTTCTCGTGACGGTATTTGGTTGACCGGTGGTGGTGCTTTGTTGAAAGGTCTTGATCTTCGTTTGGAACGCAAAACCGGAATTAAGTTCAAAGTTGCTCAAGATCCATTGCACTCAGTAGCGCAAGGAACAGGCATTGCTCTTAAGAATATTGATAAATACAAATTCTTGATTCGCTAATATGACATAGAGGATGAGAAATTTATTTGCCTTTATTGAGAAGCATAGTTATGTATTACTTTTTATATTACTGCAAATAATTTCTTTTATCTTTATTGTAAGTTTTAACGAACCGCAGAAAAGCAGATTTGGCGTAGTTTCTACGGCTTTTCAAGGTCGCATTTATTCAATAACTCAAAAGGTCAACAAATATTTCTTTTTGGAATTTGCCAATCACCGTTTGGTAGAAGAAAATGCACGTTTGTATGCCAATCAAATCTATTCAAAGTATGATGAGTCTATTAACTCCAACAAAGTAATAGACACTATCTATGATCAGCAATATGAATACATTTCGGCTAAAGTGTTGAACAATTCAACCAATAAGCTGCAGAACTACATTACCATCAACAAAGGGTGGAAGCACGGAATTAAAAAGAATATGGCGGTCATATGCCCATCGGGTATTGTGGGAGTTGTAGTGCGAACGTCAAAAAACTTTTCGTTGATTATGACGGTGCTTAACTCACAATTTAAGGTGAGTACAAAATTTAAAAATTCCGGATTTTACGGCTCACTTACCTGGAATGGTAAAGATTATAAAATTGCAACGTTGGAAGAAATCCCGCTCCATGCTATCATCAATATTGGCGATACGTTAGTAACCAATTCTTATTCAAATTTATTTCCAAGCGAAATAATCGTGGGAACGGTTGAATCATTCTATCAGGCCGATAATTTCTTTTCGGCTGATGTGTTACTTTCAACCGATTTTAAGCGAATTGATTATGTATACGTGGTGCGAGATTTATATAAAGCAGAGCGAAACAATTTAGAATCAGCAGTAGAGAAATGGACAAAGTAATACGATATAGCATTATTTTTATTGCAGTTATGTTGTTGCAGATACTGATATTCAACAACATACCTGCCATAGGATTGATTTCACCATATCTCTATCTTATTTTTATTTTAATGCTTCCGGTAACAATGTCGCCAACATTGGTATTGTTCCTTTCATTTATTACCGGACTCCTTATTGATTTGTCAATAACTTCGTTAGGTGTACATACGAGTGCTTCGGTATTGATGGCATTTGCGCGTCCGTGGATACTTCGCGTGCTTGCTCCTCGTATTGGATATGAGACCAACAATATCCCTATTCTAGCTTATTTTGGTACACCGTGGGCATTGAAATATACACTCGCATGCGTTACTATACACCATGCCATGTTGTATTTCTGTTTTACTTTCTCATTGGAATCATTCGGTTTCTTATTTATAAAAATGCTCATCAATATTGCGCTCACCGTGATGATAATCATTTTGACAGAATTCTTTGTAATTAAGAAATAAGTATGGATTTGTCCAATCGTAGAATATTGCTTTCAGCTATTGTCATAGGTTTGGCAGTAATTTACGCAGGACAATTATTTCATATTCAAATACTTGACGACTCATACAAAACCGATGCGCGAAACAATAGCCGTCGTTTTGAGGTTTCTCATCCAGCTCGTGGTTTAATATATGACCGCAATGGGAAATTGATAGTGGCAAATGAGGCTGCATACGATTTGATGGTTGTAACCGGACAAATTAAAAATCTTGATACATTGGCATTGCTTTCGATTATCAAGGTGAACAAAGATCTTTTCCTTTCAGAACTACAAAAAGCAAAAGAATATCGCTATAAACCATATCCAATTATCAAGCAAATTAGCGCTGAGACCTATGCTCGTTTGCAAGAACAGTTGTATAACTTTCCTGGTTTTTATGTGCAAACGCGAACAGTGCGCAAGTACCCGTATCACTGTGGTGCCCTCGCTCTTGGCTACATTAGTGAGGTAAGTAAAGATGAAATAGCAGAAAATGCATATTATGAGCAGGGTGATTATATTGGGAAAATCGGAATAGAGAAATCGTATGAGTCCTATTTGCGTGGTGTAAAGGGTGGAAAATACTATCAGGTTGATGTGAAAGGTCGAGTACGCGGTTCTCTTGAAGATGGAAAGTTCGACAAGACAGTGGTGCTAGGCAAAAACATACATACCACGCTTGACATTGACTTGCAGCAGTATGGAGAAGAGCTCATGAAAAACAAGAAAGGAAGTATTGTTGCTATAGATCCCAAAACGGGTGAAATACTTGCGCTTGTTTCTGCTCCCACTTTTGACCCTAACATTATGGTTGGTCGTTTGGTAAGCGAGAATTATACAAGCTTGGCAAACGATCCGTTAAAGCCTCTCTACAATCGTCCAATACAAGCAGACCGTTATCCACCGGGATCAACATTTAAGACAGTGAACGCGTTAGTTGGATTGCAGGAAGGAATCATAACTGAGCATACTATGTACGGTTGTCAATCCGGATATTACTCTGGAGGATTGTTTGTGGGTTGTCACACTCACCAATCGCCGTTAGATCTTATTTCATCAATAAAAATGTCGTGCAACGCATATTATTGCAACGAGTTTAGAGCAATACTAGATGCTCCAAAATACGGTTCGGTACGGCAAGGATTTCTTACATGGCAGTCGCATATAAAGAGTTTCGGGTTGGGCGATCGATTAGGAGTTGATTTGCCGAGCGAGCGCCCCGGTATTATTCCTTCTGCGGAATATTACGATAAAATATATGGCAAAAACCGTTGGAGATCGCTTACGTTGATTTCTCTTTCAATAGGACAGGGAGAAATAGCAATGACACCGCTTCAAATGGCGAATGTAGCTGCTACAATAGCGAACAAGGGATATTATTATACACCTCACATTGTAAAAGAAATAGACGACACCGTGTTTGACAAAAGTTTTATAAAACGACACGAAACAACGATAAGCAAAAAATATTTCGACATAGTTACCGAAGGTATGTATCAGGTAGTACAGGGAGGTCCAGGTGCTACTGCATGGTTTGTAGCTTTGAAGGATATTCCAATTTGTGGAAAAACAGGAACAGCACAAAACCCTCATGGAGCAGACCACTCAATATTTATGGCATTTGCTCCGCGCGACAATCCTAAAATAGCCATCTCAGTATATGTAGAGAATGCAGGTTTCGGAGCGACGTGGGCTGCTCCTATTGCGAGTTTAATGATAGAAAAATATTTGACTGATTCCATCACAAATAAGTGGCGAGAAACGCAAATACTTGAAAAAGACTTTATTCATCAATGACAAGACAAAGAGAAAACATATTACAAAAAATTGATTGGCATATTGTTGTCATCTATTTATTCTTGGTGTTTGCCGGTTGGATAAATATTTATTCTGCCGTGTATGATGAAACAGCTGCATCAATTTTTGATATCACACAGAAATATGGCAAGCAGTTGATATGGATAATTGCAGCATTGCTATTGGCTGTGTTTCTGCTAATTACAGATAGCGATATCTATTATGCTTTTTCATTTCCAATATATATACTCGTCTTTCTGATGTTGGTGGCCGTGTATTTTGTGGGCCCAAACATCAATGGAGCGCGTTCGTGGATAGAACTAGGATCTTTGCGCATTCAGCCTTCCGAATTCGCAAAACTGGCAACAAGTCTTGTCGTTGCAAAACTGCTCGGGAATGGGGTTCGCATAACCAAGTTTACCGGTGCTCTTATAATTGGTACTGTAATACTAATTCCAATCGCGCTCATAGTATTGCAGGGCGACGCCGGTTCGGCATTGGTATTCTCAGCATTTTTCTTTGTATTTTATAGAGAAGGAATGCCATTATCAATTTTACTCATTGGATTCGCCGTCATTTTGGTCTTCTCCTTTTCAATTATTTGGGGAGCTCACGTAATATCTACCGTAATTATTACATTAGGGCTTATAGCATTCATATTTTATGGATTACAAAAAAATCATAAACTGCCGCTTCCAGTTTTAATATTGGTACCTTTAACATTTGTTATTCCTATTGTTGCCAACTTTGTTTTTCCTGAGAAATTCAATCCAATGATAATTTTCATGATAGGATTTGCAGCATTGCTATTCCCAGTTATCATATATACATATAAAAAGCGAATACGCACGCTGGCAGTCATTTTTATGTTGGGCTTGGGTTCGGTGTTTGTTTCGCAATCGGTTGATTACGTCTTCACCAATATTCTTGGAGACCATCAGCAAAAACGTATCAGAGTATTTTTTGGTTTGGAATCGGATCCACGTGGAAGCGAGTTTAACGTAATACAATCAAAGATTGCAATTGGTTCCGGTGATTTGACAGGGAAAGGCTTTTTGAACGGTACACAGACCAAAAACGATTTTGTGCCCGAACAAAGTACCGATTTCATTTTCTGCACTATTGGCGAAGAGTGGGGATTTTTGGGATCATGCGTAGTATTGGGGTTATTTGTCTATCTTATTTTGCGAATCATGCGTGATGCGGAGCGACAGCGAACGAATTTCAGTAGAATCTATGGCTATTGCGTAGCCAGTATTCTTTTTTTCCATGTTGCCATCAATGTGGGAATGACTATAGGACTTATGCCTGTAATAGGCATTCCACTTCCATTCTTTAGTTATGGAGGTTCATCACTATGGGGGTTCACTATATTATTGTTTATCTTTCTTAAATTGGACGCAAACAGGGAAGAACTTATTCAATAATCAAAAATTAGTTATAATTTTGTCGCATAATAACCAAAATAACATAAATCATGATTAACAAAGTAATTCTAATTGGAAACGTTGGAGCCGACCCTGAAGTTCGTTACATCAAGGAAGACCAACCAGTTGCAAACATTCGATTGGCAACCACCGAACGTGGTTTCAAACGACAAGATGGGACAGAAGTTCCCGACAGAACCGAGTGGCATCGTTTAACAGTATGGGGACATACTGCAAAATTTGTCGAGATGTATGTGAAAAAAGGCGATCAGCTCTATGTAGAAGGTCGACTTCACTATTCGCAGTACCAAGACAAAAACAATGAAACTCGTTACAGCACTGAGATTGTCGTTGAAGAACTTCGTAAGCTTGGTCGCAAGCTTGATTCAAACGGACAAACAGAATCAACTCAACAGCCACAACGAACCGCACAGGATGTTGTAGCTGAGGCAAATGCTGAGTACAGCATACCAGATCAACCGGTAGACGATTTGCCATTTTAATTGAACGTAATAATCGCATACAGATACTTGTATGCGATTATTTTATAAAATAGTATGAAGCGAATTTTATTGATTGTGGGTTTTGCTTGTGCATTGCAAGCATGTCAGGAACGAGAGATTCCCGTTCCAAAGGAACGTGGGTATTTTCGTATAGACTTGCCTAAACATGCATATAAAGAATATTCAGAAAAGAATTATCCGTATTCATTTAAAGTGCCAACTTATGCTAAGGTTGCGCAAGACACAGAGCGTGGTGCTGAGCCATATTGGATAAACGTAGAATTTCCGCAACAAAAAGCTACCATTCATATAAGCTATCGCAAGTTGCAAGGCAATCTTGATCAAGTTGTAGAGGATGTCCACTATTTGGCATACAAGCATGAGGTAATGGCCGATGCCATTAACACCAAAGAATTCCATTACGATGACAAAAACGTGCACGGATTATTATTTGATATTAAAGGTGATGCGGCTTCGGTTTTACAATTTTGCATTACCGACAGCACTAAAAATTTTGTGCGTGGCGCATTGTATTTTAATGTACCACCCAACAAAGATTCTCTTGCACCAGTAATAGATTTTATCCGTGAAGATGTAATAGAAATGGTTAGTTCATTCAATTGGAAAGACGGGGATAAAAAGAGTAATGAAAAATAAAATTTTAGTTACCGGTGGCCTTGGATACATAGGCTCGCATACCGTAGTTGAATTACAACAAAACGGGTACAATGTTGTTATTGTTGACAATCTTTCAAATTCTGAGGTCAAAGTTCTTGACGGTATAGAAGCAATTACCGGCATTCGTCCCGAATTTGAAGAACTAGATATTTGCGATGAAAACGCGCTACAAGTGTGTATGACAAAGCATTCCGGCATTGATGCCATAATTCATTTTGCTGCTTCAAAAGCAGTAGGAGAGTCGGTAGAGAAATCGTTGGAATACTACCGAAACAATGTTTTTGGACTGATACAGTTGCTTACGCTCATGCGTAAAAACAAGATAAAGCACATTATTTTTTCATCGTCGTGCACCGTGTATGGGCAGCCCGACAAGTTGCCAATAGACGAAACTGCTCCACGAAAAACGGCAACTTCGCCGTATGGAAATACCAAGCAGATGTGCGAAGACATTATTCGCGATGCGATAGTTTCGTACCACGATTTTTCTGCTATTTTACTTCGATACTTTAACCCAATTGGCGCGCATCCGTCAGCTATGATAGGTGAATTGCCAAAAGGTGTTCCTAATAATTTAGTGCCGTTTGTTACCCAAACAGCGGCAGGCATCCGCAAAGAATTGTCGGTTTTTGGTGATGATTATCCAACTCCTGACGGTTCGTGCATCCGCGACTATATTTACGTAGTAGATTTGGCAAAAGCGCACGTAAAAGCTATGCAACGCTTGCTTTCGGGTGCGAACAAACAAGAATGTGAAATATTTAACCTTGGAACGGGCAATGGCGTTTCGGTGCTTGAATTGCTCCATACGTTTATGCAAGCTACCGGAGTCAACGTTCCGTATAAAATAGTTGGCCGCCGCGCCGGCGACATTACGCAAGTATGGGCAAATAGTTCACTTGCCGAAAAAGAACTTGGTTGGAAGGCAGAAACGCCTCTTGCTGATGTTCTTAATTCCGCTTGGAAATGGGAGAAAAAGGTGAGAGGAATATAAAATTTAGAGAGAAATACAATCACTAAAAAAGGCTGTACTAGTTTTAGCACAGCCTTTTTTGTAGCAATAATTGTAGGTTAGTTACTTCCAATATCTGTCAGCATCTTTTGCACCTTTCATAATCATATTAACCGCTTCGGGATCACATGTTTTTCCATTCAAGCGATTGTACAATCCCATAGAAGGAACGCCAATGTAGCCATTATCCCAATACACGGGAATAAATCCGTATTCAAGCGCATTTTTCGTTACGAAATAAAGCCAATCCATACGTGATTGATGGTGCAAGCTGTCAATGAGTGGGTCATCAAAAACCTTACGATTACACCCATATTCACCCATAATGATAGGTATGCCGTTGTCAGCAAATTGGCGTTTTGCCATAGCAAAATGTTGTATTGCAAAAACTTCATCGCCATAGCTTGGGCAGTGTTCTGGGTCTTTTGGGTTGAGGTTCTTTTTTCCCCAATAATAATACACTTTTCCCCAGTCAGCATCTTCGGTCAATCCGGTAAAATTGTAGGGAGTGTAGTAGTGCAATTCCATCATTAAACGACCTGGAACCACGTCTTTCGGCATAAGCGGTGTAATGTGGTCCATGGCATCATATTTCGTGCGTTGTGCATCGGTGAGAATTTCACGAATCTTAACTTGGCGTGTTTGTTCGCGGGCACGAATCTCATCAAAAACAACATTACGTTTTTCCGTATCAAATTCAGGATTGTAGGTTTTTTCAACTTCCCATAGTTTATTTACTTGATCGGCGCTTAGGTTAAGCGTCTTTTTCATGAGGTCAATGCGTTCTGCCGTTTTCATTGAAGCTGGAATATCGTTAGGACCTTTTACACGCATCAATTTAAAGGTTTCATCAATATCAGTAGAAGCTCCTTGGATAATGAGTGTGCGGTAATAGTTGCGACCACCGGTAGAGCGCACTGCGTCAACAAATGTTTGTTCGTACGAAGCAAGAACCGCCATTTGTACTTCGTTGTGTACGTTTGGCTCGTTGCTGCCTGCAAAAAGCAAGCGTTCATCATAGTCACGGAAGTAGGTTGCAATTTGTTCCCAATATGCTTTTTGTTTCTTGTTATTAATTTCTTGTTTGTCAGGGTTGCAATTAGTTTCAAGCCAACCACCGTCATAGTGAATGTTGAGGATTACGTACATATCTTTGTGCTTCATGCACGAGTCAACAATTCTTTTAACGCGGGCCAACCAAAAGTCTTGAATTTTTGCAGTTGCCGTGTCTGCCACATACAAGTCCCATGCACAAGGAATACGATATACATTAAAACCATCTTTATATACGCCATCAGATATTAAGTGGGTAACTTCCGGGTTTCCCCATGCTGTTTCAAATGATTCTCCCGGATATTCTGTGCCTGAAGTTGGACGATATGTTCCGTCACCTTTAGGCACCCAACGAATTGCTTCAAGTGAGTTCCCTAAATTCCAACCCATACGCATATTTTTAGCTAACTCAATGGCGTTGTGGCTCATTCCGCTAGAATCAGGAGGAAGGGGTTTCGTATTGTAGCTCGGATAATTTTGGGCACACACCGCACCGGCAAAACAAATGCCGATAAACGAACTCATGAGGAGACGTGTTTTCATAATTTAAGAGAAATTTAAAATTTGTTTCTTGGTGTCAAATATACACTAAAGCTATGAAACAAAAAAATAATGACGTTTGTTTAAAAAAAATGTTTTTTCCTGATATTGAATTAGTTGGAAATGATATATATTTGATTAATATTTAAAATTTTTCCAAAAAAATTATTCTTCACCATAAATTCAATTTCCCTATGAAAGAAAGAAATTGTTGTTTATTAGATACAGTAAAGATTTTATTTGTGTCCGGGATACTCCTTTTTAGTTCCAATGTAAGTTATTCGCAGTGGTCATTTGTTCCA
>DAIOSV010000007.1:44802-56205 GCA_036752345.1 Bacteroidales bacterium | reverse complement strand
CGAAACGAAAGAATTAATCCAACGGAAACTATTGCAGCAAGAATTTCGGCAACATTTACCGAAAGCCAAATGCCATCAATGCCAAGAATTGCCGGCAATATAAATACCGCTCCCATTTCAAAAATAAGTGTTCGTGTAAACGCCGCAACTGCCGAAACTATCCCGTTGTTAAGGGCCGTAAATAAAGCAGACGTAAACATATTCATTCCACACAAAATGAAGCTGAGCATGTATATGCGATAGGCTCGTACGGTGAAATTATAGAGAACTTCATCGTAGCCAACAAAAAAGCTGACAACGCCGCTACAAATTGTTTGAGCAAGTAACGTGAGCGCAATTCCAGACACGAGCATAAGTGTAAAACTTTTTTTGAACAGGCTTTGTAGTTCAGGCCTGTTTTTTGCTCCATAATTATAGGAGATAATAGGCGATATGGCAATGTTGTAGCCGATAAGAAACGCTGCATAAATAAAGCCGAGGTACATTAAGATTCCGTATGCTGCTACACCGTTTTCTCCTACGTATTTCATGAGTTGTATGTTGTAGCATACGCTCACGATTGAGAGAGCAATATTTCCAACAAATTCAGACAATCCATTGGTACATGCTTTTATAATTGCATGGTAATCAATAGAAAATCGTATGAGTCGTAATGAGCTCTTGTTTCGTTTTGACAAAAAGTAGTACAAGGGAAAAATTCCTCCAATACATTGAGCAATCATAGTTGCGATAGCTGCTCCGGCAAGCCCCCATTTGAACACGACAATAAAGAGTGCGTCAAGAACTATATTGATGCACCCGCAAATGATGGTGATTTTGGTACCAAGTTGAGGTCGTTCGGCTGCCATGTAAAACGATTGAAAATCCATTTGGAGCATAAACGCAACCATTGAAATGAGCAGTATGCGTGCATAGATAACGCAGTCTTTCAACATTTCTCCTTGCTCGGCACCAAGCGCAAGTGCAATTTTGGGGATAAAAATAAAAAGTAGCGTGCTACTGACTATCCCAATCACAATGGTCACCGCAATGAGCAACGAGAAAATTTCATTGGCATGATGCATATTGCCTTCGCCTTTGATTTTAGCCACGAGTGCGTTGCCTCCTGTGCCAATCATAATGCCGAGTGCGCCAACAATCATCATAACAGGATACACTAGATTGAGTGCGGCAAAAGCAGTTGTTCCAACAAAGTTTGAAACAAATATACCATCAACAATGCTGTACACCGAAATGGCCAACATCATGAGGATAGATGGGATAATAGTTTTTAAAATCCGACTATAGCTATAGTGTCCAGATAGTTCTATTTTCATGTATAAAGTTGCATTATAAAACGGTTCGAGCAACCGCAATGTCTTTCTTTATCGCCTCTTGCAATGCTTCGCGAGAAAAAAATTGTTGCTCGTCGCGAAGGCGAGACACGAATTGAACGCGTACTTGTTCCCCATATATATCGCCTTGAAAATCAAGAAGGTGTATCTCAATTGTAAGGGGCAATTCTTTTTGAATAGTAGGATTTGTGCCGATGTTGACTACCGAGGCATATTTTTCTCCATTTACGAGAGTGTAGCACGCATAAACGCCATCGGTGGGTAACATTTTTTGCGAGAAATTCAATTGTAGGTTTGCCGTAGGAAAACCAAGCGTTCTACCTATTTGAGCTCCTGCAACAATGGTCCCGTCAATAAAATAGTTGTATGTTAAATATGAATTTGCAGTCTTAATGTCGCCTACCGATAGCGCATTTCGAACTTTTGTTGAGCTAATTGCTTTTGATTCAATAGAATATGCGTCGATTCGTTCTAATTCAAAGTGTAGTTTTTGTGCAAATTTTTGCATGAGTTCAAATGTGCCCGAGCCATTTTTCCCATATTTGTGGTCGTAGCCAATGATTACCTTTCGCGCCCCAATCCCTTCGTGAATTATTTGTGTTATGTAGTCCTCGGGACTCAAGTTTGCAAATTCGTTGGTAAAAGGTAATACCAAACAAGCATCTAAGCCGGTTTGCTCCAATAGTTCCAGTTTTTCATCTAAACTGGTAAGCATTTTGAATCCTTCTGCTTTGCCGAAAAATACTCGCGGATGTGGCCAAAATGTTAGCAGAACAGATTCTCCTTGATAGGCTTTTTTCTCCGACTCCAAATGCGCAAGAATTTCGCGATGTCCCGCATGGACACCGTCAAACATTCCTATGGTAAGAATAGGATTGTGTGCCGAAAATTCTTGTATGGAATGATAGATTCTCATTTGCGACAAAGATACACTTTTCCCTTTTTTTAGGAATAGTGCGAAAGACAATACTCATTCTAAATGGTATTATTTCTTTGTGTACGTTTGTCTTCCTGATTGATACACTTCGTTTGTCGATGCTGTTTTCATGGTAAAGTCAACGTAGAAGTTTCCTTGAAAGTCGTATTCGCCCGTTCCAGAAATGCGATAGTTGTTCCCTAATAAGTCGGTCCATTCAGTATCGTCAGGAATTGCAACTGCCATCGTTTCATCTTGTGTAAAAATGAATGGCACATATTGGCCGGCAAGTGGAAAATCCCAGAAATTGTTGTTTTTTACGGTTGTATCGTTTTGCTTTGTCAGTTCTACGTCGTAGGTTGAGTTTGTAGATGATTCAAAGCAGGAATACGTTCCGGTAAAATAGTCTATAAATGCTTGTTGGGAAAAAGTTACTGAGCACGTTGCATAATTTTTTGAAACCGAAATTTCTGAAGATGAAATAGTTACGTTAATCGAATATGCCTCTCCTTTCGTGATTTTCGCAGTGTTAATAGTGATGTAAATACTATCTAATGCGTTTCCGTTCAATGTTTTGCTTGTGCTTACAGAATACGCATCGTTTTGAAGAGCTGTTTGTGCTGAAATATTGATTGTTGCGGTAGATTTCCCGCCAAAAACTTGAATAGGAACGGCAATTTCGTATTCGTCGGAAGCGATAAACGAGATTGTTTCTGCATACTTTGTTTGTGCAAATTCAACGGTGGGTTGTTCTATGGTTGTGTCAAGATATTCGTTTTTGTTGCACGACGCCAAAGAGCAAGCGCAAAGTATGTATATGAGAAATCGCTTCATTCGTATCCTTGATTTTGTCTTAGATTATTGTTGGCGTTCAATTCTGCTGTAGGAATTGGAAACGCGAATAAATAACTTGGGTTTGGAACGGAACAAACCGTTGAATTGCAATCAGTTCTCTCTATTCCGAATGAAAACACCGAGCGTTTCAATTGGAAAAATCGTTTGCCTTCAAATGCAAATTCTTTTCTATATTCTTCCTGAACTTTCAAATACAAATCCGTGGCAGAAAGGTTGTCCAAAACGCACGATGCATCTACACGTTTTGTTAATTGTTCCATAATGGCAAGCGCCTTTTCGTAATACTCTGTTTGCGTAGCCACATCTGTTGCTTCCTGCATTTTTACCAAATAGCAGTCGGCCAGTACAAAATAAATTTCAGACAAACGAAGAACTGGCACGTTGTCTATGCCTAAACCCTCACGTCCCGGATATTTCATGAAAAATTTTTCGGACCGTTTTTTGATGAAAGCTGTCCGAATGTCGGTATTAGAATAGAGGCTGAGCAAGTCTTCCGAAGGAACAATGCCACCGTATCCGTCAGGTGAAAGCATGTGCCCAATACTGTTAGTTCCCTGATTGTCTGTGGCCGACATGGCTATGGAGAAAATGCTTTCCGTTGACGATTCTTGCGACCAGCTTGCCATATAATTTTCGGCAGTGAGCAATGAATATTGGTTTGTGGCAATCAGTTTTTCGGCTGTCTCTATTGCTTTTGTTCTTTGATTATCTGAGACGTACACGAGTGTCAGCAATGCTTCTACACTATATTTATTGAATCGAAAAGGAGTAACATCGGCGTTCTCCAACAATGTTTCCGCTTGCAGCAAGTCGTTGATAATAAGGGCATAAACATCTCTAACTGATGTGCGAGATGGATAGGGAATAGTGTCGCTTGCAATAGGAATTCCTTCTGTTGAAAACGAAGACTTGTTTGCAAACATGCGAAGCAAGTCAAAATAGGCTAAACTTCGTATGGCAAGTGCTTCTCCGTAGATAGTCTCGTTTAAATCATTGCGGCTGGTGTCTTGACACGCTTTGATAATATTGTCGGCGTTGTTGATTATTTTGTACGCAATGGACCAAAAGCCTTTTAAATCTTCATCGTCAGCGGTAACGCTGAAGTTGTAAAACGATGAAAAATTACCGGTATTTTGTGCCGAAAGTTTTGCGTTGTCGGCATAAATGTCGCCAATCAAAATAAAATTTCGCCCGTAGTAATTGTAATTCTGAAAATCGCTGTAGCAACCAACAAGAGCAGATTTTACGCCTTGTGCAGTGGTAAATATATTTGTTTGTGTTGCATAGTTCGTCGGTTCTTTGTCAAGAAAATCATCAGTGCAAGCTGTAATGAGTATCATTGACAACAGAGCGAGTAATACTTTTTTCATAATTTTCTCTAAAAGACTTTCAAAGATATAAATAAAGCTATCATTTCCGATAGAAATCGGTTGTTACTTTTTGAAGCATAGCTTTGCCTTGTTGTAACGTTGTGTCTTGTAAAATGGTTGTCCTTTTTATGATAGCCGCGTTTTCATTGTCCCATGAAAATGATTGATTGCCACGCAAATAACCGAAACCATTGTTGTACGCATAAAAAGCAAATGGCTTGTCTCCTCGCAAAATGTCTTTACTAAATGAGAATTGAGAAGATGGCAACCCAAGCTGATTGCAGAGCATCATTGGAAAATCACATTGCGAAACCAATTCGGATATTACGGTGTCGGTTGCAATGGCGCCTCCGGTCCAAATGAAAGGAATGTGAAATTTATCTTGACTCGAAACTATTTGGGCATTTTTGGTTATGCGAGAGCCATGGTCTGAAATGAAAACGATAAGAGTGTTGTTCCACCAAGGTTCCAATCGTGCGCGACGTATAAAGTCGCCTATGCAACTGTCGGTGTAGTGCACGGAGTTTAAAAGTTTTGAGTAGTCGTCTCTTCCATAAAATTTGCTTTTCATTGGCACAATGAATGGTTCGTGACTACTCAGCGTATAGCAAACGGAGAAAAATGGTTGTCTTTCTGTGTGCAAATCCGAAAACATGCGTGAAAAAACAACTTGATCTAGTGCTCCCCATTTGGTCTCTTTTGCTTCAATTCCAAAATCATCAATGGTTACGCAGTGTTCAATGCCTCCGAAGCGAAAGTATGAGTTCATATTGGCAAAACGAATGTCGCCGCCATGATAAAGAGAAAGTGAATAGCCTAAAGAATCAAATATTTTGCTGAGGTAGGGAAGTTTTTCAGCTTTTTCGTTGTATTTCATGATTGCTGTTGTAGGTTGTGCCGGATAGCCACTCAAAATTGAGACAATTCCCATCTCGCTCTTTGTCCCATTTCCGTAGCAATTTGAAAATAAAATACCCGATTTAGCAATTGAGTCTAAGTTGGGTGTTACTCCTTCTTGTCCGTCCAATACTCCAATTTGCGAGGCAGTAAAACTTTCCAAAATGAAAAGTATTATGTTTGGTCGTTTGTTCGTAATCAGTTGTATAGGCTTTTGTTGCTTGGAATGTAAAAGATTGTTGCAAATGGCATTGCATTCAGATTCTTCCATAAAAACATTTGGTTCTTCTTTCCCTTCTGAAAAAAGAGAAAATAAAAAGTGCCATTGGTCGTTGATTGCGGCATGATTTGCAAATGGTTTTTTGCTAAAATACACACTACCGGTACGCAATGTAGCCACACTCAATCCTCCACGAATCGGAATAATCATCACGCTCATTATGAGTATGTAAATCAAGAGTGATGGATAGTTTGTTTGTTCAAATTTGTCGCAGAATGTTGCTATCCATTTTTTATACATAGTATAAAAGCCAATCATGATTGCAATTCCCAATAAAACAAGTAGTGCTATGTGCCACAGCGGAGTAGATGCCATGGCTTCTTTAGGCATTGTTAAATAGTCCAAAACGGACGCATCCATGCGGTAACCCCAGTTGCGATACAATTCCGCATCGGATACGGTAATGATGGTAGCAGGTATGAGCAACAATATTGTCAAACAGTTGAGTGCAATTTTGATTTTTCCATTGTCTTTTATAAAAATGGAGACGCACAAAATGATTGACGTCACTTCTACAATGTATCCAATCATAGACGCATCGTGAGAGAAACCCGAAATGAATGTATGAAAAATTGTGCTCCAATCAAGACTCGAGGTGAGAGCATGGTTGTATACTAAAAACAAGATTCTGCTGAATTCAAAAAATAGAAGCCAGAACAAGGCATATGTGAGAAGGAGTTTTAATCGAGATTTCATTGTATTTAAATTAATCTTGCAAAAGTATCAAAACCATAGAATTATGCAATTGCAAGACGTATCAATACGGATCAACATTTACCGAAAAAATTGTGGTTTTGTATTCCTCACGGCTTACAATTGTTTGCATGCGGTCGCTTACTTGTTTGCGTATGTTGGTGAAATTAAGTTGGCGAGGAATTTTAAGTAGTATATCTTGTGCATACAAAAGTTGAATTCTCGCAATAGGGGGAAATTCCGGTCCGAGTATCACAATATCTTTTATTTCGCGTAAATCAGTGGCGAGTTGCTTTGCAGCGGAAACTGCCGTGTCTTTGTCGCGATTTTTGATGGTAACTTTTATGAGTCGAGTAAACGGTGGGTACCAGAAATTTTTCCGCTCAGTCATTTGTGTGTCAAGCATTGACTGGTAGTTGTTCTCTTTTACATATTGGATAATTGGATGCTCTGCTTGAAATGTTTGAATATACACGTCACCTTGCTTCTCGCTTCGGCCGGCGCGGCCTGCAACCTGCACCATTAACTGGAACGCACGTTCGTCTGCTCTAAAATCGGGAAGACGAAGCATTCCATCGGCGCTCAGAATTCCAACAAGTCCAACGTTTTCAAAATCAAGGCCTTTGGTTATCATTTGAGTGCCAATCAATATGTCAATATCATGGTTCTCAAAACGAGAAATTAAGTTACTGTAGGCATCTTTACCGCGAGTTGTGTCTAAATCCATTCGTGCTAAACGAACGTCGGGAAACATTTCATGGAGCGTATCTTCAATTTTTTCGGTACCAAAACCAACCAAGCGCATGTTTCTGTTGTGACATTCAGGGCATTCCGAGCTAAATGGGATAGCGTATCCACAGTGGTGGCACATGAGAGAGTTAGAAAATTTATGGTAGGTAAGACTTACATCACAGTTTTTACACTCCGGAACGTAGCCACAATCGGGACATTCAAGGTATGGCGAAAACCCTCGACGGTTTTGAAACAAAATAATTTGTCGTTTTTCGGCCAAATTTTTTTCAATCGCTTCAAGCAATGTTTTGCTGAAAATGTCGCGCATGCGTTGTCGCTTGTGTTCTGTGCGAAGGTCAACAATGTGCATCAAAGGTAAAGGCGCTTTGGTGTGCCGAGTTTTCATTTCAACCAAAGCCAATTTTTTTTGCAATACGTTGAAATAGGTTTCCAAACTCGGAGTAGCCGTGCCTAAAAGCAGATTCGCTTTAAAATTCGATGCAAGTATGTACGCCATATCGCGTGCATTATATCGGGGTGCCGGGTCGTATTGCTTAAATGACGATTCATGTTCTTCGTCAACGATTATTAATCCTAAGTTGTTGAACGGCAAGAAGATAGAGGAGCGAACGCCTAAAATTACGCGATACGAATTTTCGTTGTTTTGCAAAATGTTGTTCCACACTTCTACGCGTTCGTTGTCGGAAAATTTAGAATGGTAGATGCCAACTTTGTAGCCAAAAACGTCTCGCAAGCGGTTTATGATTTGCGAAGTGAGTGCAATTTCGGGTAACAAATACAATACTTGCTTCCCGCTATCAATCAGTTCTTGTATCAAGTGAATGTACACTTCGGTTTTTCCACTTGATGTTACTCCGTGAAGCAAACAAAATTTATTCTGAGAAAACGCCTCGTGAATCCCTTGCAATGCCGTTTGTTGCTGGTTGCTTAATTCAGCAACACCTTTAATTTCTTTGTCGGTCTTGGCAAAACGTGAAACTTCTTTATTCTCAATAACGATGATGTTCTTTTTTGCAAGTTCCGCCAATATAGCAGACGACGTTTGTGCGAGCGCAACTTGTTTTGATATGGCAAACGATTCTACCTCTTTGTGAAGAATGGTTTCGTTGAGCAACCACAAGAAAAAACTTTGCTGTTTTGCGGCACGCGCAATTTGTGCAAACGCTTGGTCTATAAACGACTTGTCTTGCACATCGCCGGCAAGTCGCACGTACGCTTCTACCTTTGGTTTGTATTGATTTGAAATAGTTTCGCTGATAATGACAGCGTTGAGCTTTACGAGTTTTTGTACCTGAATTGTTACCGATTTTTTATTAAGAGCTTTTGCTAAATCGAGCAGCGACAGACTTTCATTTCTCTCAACTGCATAATACACTTGTCGGTCTGCTTCGTTAAGCGTCATGCAGTCAAAGTCGGGATTGGCAGAGACTATGGCTTCACTTTCTAGTTTCAGGCCCGAGGGAAGAGCCGCTTTCATAATCTCTCCACGCGTGCACATGTAGTAGTCTGCCATCCAGTCCCATAGCTGTAATTGTTTTTTGGTAACAATTGGTGCCTCGTCGAGTACCGATTCTATTGACTTAACAACGGCCACATCGGGTTCCTTGTGATGAATAGCATACACAATGGCGGTGTACATTTTCCGTTGTCCAAGCTGCACAATTACACGGCTACCAATAGTAATAGAATCTTTGAGAGATTCAGGTACTTCGTATGTGTAAAGGGGAACAGCTAGTGGCAAAAGTACGTCTATAAACGTTGCCGTATGTCTCTCGTTATTTTCCAATGAGTTTATTGAAAAAAGATTTTTTCGTTGTTTTGCCGTAGTTCGTACTCAATGATTCATCTATTGTACCTATTTGCAGTATTGTGCAAATTTTTGACCAATCAATTTCTCCGCCAAATTCCACGTTCTTGTCGTCAATATAAATATCAGCGTCAATTTTTCGGCTGACTTGAGTTTCGTCGAAAACTTCTTCCGGATAATTTCGGTTTATGGCATAAAATTCCACACCATTTTGACGACAAAATTCAACAGCTTGGTTGAGCATTTCGCCCGTGCGATATGTCCATAAAATAAGTTGATCTCCGCGCTTTTGCAGCTCGCGCAAAGTTTCAAAGGCGAACAGTTTTTTTTCTCCTATTTCAGGATATTTGTGTTCTACTAGTGTCCCGTCAAAATCTATTGCTATTTTCATATTAGTTCGCCTTTTCAGATAAAAACTTAATTCTTACAAGTCGGACTTCTTCTTCGGAATAGGTTCCATCGTTGGTCCATTCGTCTATTGCATCTTGTACTTGTTCTGATTCTGAAGTAGAGAAATAGTCGAAAAGTTCTTCTATAGCGTCTTCTTCAATCACTTCATTAATGTAGTAGTCAATGTTGATTTTCATACCGGAATTGACGATGCTTTCAATCTCAATCAACAATTCGTTTAAACTTATTCCAAGTGCTTCGGCTATGGTGTCGAGTGATAGTTTTTTGTCTATGTTGGTAATAATTTGAACTTTGTTTCCCGATTTGTTTACCACCGATTTTACCACCATGTCTTGAGGACGTTCTATTTCGTTTTCCTCAACATAGCGCGCAATCACGTCTACAAATGGTTGTCCGTATTTTTTTGCTTTTCCTTCGCCAACGCCCGAAATGTTTTTCAATTCTTGTAACGTAATAGGATACTGAATTGCCATTTCGTTGATAGAAGCTTCTTGGAACACAACATACGGAGGAACATTGTTCTTTTTGGCTACACTTTTGCGCAAATCCATGAGTATAGAAACTAACGTGGTGTCAAAAGCATCATCGCTTTGAACCGTTTCCGTGTCGGTTTCCGTCTGCTCATAGTCATGATCTTCGGTAATGGTAAACGAGTGCGGTTTGTGGAAAAATGCTTTTCCTTCGTCAGTGATTTTCAACAAACCGTAATTCTCTATCTCTTTGTCCAATAAACGATTCATGAGCATATGGCGGATAATGGCGTTCCAGTATTTTGGATCGTGGTCATCGCCCCAACCAAATTCGTCAAGTTCGTTGTGTTTGTATGTTTTAATTTCTGAGGAATTATTTCCCATCAGAATTTCAACAATGTGTCCTTGTTTGAAACGTTGTTTTACTGTTTTAATAGTTTTGAGAACTTTAATCACATCGTTCATAACCTCAATTTGCGGTTTTGGATGCAAGCAGTTGTCGCAGTTACCACAGTTTTCGGTCATTTCTTCACCAAAATAATTCAAGAGCACTCGTACGCGGCACAAACTGGATTCGGCATATGAAGATGTTTCGAGCAACAATTGTTTCCCAATTTCTTGTTCAGCAACCGGTTTGCCTTCCATGAATTTTTCAAGACGAAGAATGTCTTTGTAGCTATAGAATGCGATACATTTCCCTTCGCCACCATCGCGACCGGCACGACCGGTTTCTTGGTAATATCCTTCCAATGATTTTGGAATGTTGTAGTGTATCACAAAACGAACGTCGGGTTTGTCTATTCCCATACCAAACGCTATGGTCGCAACAATTACGTCAACTTCCTCCATCAAGAACATATCTTGATTTTTGGAACGTGTGTGTGCATCAAGTCCGGCATGGTACGGAAGCGCTTTTATGCCATTCACAACCAAGGTGTTGGCAAGTTCTTCAACTTTTTTTCTACTCAAACAATATATGATACCCGATTTCCCGGTATTATCTCGTATAAATTTAATTATCTGCTTGGTTGCATCAACTTGCGGACGAATTTCATAGTAGAGATTCTTTCTGCGGAAAGATGACTTGAAGACTTTCGCATCCAACATTCCCAAGTTTTTTTGAATATCGTGTTGCACCTTTGGCGTAGCTGTAGCGGTAAGTGCAATGATTGGTGCACGACCAATTGCTTCAACGATTGGTTTTATTCGTCGATATTCCGGGCGGAAATCGTGTCCCCACTCTGAAATACAGTGTGCTTCATCAATTGCGAAGAACGAAATCGTAATGCTTTTGAAAAACTCAACGTTGTCTTCTTTTGTGAGTGACTCGGGAGCAACGTAAAGCAATTTTGTGATACCATTTCGTACATCTTCTTTTACCCGAAGAATTTCTGCTCTACTAAGTGAAGAATTTAAAAAGTGCGCAATCCTATTGTCAGTGCTGAAGCCACGCATGGCATCAACTTGATTTTTCATTAATGCAATCAGGGGAGAAATAACAATAGCAGTCCCTTCAAGAAGCATTGCAGGAAGTTGGTAACACAATGACTTGCCACCGCCGGTAGGCATCAACACAAACGTGTCATTGTTGTCCATCAGACTTTCAATAACTTCTTT
>DAIOSV010000007.1:41964-44702 GCA_036752345.1 Bacteroidales bacterium | reverse complement strand
TTGTGGTGCAAAAAATTCTTGCTTCAAAAGGTCGGCTTGTTGTTACGGGAATCGGTAAAAGTGCTCTCATTGCAAATAAAATAGTGGCTACCATGAATTCTACCGGTACTCCGGCGTTGTTTATGCACGCAGCAGAGGCTATTCACGGCGATTTGGGAATGATTCAAAAGGAAGATATGGTTTTGTGTATTTCGAAAAGTGGAAATACTCCTGAAATTAAAGTGCTTGTGCCACTTTTGAAACGTGGTGGAAATAAATTGATAGCAATGGTTTCGGAGCGTTCGTCGTATTTGGGCGAACATGCCGACTATATGTTGTATGCTCACGTTGATCATGAGGCAGATATAAACAATTTGGCTCCAACCAATAGCACAACGGCTCAATTGGTTATGGGCGATACGTTGGCTATGTGTTTGTTGGAACAACGAAAATTTACCCCGCAAGATTTTGCAAAATACCATCCGGGTGGTGCCTTGGGAAAACGTATGTATATGCGTGTTGACGATATTTTCGTGGAAGAAAATGCACCACGCGTTTCGGCTACGCAGTCTATTTCGGAGACGATTCTTGAGATTTCTTCAAAACGTTTGGGCGCTACCGCCGTTGTTGACGACAACAATCAGTTGATTGGAATCATTACCGATGGTGATATTCGAAGAATGTTGGAAAAAAATACCAACATCAACGAAGCCAAAGCGCAAGACATTATGTCCAAAAACCCTAAAACAATCAGTCGTAACGAGTTGGCCGTTAAAGCGTTTGAGCAAATGGAGAAAAATAGTATAACGCAGTTGGTCGTTACTGATGGTAAAACCTATCTTGGCATGATTCATTTGCACGACTTGTTGCGCGAAGGAATCGTGTAGTATTTCATATCGTTATACCTTATATATATGGTGCTTTTTACGAAAGAAAGGCGTATTTTTGCCATCGTTGAAAGAAAATTTTGGTATGGTACAGCGAAATGAAATAGAGATAATGGCACCGGTTGGTTCGTATGAATCACTTGCTGCTGCAATTCAAGCCGGAGCAAATTCCGTGTATTTTGGTATTGAAATGCTCAATATGCGAGCACGTTCGTCTAATAACTTTACCACCCAAGATTTAGCAAACATTGTCCAGATTTGCAACGAACATGGCATTAAAACATATTTGACCGTCAACACTATTATTTATGACAAGGATATGGAAACCTTGCATAAGGTGATGCAAGCAGCCAAAGATTTTCATGTTTCGGCTATAATTGCTTCTGATATCGCCGCTATTCAATGTGCACGTGAATATGGCGTTGAGGTTCATCTTTCAACACAATTGAATGTTTCAAATACGCAAGTAGTTAAGTTTTTTGCGCAATATGCTGATGTTGTGGTGCTTGCACGTGAATTAAATTTGATGCAGGTACGTGAAATATACGATGCAATACAAGCAGAAAATATTTGCGGACCTTCGGGTCAACAAGTAAAACTTGAAATGTTTTGTCATGGTGCGCTTTGTCAGGCAATTTCGGGGAAATGTTATTTGAGTCTTCACGAACGGAATTATTCGGCCAATAAAGGAGCTTGCTTGCAAACGTGCAGAAAGGCATATATTGTGACTGAAAAAGAAACGGGCAACGAGCTTGAAATTGACAACGAGTACATTATGTCGCCCAAAGATTTGTGTACTATCGGTTTTCTTGATGAACTAATTGAGGCAGGTGTGCGAGTTCTCAAAATTGAAGGTCGTGCGCGTAGTGCAGAATACGTAAAAACCGTTGTGACTTGTTACAACGAGGCAATCAACGAAATAGTCCAAGGAACCTATACCGACAATAAAGATGCAAAAGTTGCCGCGTGGAAGGAACGCCTTTCTCGCGTGTTCAATCGTGGTTTTTGGAATGGCTATTACCTTGGCCAGCGTTTGGGCGAATGGAGTTCTCATTATGGAAGTAGCGCCACAAAGATTAAAGTTGCCTTGGGCAAATGCACAAACTATTTCTCAAACCTCAATGTCGCAGAATTCCTCATGCAGTCTGATGACTTGAACGAAGGCGATGAGGTTATGATAATTGGACCTACAACCGGTGTGGTAGAAATGAAAGCACACGATATGTATGTGAATTTGCAAAAAGTAGAAAAAACCGTCAAAGGTGATTTGTTTTCAATAAAAACAGAAGAAAAAGTGCGTCGTGGCGACAAACTATTCAAAGTAATTGATTCTCATAAATAACTTTCAATGAAGATAAAGCAGAAAGTTGCAGTTTTTTTATCGTCTGAAACTACTAAAAACTCAGCTACGTTGCTTTCTGCCGGAGTAATGGTGCAAGTCATTGCATTGTTGATTTATCCGATTATTACTCGATTGTATGCTCCCGAAGATTTCGGGCTTGTAAGTCTTTTTTTGAGTATCACCGGCATCTTGTCGTTGTTTGCTACGGCGGAATTCCAATATTCTATAGTGCTCCCAAAATCCGAGTCAAAAGCAATTGCATGTTTCTGTGTTGGTCTTTTTATAACGCTTGCCGTGGTTGCGTTGCTCGTGTGTACGCTGCCGTTTTCGCACCAAATTGCCAACATTTTTAATGCGCCGAATTTGGCCCAATGGTATTGGTCTGTGCCTGTTTTTGTGTTTCTTTCCGGTATTTGGACGTTGCTTAACTATTGGTACACGCGTCACAAACAATTCCGTTCCGTTGGCCGTTACCAAATTACGCAAAGTGTGACCAATGCTGTGTCAAAATGCGTATTCGGCTATGCAGG
>DAIOSV010000007.1:3756-41864 GCA_036752345.1 Bacteroidales bacterium | reverse complement strand
TCGTTGTATCAGGTTTTTTATCAAAAAACAGCAGAGCAAGTCCAACGACGTGAAAGTGTTCGATCTTTTTTGTGCAAATTCATAAAAACAACATTGTCGTTCATCGTTCCCGGTTTTGCATTGCTGTACATAATTTTGCCCGATTTTACCGAATTCTTATTGGGAGAAGGTTGGCATGTGTCTGGAGAATATATCCGCATTATGCTTGTGTGGATTGGCTTGACGGCTATAGTTTCACCTTTGTCATATATTCCCGATGTGTTTCAAAAACAAAAAATCGGTCTTGCGTTTGAAGTCATACTTGTCTCGGTTCGTGTAATCGGATTGGCAATTGGTATATGGGCGCAAAATTTTACTACAGCCATTCTGTGCTACAGTATAGGAAGCGCAATTGTAATTTTTGCACAATTACTTTGGTTTCGGTCAATGGTAACGCAATATGAGAAAGGCTTACAAGAATAAATTACCCGCATTTCTCGTCCGTATTTTCTGAACAAAAAACATACTTTTCATATCGTTTCTTTGGCTTTATTTCAAAGAAGAATCTGCCGTTTTTTAAAAAAGAATATTTTATTGGGATTTTCTTTATAAAAACGTAATTTTACCAAAAGAATTTTTTTAGAATCGATATATGAAAGAATCACTATTACTGGGAGCTGAAGCAATAGCCCTCGGCGCGATTGATGCGGGAATTTCAGGTGTGTACGCATATCCAGGAACACCCTCAACTGAAATTACCGAATTTATCCAAAAATCTAAGGATGCACAAGAAAAACATATTCGTTCAAAATGGGCATGTAATGAAAAAACTGCTTACGAAAGTGCATTGGGAATGTCGTATGCGGGCAAACGCGCTCTTGTTTGTATGAAGCACGTTGGTCTTAATGCATGTGCCGATGCGTTTATGAACTCTGCTATTTCGGGCGTTCATGGCGGTTTGGTGTTGGTTGTTGCTGATGATCCATCACAGCACTCTTCACAAAACGAGCAAGATAGCCGTGTGTATGGCAAATTTGCATTGCTTCCGCTTGTAGAACCATCTACACAGCAAGAAGCATACGATTGTGTGCACTATGCTTTTGAGATGTCGGAAAAAATGCGTTTGCCGTTTATTCTCCGTGTTACAACGCGTTTGTCACACTCTCGTTCTATAATTTCTAAAAGAAAATATCACGAACAGAATGCGTTCAATCCACAATTGCAACGCGAACGTTGGATAACACTTCCTGCGTATGCACGACGTCAGTACAATGCGTTGGTTGCTCAACAAGATGAATTGACTGCGCTTTCAGAAAATTCACCTTTTATGAAAGTCATAGAAGGTACGTCAAAGAAGGCTGTGATTGCATTTGGTTTAGCATATAACTACGTGATGGAAGTTCGTGAAACGAATCACCTTGACGTTTCGGTGTTGAAAATCTCTCAATATCCGTTGCCACGCAAGCAAATTGCTGAATTTCTTGCAAAATATGATGATATACTTATTGCTGAAGAAGGATATCCGGTAGTAGAAGAATATTTACGTGGTTTCCTTGACAATAGTAAAATTCGTGGAAAACTTGACGGTGCGCTCAATAGAACCGGAGAATTGAATCCAGAATTTATGGCAGCTGCAATGGGCGTGGCTCGAGAAAAAACAGCCGAAGTTTCTTCGTTGATGGTAAACCGTCCACCTGCACTCTGCAAAGGATGCGGACACCGCGATACGTACGAAGCTTTGAATGCGGCATTTGTTGGATACAAAGAACATCATGTGTTTGGCGACATTGGTTGCTACACGCTTGGCGCGCTTAAACCATACGAAGCCATCACTGCATGTATAGACATGGGTGCTTCTATCACAATGGCAAAAGGTGCTGCCGATGCCGGACTTCATCCTGCAGTAGCAATTATTGGAGACTCTACCTTTACACATTCAGGTATGACCGGACTTCTTGATGCGGTGAATGAAAATACAAAAATGACCGTCATCATTTCCGATAACTCAACTACCGCAATGACCGGAGGTCAGGATTCTGCGGGAACAAACAAGCTACACCTTATATGCAAAGGTCTTGGCGTAGACGAAAATCACATTCGTGTGATGATTCCTCTCAAAGCAAATCTTGAGAAGAATATCGAACTTATGAAAGAAGAATTTGAATACGATGGCGTTTCCGTAATTCTTGCACAAAGAGAATGCGTACAAACAGCAATTAAAAACAAAAAGAAACTCAACAAATGATTAAGAATATAATTTTGTCGGGAGTGGGCGGTCAAGGAATTTTGACTATCGCCTCTATTATTGACCTTGCGGCAATGCACTCCAATCTTAACGTAAAACAAGCAGAAGTTCACGGAATGAGCCAGCGTGGTGGCGATGTGCAATCGAATTTGCGCATTTCCGATCAGGAAATCTATTCCGACCTTATTCCAAAAGGCGAGGCTGACATTGTGTTGGCTATGGAACCGCTTGAAGCTTTGCGCTACGTGCCTTTTCTTAAAAAAGACGGAATCGTCATTACTTCATCGGGATGTGTGAAAAATATTCCAAACTATCCTGACGAAGCAAAAGTGATAGAAGCCATTAAAACCAGCGGGTTCAAGTACGTGATTATTGATTCTGAAGAAATAGCAAAGAATTTGAGCGAACGCGTTTCAAATGTGGTGATAGCCGGCGCCGTTGCTCCAATTATTGGTATCGATGCAAAAGTGATGGAACAAAGCGTGAAAGAATTATTTGCTTCGAAAGGTGAAGAAATAGTTGCAATGAATGTAAAAGCATTTGAAACAGGTTTAGAATACAGTAAAAATCTCTAATATGATTTGGAACAAGACAATGGAGTGTATGAACCGCGAATCAATGCGGGAAATACAAGGTGAACGATTGAGACAAGTTGTTGAACATGTGTATCACAATTGTGCTCCTTATCGTGAAAGGATGCAGCAAGCAGGCGTTTTGCCGTCAGATATTCAAACGATAGATGATATCGTAAAACTTCCTTTTACGTCGAAAAAGGATTTGCGTGATTATTATCCATGGGGTTTGTTGTCGGTTCCTCTTTCTGAGATTGTGAAAATTCATGCTTCTTCGGGAACTACCGGAAAACCTATCGTTGTGGGATATACTCGCAAAGATATTGATAACTGGTCTGAAGCCGGTGCTCGTTGTTATTCGGCGTATGGTTTGAACAAAGACGATGTTATTCAGGTTTCATATGGCTATGGTTTGTTTACCGGCGGTTTGGGAGCGCATGATGCTTCTTTGAAACTTGGTGCTACTACCATTCCTATTTCTGCCGGAAATACCGAAAAACAATTACTTATGATGCACGATTTGGGTACAACCGCATTGGCTTGTACGCCTTCGTATGCATTGTATTTGGCCGAAGCATTAGAAAAATCAGGAATTCCTCGCGATGAAATTCAATTGAAGGTGGGCATTTTCGGTGCAGAACCATGGACCGAAGAAATGCGTAAAGAAATTGAATATCGTCTTGGAATAAAAGCGTACGATATCTATGGATTGACGGAAATTTCGGGTCCTGGTGTTGGTTTTGAATGCGAACACCAAAACGGAACGCACTTGAATGAAGATTTGTTTTATCCTGAGATAATTAACCCGGAAACCGGTGAGCAGATTGCCGATGGCGAAGAAGGTGAACTTGTGTTTACTACTTTGTCAAAAGAAGGTATGCCGCTTATTCGTTTCCGCACACGCGACTTGACGTATTTAACTCGTGGCACGTGCGAATGTGGAAGAACGTTGGTAAAAATGGGGAAAATCCTCGGAAGAACCGACGATATGATGATTATTCGTGGTGTGAACGTGTTCCCATCGCAGGTAGAATCTGTTTTGTGTACGTTGCAAGAAGTTGAACCGCATTTCTTCATCACCGTTGACCGTGTAAATAATACCGATACCTTCGATATTGACGTTGAGGTCAAAGAACAATACTATTCTGACGTGATGAGCGAAATGGAGAAGTTGAGAAAGAAAATTGCTCACGCCATTCAAAACGTTGTAGGTGTTCAACCAAACATTAAACCGGTTGCTCCAAATACCATCGAACGTAGTCAGGGTAAGGCAAAACGCGTGAATGACAAACGAAAATTCAAATAAGCTAATCGAACACTAAAAATATACAACTATGGTAGTGAAACAACTTTCGGTATTCCTTGAAAATAAAGTAAATAGCCTCAACAAAATGTTGCAGGTTCTCACTGATAATGGAATCAATATGTCTGCATTTTGTATAGCCGATTCGGTTGACTATGGAATTATACGTTTTTGCGTAGGTCGCCCGGAATTGGCATGTAAGATTTTGCGCGAGCACGATTACAATGTTCGTTTGACTGACGTGGTTTGTATTGAGGTTCCTCACGAATCAGGAGGTTTGCAAAAGGCAATTAGAATTTTTTCTGAAAACGATATCAATATTGATTATATGTACGCATTTGCCGACAATGGTTCAGCAAAAGTGGTAATTCGTAGCAATTCTACCGATCGTCTTATTGAAATTGCCAAAGCACACAATATCGAAATAGTAAAAATTTAATTTCGCCACGTCATGCTCGACCAGAAACTTCTCCAACAGCAGCAGCAGAAACTCTCTCCACAGCAGATTCAAGTCATTAAAATGCTTGAAATCCCTACTATGGAGCTCGATACTCGTATCAAAGACGAGATAGAAGCCAATCCTGCGTTGGAAGTTGAGGGTGAATCAAATTCTGATGAGCAAGAGAAAAACGAGACAGAAGATTCGCAAAATCAAGAAAATGATTCAAATGATGACGATTCATCAGAGGTAACGGAAACGGACAAGAACAACGAGTTCGATATCGATGACTATTTCAACGAGGACGAATATTCCAACTATAAATATTCCGCCAACAATTCTTCGCCCGATCAAGACAACAAAGAGATTCCGTTTTCAGGCGGAAATTCGTTCCAAGAGAATCTTAAGTCGCAATTGGAGTTGCTCGATTTGAGCGATGAAGATATGGCGCTTGCCGATTTTATCATTGGCAATATTGACGAAGATGGATATTTGCGTCGCGACCTTGAGAGCATTGTTGACGATATTTTGTTGCTACAAAATGTAACAACAACGAAAAATGATTTGCAACGCATTTTGAAAGCTATTCAAACGCTCGATCCTGCCGGAATTGGTGCTACTTCGCTCAAAGAATGCTTGGTTTTGCAGCTCGAAAGGAAAGAGAAAACGCCCGAAACGCTCACTGCAAAAGCGATTTTGGGAAATTACTACGAGGAATTTACCAAAAAGCATTACGATAAAATTCTTCAAGGCCTTGAAATCGAAGAAGCAGATTTGAAAGATGCGATTGATATTATTATCAAACTAAATCCGAAACCGGGAAATGGCACTGCCGATGCGTATGCCAAAACGTTCAATCAAACTATTTTCCCCGATTTCAACTTAGAGAATCAAAATGGCGAACTCATTTTGACGCTGAACTCGCGCAATGTGCCAAGTTTACGTGTGAGCAGCACATATACCAATATGTTGCAAACATACAAGGCCACACAAAACAGCAGCAAAGGTCAGAAGGAGGCTTTCGAATTTATAAAACAAAAAATCGATTCAGCAAAATGGTTTATTGATGCGCTCAAACAACGCAACAACACCTTGTTGTCGACCATGCAGGTGATTCTTGAGTTTCAACGCGAATTTTTCATCACAGGTGATGAGGCAAAACTCAAACCAATGATTTTGAAAGATATTGCAGAACGTACCGGACTTGATATTTCAACCGTTTCGCGAGTTGCAAATAGCAAGCATATTCAAACGCAATACGGAATTTATTCCCTCAAATATTTCTTCTCCGAAGGTCTTACAACCGATTCAGGTGAGGAAGTTTCGTCGCGCGAAATCAAAACCATTTTGCAAGAAGCCATCTCCGAAGAAGATAAACGAAAACCATATACCGACGAGCAGCTTACTGACGTCCTGAAAACGAAAGGCTATAACATAGCTCGTCGAACGGTGGCAAAATATCGCGAACAGTTAGGGTTGCCTGTAGGGCGTTTGCGTAAAATGTTATAACATGGAAAAAGTGTTGAAAGCCTTTGCTTGGATAATTTCTGTGATTTTTCATCCCATTGGCATTGCAGTAATAGGGTGCACGGTTATCAATTTCGCTCTTTTTGTGGGTATTGTAGGAGTTGAAAAAACTATTACCAGCCTTGTCTTTTTGCGAACCATAAAACCAATTATTGAGCTGTACTATCTTTTGCCATTGCTGTTTTGCGGGATTTATGCAATGTTTTTCATGCGCAAAGGAAACCTAGACAACAATCGTCATCGGCTCATGTTGCTGTCTTTTATTCTTTTGACCTATGTGGTAAGTCTTTTTAATACATCAATATCGGCATTTTACGTGCCATATCTCATGGGTTGTACGTTTGTGGTATTTGTAGCTACAGCTATTACATTCTTTTGGCGAATAAGTCTTCACACCATAGGCATGGGCGGATTGCTCGGTTTTTTCACCGAAATGATGGTAACTCAGACTTTTAATCAATCAATGATGATACCGGTGTTTATGATCACCGTGATAATTGCCGGTTTGGTGGGTTCGGCTCGTTTGTATCTAGGCGCGCACACACCGGCGCAAATATACGCAGGATATGCTGTTGGATTTGTAGGCACAGCAGGCGGTATGTTTGTCAATACTCTTTTGGTGTAAAGAAATTCCACCGAAGCAAGAAATACAAAGCTAAATTGTGATACCGCTGTTCTATTGGAATAAGAGAATAGGAGCATCGTGCGGCAAAGTCAAGTCGTTTGCCTAAATCTACAGAAACGCCTCCACAGGCTTGCATATCGAGACGGGAAAAATCGTCCGTTTGGTTGCTTACGCCATCAAAATCAAATGTTTCGTACACCTTTGCCGAAAGCATTGCACCCGCGTCTAGTTTCACTATTTCGGGAAACGAAGCAAAAAACGAGTGCGGTTTTATTTGCAACAAATACGTTGCGTCAACGTAGCCCAATGCTTTTTTGTAGTTTTTCACAGAATCGGCGGCACCTTTTTGTGCAAAGCCCAATTCAAAGCTGTGATTTACAAACGAGCAGGGGTAGGTAACAAATATTCCCGCAGCAGGCCCAATGCAATGAAATCCCGCACGTTCGTCGCCATCGATTTGGCTTGTGGTAAAACCTCCATAGAGTCCTCCTGAAAAATTCTGTGCCTGCAATTGCGACGCAAACGCCAATAAAAATATTGTCACAACTAGTAGAGACGCACCATGGTTTGTCTTTACATTACCGTTGTTTTTTGGGAGGGAAAAATTCATATTCTATTTGAGATTAGCTTCGTATCTATCAATTGCTTCAGCCATGAGTTCACGACCTTTTTCGGAAATTTCTTTGGCTCGTGCATAGTCCAATATTGTACAGAAGGAATCAAAATTCATTTTAGCCAAAATATCAGGGTTGGCAATCTCTGTCTGCAACCTTGCAATAGTGTGGTTCATAAGACTATACGAGCGAGTTAGAATAGAGTAGTAGTTGTCGTCAATAATATCGGCAGACACTGCAGTTCCTTTGTCGCACTTAACCAACGATTTCCGTTGCGAATTTGTTTCTCGTTTTAGCTTTATCAGTTCCTCACTATGGCTTCCTATAATTTTTACTTTTTCTATAACAGAAAGTGTCTTGTCACGAGCTACAGTGGTGATAGCTTCACGCGATGACTGCTCTTTGTAGTTTGCATCAGCTTCAAATTTTTTCAGTTTCGACAAAAAACTCTTGATAGCTTCACTGTCAATACTGTTTACGTCAAAGCCAACCAATAAATCGTGTCCGTTGCGTGCTACAATGTCGTAAGGCATGGTATTGACCACGCCACCATCTATGAACGTGTGAATACCATTTTTTTGCGGACGAAAGAGTGACGGAATTGAGATTGACGAACGAATAGCATCGTAGAGATTGCCTTTGCGAAACACAACCGCTTCGCCCGAATAGAGGTCTGTAGCTACAGCCGCATACGGAATATTTAATGTCTCAATATCAACATCGGGAACAATCTCTTTGATAGTATTGATGATTTTGTCGCCACGAACTAGATAACTTTTGCTTATGGTAAAGTCCATAAGGCTCATCACTTTGCGTTCGTCTAATTGGAATAGCCATTCTTTGAACAAAGGCAGCCCTCCGGCGGCGTAGATGCCTCCAACCAAAGAACCGATGGAACATCCTGCAATTGAAGTGATGTTGTATCCACGCGCAAGCAATTCCTCTATAGCCCCAATGTAGGCAAACCCTCGAGGTCCGCCACTTGACAGAACTAAAGCTACATCTTTTGTCCTCATTTCTTTTCTCATTAGTATTCGTTTAGAATGAACGTTTAAAGTTCGGAAAAATTATCAAGATTACAAAGTCATAGTTCATTTTCTACAAAACTATGTATATGATATAGAGAGTTTCTGCTCGTATATTTTGCACATTGTCTTTACCCCTACATACAAGCAAACACTTCGCAAGAGTCAAAGAGCCAAATCTTGCGGTCACGCATAGTATTATTTGGAATGACTAAAAGATGCTATCTTTGCAAGATAGAAATGACAAAAAAGCTTAAACATATTATTTCAATTTTGTTGGTGTTGGTTCTCCTGACACCAATAGCTGTTAGACTATTAGATGGCCAGTTTCACCATCATGACCATTTTATTTGTACTGCAAAAAACGAACGTCATTTTCACGATTATCACTTTAAATGTCCAATATCCGATTTTGAATTCTCTTTATATTCATTAAACAAAATCATACTTGTAACTCAAAAGGTTTTTTCTTTTGAGAAACTTTTTACAAACTACATCTCTTTTCATTGTTGTAAATCAGAATACTCATTTTCATTACGAGCACCGCCTTTAAATATTCACAGTTAATTTTCTTTCGGTGAATATCTAAAATTCACCCATTTTTTGTTGATGCAATTGAATTACTAATTGCATCAGATAATCATGTCATGTATTATTTAAAAGGAATTCAAATGAAAAAAGAATTAAGGATTTTAATAATTCTGCTATTTTGTTCAATAGCAGGATTTGCCCAAAACACGTCAGATACTCATATCACAGGTTATATTATGAATAAAAATACCAAAGAATATTTACCCTTGATAGATGTATCATTAAAAGGAACAACAATTGGAACAACAACCGATGCAACAGGTCATTACTTTTTAAAGAACCTTCCATTTGGTAAATTTACTATGGTCGTGTCTGGAATAGGATATAAATCTATTGAAAAAGAGATAAATTTAACTTCTGCCAAAACTATAGATGAAGATTTTGAATTAGAAGATGACCAAATAATGTTAGAGGGAGTTGTGGTTTCAGCTAATCGTAACGAAACCAACCGCAAAGAAACGCCAACTATTGTAAATATTATAAGTGCCAAAGTTTTTGAGAATACAAATTCGGTTTGCCTTGCTCAAGGGTTAAACTTTCAACCAGGGTTACGGACTGAAATCAACTGCCAAAATTGTGGTTTGCCACAAGTAAGAATAAATGGTTTGGATGGCACGTATTCACAAATATTAATTGACAGTCGTCCTATTTATAGTGCTTTACAGAGTGTTTATGGTATAGAACAAATCCCAATAAATATGATAGAACGAGTTGAAGTAGTTCGTGGCGGTGGTTCTGCTATTTTTGGTGCAAATGCTATAGGAGGTACAATAAACATTATTACCAAAGACCCAACAGGAAATTCAGTTACATTAGCAAATACAACCACAATGATTGGGGGGGGTACTCCAGACATAAATACAACCTTAAACGCATCGATTGTTTCAGATGATAATAAAGCAGGTATAACGCTTTTCGGTTCTACAAGACAACGAAATCCTTATGATAATAATGGAGATGGCTTCTCAGAAATCACTAAACTTAGAGTACAAAATATTGGTTTTAAAGGGTTCTATAAAACAGGCAATTACAGCAAATTAACGATTGAATATCATAATCTTTATAATTACATTAGAGGTGGGAATGATTTCGATTTACCTGTTCAGCAAGCCGATATTGCGGAGGCTGCCGAGTATAATATAAACACTGGTAGTTTGAATTATAGTATTTTATCAAAGAATAATAAGCATCATTTTAATGTTTTTTCTTCGGCTCAACTACTTAATAGGACTAATTATGCAGGTGCGCAGCAAGACCTAAATGGCTTTGGCAAAACTGATGGTAAGACCTTTGTTACAGGAGGACAATATACTTATTCAATGGATAAACTGCTTTTTATGCCAGCAATACTCACAACGGGTGCAGAATACAATTTTGACGATTTGCATGATTTAATACAGGGATATAATAGAACAACTGACCAGAGTATAAATATCACTAGTGTATATTTGCAAAACGAATGGAAGAATAAAAAATTGAGCATTCTGTTGGGAGGACGTTTTGATAAGCATAGCTTAATTAAATGCCCAATTCTAAGCCCTCGTGTAAATTTTCGATATAATCCAAATGACATTATTAGTTTTAGGGCAAGCTATTCTACTGGTTTTCGTGCTCCACAGGTGTATGATGAAGATCTACATGGCTCAGCAATTGGAGGGGAGATTTCTTTCATTCAAAATAATCCGTCACTACAACCTGAAGAATCCCAAAGTTACAGTGGGTCAATCGACATTGGCAAAATATTTGGCAATGTTAAAACAGATTTCCTTATTGAAGGATTTTATACAAACTTGGACAATGTATTTGTGTTGACCGAAATTGGGACTAATCCCGATGGAAGTTTTATACTTGAGAGAAATAATGCTTCAGGAGCTTTCGTAAAAGGAATAAACATAGAAGGTAAAATAGTTCCTTCAAATAAACTTCAATTTCAATTAGGAATGACTTTTCAAAAAAGTGAATATAAAGAAGCCCAACAGTGGAGTGATGATTTAACAGTAGTTCCACAGAAAAAAATGTTTCGTTCCCCTGACCAGTATGGCTATTTGACGGCAATGTATCAAGTTGTTAAAGACTTCAATCTTTCTTTTACTGGAACATATACAGGCAGTATGTTGGTTCAACATTTTGCAGGATATTTACCAAACGACATCGAAGTAAACACACCAAGTTTTTTTGACTTAAATATGAAACTATCATATGATTTTAAACTTAAAGGTGGTGCTAAATTGCAACTAAACGGAGGTGTTCAAAACATTTTTAACAGCTATCAAAACGATTTTGATAAAGGCACATTTCGTGATGCAGGATACATCTATGGACCTGCTTTACCACGTTCATTAACCTTTGGGCTTAAAATTATGATATAGTTCTAAAAAAGATTACCTACTCACACAGTCTCTGGCATATTGTTGGGTCGCTCAAATCCAACGCTAATACCCAAGCCCGTGCAGTTCGTATCATAAGTAGTAGTATCTTGACAGGGAATCGCTCGCAATCGGCAACTATACATAGCTGCGAAACGTTAGCAGAGTTCCCAATCACAACCTCCCCAAAAGGTGTAACCACACGGTTGCACCTTTTTTTATTAATTATATGTTTTGCATCTCCCAAAACCGTATATTTGAAAATAATAATTCACACAAAAAAGACAACGCATTACTAACGCATTAAAACTTTAACCTATGGACTGTAAATTAGAATCAAAATCAATTATTCTTGCCCTTGCTATAATAATAGGGCTTTCGCTATTAGGATTTTTCATTTTCAAAGGACTTAAAACATTTAGCGACAAAGACCGAGTAGTTACCGTAAAAGGATTAGCTGAAATGAATATGACCGCAACGTCGGCCACGGTTTCGTTAGATTTTTCGTTTTCGGGCGACAATTTGCAAGAAATAATTGCCAAAACTGAAAGCAAGAAAAATGCAATCGTTACGTATTTGACCAACAATGGCTACGATGCCAAAGACATTACCATAAAAAAGATTGGCGTAACCGACCGACAAACATATTACGAAACCCAATGGGTTGACGACAAACAAGTGCAGGTAAAAATAGATAGATATTCCATTTCACAAAGCCTCAGCTTTGAGACTAAAGATGTAAAAAGCATAGGGGACAAAGTTGCTCAATTGGAGTTGGATTTAGTGAGCAACGATTTAACCTGCGCTATCAGTACCGACTATTCTTTCCCGGAATTGAATTCCATTAAACCTCAATTGATAGCCGAAAGCACAAAAAATGCACGTGTTGCAGGAGAGCAGTTCGCCAATGATTCGCAAGCAAAATTGGGCAAAATCAAGACCGCTTCACAAGGACAGATTACCATTGCAGGACGATATTATTCCTATGAAGAATCAAGCGAGGCGCCGAGCGAGCCTTATATTCAAAAAGCAAGAGTTGTGAGTACCATTGTGTTTTTCTTGGAATAATAAACCTCACTCAACCCTTGAGTTCGCAATACATCGTTAGTGGCAAAGCTGTAAATCGATGCCTTAGATGTTGCCACAAATAAAGAAGAGATGAGCTTGAAAGAGATTTCAAGTCGTTTCAAATTGGTATGCAAATAAGAGAAGCAAGAGAGAAAAAAAATATAACTCAAAACCAATTAGGAGAAATCATATCTAAAAAAAGAACATACATTTCTCGAATTGAAAACGATGCAAGCAATATCACGCTAAAAACGTTGTATGATATAGTTGAAAAAGGTCTGGGCGGAAAAATTAAAATACAAATTGAGGTATAAATAAAATAGACCAGAGGTAACGTGTGCCGTTCTTAACCCTCAAAAGCTACAGCCACCCGGTTGTAGCTTTTTTATTCAATACTGAAAAGTGTTCACAAGTATTTATGGCATATTGGAAAAGAGAACTTGTCCCAAACCAAAAATAAAATTATACCTTTGTAAAGAACAAAACGCATATGATAACAAAGGCAAAACCATTCATTAAATGGGTTGGCGGTAAAACCCAACTAATAGAAAGCATTCAAAAGGTGTTGCCTGTCGATTTTGCTGAGATTGAAAATGTTACCTATGTGGAGCCGTTTGTTGGTGGGGGAGCTGTTTTGTTTTGGATTTTACAACAATATCCAAATATCACAAAAGCCGTTATCAACGACATAAATCCGGATTTAACAACCGCCTATAAAACCATCAAAGAAACGCCATCTGAACTTTGTAAATACTTGCAAGCTATTCAAGATGAATATATCCCGTTGGGTGAAGAACAGCGAAAAGCATACTATCTAAACAAGCGAGAAAGATTCAACACGAAATCACTTGAACCTATCGAAAATACTGCATTGTTTATCTTCCTAAATCGTACGTGTTTCAATGGCTTGTATCGTGTGAACAGCAAAGGACTTTTCAATGTTCCCTTTGGGCGATATGCGAATCCTAAAATTTGCGACGAACAAACAATTTTTGCTGACAGCGAACTACTCCAAAAAGTAGAAATACTAACAGGTGATTTTGAACATACCTTACACTATGCTACTTCCAATAGCTTCTTTTATTTCGATCCGCCGTACAAACCATTAAGCGAAACATCAAGTTTCAATTCGTACGCAAAAGAAGATTTCAATGATGTAGAGCAAATTCGATTAGCCAATTTTTGTAAAAAAATTGATATGCTTGGGCATACGTTTATTTTAAGTAACTCTGATGTGAAAGGTAAAAATCCAACCGATGAATTCTTTGATACCTTATACGAGCCGTTCAACATCAAAAGGGTGCTTGCCACACGAATGATTAATGCAAATGCTGAAAAGCGAGGGAAACTAACCGAATTATTAATCACCAACCAATCATCAGAACAATTAGAATATGTCAGAGCAATTTGACCCAATTATATAAATGTAACGCGTATGATAAAAGATGGTATAGGAGGTGCAAATACAAAAACAGGCCTTCGTTTTGAAAAAAGAGTTGACATTAAAAAACTATTACAGAATATTAAGGGATACGATTTGAGAAAAACCACAAATAAATCTGGATATAGAGTTTTTTACAAGAATGAAGAAGTTGCAAGATGTTTTCAAAAACATGAGTTTTACAGATTTCTTGAAGAATACCAAATAGAGTGGAAAAAAAATCTTTCTAAACAATTATTACCTGACAATGGATTGTTTGTTATCGTGAGAGATACCTTGTTTATCATTGAGATTAAATTCCAACAAGTAGCAGGGTCGGTTGATGAAAAACTTCAAACATGCGATTTTAAAAGAAAACAATACTCAAAATTGGTTCATTCTTTAGGTTGGAAAGTTGAATATGTCTACGTGTTGAATGATTGGTTTAAAGAAAAATGTTATCGCGACACATTAGACTATATACTGAGCATGAATTGTCATTATGTATTTAATGAAATTCCTCTAAAATGGTTAGGACTCCCCAGCGAATAGGAAACGAATACAATGATAACCCCTTATTTCAAATCCGCAGATAAAGCATTCACCTTATTGCAAGGCGATAGTATTGAACTTTTAAATCAGTTTGATTTTAAGTTTGATATGATTTTTGCCGACCCACCATATTTCTTGTCAAACGGAGGCATTTCTGTACAAAGTGGCAAGATGGTTAGCGTAAACAAAGGAGATTGGGACAAGTCGCAAGGATTTGAAAAGGATAACGAATTTAATTATAACTGGCTAAAAGCCTGTAAAGAGCATTTAACCGACAACGGCACTATATGGGTAAGCGGAACATTTCATAATATATTCTCTGTTGCGCAAATGCTTACCGAACTCGATTATAAAATACTTAATTGCATTACCTGGGCAAAAACAAACCCTCCGCCAAATCTTTCGTGTCGCTATTTTACTCATTCTACTGAGTTTATCATTTGGGCACGCAAGAGCAAAAAAGCCTCGCACTATTACAATTATGAGTTAATGAAGTCCATTAATGGAGGTACTCAAATGAAAGATGTTTGGCATTTGCCTGCCATAGCCCCTTGGGAAAAATCGTGCGGGAAACACCCTACCCAAAAACCATTGGCATTGCTCACACGTATTATAGTTGCATCTACTCAAAAAAATGCGTGGATTCTTGACCCATTCACCGGTAGCTCTACTACCGGCATTGCCGCAAATCTTGCCAATAGAAAATTTCTTGGTATCGACAAAGAAGAAGCATTTCTGAACATATCAAAAAATAGAAAACTCGAAATTGAGAATCCTCAAATAGTTGCTGAGTATAGAAAAAAACTTCGCGGTTTCGAAACCAATACGCAATTGGAATTATTCTTAGCAGAAGAACCCGAACTTGAATATCAAAGAACTCTCAAGTTCTAAAACAGACATGCTAACTCACCCTACGCCCCATGAGAATCTGGTCTATCCATCCAAAATATCTTGATGCCAAAGGCCTTGTGGCACTTTGGAGAGAAACACTCCTTGCTAAGCACGTGTTGGAGGGAAAAACCAAAGGATATACGCACCATCCGCAACTTATTCGGTTTCGTGCTGCGCCAAATCCCTTGGCGGCTATCAATCAATATCTGTCGGTGGTCTATCAAGAGGCAGTTGCGAGGGGCTATCACTTTGATGCCTCCAAAATAGAGCCGACCAGTACGCCCACACGCATTCCTGTTTCGCAAGGACAGGTGGACTACGAACTGCATCATCTTCTTAGGAAACTACAAGTCAGAGACCCTCAACTCTATCAAACAGTAGCAGACGTGCGTCAATGCCAAGCGCACCCACTATTTCAAGTAGTAGCGGGAGGAGTAGAAGCATGGGAGAAGCAATAACACTCATATTTCTCAATCTGTCCTCATTCGTTGTGCCGTTTGGCAAATAAACTCCCCCTTCTCCCTTCTTTACCCTTCAAACTATCACCAATGGCGTGACAAGTCGTATGTCTCAAGTAGTTTTTGTACGCAACATAGATTGTTATCGCTCTTAACATGCGGTTTTTCTCACTCGAAACGTCGTGCCACCGCATGAATGCTTGTTTTCAGGGCGTTCCGAGTGTTAGAATCTTGAAAGTTATCAACAAAGTGGTAAAAAGTGGTAAAAAATGTAAGAAAGTGGAAAAAATGTGTTTACTTTTACCTACGATTTATAGTGTTAGAAAACCGATGGTGAATTTTGTAGGTGAACATACAGGTAAAATAGATGTGAAAGGGCGCGTGCCACTGCCTTCTCAGCTCAAACGACAAATGGGTGAGTCTGAGGAATCGGTGCGTTTTGTGCTCAAAAAAAGCATTTACAAGCCATGTCTTGAACTCCATCCTATGGAATCATGGCAAACAATGATGGCGCAGTTGTCTAAAAAGTTGAATCCAATTTTTAACAAAAAGCACAATGCGTTTCTTACAGAGTTTAGCAAAGGCACAATAGAGTTAACGCTCGATTCTATGAATCGTTTGCTCGTTCCTAAAAATCTAATGGATTTTGCAGGCTTGTCAAAAGATGTGGTTTTCCTTGGTGTTGAGGGAATTGTTGAGGTGTGGGATAAATCTCGTTACGAAGCAAGCAAAATGCCACAAGATGATTTCGAACAATTGGCAGGCGAAATTTTTGGTGACGATTTTAAATTGTATGAGTAAAACAATATGATGTATCATGTTCCTGTCCTCTTGCATGAATCGGTAGAGGGTTTGAATATTAATCCGAAAGGAGTTTATATTGACGCCACATTTGGTGGCGGGGGACATTCAACCGCAATACTCAAGCAATTAGATGGCGGTCATCTGTTCGGTTTCGACCAAGACGACGATGCTCGCAAAAACGCACTCCAATCCGAACAATTTACGTTTGTGTACCACAATTTTGCATACGTAAAAAATTTCATGCAATACTATGGCATACCGCAAGTTGACGGAATTTTGGCAGACTTAGGCGTTTCGTCGCATCACTTTGACGATGCAGAACGTGGTTTTTCGTTCCGCTTTGATGGTCCGCTCGATATGCGCATGGATCGCTCGGTGAAAAAGTCGGCTGCGAATGTGGTAAATGAATATGACGAACTTTCGTTGACCGCAGTGTTTAAGAATTATGGCGAAATAGTGAATGCTCGTCGTTTGGCACAAGAAATCATAGCTCGTCGCAAAGAAGCGCCAATACTAACCACCGGCGACTTAAAGCAAATAGGAACCAAGTTTTGCAATCGGCAAACCGAGAGCAAATACTTGTCGCAGATATTTCAGGCATTGCGCATAGAGGTAAACCACGAAATGCAAGCGCTGAAAGATTTTTTGGAAGGTGGTTTGCAAATTTTGCGTCCCGGCGGGCGATTCGTGGTTATTACCTATCATTCGTTGGAAGACAGAATGGTAAAGAATTTTTTTAAGTCGGGAAACGTAAACGGCGATGTGGAACAAGACTTCTTCGGAAACGTAAAAACACCATTTACACTCATTTCCAAGAAAGTAATAGTTCCCTCTGATGAAGAATTAGAAAGAAACAATAGAGCACGCAGTGCAAAATTGAGAATAGTTGAAAAAAATGGCTAGTCAAGACAAGAACACGAAATTGAATTTCAAAGACATCCTCAACGGAGAGATTTTGAAGGCAGAGTTCCTCAAAAATCATCTTCCCGTGATTGCTGTCATTTTGTTCTTGGTGGTTGTGTACATTGCCAATGGATACCACGTGTATTACATTGAGCAACAGAACAAACGATTGGATAAAGAAATAAAAGAGGTGCGTGCCGAATACGTTTCAACGCAAAAGGTGCTCATCAACAAAATGAAGTATATCAATATTCAAGATCAAATTGAACAACGCAATTTGGGATTGAAAGAGTTACGTGAACCCGCTTATACTATATCGTCACATGAAAACGGAAAATGAAATATTGAAAAATATTCGCTGGCGATTCATAATGGTTCCCATTGTGTTCATCATTTTTGGTGTGATGATATTTTGGAAAGTGATTGAAATTCAGGTAAAAGAGGGTGATGAGTTGATAGGCGAAGATAAAAATAGTGAAAGCGCCGTAGTGGTGCAACCGCGCCGTGGTGATATACTTGACCGCAAAGGTCGTGTGTTGGCTTGCTCTGTGCCTGAATATACCATCTATTTTGATGCGCGTATCGCATTTTTCAAGAGAAAAGGCAACCTCGACTTGATAGACAAAAACATTGATTCCATTGCCGATGGTTTGGCTCACATTTTCCCCGATGAAAGTCGTCAGGATTTTTACAACCTCATACGCAAAGCAAAAAGAGAGAGAAAGATTGTAAAACTCTATAAGAATCCTATCGATTACAATCAGTTGCAAGCGGTTAAAAAACTACCATTGCTTCGCGAAGGAGCATATCGTGGTGGACTCACCGTTTCGGTCGAGAACAATAGAGTGTATCCCTACGGCGGTATGGCTACGCGTACCATCGGTTTTTTGCGCAAAGGTGAATTTCACGGAAAAACCGGTTTGGAAAAAGCCTACGATGCAGAACTATATGGAAAACTTTGTGCGAACGTTGAAGCAACCGAAATGGGTAAAGAAGAAGCGAATATCGACGGCTACGATTTGGTAACAACCATCGATGCCGATATTCAAACCATTACACATGAGGAGCTTGCCAAAGCACTCAAAACCTACGATGCAGAATGGGGTTGTGCGGTTGTAATGGATGTAAAAACGGGCGATATATTGTCTATCACAAACCTTTCTCGCAACGACGACACTACCGACAATAATTTCTACGAAAACTGGAATTATGCGGTTTCAAACGTGTGCGACCCGGGTTCTACTATTAAACTTTCTTCGTTAATGGTGGCTTTTGAAGATAAGTATATCAATCTTGATGACACTATTAATACCGGCGACGGCCAAGTAACCTATGCAAACGGTCAACTAACCGTAACCGACTGGAACCACAAAACGCAAGGTGGTTTCCATAAATTGTCAGTGCTCGATGTGTTTGCAAACTCTTCGAACGTGGGCGTGAGCAAGATTATCGACAAATATTATGTGAAAGAACATCGCGAATGGGATTTCATAGATAGAATCAAAGCAATGAATTTGGATCAACCTTCGGGAATTGATTTGGTTGGCGAACAACGTCCACGAATCAAAGATCCGAGTATGACCGAAGGTGCTGAACGTTGGTCAGGAACTACCTTGTTGCAGATGTCGTATGGCTACGAAATAGAATTGACGCCATTGCAAATACTTACATTCTACAACGCGGTGGCAAACAATGGCAAAATGATGCGTCCGCATTTGATGAAAGAAATCAGAAGCGATTCAAAAGTAATTAAGACATTCAAACCACAATCGGTGCGCGGCTCTATTTGCAAAAAAGAAACGTTGGAAAAAGCCCATAAAATGATGGAAGCCGTGGTAGAACATGGAACGGCTAAAAAATTTGCCAGCACCTATTACAAAATTGCCGGAAAAACGGGAACAGCGCAAACGTTTGAACATGGATCGTACAACAAAAGCAAATTGCGTGGTTCGTTCTGCGGATATTTCCCTGCCGACAATCCAAAATATTCATGCATTGTAGTAATTCAGTCAAAAACCACAGAAAATTATAGTGCAATAGGCGTGTTCAAAAACATTTCTGACCGCATTTATTTCATGGATTATGACTTGCGCAATCAAATGTCGCCAGACAATGCAACAAAAGAAACCATGCCATCAATGACAAATGGCTTTTCGAGAGATTACGATATGTTGTACAAAGATTTATCTATCCCGGTTCTTTCTAAGAATAGCGCACAGTGGGTGCAAACTAATACACAAAATAAAAAGGTAACAAAAACAGCGTTGCGTTTCCAAAAAGACGTGGTTCCAAATTTTGAACGAATGGGAATGCGTGATGCATTGTTTTTGGCAGATAGTCTTGGTATTAAAGTAAAATGTGACGGCTATGGCCGAATTTGTCGCCAGTCGCTCAAACCCGGTACGCAATATTATCCCGGTGATGTAATTGTTTTGACGTTTAACTGATGAGAAATAGTAACTTACATAGTATCCTCGCTGATGTTGCTACACTACAAGTTGTAGGCAACACGAACATTTCTATTTCTGCAATAGATACCGATTCTCGCAATATTGGTACATCAATGGTGTTTGTAGCCGTGCGCGGCGTAGCTGTTGACGGTCACAATTTTATAGCTTCGGCCGAACAACAAGGAGCTGCCGCTATTGTCTGTGAAGAATTGCCAAAGACTATCAATCCTGCGGTGGCGTACATTGTGGTTGAAAATTCTGTGATAGCATGTGGACAATTGCTCCGTGCGTTTCATAACATTGATTTCTCAAAGCTCAAAGTAGTAGGAGTAACCGGTACCAACGGCAAAACAACTACTGCAACCTTATTGTATCGCTTGTTTTCAGCCTTGGGTCACAAATGTGGGTTGTTCTCAACTGTTATGAATTATGTAGATACAACCGAATATCCTGCAAATCATACCACTCCCGATTTAGTACAGTTGTACGATTTGTTCGAAAAAATGCAAACTGCCGGCTGTGAATACTGTTTCATGGAAGTCAGCTCACATGCAATACATCAACATCGTGTTGCCGGGGTTGCTTTTGTTGGAGGAATTTTTACCAACATTACTCAAGACCATTTAGACTATCACAAAACATTTGCCGAATATCTCCGTGTCAAAAAATCATTCTTCGACACTCTTCCTGCTTCTGCCTTCGCATTGACTAACGACGACGACAAGAATGGACAGATAATGTTGCAAAACACTCGTGCCGGAAAATATTCTTATTCGCTCAAAAGCATGAGCGACTTCAAATGCCGCGTACTCGAACAGCAATTCGATGGCATGTTGCTTAAGATTGACAACGTTGAGGTTTGGGCTAAATTCATAGGACTATTTAACGCATATAATCTGCTTGCAGTCTATGGTGCGGCAATGTTGCTTGGACAAGACAAACAACGTGTGCTCGAAATCATCAGCACACTTACGCCGGTTGCCGGTCGTATAGAATTCTTCAAAAATGCTAACGATGTGACTGCCGTAGTTGACTACGCACATACACCCGATGCGTTGGAAAATATTCTAACCACGCTCAAAGCATTGTGCCCTAAGACCAACAAAATTATCACCGTAGTTGGTGCAGGTGGCAATCGCGATAAAACAAAACGCCCGATAATGGGCAAAATTTGTGCACGTTTGAGCAACCAAGTCATACTTACGTCCGATAATCCACGTAACGAAGATGCTGCCGACATTGCAAATCAAATGCTTGCAGGCATAGAGTCGCCAACCAATGTGCTCACAATACTCGATCGCAAGCAAGCGATTAAAACTGCCATAATGCTTGCGCAAAAAGGCGATGTGATTTTGGTGGCAGGTAAGGGCCACGAACCATACCAAGAAATTCAAGGTGTAAAACACCATTTTGATGATAGAGAAGTAATAAAGGAATTGTTTAACTAAACTGTAAAAATATGCTGTATCATTTATTCACGTATTTAAATAAATTCGATTTCCCTGGGGCGGGAATGTTTCATTACCTTTCGTTTAGAGCAAGTTTTGCGTTCATTGCAGCATTACTTATCTCTATTTTCTTTGGAAAACGAGTGATACAATCTTTGCAGAAAAAACAGGTAGGAGAAATTATTCGTAACCTCGGTTTGGAAGGCCAAATGCAGAAAAAAGGAACTCCAACCATGGGTGGTATTTTGATTTTCATTTCTATCATCGTCCCTACGCTCCTTTTTGCCAACTTAACCAACGTGTACATTCTTTTAATGTTGTTTACCACTATTTGGTTTTGTCTCTTGGGATTCTTAGACGATTATATTAAAGTGTTCAAGAAAAACAAAGAAGGATTGCACGGACGCTACAAAATTATTGGACAAGTTATCTGTGGTTTGGCTGTGGGACTTACGTTGTATTTCCACGACGATGTGGTAATAGCACAAAAAAACCATGCCATGGAAACTGTGCAACAATCGTACAGCACTGAGCAAATTGAAAAAACACGTGTTGAATTATATGGCGAAAAATCAACCAAGACTACAATTCCTTTCGTAAAAAACAATGAATTCGATTATAAGTCGCTCGTTAGTTGTGTAGGAGATTATGTTGACGTGCTAGGTTGGATTTTGTTCGTGTTAGTTGTGATTTTCATAACTACCGCCGTTTCAAATGGCGTAAACTTAACTGATGGCTTGGACGGACTTGCCGCGGGAACCACTGCAATAGTGGGGGCTGTGCTGGGTATTTTGGCGTATCTCTCGGGTAACGTGATTTATTCGAGCTATTTGAATATCATGTACATTCCGTATTCCGGTGAATTGGTCGTATATGCGAGTGCTTTTTTGGGTGCCACCATTGGATTCCTTTGGTACAACTCATTCCCGGCTCAAGTTTTTATGGGCGATACCGGAAGTCTTATGCTTGGTGGTATCATCGGAGTCTTTGCAATACTTATTCGTAAAGAATTGTTGCTCCCAATTTTGTGTGGAATCTTCTTTGCCGAAAGCGTTTCTGTGATTATTCAGGTGACGTATTTCAAACATACAAAAAAGAAATTTGGCGAAGGCAAGCGGTTCTTCCTTATGGCTCCGCTCCATCACCATTATCAGAAAAAAGGTATTCCTGAATCGAAAATAGTTGCTCGATTCTGGTTGGTCGCTCTCATTTTGGGCGCATTAGCATTGGTAACATTAAAAATACGATAGTACAACAATGAAAAAAACAAATTTCATAGTTATTCTTGGTGCAGCAGAAAGCGGTGTAGGTGCTGCTATTTTGGCAAAAGAAAAAGGTTTTGATGTCTTTGTTTCCGATAATGGAAAAATCAAAGACCAATACAAAACCATGCTTGTTGAAAATAACATCGAATTCGAGGAAGAACATCATTCAGAAGAAAAGATTCTCGAGGCAACTGAAATTATAAAAAGCCCGGGCATTCGTTCCGATGCGCCACTTGTAGTGAAATTGCTTTCGCAAGGAACTCCGGTAATTTCCGATTTGGAATTTGCTGCACGGTATACCAAAGCAAAATTAATTTGCATTACCGGAAGCAATGGAAAAACCACCACTACATTGTTGACCTACCATATTTTGAAACAAGCAGGTTTGAATGTTGGGCTTGCAGGTAACGTTGGAAAAAGTTTTGCGTTGCAAGTTGCTCACAATAATTACGATTATTATGTGTTGGAAATCAGCAATTTTCAACTCGATCATATGTACGATTTCAAGGCCGATATTGCAATTCTATTGAACATTACTCCCGACCATTTGGATCGTTACGAACATAAATTTCAGAACTATATTAATTCTAAGTTCAGAATTTTACAAAATATGCAGTCAAGCGACACTTTCATCTATTGCAGCGACGACCAAGTGTTGATTGATGAAATAGGTAAGAGAAAAATTCTTGCTGAGAAAGTAGCATTCACCGTAACCGATGATACTACCAAACAAGCATATTTAAAAGAAGACACAATCTATGTGAATTTGCTTGAGAAAGACATTTTCTCAGTGAGTGTAGGTGAAATACAGTTGAGAGGAAAACATAATTACGGCAACTCAATGGCAGCAATGCTTGCAGCTCGTGCCGTTGATATTAAGAACGACAAGATTCGAGAAAGTCTCATATCATTCCAAAACGTGGAACACCGACTCGAAAAAATACCATTCACCGTTAAGGGTGTAGAGTTTATAAACGACTCAAAGGCAACCAACGTGAATTCGGTATGGTATGCGCTCGACAGCATGAAATCAAACGTGATTTGGATTGCAGGCGGTACCGACAAAGGCAATGATTATTCAGAGCTTTACGCATTGGCAAAAGAAAAAGTGAAAGCATTGGTTTGCCTTGGCGTTGACAATGAGAAATTGAAACAATCTTTTGGCGACAAAGTGCCAACAGTAGTTGAAACACGCAGTATGAAAGATGCCGTTCGAAAATCTTTTGAATTGGCAAGCCCCGGCGATGTAGTGTTGCTTTCTCCGGCATGTGCAAGTTTCGATTTGTTTAAGAATTACGAAGATAGAGGAATGAAGTTTAAACAAGAAGTACGAAATCTCTAATGGACGAAACGTTATCGGAAATAAAAGAACGCTTAGCTGCTGAAGGAATCACATCCTTCCGTAGTCTTCTTATTGGCAACAAGACAATATGGACCATATTCTTCTTGCTGATAGGCATTTCTCTTATTGCCGTATATAGTTCTTCCAGCATGGTGATTTTCAAAAACGGAGCAAACAATTCGTTCTCCGTCTTGTTAAAACAAACGATGTATTTACTCTCCGGCGTGGCTATTACGATAGTTGTTTCGCAAATAGTATATCGTTTTAAACCGGGAATCCTCAAAAAACAAGCCTTCTTTTGGTATGTTGTTTCTATTATTTTGCTTCTAATGACATTCTTTAGCGCATTTTCTGAAGAAGTCAACGGAGCACATCGATGGATAAACATTTTCGGTTTCTCAATTCAACCGAGCGAATTTGCCAAAATGGCGTTAGTGATATACATAGCAAAAATATGCTCTGATAACAAAGATGACATTGGTGATCCTAAAAAAGTATTATACAAGATTCTCATTGCTACGGGAATCATTGCGGGCATCGTTTTGCTTTCAAATTTCTCAACCTCATTGTTCATTATCATCATCATGTTTTTTATGATGTATTTGGGACGATTGCCATTCAAGCAATTTGCTGCGATAGGAGCCGCCGGTATAGGTCTTGCAGTTATTATGGGTTTTATTATTTTAAAAGAACCTCAAATATTTCCTCGTGGTGAAACGTGGCAAAAACGTGTAGTGAGTTTCGTTCCTAGTCTTGCTCCGTATGCCAGTGGTTATAGCCCTGAAAATGACTATGCACCAATAGATAATTATCAAGTAACGCAAGCAAAAATTGCGATAGCTGAAGGTGGCGTTTTGGGAAAAATGCCGGGCAACAGTACGCAGCGTTACAAATTGTCACAAGCATATTGCGATTTTATTTATGCAATAATAATAGAAGAAATGGGCTGGGCTGGCGCTATCATCGTGATTTTAGCGTATTTCTGGCTTATTTGGCAGTCACTGAATGTTGCCAAAAAAATGCAGCACGTGTTTGATGAATTGGTGGTGCTTGGTTTAATGTTTATGATGGTAGCGCAAGCATTTCTCCACATGGGCGTTGTGGTAAATCTTTTACCGGCAACGGGACAAACATTGCCCGTCATCAGTTCGGGTGGTTCATCGCTGTTCATTACCTGTATTGAGTTTGGAATAGTTTTGGGCATGTCGCAATATGCAGAGTCAATTGCGCCAGCAGCAAAAAAAAGTAATAAAGAAGAAAACAATAGTGAAAAAATAGAAACGATATGAGAGTGTTGATAAGCGGTGGTGGAACCGGCGGACATATTTTCCCAGCAGTGAGCATAGCAAATGCGCTACGCGAAAAACATCCCGATTGTGAGATTCTTTTCGTGGGTGCAGAATCGCGTATGGAAATGGAACGCGTTCCTGCAGCAGGCTACGACATTGTAGGATTGCCAATTAGAGGTTTTGACCGTGCACACATTTTCAATAACATCAGTGTATTGATTGACTTGTGGAAAAGTTTGCGCAAGGCAAAAAAGATTGTAAAAGAATTTAAACCTGATGTAGCTGTTGGTGTTGGCGGTTACGCAAGTGGTGCTGCTATGAAAGTAGCTGCAAAATTAGGCGTTCCGGTACTTTTGCAAGAACAAAACGGTTTTGCGGGCGTTACCAATAAACTTCTGAAAAACGATGCTGCAAAAATATGTGTCGCATACGAAGGCATGGAGAAATTTTTCCCTGCCGAAAAATTGATTCTTACCGGAAATCCAGTGCGTCAAAACCTTGTTGGTGGCGATAAAAATGAAGCATACAAAGCCTTCGGCTTCTCTGCCGACAAAAAAACGTTGTTAATCATAGGCGGAAGTCTTGGTGCTCGCACCATCAACAATAGTGTGATTTCGCATCTCAAAGAATTGCAAGAAAGCGGCATTCAAGTGCTTTGGCAAACCGGTAAAGGCTACATTGACGCTGCTCGCAAATCGGCAGAACCATTCAAATCTGATAGTTTGCAAGTAACAGACTTTGTAAGTCGTATGGATTTGGCGTATGCCATGGCCGATTTGGTTATTTCTCGTGCCGGTGCAAGCTCTATTTCTGAATTGTGCTTACTCGGAAAACCGGCTATTTTGGTTCCTTCGCCTAACGTTGCCGAGGACCACCAAACACACAACGCAATGGCGTTGGTAAATAAAAGCGCAGCCGTTTTGGTAAAAGATGTTGAAGCTGAAGAAAAACTTGTGTCAACGGCTCTTGCAATGATAAATGACGAACAGCAACTTGCCAGTTTGTCTAAAAATATATTGACGTTAGCTCAAAATGATTCGGCCAATAGAATAGCCGACGAAGTTTTGAAATTGATAAAAACAAAGTAATGAAGGAGAACTATTATTTTATCGGTATCGGAGGAATTGGCATGAGTGCCTTGGCTCGTTATTTCAATATGCTTGGTGCTCAAGTGTATGGCTATGATCGTACTCCTTCTGATTTAACGCGCGAATTGGAATCGGAAGGCATGAAGATTCACTACACCGATTTAGTTTCTGCCATTCCATTTGAAATTAAATCAGCCGTAGATAAAACAATAGTGGTTATAACTCCGGCTATTCCGCAAGAAAATAATGAATATACCTATTTCCGTGAAAATGGTTTCTCTATCTTGAAACGTGCAAAAGTGCTTGGGCTCATTTGCCGAAATATGAAAACTATTGCTATAGCAGGTACTCATGGCAAAACGTCAACCACAACATTTACTTCATATTTGATGAAGAATTCAAAAAATGGTTGTAACGCCTTTTTAGGAGGAATTTCTAAGAATTTCAATTCAAATTATGTGTTTGATGAAAATTCCAATTTTGTGGTTGTTGAGGCTGATGAATACGATAGGTCTTTTCATAATTTATATCCGTCAACTGCTATAATTACGGCAATGGATGCCGACCATTTGGATATTTATGGCACACACCAAGCCGTGATAGAGTCGTTCTATAAGTTCGCATGCCAAATAAAAAAGGGCGGATCGTTAATCCATAAATTAGGTTTGGATTTTGCTCCAATCTTGCCGCAGTTGCAACAAAACGGGGTGCGCATCTATACCTATTCATTGCAAGATTCTGCAGCCGATTTCTATATGAAGTCAATTGAGATTAAGAATAATGCGTTTGAATTGTGTTTGCATACACCTTTTGGCGAAATTAAGTCTATATACTTCGCTTTACCGGGGAAAACTAATGTTGAAAATTATGTAGCGGCAGCGGCAGCAGCATTGGTAAATGGAGTAACGAGAGATGAGTTGTACAAGGCTACCAACACGTTGCAAGGCGTTATACGTCGTTTCGATGTGCAAGTGGCTTCGCCAAAGTTGGTTTATATTGATGATTACGCTCACCATCCCGCAGAACTCAAGGCTTGCATAGAGTCTATTCGTGAAATGTACGCAGGGAAAAAATTGACCGGCATTTTCCAACCACACCTATACACACGTACGCGTGATTTTGCATCGGAATTTGCTGAAAGTCTTTCGTTGCTCGATGAACTCATTTTGCTTGATATTTATCCGGCTCGCGAAGAACCGATTCCGGGTGTGACTTCTCAATTGATATTTGACCAAGTAACGTGTCCCGAAAAACAAATGTGTTCCAAAGAAAATGTGTTGGAAGTATTGAAAAATAAAGAATTAGAAGTATTGATAACTGTTGGTGCCGGCAATATAGATCGCTTGGTACAACCTATAACTGAATTATTGAACAAACGAGTGAATGGCTAAGAAGTTCGTGACATATTTACCTTTGATTCTATTGTGCATTGTAGCAATAGCAAGCCTTTCGTTTTCAGAGGTGAAACACGCTAGTTTACGCTGTACCGATGTCCTCATTTCTATTGAAAAAAATCCTTCTCATTCCGATTTTATCAATATTGAAGATGTGTACGCTGCCATGAATGCCAATCGCAATATGCTCATAGGAAAAGAAGTTTCGGAGATTGATATTCACAAAATAGAATCAACTCTTGAATCAAATCCAACCATTCTTTCTTGTGAAACGTATTTCACTCTCAAAGGAGAATTGTGTGTGAAGATAAAACAACGCACGCCAATTGTAAGAATTCTGTCATTGCATTCAAGTTATTATTTAGACGAAAATGGTGTAATGATGCCACTTTCGGAACGCGGAAGCTCACGTGTATTGGTTGCTTCGGGTGAAATTTTCACCGATTACCAGCCGGGAGTAAACGTGCGTGATTCGGCGAATTTAAAATTGTTACAAGATGTGTTCAGCTTAGCACAAGATATCCGCAGTGATTCGTTGTTCCTTCCTATGATTGAACAAATTTACGTAATGCCAAAACGAGAATTTGTGTTGACAACCAAAGTGGGACCGTCAAAAATTGAATTTGGAACTATTGACGATAAAGACGTAAAGTTTCGTCACATCAGAGCTTTTTATAAAGCCGAGAAAGTGAAGGAAAACTGGGACCAATACGTTTCGTTGTCTCTCAAATATAAGAATCAAATAGTATGCACTAAAAAATAAATATAAAAGTATGGAACAAGATGTAAAAAAACCTATGGTCGAAAAATCAAGGATGTTTGCGGCCATAGACATTGGGACTACAAAAATCGTGGCATTGGTTGGCTATAAAAACGATGCTGGTGAAATCGTGGTATGCGGTAGAAGTAACATCGCATCTACAGGCGTATGGAGCGGACAAGTATCAAATGTATCGCATGCGTCACAATCTATTAGAACGGCGGTAGAAAATGCTTCGGCTGAGGCTGGTTTCTTTCCGAAAAAAGTAGTTATAGGTGTTGCCGGACGACACGTTCGTTCAACATCATACACCGTTCAGTGTAATCGTGGTGACTATGCAAAAGTTATCACGACTGACGAAATAGAGGATTTGCGCAAAGCAGCAAACAATGTAGCGTATAACTATGATGAGGAAATTATTAATGTAGTGCCTCAGAATTACGTGTTAGACGGGACATTCGTTGAAAATCCTTTAGGTATGTCATGCAAACACATTGATGCTCAATATCAAGTGATAATCGGAAAAATTCAAGCTCTTGCACAACTTCGTCAGAGTGTTGATATGGCCGGTTTGGAAGTGGCAGAAAATGGTTTGTATTTAGAGCCTTTAGCTTCGTCTGATGCGGTACTAACTGAACAAGAACGCAAGTTGGGTGTGGCTATGATTGACATTGGTGGTGGAACAACCGATGTTGCTATATACAAGGATAACATTTTACGCGCAACGTCAAGTATTCCATTTGGTGGAAATCTTATCACATCTGATATTGCACAGGGTTGTGGTATTTTGGAAACCGATGCTGAAGAAATTAAAAAACAATATGGTGAAGCTATTAGTGACTTCGCACCGAACGCCATTATCTCTATAGAAGGCGTTATTGGACAAACTTCAAAACAAATACAAGTGATGAATCTTGCAAAAATTATTCAGTCACGTGTTGAAGAAATTATTGATTCCATAAACTTTGAAGTTGCTCTTGCAATTCCTTTAACTACAGAATTATCCGCTGGAGTTGTTGTTACTGGTGGTGGTTCGAAGTTAAAAAATATGGCGCAATTGCTTTCGTATAAAGTAGGGATGTCTTCTCGTCTTGCTTCTCCTATTCGCAGTGTGTTGTACAACGATAACACCTTGTTTAATGATTCTGCATATTCAACTGCCGTAGGTTTATTGTTGCGTGCTGCTGCATTGCATGAAAAAGCAACCAAACATGTACAGGTTGTAGAACAAAAACAAGAACAAAAACAAGAAAAAGAGGAAGTAAAAGTTGCCCCCGAAGTCGTAAAAGAAGAACCGGTATTGGTAGGTGAGACTGAAGTTTCTGAAGAAAAACATGGTTTCTTGGAAAAGATGATTGGTGGCTTGAAAAAACAAGTTGGTGGCTTTTTCGAAGTTGATGATGCTGAATATAAGTAGTAACCTCTAAAAATATAATAATATGGTAGATATAGGACAAGCGATGGAACCGGAATTCGGAGCATCAAGAAACGCAGCTTCCATTAAGATTATCGGTGTAGGCGGTGGAGGTGGTAATGCCGCAAACCGTATGTATAACGAAGGAATTCAAGATGTTGATTTCATAATTTGCAATTCCGACCAACAAGATTTAGCAAAAAGTCCAATTCCCAACAAAGTTCGTTTGGGCGAAGGTCTTGGCTGTGGTAGCAATGCCGAAAAAGGTGAGCAATATGCCAAAGAAAAAACGGCTGAAATAGAAGATATGCTTACCAATACGCAGATGGTATTTATTACAGCGGGTATGGGCGGAGGTACGGGTACCGGAGCTGCTCCTGTAATAGCCGAAATTTGCAAAAACAAAGGCATTCTCACAGTGGCAATTGTAACTATTCCTTATCGTTTTGAAGGTGCACAACGTTATCAAAACGCATTGCGTGGTATAGAAGCATTGAGTCAGTCAGTGGATTCTATTTTGGTGGTCAACAACCAAACACTTCGTGAACATTATGGCGATTTGAAATTGACTGAGGCTTTCAAGAAAGCCGATGATATTTTGGCCGTAGCAACGCGAGCAATTGCCGATATTATGCAAAAAACCGGATTTGTAAACGTGGATTTTGAGGACGTTCGCAATGTGATGAAAAACAGTGGTGTAGCCGTTATGGCAGCTGGAAGCGGATCGGGCGAACAACGTGCTTTTGACGCAATTGAACGTACACTTGATAGTCCGTTGTTGAACAAGGCTGATATTCGTGGTGCAAAGAAAATTTTGCTTAACATCACGTCGTCAGTTGAAAACGAACTTACCGGCGACGAGTTGGAAATTATTATGGAATATATTCGCCAAAAAGCGGAAACCGACGTAAACATAACATGGGGTTATATGATGGATACTCCTGAATCAGGCGAGGAGGTGCAAATAACCATGATAGCTACCGGTTTTGAAATATCTGATATTCCTGATTTTAGACAAAAAGAAGAACCAAAAACAATCGTTTTCAAGTCGGGAACAAAATCAGAGGCAAAAGCCGGACAATGTGCACCAACAGTGCAATCGGCACCCATACAAGAACCAGCTGTGAAACCAGGCATGCAAACAAATCTTTTCGCCCAGGACAACGAAGATATTTCGGTTAACCACTCTTCGTTCGATTATGGCAAGGTGAAAGGAATGGATGATATTTCCAATTTGGAAACACAACCAGCATATCTGCGTCAGCAACAAAAAGTGACGAACGGAGCGCAAATTAAACCGTTGGCACAACAAACTCGATCTCAAGCTACTATTGAAGCAGTAGCAAGCAGAATAAATGGAACAAATCCTTCAAAGTTTTCAATTGACAAGGATTCAAAAGGGTTAGCACTTGGTGACAACAAGTACTTAAATCATAACGTGGATTAGTTCCTCCCGTTATAAATCTATACTTTTGCCCGAAGGCGTGCATCCTTCGGGCTTTTTTTTGTGCCTACTCGAAATAGTGTTGGTATTTAAAAAGATTGTACTTTTGCCTTTGTTAAAAATCGAGATTTTGAGGAAAACGTTTGTTGTAAATCTTGTGCTGCTCATGTTGCTCAACCTTTTGGTTAAGCCTTTCTATATTTTTGGTATAGATAGAACAGTGCAGAATGTGGTAGGAACTGAAGTATATGGCGCATATGCGGCAATGTTTAGTTTGTCCATTATTTTCAATATTATTCTCGATGTAGGTATTGCAAATTTTAACAACCGAAGCATTGCCCAAAACAATGCATTGCTGCCTCGATACTTTTCAAGCATGGTTGTGCTCAAGTTCTTGCTTGGAATAATTTATTGCGTTGTTTTAGGTGTTGTAGGTGTTGCTCTTGATTTTACCCCTCAGCAGTTCAAGATATTTGGAGTCCTGGCTTTTAATCAGTTTTTGCTCTCGTTTTTACTCTATTTGCGCTCAAATATTTCGGGACTGTATTTGTACAAAACAGATAGCTGTTTTTCGGTGCTCGACCGCATACTTATGATTGCAATTTGCGGCTATTTGTTGGTGGCACGGCGAGATTCGTTTGTAATTGAATGGTTTGTATATGCGCAAACTATTTCGTATGCAATTCCTTGTATTCTTGCGTTTTTCATAGTTCTGCTTAAGGCGAAGAAATTCACGTTCCGTTTCGATTTTAAATTTTTGATGACAATTGTCAAGCATACTTATCCATTTGCATTGCTGTCATTATTGATGGGACTCTACACTCGCATAGATATGGTCATGATAGAACGTATGTTGCCTGATGGAGCAAACCAAGCGGGAATCTATGCGCAGTCGTACAGAATTCTCGATGCGGTGAGTATGTTTGCCTATTTGTTTGCATCTCTTTTGTTGCCCATGTTTTCCAAAATGATAAAAGACAAGCAACCTATGGGACAATTTACCAAGTTCTCAACCATGCTGCTCATGGCTCCTGTTTTTGTGTTTGTCGTTGCTTCATGCTCATACAGTTGGGAACTGATGAGTTTGATGTATCATGAAGGTTTTGATGAATCGTCGCGAATTTTTCAAGTATTGATAATTGGCTTTATTCCAATAGCTTCAACCTATGTGTTTGGCACATTGCTAACTGCCAATAACAACATGAAAGTGTTGAATATCATGGCATTGATAGGTATGTTGTTTAACATTATTTTCAATGCCGTGTTTATCCCTAAATATGGTGCGTTTGGATCTGCTGTGGTGTCGGTTGTAACGCAGTTCCTTACCGGAATTATTCAAATATTACTTTCTATCAAATACTTCAAGTTCCACGTGTCTGTTATTGATATTGTAAAAATTTCCGTGTTTGTTGTCTTAAATGTCGCGTTGTTCTATTTCCTACGTGACGCACTAACATCAAACTGGATGTATAATGCGTTGATACTCTGTGTGATTGGAGTTTTGTTGGCATTCGTGGTTCGTTTACTTCGTGTAAAAGATATTGTGAATATCCTAAAAAACGAAGATTAACGCATTGCATTATAGCTCTTTAAGGAAATCGTCAAGCTCTTCAAACAATTGTTTGGCATATTTATATCCATACGAAAGACTTTCCGACTTTGATTCGTCGGTAATTCTTCGTACCCAATAAAGACCGATAAATGGGCTGCAAAGGAGAATTTCAGAACTTTCTGAAATGAGTTTTTTTGTGAGGTATTGGTGTTTTGTTATATTCCAATTTTTTCTTGTCAAATAATCAATAAAATAGGTAGTAAACGGCTGTAACCGCTCGCCTATGTGAATTTCTTCGTTTTTAAAAACAAGAACGTCACCAAGTTTTGTAGAAAAAGAATGCCCATTTTTATCGAAGAGGCAGGGTACGTTTACGGTATCAATTGCAACAAAAAGAGAATTCGGTGTGTAAGAAAGAAATTCTTCATACACGTCTATAAAGTTGATGTCGATGCCTTTTTTGTTGAAACTATATTCTAATTCTTCGAGTGGCGATATGAATATGCAAAACTGTGACTCGGCTTTCTCGGGAAATGTTTGCTGAAATACTAAAAGTGTGCAAATGCCACCTTTGTACACTTTGTTTACGTTAAGCAAACGATGAATGTAGCGATCTAGGTTGGCGACCGTGAATTTTTTAGGAACGGCAATTTCTTTGTCCTGAAGCAGTTCTTCCATGTATTGAACGTGTCGTCCAAGGCACAGAGGTTTGGTGTTGTAGAGCCGAATATCTTCTTTTACCGATTCGTTAATTGCAAAAACAGGGGCATTGTTAAGTTCCGAAATCTTAACTAATTCGCCATTGAAAATGCAAAAGTTTTTGTCCACTTTTTACTCTTTTTTCTTGCAATCGGAAGGGAAAACTATTGGATAGTGAAAATTTTTCCCGTTTGGTTTTTTATTGTATTCTCTCACAAATTTAAAGAGTTCGTCTTTGTCTTTGCAATGGTAGCAGAAATCATTTCCCTTGCATAATATCTTGAACGACATGTCTTTATTGATTTGAATGAGCGCGTGAGCAGAAATAATGTCAGCAACGGTAACTGTCAGCATATAGTTGTTTTCCAACTCAATGTCGGCGGTAGAAATGGTATCGTTTTCGTTGATTACAGGAATAATGCCAAGCGAAAGTAATTTCTTGAAAGTGTTTTTCGCATTGAATTGTTGCTTCGGATTTTCAATAATGTCGCGAGCAAGTAAGACTTGGGCTATCATTTGCGTGTATTCGTCAAAAATGTTTTGATAGCGTTTTATCAATTCAACCTGACCAATCGCCGCAAGAGCTTGTTTGTCGCTCAATAGCGTAGGGTAGTGAGAGCGTTTTGTTTGCTCAATACCAGATGCAATGGCACCGGCAGTAACTAAAATAACATCGTTTTCACTATTGCGAATATTAGAAAGAACCATAGCTATATGGTTAAGCATATCTTTTTGAATAATATATTTTTCGTTGATTAAGGTGCCCTCTTCTACGTTGAAAACTAATCGTAATTTTGTCATTGCTTTTATGCTTAAAAATTGACAGTAAATATATATTTTTACTTGCGAATATTAAAATCAAATTTCAATGAAGAATTTTTTCGAGTTTATAAAGGCCCACAAACTCTTTATTATCTCATTAATTTTATTTTCGTTAGGCATGGTTTCGGTTATGCTCTTTATGCCAAACGAAAAGAAATTCGAGTTTGAATATCAACAAAATAAAGTTTGGCTTCATGACGATTTGTATGCTCCATTTGGATTTTCTATTGATAAAACCGAAGATGAAATACAAGCGCAGCGCGACAGCGTGATGAAGAAATTTTCTCCTTATTATACCTACGATTCTACGGTGTACAATCAAGTAATAAATTCAATTTATGAAGGATTCCTACACAATTTATATCATTCCGTGAGCGATTCTGTGAACGATTACAAGACATTGGTAGCATCGGAAGGATTATCTGACTTTGATAGATTGCTTCGTTCAATTTATGATGCAGGTATCATTGATGTGCAGAAACCATACAAAACCTTGGTTGTAGAGCGTTTGCCCGAAAGAGAGCGCCTTTCAATACATTCGGTGCGCACGCTTCCTGAGGCTCATGGCGATTTGATGCAAAAAATTCCGGCTAGTTTCGATTCAATACAACGAATGAAATTCAAAGAAATTATTTTCAATGCATTAGTGCCAAATACCATATACAACGACGAGGTTTCATCGGAAATGAAAGAAGAGTTGCTTGCAACTGTTTCGGAAAAATATGGATATGTAACCGAGGGAACGCGTATTATAAGTCGCGGTTCTGTGGTTACGGAGAGTGATATTAAAGTGCTCAATTCTCTCAAAAAAGAATATGAATCGGGAAATGTAACGTTTGATGGAAGAATAGCAATTGGAGCAGGTCAGTTTGTCTTGACTCTTGTGGCTTTTCTTGTACTGATTTTATTGATTCTATACTCCGAGCCCGAAGTATTTGCCAGAGTGAAATATTCGTTGTTTATAGTTTCGGTGGTAGTTCTTTTTGTGGCAATGGCAACCGTTACACAAAAATTCAATCATGTGAGTATTTATCTCGTACCATACGTAGCTTTGCCAATTTTGATAAAGAATTTTCTTAACGCTCGTGTAGCATTGTTCGTTCATATAGTGACAATGCTTATAATCGGGTTCATAGCGCCCAATCCGTTCGATTTCACCTTCTTGCAAATCTCAGTTGGCGTAATTGCATTGTATAGCCTTGGAAATCACTATCAACGGAGTTTCTTGTTTTTTACCGCAATAATTGCTTTTGTTTCGTATGCCGGAATCTTCTTCGCATTATCGCTCGTGAAGTTAGGTGGAATTTCGGGCTTTGATTGGACACAATTGTTGTGGTTCCTTGCGAGTTGTGTGCTTTTGCTTACCACCTATTTGTTCATTTTTGTGTTTGAGAAAATTTTCAGATTCCCATCAGATATTACCTTGTTTGAACTTTCCGACACAAGCCGCGGCTTGTTGCGAGAACTTTCCGATAAAGCTCCGGGTACGTTTCAGCATTCTTTGCAGGTAGCAAACTTTGTTGAAGTTGCGCTTCGTGAAATAGGTGGCAACGATTTGCTTGGTAGAATTGGCGGTTTGTATCACGATGTGGGGAAATTAAAAAATCCGGCATTCTTTGTTGAAAACCAGACGTTTAAGGAAAATCCACATGATAAACTACCACCTGAAAAAAGTGCGCAGATTATCATTAATCACGTGGTGTACGGACGTGAACTTGCACGAAAAAATGGACTGCCATATTCTTTGGAACAAATTATATATGGGCATCATGGTAATTCAAAGACGATGTTTTTCCTTGATAAATATAAGAAAATGCATCCCGACGAACCTGTTGATGAATCATTGTTCCAATATCCTACATCAAAAGTTGTGAATAAAGAATTAGCGGTAATAATGCTCGCCGATGGTGTAGAAGCGGCTTCGCGTAGTGTGAATCTTGAAACGCGAGAACAAGTGGAAGCATTGGTACAAAAAATTGTTGACCATTTAATCCAAAGTAAGCAATTGGAGTATGCCGATATTACATTAAAAGATTTGGATATAGTGAAAGGTGTCTTTGTCGAAAAGTTGATAAACTTGTATCATGCGCGCGTTCCGTATCCTGACGAACCGAAAGAAGATACAAATGAGATATAATATTCACGGCATATTTCTTGGCACAGGAACTTCGCAAGGCGTTCCGGTAATTGGTTGTGAATGTGCTGTTTGTAAGTCTCTCGATTCGCATGATAAACGATTACGTACTGCATTTTTCCTTGATGTTAATGGCGTGCACATTGTGATAGATGCCGGTCCTGATTTCCGTCAACAAATGCTTACAAATAAGATAGTATCGCTTGACGCATTGCTCATTACTCATGAACACAAAGACCATTTAGCCGGATTGGACGACATTCGACCATTCAATTTCATGATGCATCAAGCGTTGGCAATTTTTGGCGAAAATCGTGTGATAGAAGCTATCCGAAAGGAATATTCCTATGTGTTTAAAAAACATAAATATCCGGGAGTGCCTATGATGAATGTGCAGGAAATTACCGAGGAGGCGTTTGAATATAGCGGAATTACTATTCAACCACTGCGCGTGAAGCATATGGATTTACCAATTTTCGGATACAGAATTGGGCAATTCGCATACATTACCGATGCGTCCATGATTCCTCAAAAAACCATGGACTTGCTTGACGGAGTGGAGGTTTTAGTTATAAATGCGTTGTGTTTCCACCCTCATTATTCTCATTTTTCGGTTGCGCAAGCTCTCGAAATAATTGAAAAAGTACACCCACAAAAAGCATATCTCACGCATATGAGCCACGATATAGGTTTTTATGCCGAAACGAGTATGTTACTCCCACCAAATGTGTATCTTGGATACGACGGATTAGAAATTGATTGTTAGTATGAAAAAAGCGATATTCCTTGACCGCGATGGCGTTATAAACGATGGTACGTTGTATTACACGTACAAAATTGAAGATTTTTACTTTAATCCCGGATTGTTTGAGGGTTTGCGTTTGTTGCGCGATGCAGGATATATTTTTGTTGTCATTACCAATCAAGGTGGTGTGGCAAAAGGTGAATATACCGAACATGATGTAGAAGTGCTTCACGCCTACATGTGTGAAAAATTAAAAGAACAGGGAATTGACTTAGCTGGCGTGTATTACTGCCCACATTATCCTTCTATAACCGGTCCATGCGAATGCCGAAAACCGGGCTCTTTGCTAATTGAAAAAGCAATCGCTGATTTTGATATTGACAGAAATCAGTCGTACTTGATTGGCGACGGAGAACGCGACATAGAAGCCGCAGAGCGAGCTGGAATAGTTGGCGTGAAAATCTCAAAGAACGAAAATATAGTACCGTATTGCAAGAAAATCATTTCCGGCGAAATATAAATTCAGCTTAAAAAGTCATAAAACAAAAAAGCAACGAGGGTTTTACGTTCGTTGCTTTTTTGTTGGAGTATGTTGTATGATTTATGCTTCAAGCATTTCTTTGGAAAATACGCCTGAACATATTTCTTGAGCCGGTCCGGTCATTTTTATGTTCCATTCATCGTCAATGGAAATTTGCAGTTCGCCGCCGGGCATTTTTATTGTTACATCTTGGTCAACCAAGTTGTTTTTTCGCATAGCAGAAGCAACTGCGCACGATGAACTTCCTGATGCAAGCGTGTTTCCAACGCCACGTTCCCAGATTTTTATTTCAACCAAATGCCGATTTATAACGTGTGCAAATTGCACATTGGTGCGGTT
>DAIOSV010000007.1:2323-3656 GCA_036752345.1 Bacteroidales bacterium | reverse complement strand
TGTCTCTTGAACTCATCGGTAGGTCTGAAAGCATCAACGCGCATAGCTCCTACAATGTGACCAATTCCTTTTCCTACAAGGTCTTCGCGAGGTTGTAGAAACGCAAGGAACGGAGGAACCCAAGGTCCATAATTTGCGCCCGAAAGTACGGCACACATAATGTCTACAATAGAACCAAGGCAGAAACCTTTGTGGCTACTGTGTTCGCGGTCAGAACCTAACGGAAGCAACATGCCACCTTTTTTCAAACCGAAAGAATCTGTTGTTGGATTTCCGTCTTTGTCTTGAATCCATCCTAGAGGAGCGTCTTGACCTTTGCGTTGCAATATTTCCAATTTGCCAACGGCAGTTGCGGTAGATGCAAAGTCAGCAACTAAATTTGGTTGTTTTCCTGTAGGAAATGCTACAGCAATAGGGTTTGTTCCCAACATTTTTTGTTTACCAAATGTAGGCGCAGTTGTTGGCGTTGCGTTAGTCGATGCAAAACCAATCATATCGTGTTCCAACGCCATCATGGCATGGTAACCCGCAATACCAAAGTGATTTGAATTGTTCACAGCAACAAAACCGCATCCAACATTTTGCGCTTTTTCTATCGCTAATTTCATTGCTTTTGGAGCAACTACAAGTCCTAATCCGTTATCGCCGTCGATTGTCGCAGTAGATGGAGTTTCGTGTTCTATGCGCAACTTCGGTTGTGGGTTCATTCGGTTTGCTTTCCAAAGATTTATATATCCACGAAGTCGTGCAACTCCATGAGAATCAATGCCTCGAAGGTCTGCAGAAAGTAAAACATCTGAGCCTAATAATGCATCTTCGTGGGAGTGTCCCATAGCTTCTAAAACATTCGTCGTAAAATTTCGAAGACGTTCGTAATCAAAAGATTGTGTTTCTATCATGTCTATTTCCTTTTAAATCTGAGTATAATCTTGTCCCAATCAATGAGCAAAGCAAAAGTAGTGTATAAAAATGGAAAACATGGCATTTTGTAGCGAACAATTGCGCCGACTACCGGAGTCGTTATGCCTATAATCCACACTAATACAAGCGAAAAAGCAATGCAAAACCAAATGAAATTTTTTTGTTCGTCGCGTGGCTGTTTGTAGAAAAAAATCATGAGTGCCAACAATACAAAAAAGAGCAACGATTCCAGCGCAGAAACGCTATGAATGATGCTTTGAATATTCCAAATGTAGGGAAGTGCAAGACCGTTCCAGAGTGCTCGTGGCGTTTCGCTTAGGAAATTCCATACGGTTGGTTCAATTTTGCCAATAGCTATGTAACTGCCTGCATTTTCTACGATTGCGGTATTGATAAAATCGCTTCGTTTTGA
>DAIOSV010000007.1:1160-2223 GCA_036752345.1 Bacteroidales bacterium | reverse complement strand
GTCCATAAAAGACATGATGGCATGAGAAAAATAAAAAAGAGCAAAACGTATTTTGCATCGAACAATTTTGCAAACGCTTTGTAAATCAAGAAGAACGAGAAGAGCGATACAAAATCGGCAAACAGATAATGCACGCTGAGCAATTTCCCCGAAACTAACATGACGAGCATATTTACCCGTATAATTGTCTGATTATCAGTGAAAAATCCGTATTCATATTGGCGAGTCCAGTAATTGGTATTTCCTAAATATTCCACAATGCGCGGATTGTTCATGTCAATGCCGAGCAATATTTTCAAGTAATCAATAACTGACACGTGAATTGATTCAAAAAGCGCTACCGCATCGTTAAAGTATTTGTGAATGTCGCTGGTAGAAGTGTCGGGGTAATACGTTGTGTAAATGTAGTTTAGCACAACCGATACGCCAATTTTACCCACGAAGAATGCCAAAATTATCCATTGCGCAATGCCTTGAATCTTGAAAAACGGATGTCTCCAAATAATAAAAAGGAATATGATTGTCCAAGCAAGAGAAAGTAAAATCGCCATCTTCGTTATTTCTTATTGCAAGTATACGTTTTTTTGGTGAACCCTCAATTTTGAGATAGAATGAATTAAGGGTGAAATAATTCTAGTTTTCCCAATTTTCGTATTGGCTTCTACATCAATATGTAAAGAGATAACTTTATCTTTGCATCAAATTCAAGGCGACGAACGATGGCGATTCCGTACAAAGATTCTCATAAAACGAAAAAAGAGCAAGTTGCGCAAATGTTCAATAACATAGCCGGCACGTATGATTTTTTGAATCATGCACTGTCGCTCAATATTGACAAAATATGGCGCAACAAGGCAATAAAAGGACTCAAACCATTGAATCCGCAGACCATGCTGGACGTGGCTACCGGTACCGGCGATTTTGCCGTGCTTTCTGCTCAAAAATTGCATCCGTCAAAAATCACAGGAATTGATATTTCAGAAAAAATGCTTGCGGTAGGTGTTGAAAAAATTGCCAAACAAAATCTGCAATCGGTTGTTTCGCTTGAAGTTGGCGATGCTGA
>DAIOSV010000007.1:0-1060 GCA_036752345.1 Bacteroidales bacterium | reverse complement strand
TATTTCTATCTTTTCAATTCGGTACAAGAGTTCCCGTATGGCGAGAAATTTGTGCAAGAAACTTTAAAAGCCGGTTTTTCAAATACTATTGTTCATTCTTTATCGTTTGGAATAGCATCACTTTACATTTGTACGAAGTAAACGCAATCGTAAAAACACTATTTTTGTAAAAATTTTTTGTTGAAAAAGGTCCTTCAAATATTTCTCTTATTGTTGGTTGCCACGCAAAGTTTTGCGCAGCAAAAGAAGCTATTGCACAATCAGGAGTACGATAAAAAATGGTTCCATCTTGGTTTCACGTTGGCGACAAATCAAATGAATTATCGGATTTTCCCTGATTCATCACTTCTATATACTGGTTTGGCTGACTCAGTTTATAAAGTTGAGGCGCACGGCACCGTAGGATTTAATTTCAACGTTATCAGTGAATTACGTTTGGGAAATTATTTTTCGCTTCGACTTTTGCCCGGATTAATGCTTGGACAACGAAACTTGGTGTATCAAATGCGGAAACCGGGAACTCCACGGTTTGAGCCGACGTTGTATGAATACACCATGAAAATCCCGAGCATCTACATTGATGTGCCACTTCTGTTGAAGTTTAGAGGAAAAAGAATAAATAATTACCGTCCGTATTTGATAGGTGGAATGGCCGTACGTTATGACCTTGATGCGAAACGAGCAGGAAGGGAAAATGAAGGCTATACAATTAATCCGGATCCTCTTGATTATTTTTATGAATTTGGTTTTGGTGTGGATTTTTTCCTTGTTTATTTTAAGTTTGCTGCAGAGTTTAAATATAGTTTTGGTATGCGAAATATTCTTCAAACGGAACCAACAGAATATTGTACGGCAGTTGATGCTATTAAAAACCGAATCTTTGTTCTGTCATTTCATTTTGAATAAGTATGCTACAAACACTCTCAATACAAGTTTCTCCTAAAATTGCCGCCAATGATTTCTTGCTCAAAAAAACGGTAGCGGAACAATTACCTCTGCCGATGAACGAGATTCATGAGGTACGAATTACCAAACGTTCAATAGATGCGCGTTCGCGAAA
>DAIOSV010000006.1:46339-57578 GCA_036752345.1 Bacteroidales bacterium | reverse complement strand
AAAAATGGAGAAAGAATAAAAGATGTGTTTTCTTTTAAAGATTCAACCCGTATTGTTGAAGACTATGGAAACTATACAAAAGATAGCTCTTATTCAAAATCCATAATAAATGGAATTTTGAATAGTGAAGAAATTAAATATACAAATGGTTCGGCACACTATAAATATTACACACCGATAGACCAAATATCGCGATACGACGTTGTCGCACCAAAAAATAATTTGACCACAACAGAAGAATTTTTCAACCCCGAATATCTACGAATTGAATATAACCAAGACCGTAATAAGAAATACCTATTTCACAGAACCTATTATAATAAACAGGGAGTGATTTTGAATCAAGATACGGTAAATATAACTGATAGAGGATTAATTAATACAACCTATTATTTAGATACCATTGTTAAGAAAGAAAGTCTCTCGGTTACTGGTTTTTTTATACTCCAGGATATTACCGATACACTTATAAAAACATAAAAGGAGAAAAAATATATACCAAAACTGATACTGAGGGTTTTTATGATTCCTATCATGATGATTACACGATAGAAGAAGAATTCTTTCAGCCTGATTATGTTAAGATAAAATATTACAAAGACAATCAGAATAATAATATCATTTACCGATACTATTATAACAAGTCCGAAAAAATAATAAAGCAGGACACAATTAATCCAAATGATTACAAAAATTTACAGTATAGAAAACTACAATTAAAATAGGTGACAGTTCCGTAGATACGAACCATGGTGCGTATCTACATACCATTCGTGAATGAACGTTGTCGTTTCATACGGGGATTCCTCAGTCGCTATCGCTCATTCGGAATGACGTGGCGGCAGTAATCGCTACCCGATTAACCACCTCACCAATTAACCCAAAAACTATCGTTACAGATTACCACACAATTGGCGTTTCGCCTTGTGCTTGCAATATTTCGTTGGTTTGCGAGAAATGTTTGCATCCAAAAAATCCATGATAGGCCGAAAACGGTGACGGGTGTGCTGCTTTGAGCACGAAATGTTTTGTGCTGTCTATCAATTGTTCTTTGTCGTGTGCAAAGCGGCCCCAAAGCAAGAAAACCAAACCGTTTTTCTCGGCAGAGAGGGTTTTTATAACGGTGTCGGTAAACGTTTCCCAGCCATGTTTTTGGTGCGATCCGGGTTGGTTAGCCCGAACGGTAAGTGTTGCATTGAGAAGCATTACGCCTTGTCGCGCCCACGATTCCAAGTTGCCGCTTTCGGGTATCTCCTTCCCTACATCGGTCTGCAATTCCTTGAAAATATCTTGGAGCGAAGGTGGTTTTGCAATGCCTTCGGGCACTGAAAACGAAAGTCCGTGGGCTTGTCCCGGCCCATGATATGGGTCTTGACCTATTATCACAACTTTCACCTTACTGAACGGCGTGTACGCAAATGCGTTGAAAATATTTTTTCCTTCAGGATAAACGGTGTACTGCTTTTTTTCCTCAACAAGGAATTCCTTCAAGGCATAGAAATAGGGCTTATTGAATTCCTCTATCAATACCGTTTTCCACGATTCCTCTATTTGGGGGTCTATCATTGCAGTAAACCTTTTGTTACGTTCCAACGGAAAACCAACAAAGCCTTTGACTTTAATGGCTTGCCAAGTAAAAAATAATAGAGTGCCAAAACAATTGAGCCTCCCCATTTAATCAATTCTTTGAGAATTACCGCAAGGTACTCTTTCACGCATGAAGAGCAACGGATTTTTTCACTTTGACCCACACCAACAGCCATATTTCTGACATACGTCATTGTTGTTCTGCTTTCGGGTATTACGTGATGAACTATCAAGTTGGGGAAATAGAGTACCTGCATATTTTGTAGCTGCACTCGGTTAAATATATCCTTCTCCTCCCCACCTATCAAATTCTTCTTAGTACGGCCCAATGTGGTATTGAACAATCCAACTTTCTCAATACAACTGCGACGGAATCCCATGTTTGCGCCTATCGGATATGACTTACCGGTAAAAGGTACAATGTCGGGGCTTTTGTCTATAGCCGAAACTATTGGCACCAACCATGGAGACATCCAATCGGGTTCGTAACCCGTTTCATAGAGCGGAATAATTTTGCCGCCATACGCCATCATTTCAGGGTATTGTGACAAATACAAACGTAGGTTTCTGAGATAATTAAACTCCACAAACGCATCATCGTCCAAAAAAAGAAAACAATCACCGTGCGCTTCTGCAATTCCCCTATTGCGCGCATATGAGAGCCCTTGATTTGTTTCTAAAAAATAGCGATATCGAACGTTAGGGAAGCTTTTCTGAAATCTCAGACATTCAGCTACAGTATTGTCGGTACAATTGTTGTCAATCAATAAAATTTCGTACTCCTCGGTTGACAAATCATTTATTGCTACGAACTCTAGAGTTTTATAAATGTACGAATCTCTATTGTATGTGCAAATAATTACGGATATCATACGTTACTTGATAATCAGCATGGCGTCACCATATGAGCCAAAACGATAGCCTTCTTTTATTGCGGTGTTGTATGCCTTCATAACGGTATCGAATCCCCCAAATGCGCACACCATCATGAGCATTGTCGATTGTGATAAATGAAAATTAGAAATAAGTCGGTCTGCTATTGAAAAATCGTAGGGCGGGAAGATGAATTTATTGGTCCATCCGTCGTATGTTTTCAAGAAACCATTCATTGAAACTGATGATTCCATAGCACGAAGCACAGTAGTACCACAAGCAAATACATGTTTTTTGTATTCTCGCGCATTATTAACGGCATCTGCCACGTCATCTGTAATAATCATTCGCTCAGAATCCATTTTATGCTTTGTCAAATCTTCTACTTCAACGGCACTGAAATTTCCCAACCCCATGTGAAGTGTGACATACGAAAAATCCACTCCTTTAATTTCAAGGCGTTTCATTAACTCACGGCTAAAGTGCATACCAGCTGCCGGTAATGCAACAGAACCTTCTTCTGTTCCGAATATATTTTGAAATTGTTCTTGATCAGATTCTTCAAGTATCTGTTTTGCTCCTTGACGACGAGCATCTAGGATATGGTCGGGAAGTGGAGTTTGGCCTAACGAGAACAAGATTCTCTTGAAAGTATCATAGTCTTCTTCACACAAAAAGCGAATTGTACGACCGCGCGATGTGGTATTATCAATAACTTCGGCTACCAATTCATCGTTTTCACCGAAATACAATTTGTTTCCGATACGAATTTTACGAGCAGGATCAACCAAAACGTCCCATAAATACTGTTCGCGGCTCAATTCACGCAACAAAAATACCTCTATTTGAGCACCAGTACGTTCTTTGTTTCCATATAAACGAGCAGGAAAAACCTTGGTGTTGTTGAGTACGAGTATATCCTTATCGTCAAAATACTCAATTATATCTTTAAAAAGTTTGTGTTCCACTTCGCCTGTTTTCGCATTGAGCACCATCAAGCGGGCTTCATCACGGTTAGCTGCCGGGTACATTGCAATTGACTCAGCAGGGATTTTTAATTTAAACTCTGATAACTTCATAATTATATAATTTTTTCCTGTTCAATTATTTGTTGTAACTGTTCTATTGTAACGCAATCAGACAATGTAACATCGCCGATTTTAGTGCGTTGTAATGCCGTTAAATATGCACCGGTATTCATAACTGTGCCTAAATCTCGCGCCAAAGAGCGAATATACGTTCCTTTACTGCATGCTACTCGTACCTGAATATATGGTAACTCATAGCTCAACAATTCTAAATCGTCAATACGAACGGTACGCGCAGGCATTTCTACATCTTGATTTTTGCGAGCCAATTCATAGGCATGATGTCCTTGTACTCGTATGGCCGAATATGCGGGAGGCACTTGCTCAATGTCTCCTCTGAATTTCTGTAACGTTTGTTCTACCAATTCGCGTGTAATATGTGACGTTTCAAATGTTGCATCTTCTTCAGTTTCCTTATCAAACGATGGTGTTGTTGCTCCTAATTTTATAGTTGCAATGTATTCTTTGTCTTTATGCAAATAGGTATCTATCTGTTTTGTTGCCTTTCCGGTACAGAGTATCATGACTCCGGTAGCCAACGGATCGAGAGTACCGGCGTGTCCAACCTTTATATTTTTTACGCCAAGGGCACGACGAAGCATATATCTGGTTTTGTTTACCAAATCAAATGAGGTCCACTGTTGTGGCTTGTTCAAATATACTACTTCTCCCTCTACGAAATTCATCAATCTACCATTTGTAATCCGTGACCTGTTGCCAAAAATACAATTATCACTATTCCTATTACTATGCGATATACACCGAATGCTTTGAATCCATATTTTGTAAGAAACGCCACGAACCACTTCATAGCAATCAAAGCAACGACAAACGCTACTACGCATCCAACTATAAGCATCGTCACATTGTCGGACGTTGCCCAAACAGTATCTCCCTTAAACAAATCAAGAAGGTCAAGTAACGTTGCACCTGCCATTGTTGGCACTGCGAGGAAAAACGAAAATTCTGCCGCTTTTTGACGTGTCAGATTCTGAGCCATACCACCAACTATTGTGGCCATAGAACGGCTTACACCCGGAATTACCGAAATACATTGGAACAAACCAATGCGAAATGCACGTTTTTCATTTATTTCGTTTTGTTCGCTACCTTTATTAAATAACTTATCGCAAAACAACATAAATATACCACCTGCCACCAACATGATTGCAACAACCCACACACTATCAAGCAACCAATCAAGCAAGCCCGATTTTTTCGCAACTAATCCAATTACTACAGCCGGAAGCACACCTACAAACAACAGCCAATAAAAATACCATTTATGTTTGAATGCCTGCAACGTCGTACTTCCTTCGGGAATTGGTGCATTGTTGAGTTTGAAAAACCGTTTCCAATACAAAAAAACAACGCTCAAAATAGCGCCAAATTGAATGATAAACGTAAACGCATGCACAAAAGGGTCACCTTGCGGTATTCCCAACAAATTTTGTGTAATTATCATGTGCCCCGTTGAAGAAACCGGCAAAAATTCTGTAAGCCCTTCTACTATAGCAATAATAATAGTTTCAATGATTGTCATTATTTGTCATTTTTAGGTTTCCATAGAATGGCAACAATCTCAAAGAAAAATCCGATAAGGATTACGATTGGAGCCAATGTCAATCTTCTGAAATTAAAGATTTCGGGAACTTGTGTTTCATCGCCATTAGGATAAAAATCATTTGGATTTGTTGATGCCCCACCTGACAATAATACGAAACCGACAACAAGAATCACAACACCAATTATTATGAGGATATAATTCACACGGCTAAATGTGTAATTTCGATCTTCCTCTGTAGTTTGCATTTTTTTTAAGAAATTCATATTTATATAATGTATAATTCGTCTGTATTAATTTTCAAAAATTTATTTAAAGCAAAAAACGTTGCGATAAACGTGAGCAACATTCCAATTAAAATCACTGCCAAAAATACAACACCTAATAGCTCAAAGTCAAGATATTTTAACATTTCTGCAGCTTCAATATGCAAAAAGTAAAGAATACCTGCTGTTAAAGCTACGGCAATCAGTCCACTCAGAAAGCCTTGGAACGTGCCTCTGAGTAGGAATGGAGAACGAATATAATGATTCGTTGCACCCACCAGTTGCATGGTTCGTATGAGGAATCGTTTTGAATAAATTGACAATCGGATTGTGTTGTGTATCAATACAACCGAAACCATAAATAGCAAAACGCTCAATAATAGCAAGAATAAACTAACTTTCTTAATGTTTGAATTTAATGATTTCACATGCGACCTGTCGTAGTGAATGGAATCCACCATTTCATTATTCTTGAACTGCTGCTCTATAAAAATAAAATTTTCGGGTGTAGCATAATCAGCATAGAAATGGACTTCAAGAGACGGTGGTATTGGATTTCCTTCCGCTAAATCAATGTAATTTTGTCCCAACGTTTCTGCCAATCGTTTATTTGCTTCCTCAGAAGATATATACTCTGTTGACTTAACCATCTCCATTGCGTCTATCTTTTTGCGCAACTCAAGCATATCGGCTTCACGAATGTCGGACTTTAAGAACAAGGTAAAGCCCACCTTTTCCTTAATTTGTTTTGACAAAGCGCGCTCACTGGTAAGCAACATACCTATAAGACACAACACAAACAATACCAATGCTACACTAATCAATGTAGATGTGTATGACGAAAGAATTCGTTGTCTGATGACTTTATTTTGTCGTTTTGTTGTGCGTTTCATAGGCGTTTACTTCTGTAATTTTCTTAAAAGATTATTCAAAGAAACTTTTTGTGGAAGAGTTGCCACTACTTCACTTATTGGCATACGAACTTGTGACATACTATCACGTTCACGAACGGTAACGGTATTGTCTTCCAACGTTTGATGGTCAACAGTTACACAATATGGAGTACCGATTGAATCTTGACGGCGATAACGCTTTCCGATTGAATCTTTCTCTTCATATTGGCAATTGCATTCAATTTCCAAATCGTGCATTATTTTTTGTGCAATTTCTGGCAAACCATCTTTCTTTACCAACGGCATAACAGCAACCTTCACTGGAGCCAATTCTGCAGGAAGTCGTAATACTTCGCGTACTTCGCCATCAACTTCTTCTTCGCAGTACGAATGACTCAAAACAGCCAACACCGTTCTATCCAAACCGATTGATGTTTCTATAACGTACGGAGTGTAACTTTCGTTCAATTCAGGATCGAAATATTGAATTTTCTTTCCTGAGAATTTTTGATGTTGACTCAAGTCAAAGTCGGTACGTGAATGAATTCCTTCAAGTTCTTTGAATCCCATTGGGAAATTGAACTCAATATCTGTTGCAGCATTTGCATAATGCGCAAGTTTTTCGTGGTCGTGGAAACGATAGTTTTCTTTTCCCATGCCAAGCGCTTCGTGCCATGCCAAACGGTTTTCTTTCCATGTCTTAAACCATTCCAATTCAGAGCCAGGGCGAATGAAAAATTGCATTTCCATTTGTTCAAACTCTCTCATTCGGAACACGAACTGGCGAGCAACGATTTCATTTCTAAATGCTTTACCAATTTGTGCAATACCAAATGGTATTTTCATTCTACCGGTTTTTTGCACGTTCAAATAGTTCACAAATATACCTTGAGCAGTTTCAGGACGAAGATAAATAGAACTTGCGCCTTCTGCCGTAGAACCTAATTTTGTTTCGAACATCAAATTGAACTGACGTACATCAGACCAGTTTGCCGTTCCGGAAATAGGACAAACAATACCCAAATCAATAATCAACTGACGCATTGCAGCCAAATCGTTTGCATTCAATGCTGCATCATATTGTTTTGTTATTTCATCAATCTTTGCTTGTTCGCGCAAGATGTTTGGGTTAGTTTCGCGAGCTTTTGCTTCATCAAAGCCATCGCCAAATTTTTTACGACCTTTTTCTATCTCTTTAAGAATTTTCTGATTGTGTTTCTCGCGTTCTTCTTCAATCAACACATCAGCACGATAGCGTTTCTTAGAGTCTTTGTTATCAATCAATGGATCATTGAACGCATCAACGTGACCTGAAGCTTTCCATATTGTTGGGTGCATAAAAATTGAGGAGTCAATACCCACAATATTTTCATGCAAACGCACCATAGCATTCCACCAATACTGCTTTATGTTATTTTTTAATTCAACACCATTTTGACCATAGTCATACACGGCACCTAAGCCGTCGTAAATCTCGCTCGATGGGAAGATAAAGCCATATTCCTTTGAGTGAGCAATAACTTTTTTTAATAAATCATCTGCCATTGTAATCCTTATACATTATTTGATTAGCGAGCAAAAATAATAAAATAAATTCAATCGCCACTCAGAATAAAAATATTAGTAATAATAGACTCAACTTTTGTAGGTATTTTGATAAAAATTGTATTTTTGCGACAATAAATTATTAAAGCAAACTAAAAAATAATTTTATGTCAAATCCTAATCTTTTAACTTCTTCAATAGGGAAGAAATTTTTGATGAGTATTACAGGACTTTGTTTGATTCTGTTTTTACTTTTCCACGCAACAATGAACACTGTTGCAATTTTTTCAGGTGACGCATACAACAAGGTATGTGAATTTTTGGGAACGAATTGGTATGCATTAATTGGTACAGCCGGCCTTGCCCTAGGTATGGTTATCCACTTTGTGTATGCATTTATTCTTACCCTTCAAAATCGCAAAGCTCGTGGCAATGACAGATATGCAGAAGCTGTTCGCCCTGCATCAGTAGAATGGGCATCAAACAACATGCTTGTACTTGGAATCATTATCATTCTTGGTATAGTACTTCACTTAAGCCAATTTTGGTACAAAATGATGTTTGCTGAATTAGCAGGCGTTGAAGGTACCTATGGTACTACTGATGGTGCTGCATGGATTGCTTACTATTTTAGCCAAGCTCCTGTTGCTATTAGCTATATTATTTGGTTGGTTGCTATTTGGTTCCACTTAACTCACGGATTTTGGAGCGCATTCCAAACAATTGGTTGGAATAACAAGACATGGATGAGCCGTTTACAATGCTTAGGCGACATTGTTGCTACCATTATCTGCCTTGCTTTCGTAGCAGTAGTTGTATTCTTTTTCGTACAAGGCTGTTGCGCTGCTTAATTAACTTTTGTTTAACTATTACTGAAAATAAGATATTATGGCAACATTAAATAGTAGAATACCAGAAGGTCATTTATTTGAAAAGTGGTCAAATTACAAAGCTCATCAAAAACTTGTAAACCCATCCAACAAACGTAAACTTGATGTTATCGTAGTTGGTTCTGGTTTGGCTGGTGCATCTGCAGCAGCTTCTCTTGGCGAACTTGGATTTAACGTAAAATGTTTTTGCTATCAAGATAGTCCACGTCGTGCTCATTCTATTGCAGCACAAGGTGGTATCAACGCAGCAAAAAATTACCAAAATGATGGCGATAGTGTATATCGCTTGTTTTACGACACCATTAAAGGTGGCGACTATCGTGCTCGCGAAGCTAACGTATATCGTTTGGCTGAAGTAAGCAACAACATTATAGACCAATGTGTTGCACAAGGCGTTCCTTTCGCTCGCGATTACGGAGGCTTGTTAGACAACCGTTCTTTCGGTGGTGCTCAAGTTTCTCGTACATTCTACGCAAAAGGACAAACAGGACAACAATTGCTACTTGGTGCGTATAGCGCATTAAGTCGTCAAATCGGTAAAGGCACTGTAAAAATGTATACTCGTACCGAGTTGATGGACATCGTTGTTGTTGACGGCAAATGTCGTGGTATTGTTACCAGAAATTTAATTACTGGTGAAATTGACGCACATTTCGGCCACGCAGTTGTACTTTGTACCGGTGGATACGGAAACGTATATTTCTTGTCAACCAACGCAATGGGTTCTAACGGTAGTGCAGCATGGAAAGCATACAAAAAAGGAGCTTTCTTTGCAAATCCTTGCTACGTTCAAATTCACCCAACATGTATTCCAGTTCATGGAGAATTCCAATCAAAACTTACCTTGATGTCGGAATCTCTTCGTAACGATGGACGTATTTGGGCTCCTGCTAAGAAAGAAGATGCTGAAGCAGTTCGTGAAGGACGCAAAAAAGCAACTGATATTCCTGAAGCAGATCGCGATTTCTATTTGGAACGTCGCTACCCAGCTTTCGGTAACTTAGTACCTCGTGACGTTGCATCTCGTGCAGCAAAAGAACGTTGCGACAAAGGTTTCGGAATTGAAAAAGGTGGTGCAGTATTTTTGGATTTCAAATATGCTATTGAACGTCTTGGTAAAGATGTAGTAGAAGCACGTTATGGTAACTTATTCCAGATGTACGAAAAAATCACCAATGATAATCCATACGAAACTCCAATGAAAATATACCCAGCTATTCACTACACAATGGGTGGAATTTGGGTTGATTATGAATTACAAACAACTATCCCTGGATTGTTCGCAGCCGGTGAAGCTAACTTCTCTGACCACGGAGCTAACCGTTTAGGTGCTTCTGCTCTTATGCAAGGTTTGGCAGATGGATATTTCGTTCTTCCATACACTCTTCAGAATTATTTGGCTGATGAACTTCATACGCCAAGAATGGACACAACACAAGGCGAATTCGCCAAAACTGTTGCTGATGTAAAGGGACACATCAATAAGTTGATGAGTATTCAAGGTAAAGAATCAGTTGATAGCATTCACAAGAAATTGGGACATATCATGTGGGAAGGCGCTGGAATGGGACGTACGAAAGAAAGTCTTGAACAAGCAATCACAAAAATCCAAGAACTTCGTGAAGAATTCTGGAAAAATGTTCGCATACCTGGAAAAGCTGATGAACTTAACGTTGAGTTGGAAAAAGCAAATCGTGTTGCTGATTTCTTGGAATTAGGAGAACTTTTAGCTCGCGATGCTTTACAACGTGAAGAATCTTGTGGCGGTCACTTCCGTGAAGAACATCAAACAGAAGAAGGTGAAGCAAAACGTGACGATTCTAAATATGCTTACGTTGGAGCATGGGAATACAAAGGTGAGAATGCCGAACCAGAACTTCACAAAGAAGAGTTGAAATTCGAATTTGTCGAATTAAAACAAAGAAATTATAAGTAATCATTTGTCTAACATCCCTAACGGATTAAAAATATATCGAGTTATGAGCGAAGTACAAAACTTGGATTTGACACTAAAAGTTTGGAGACAAAAAGGTCCCAAAGAACAAGGTCATTTTGAAACATATTCTTTAAAAAATATTTCACCTAATAGTTCATTCTTGGAAATGATGGATGTTCTTAACGAACAACTCATTAACGAAGGAAAAGAACCTGTAGCATTTGACCACGACTGCCGTGAAGGTATTTGCGGTATGTGCTCTATGTACATCAATGGTGAAGCACATGGTCCAGACGACCACGTAACTACTTGCCAGTTGCACATGCGTAAATTCAAAGATGGTGATACTATCACTATAGAGCCATGGCGTTCTGCAGGTTTCCCTATCATCAAAGATTTGATTGTAGACCGTAGCGCATACGACAAAATTATGCAAGCCGGCGGTTTCGTATCAGTTAACACTGGTGGTGTTCCTGACGGAAATGCTATTGCAATTCCTAAGAAAGACGCTGACGAAGCAATGGATGCAGCTTCTTGTATTGGTTGCGGTGCTTGCGTTGCAACATGTAAAAACGGTTCAGCTATGTTGTTCGTTTC
>DAIOSV010000006.1:7009-46239 GCA_036752345.1 Bacteroidales bacterium | reverse complement strand
TTTCGGGGATTTTTTTTCATTACTATAGAAACATGATACGATTTTACCTACTTTTCTCAGCACAAATACTTCGAAGCGTTTCCATTGCTCGCCTATGGAATATGCTTAAAGTTTTTTGTTCGTATTATGCAGCACGCGTAAATAAACAAGGTAAAATTGCGGGGTTCCCGATTTCTCTAAGCATTGAGCCAACAAATATTTGCAATCTACACTGCCCCGAATGCCCCACCGGAAACGGTCAAAGCACGGTTGCAAAAGGCAAAATCACCACAGCAATGGTACAAAAACTTGTACCTCAAATACAAACCTATACATGGTTTGCAAACGTTTATTTTCAAGGAGAACCTCTTGTAAATTCAGGAACCACGAAAATAGTTGCTCTACTATCACAAGCGAAAATACTTTCATCGCTTTCTACTAATGCACATTTTCTTACAACAGAAATCGCACAACAACTAGTTGCTGCAAAACTGACAAAACTCATTGTTTCACTTGATGGTTACGACCAAGCCACATATGAGAAATATCGCCAAGGCGGCAATTTCAACAAAGTTCTTGAAGGACTAAAAAACATACAAGAAGCCAAAGCGAAAGCTCATTCATACTTCCCTCTTGTTGAAATTCAGTGCCTGTTATTCTCTCACACCGAAGGACACGAAAGCGAGATAAAACGCATTGCTACACAATACAAAGCAGACCTTGTTACCTTCAAAACAGCACAATTCTACGACACACATAACATTGACATGTTACCTTCAGAAAAAAACAGGAGATACAACTATCAGGACAACAATCTTACCATAAAAAGCAAACTGCGAAATCATTGTTGGAAAATGTGGAGTTCGAGCATCGTTGCATGGAATGGAAATGTCCTCCCCTGCTGCTTTGACAAAAATCATACATTTACATTCGGCACTATAGAAAACACGCTTTTCCGCGATATTTGGGAATCAAAACAATACCTAAATTTCAGAAAAACGATACTAACAAACCGCAAACAAATAATAATGTGCCGAAATTGCACATCTTAAAAACGTGTCTTCAACAAATTTATGTACCTTTGGAAACTGAATTGTTGGTATGAATAAGAAACGACAAACAATATTGTTTTTAGTCTCCGATTTTCTATCGGCTGCTATTGCATGGACACTTTTCTTTTTTGCCAGAAATGAGTATATTGATGCATACTACATGAAATTTCCGCAGCACAAAGGACTCGTTACCATGGACATTAACTATGTGTATGGGTTGTGCCTTGTTCCATTTATGTGGATTATATTATACTATTTGAGCAGCAGCTACAAACGCGTGTACCGCAAATCTCGACTCAAAGAATTCATCAACACGCTATGGGTAACAATTTTAGGATCATCAATCCTCTTTTTTGCTATCATACTTGACGACAACGTGCCTAGCTATAAAGCCTACTACGAATCCCTCCTCATCTTGTTATCGATACATTTTGTTGTAACATACATTCCACGTTACATCATAATTACCCGAACTAAAAAGAAAATTATCAGTCGAGAAATTGGATTCAACACCTTATTGATAGGAAGTAATGCGCGGGCCGAACAGTTGTACCTACAACTTTCTTCGGCAAAAAAATCAGGAGGAAACAAATTCATTGGATTTGTTAATGTAATTCAACAAGAAAACTACCAAATGGCGAAATATATGCCACATTTGGGCCATGTTGATGAAGTAAAAACATTTCTTAAACAATACGAAGTAGAAGAAGTGATTATTGCCATAGAAACAAAAGAACATAAATATATAGAGCACATATTGCATTGTCTATTAGGCACAAAAGCTATAGTCAAAGCTATACCAGATAATTGCGACATCATCTCAGGACGTGTTACTTTTGATTCAATCCACGAAGAACCTCTGATCGTTATTTCTCAAAATGTAATGCCAGTTTGGCAAGAAAAAATAAAACGCTTTAGTGATATTTTTATTTCTATACTTGTACTACTCATTGGCTTCCCTATTTACCTCTTTACGGCAATTATGGTAAAATTGTCATCAAAAGGGCCGGTCTTATACAAACAAGAGCGAATAGGGCAATATGGCAAACCATTTAACATCTACAAATTCCGTTCTATGTATATTGATTCAGAGTCGGGAGGTCCTCGCCTTTCGTCAGAACACGACCACAGAATAACGCCATGGGGACGGATTATGAGAAAATATCGTATCGACGAGCTTCCTCAATTTTTCAATGTGTTAATAGGTGATATGTCACTCGTAGGACCACGCCCAGAACGTCAATTTTTTATTGACCGAATTGTAGCTATAGCACCTCACTACACGCACTTACAAAAAGTTCGTCCGGGAATTACCTCGTTAGGTCAAGTAAAATACGGATATGCACAAAGTCCTGAAGAAATGGCAAGCCGTATGAAATACGATATAATTTATATTGAAAATATGTCAATTTACCTTGACATTAGAATTTTGATTTACACTATCAAAACGGTAGTTTCGGGCGAAGGAGTGTAAAAATTATATCGTTCCTTGTTCTAACTGCAAAACAATTCGTTCTATCAATTTATCTTCGCCGTCCATATCATACGAGCTCTTAAGTGACTCACCAAAAGTTCGTGCCATTCCTTGCCACATTATTGCAGAAAAATTTCCACGCAAATCTTTTATAATATCGTACGGCGTGTAATTGAGCTCCCTATTTACCAATTTTATAAGAATTTCACCTTGATGTACAGAACATGACATCAATTCTTTGGCATATAAGTCCCACAATTCTTGCTCTTTTGCTTTTACATATTTACTGCGTTGACGATTGTTTGGCAAGGAATCCATAATCATTTGCACTTCCATAAAGGTATGTTTTGCAATAAGTACGTACGGATACATTTTTTTAACATCACGCACCAAACGACGATATTTTACGTAATCGTCATTAGAAGTGAATTGCAATTTTGGAAACACATATACACGTGGCACATGCACAATTCCCAATGTATCACCATCAATAATCACTGCAGGAAGCAGATACCCGCCTGTTGCAAGTTTTTGCTGTGAATAACCCGCAAGAGAAAAACACAAAATCGATAGTATTGCTATAACTTTTTTCATCTCTTCAAAAATATAAATTCAATTTCATTTTGCAAAAACAATACCAAACGAATTTTTTCCTGAAACATTTTCTAAAAAATTCAATTCAACGTTTTATCTTATTGAATAAGAAACTCTTTCCCTTTTCAAATAAAACAAGTCATTTCGTCGTTTTTTTTGCAAAATGGTAGAGAATACTTTAAAAAATTGACATAATCATTATCTTTGCCCAAAACTAAAAATAGAATGAATCTTGCAATTGATGCTGGTAATAGTTTCCTGAAATGCACGACCATGAGCAACGGATCAATTATTGATATTTTCCGTTGGGAATATGCCGATTTCTTCAAAAATGGGTACCAAAAACCTGCTTTAAATGCAATCATATGTAATGTTTCTAAATATGACTCTCGCGACATATTGAGTCGCTTGAATTATCAGCACGTATTGGAATTCAACCATTCTACTAAAATTCCGATTAAAATTGCATATGAAACGCCCAAAACTCTTGGTCTAGATAGAATTGCGGCTTGTGTTGGTGCCGAAAGAATGAATCCACACGTGAACAAACTCATCTTCGACTTAGGTACCGCACTTACCATTGATTTTATAGACAGTAACAGTACATTTATTGGAGGGAACATTTCTCTTGGCCTAAATAGCCGATTTAAAGCCTTACACGAATTTACCAGGAATCTACCATTACTCCATGCTACAAACAACGAAGTGTCTCTTATTGGGAAAGATACCAATAGTGCTATTGTTAACGGAGTAATTAATGGAATCATTTATGAAATAAATCAATATTTAGACAATTATACAATTGAATACCAAAGTATTACGCCTATAATTACTGGCGGAGATTGCCTTTTCTTTGAAAAAAGAATAAAAAGACCCATCTTTGCCTACCCGAATTTGACGGCGATTGGATTATTCAGCATCCTAGAACATAATGAGAAATAGAACCTTCTTTATCATAGTAAGTTTACTATTGGTAGGCAATCAATTGCTTGCACAGCGACAAACAACATCACCCTTTTCACGCTATGGCTATGGTGATATATACACGAACACAACTGCCTACAATCAGGCAATGGGAGGCATCAGTGTAGGATTACTAAGTCCTACACAAATAAATTTGGTCAATCCGGCTCACCAGTCAAGCATTAAAGGAGAAACATTCCTTTTTAATGTAGGATTAGGAGCCAATATCCGAAAAGCAGAAGAGAACAATGTTTCTGCAACACAAACAAGTGCCGGCATAGAATCATTCTCTCTTGCGTTCCCCGTCATTCCAAACCGCTGGGGATGTGCTGTAGGCATGCTTCCATTCAATAGTGTGGGTTATAATATGAGCTATTCCGATTCGCTTGCCCAGTATTCGTATAAAGGAGATGGAGGAATCAATCAATTTCTATTGAGCACGGGTGTCCGGATATTCAAAGGGCTTTCTCTAGGAGCAAACATGGCGTATCTTTTTGGAACAACCAACTACACGGGAGAAAATTTTTTCGAAGAATCTTCAGCATTTTATTCTCGAAAAGACTTAGAATACAAAACAACAGGTTTCCTATGGGGTCTTGGACTTCAATACAATTGGAAGATTAACGAAGAAAAAACACTCACATTCGGTGCTACGTGGAAAAAAGAACAATCACTTTCATACAAGGCAACAGAAACATTTAATTCATACATAATTAGCGGTGTAACAGAAATTGGGAAGGATACTATCACCGAAAACATAACAAGAGCACATACTGATATTCCAAACGAATTGGCACTAGGTATTGGATTCAAAGCCGAAAACAAATACGTATTGGGCATTGACGCTGGATTACAAAATTGGGAAGACATTTCATGCTATGGCACTAAGGATAAAAACCTTACAACTACGAAATACATAAAACTCGGAGGGGAATTGGTTCCAGACTATAAATCATCAAAATTCTATAAACGCATACCTATTAGACTTGGAGCACACTACGCAGACTTACCTGTCATATTCGCTTCAGAAGGGAAAACGGCTCAAGCACAAGAATATGGTGTAACAATAGGTTCACAAATAAAATCAAGACACACACAAAACTCGCTTGCACTCGCGGTAGACTTTGGTTCACGAGGAAATAAAAGTTTGGCAAAATCTTTGCATGAAACATATATGCAAATTAAAATAAATGTAACTTTGCAGGAAGTTTGGTTTAGTAAACGAAAAATTAATTAGCAATGAAACGATTAGTAATTTTAGCATCTGCCCTCTTAACAATGGGGATATCTGGATTTTCTCAGGAAGAAGGAAATTCAGGAATGGATTCTTCTTGTGCAGCAAATCTCAAAATTTATCAACTGCGCTATGCAAATGAATCTAAAACAGGAGTATATACCAAGGAAACATTTAATGCTTGGCGAAATGTATTTTTTAGCTGCCCTCAAGCATCTAAAAACATGTACATGCCTAACGGAGTAAAAATGTACACCTCTTTGGCACAAAATGAAAAAGAGGCGGTGAAAAAACAAGCGTATATTGATACCGTCATGATGATTTATGACAGACGTATTCAATACTTAGGAGAAGAATCAAGATACATTGGCTTAAAAGGAGCAGACCTATATGTACTCTCTCCTGAAAAATATAGTGATGCATATGATGATTGCCGCAAATCATTTGACATCATGGGTGAAAAATCCGATTTAAAAACAATGGTTTATTGTCTTCAAACAGCAGTATTAAAATACCAAGATAAGTCATTACCGAAAACTGAAGTTATTTCTTTGTACCAAAAGATTTCTGACGTTTTTGATACTCGAATCGCAAAAAATGATAAAGAGTCAGCTACATTCAAAACACAAAAAGACTATATTGACAATTTGTTCCTTGCTGTAAATCCTGACTGCAATGACTTAGTTGCACTTTTTGAGCCACAATTCAATGCAACCCCAACCGATACGGTTTTATTAAGAAAGATTACAAATTCAATGAGCAGTAAATGTGCTTCAACAGATCTTTACTTCAAAGCAGCAGTAGAACTTGATAAACTAGAACCATCTGCTTTATCAAAACGTCAACTTGGTGATATGTATGCTGCAAAAAGTCAAGAATCCAAAGCAATTGAGTATTACAAACAAGCATTGGATATGGAAACTGATAATTCAACGAAAGCCGAAACATACTATAAAATGGCATATTACTCATCAGGTTCTACCGCTGTTTCATATGCAAACAGAGCACTTTCACTCAATTCAAGATTAGGCAAAGCCTATCTTATAATAGCAAGCAAATATGCCGAAAGTGCAAATAGTTGTTCTTCTGGTGCAGAATTCCCTGACTTAGAGAAATGGAAAATATATTGGTTAGCATACGATATGTGTATGAAAGCAAAATCAGTAGACTCTTCAATTTCTTCGCAAGCAAATAGTAATGCTGCAAGCTACAAAACCCATTTCCCAGATGCTGAAGCATTGTTCGGATATAATATAACTGAAGGCACCTCTCAAACCGTAGGATGCTGGATAAATGCAACCACAACTGCGAAAGTAAAATAGTGGAACGTTTAGCAAAAACAATAAAAAGCAGTATGATAGCAACATTGTCTATCATACTGCTTTTTTCTTGCAAAAACGATATAAAAAATGTTATAAAAGTTTCGGAATTAGAGAAATTACCGGAATTATTGGGGGAAGATATACACTTCACACAAGCAGAATATGGTAAAATTGTCATTGCCATTTCCACCCCAAGCATCATCAAAAAAAAGACTGATGACGAAGCGGAAGAATCTATCATGGAATTTCCCCAAGGCATTAGTGTAGTGCAGTTCTCTCGAGAATCTGACACTCTCACAATGATTTCGGCGAACTATGCCATCAATTATGAAGATAAAAATATTTGGGAAGCCCGAGGAAATGTTGTAGGAAGAAACAAAAAAGACGGAGAAACAATTCGTACCGAATACCTTGTTTGGAATCAAAAAGACGGTACCATATACTCCGACAAAAAAGTACAAGTCACAACCCCCGACGACATTATCTATGGAGAAGGATTCAAATCAGATGACCAATTTAATGACTGGCAAGTAAAAAAAGTAACCGGAGTTATTTCTTTTGAAGGAGAGAACCTACCAAAAAACGAAGAAGAATGAAAGCAGAACGATACAATACCTATCAAATTATAATGGAATATGCATGGTTGACCATTGCGGTAACTTCATTAGTAACAGCTATTGTCAATATATACTATGCCGGGTTTGACAAAGAAAGTATAAAATTTGGTGTCCTATTTATACTCACATTTGCTATGTACCTCTATCGAAGACATAGAAGAAAATCTACTAAAAACAATCAAATTAAAGGACAAAACTAAGAGTCCAACCTAAAAATATTCAACACTTTCATTGGCAATTTGGCAATTTTATTATCTTTGCCAACTTGAAAACAAGAACAAACAAAAAGAATTAAATAAACGATATGGCAGCTATACAATCTTTACGAAAAAACACATGGATATTAACCGTAGTTATCGGTTTAGCAATGTTGGCATTCATTTTCACAGGTTTGGACACATCTCTATTCTCTTCGAAACAAAGCAATGTGATTGCAGAAATTAACGGAAAAGAATATACTTACGACGAATATTCCACCATTTATGAAATGTTGGACAAACAGCAAAAGACAAATGGTCAAGATTTATCATATGCACAAAGAGAACAACTCTATACAAATGCATGGACATCTTTTTTGACAGGAAAACTTTTTGAAGAATGCTATACAAACCTTGGTTTGAGCACATTCAAAAAAAATCTAAAAGTCTATGGAATTTCTGACGAAGAAATTGAAGACATTACGGTTGGAGAAAACGTTGATCCGGAATTACAATACTACTTCACAGATCCTAAAACAGGTGCTTTTGATAAAAAGATGCTTGTTAACGTTTTAAGTAACCTATCTACAGCAAAAGAAAAAAATCCTGATTTCTATGCAAATTGGATTCAATTCGAAAAAGCGCTCCACGAGAACACATTACGTAAAAAATATGTAAGCCTTATTTCAAATGGTATCTATTTTACAAAATTGGAAGCAGAAAATAGTGCTCAAACAAAAAACAACCAATTCGACATTAACTATGTTAGAATACCATACGAAAGCATAGCAGATAGCACAATAGCAGTAAATGATAAAGAATTAGAAAAATTCTACCAAACAATCAACCACGAGAAACGTTTCGAACAAGAAGCAGGTGTTACAATTGAATACGTTACTTTTGATATCATTCCAACACCTGAAGACGTTAAAGCAATAGAGCAAACTGTTATTTCAAAAGCCGATGATTTCAAGAACAATAATAACGAGACCGTATTCTTGAATCTTAACTCTGATGAAAAATTTAACCCTACATACAACAAAAAAGGAACGCTCTCTCCTAGTCTTGACTCTTTTGCATTCAATGGCAATATAGGAGACATTACCCCTATTTATTTTGAAAACAATAGCTATAAAATTTCAAAAATCTCAGACATACGTCCAGGAGCTGATTCTGCAAAAGTTCGTCACATCCTTGTTGATGGTGAAAATGCATACAAAACCATCGATAGCCTAAAAACATTAATAGAAAAAGGTGCAGATTTTGCTGCTTTGGCTCGTCAATATTCAAAAGACTCCGCATCAGCAATCAATGGTGGTATCATAGATTGGTTCAAAGAAGGAGAAATGGTTCCTTCCTTCCAAGATTCAAGTTTCTTTGGAGAAAAAGGCAAATTATACATTGCCCCATCTAATTATGGTGTACACTTGATTCAAATTCTAGACCAAGGACCAAAATCAAAAAGAGTACAAATACAAACATTTGCAAAAGCTGTAACATACTCACAAGCAACGCGTTCATTCGTATATCAGAATGCAGTGAAATTTGTTTCTGACAATAGAACAAAAGAAGCTTTTGAATCAGCAATAGAAAAAGACAAATCATTAGTTTTGAAATATGCGAACAACACACCAGAAGAACAACGTGTTATTCCAGGAATAGACGAATCAAGACAAGTAATTCGTTGGGCACATCAAAACAAAAAGAAAGTTGGCGAAGTTTCTGAAATATTCCGTTGTGGTGACAAATTCTTAATTGCAGTAATTGCATCAGTTGACGAAAAAGGTATTGCAAAATTGGATCAAGTAAAAGAGATTGTTACCGATGAATATAGAAAAGACCAAAAGAAGAAAAAGATTTTAGACGAATTGAAAGGTATTAAATACACATCTCTAGAATCACTTTCTCAAGCAAAGGGACTCACTATTGAATCATCTACAAACCTTTCTTTCGCAACAATGAGTGGACCAGGCATTGGAGTAGAGCCAGTTCTTTTCGCTACCCTATCTACTATGGACCAAAAGGCAATCACAAATCCAATTGCCGGGGAACGTGGTGTATATGTAGCTCAAATAACTTCTAAAAAGACTACCAACGTAACCACTCCTGAAAAAGAAATTGCAGGACAAAGACAACGAGCAGCATCTGCTATAACAAACAATATATACAAGATATTAGAAGACAAAGCAGAAATTAAAGACAATAGGCTTAATTTCAATTAAATAAATCGGTTGTATTGATTTTCTAAATTTTATAAGTATATTTGCTTCAATACTAATTTGTTAAAATCAATTATCACAGCAAAAATATAAAACTATGAAAAACTATTATGTAACAATACTTTGTCTGCTAGGGTTTTCAGTATTGATAATTTCTTCTTGTAAGAAGAAGGAAGATTGCCTTGATTGTAAAGTTGAAGGTATAGTATCAACAACTATTGTTGTTGATACAGCATCAGGAGCTACCATCACTGTATATCCAGTTATAACACCAAGTAATCACCCTATGTGCGACTCAATGGCCTACAGCACGATAATGGGAGCTTACGTTTTCCCATATAAGGTTCATAGTTATCAAAAATTATGTACTGTACAAGAAGCGAGAGATTCTTTACTTGCCGGGAATGATACTGCATGCCCATGCCGTAAAAACCCAGACACAGTATTCAATGATGACAAAAACGGATTCTTAAAGATTGGAGGCATTGAAAAATTCCCATACAATAGATTATTTATCAAGACAGGAAATGACTCAACCAAAATAAGAATCTATACTGACTACGACAACAAGAACAACCAATTTATTGGTGAGGTTCCTATGGATACAACAACGGGTTACTACCAACACAACAACACAAAACCATTGATATCAGGAACATATTCATATATGCTCGTTCTTTATAAAGAAGCTGAACATGCTACTTTAATTGGGGATACAATTCGTGGCAATTTTACAATAATTAGAAATAATAGATTTGCAAACAGAAATTGCCAAGAACAAGCATTTGATGCAGGGGACCCTCTATTGAAATAATTCAAGTTTTTATATTCGTAATATTTTGATTATTAAATAATAGGTGTACATTTGCACGGTTTTAAAGGAAATAAAGTATAACAAAAAATTAAAAAAATAAAGAAATGACAAAGGCTGATATCGTAAACGAAGTCTCTAAGAAAACTGGCATTGAAAAAGTAATTGTTCAGAAAACGATTGAAACTTCGATGGAAGCAATCAAGAAATCACTACGAGAAGGAAATAATGTATATCTTAGGGGATTTGGGAGTTTTGTAGTAAAAAAACGTGCCGAAAAAACTGCTCGTAATATTGCTAAAAATACAACGATAAAAATACCCGCACACAATGTGCCTTCTTTCAAACCAGCAAAGACATTTATAACAGTAGTCAAAAATAACGTTAAATAATACATTGGAGGATTAATTATGCCAAACGGAAAAAAACATAAACGCCACAAAATGGCAACACACAAAAGAAAAAAACAATTAAGAAAGAATCGTCACAAAAAGAAATAAGATTATTTCTAAATTTTTAAAATTCACATTTAAATAATCCATTATTGAATCAATAATGGATTATTTTTAATACAAATGCATGAACAAAGAAATTATAATACGAGGGCGAAAAAACTCTGTAGACATAGCATTATTAGAAGATTCCAAATTACTGGAAATAGTTTCTAGTAATAACGATATAAATTTTGCCGTCGGAGATATTTATTTAGCCAAAATAAAAAAAATAATTCCCTCTCTCAATGCAGTGTTTGTTAATTTAGGATACGAACATGCCGCATTTCTACACTACAACGACTTAGGTCCAAACTTTGAATCATTTCACTCTTATTTAAAAAATCTCTCTGAAAATAAACGGAACCCAAACTTCTGTTCTACAAATCTACAACCAGAAATTGATAAAAACGGAACAGTATCAGACCTTCTTCAAATAGGAGAACTCATACTCGTACAAGTTGCAAAAGAACCCATATCAACAAAAGGGCCTAAATTAAGTGCTGAAATTTCAATTGCCGGTAGAAATATTATTTTAATCCCTTTCTCTAATAAGATTTCAATATCACAAAAAATTGAATCAGTAGAAGAGAAATCTAGACTAAAGAAGATTGTTAAAAACCTTCTTCCGAATAATTACGGCGCAATAATTAGAACCGTTGCCGAAGGTTGCGATGTATCGGTATTGGAAAAAGAAGTTGCTGAACTTGTTGAGAAATGGAACCAAACACTCACAAAAATTCAGGAAGGACGAAATAGAACCCCATTTCTTGTACAACGAGAAGTTGATAGGGTTTCCTCTCTCATTCGCGATGTTTACAATCCATCATATACCAACATTGTTGTAGACGACAAAAATCTCTTCAACGAAGTTAAAAACTACATTGCAAGCATTTCGCCCAAAGATGCGGAAGCAGCTGTCCATTTATATACTGCCGGCCCTCCTATTTATGAGCAATATGGTATAGAAAGACAAATCAAAAGTTCATTCGGCAAAACAATTCCTGTTAAAAGTGGTGCATATCTCATTATTGAAAAAACTGAGGCACTCCATGTTATTGACGTAAATAGTGGAAATAGAATAAAAGCAGACAAAGACCAAGAAGGAAATGCAATAGAAGTTAATATTGCTTCGGCAATAGAAATTGCTCGTCAAATTCGTTTGCGCGACCTAGGTGGCATTGTTATTGTAGACTTCATTGACATGAAGGACAACGACAATAAAACAAAGCTTTACGAGACCATGAAAGAAGCTATGGCCGGTGATAGAGCAAAGCACAATATTTTGCCATTAACAAAATTTGGGCTTATGCAAATTACACGTCAGAGAGTCCGTCCAGAACAAAAAATCAACACCAATGAAACGTGCCCTTCTTGCAAAGGAACCGGAATTGTGACACCAAGCATAAACGTAATTCAAGAAATAGAAAATGAACTTTCTTGCATTCGTCAAAACACAGACTACAAGAAGATTTATATAAAAGTTCATCCGTTTATTGCGTCACATATAAAGAAAGGACTATTTTCTATTGAGTTTCAGTGGAAACGTAAATATGGATTTAACACAAAAGTTGTCCCATCAAACGAGAAAACATTTCTTGAATACAAATTTGAGACAGACAACCATGAAGATATAATATTCTAATAAGTGAGTATCATGAAAAAAATAACCTTTGCACTACTTTTTGCTTTTGTATCAATTGCAACATTTGCACAAAACGATACGCTAAACTACATGGATGCCAATGGAAAAAAACAAGGGCATTGGATTCAAAAATACGCAAACGGAAAAACCAAATTTGAAGGTTATTTCAAAAATGATATTCCGATTGGACAAGTAAAAAAATACCATGACAATGGTGTTCTCAAATATGATATGTATTACTACCCTAACGACCACAATAAAGTAAAGGTAACCATGTTTGACGTTGATGGCAGCCTTTCAGCACGAGGCACCTATTATGCAAAAAAGAAAGACAGCACATGGACATACTATGGCAATGGAGACAAGGTAATCATGGAAGAGAACTATAACCATGGTAAACTTGATGGTAAAAGTGTTGTGTATTGGCAAACACAGCAAAACCAACCCATGGAAATTAAATATTGGAAAGATAGTTTAAAACATGGAGATTGGTTGTGGTTTTATGAAGATGGGCAAATTCGCCAAAAAGCACATTACAATGAAGACAAGTTAGACGGCGAATTCAATGTATTCTTTTCGGACGGAAAACCACACATCACTGGAGCATACAAAAATAACGTACGCGACGGCAAATGGGTTTATTACAACGAAGACGGCACCGTAAAAATTACTATAGTCTATGCAAATGGTAAAATTCAAAACCAAGATGAATTCGAACGTGCTGAAACAAAAATTATTGACGAGGAAATCTTGAATCAAAAAGGGAAACACACCGATCCTCAAGACTATATAGACAATCCCGAAGCATATATCTTTGGACAACAAACTCCTCAGGATCAAGAACCTACACGAAAAAATAAAAATAAGAAAGAGAAAAGCATAAAATAATTTGGGACTTAAATATTTTATGTATCTTTGCACCACTAAACAAGGAAGTTATATAATTAATTCATAGACAATGAAAAAAGGTATTCATCCAGACAATTATCGCTTAGTAGCATTTAAGGATATGTCAAATGACAAAGTATTTATTACTCGTTCATGTGCGCCAACAAAAGAAACTATTACTGTTGACAATGTAGAATATCCAGTTATTAAACTAGAAATTTCTAGTTTTTCACACCCATTCTTCACAGGTAAGATGAAATTTGTTGATACAGCTGGTCGTGTTGATAAATTCCGCAATAAATACAAAGCTCACTACGAAAAAGTTGCTACAACTAAAGAATAATAGCAACAAAAAAGATTTCATAATAATTGGGAAAAGCTCTATTGTAAAAGATAGAGCTTTTTTTTGTATCCAAATATTTAAAATTCTTAGGAAAGTGAGGGCTAGAATTTTGGCAACGACCAATTTTTAACCACACTGAGCGTACGAACTATAAAAATAATTATAGAAGGAACTAGGACTGAAACAAAATCGTTGCAACCCAGCCACAATAGTAACAAATAAAAGCATCCCCCAACCAAACACGCTGTAGCATAGATTTCTTTTCTGAATATCAGTGGTATATCTACACACATCATATCACGGACAATTCCACCAAATACAGCAGTAAGAACGCCCATCATAACCGCCAGAATTGGATGTATATCGAGAGCAAGACCTTTTTGCAAGCCAATTATGGTAAAAATACTTATACCTATTGTATCAAAGAGAAACAACGTTTTAGCATACTTCTCAATAACATTGTGGAACAAAAAAGTTAAGATTACCGCAATCAAGACTATGTAAAAGTACATGATGTTATGCAACCAAGCAACCGGAGCATTCAGCATCATATCTCTAAGCGTTCCTCCTCCTATTGCCGTTACAAAGCCTAAAAAAATTCCGCCGAATAAATCAAAATGCTTCCGAGCAGCAGACAAAGCACCACTTATTGCGAATGCAAACGTCCCTACGTAATCAAAAATCAATATAATCTCAGAAATCGACATTGACTATACATTAAACTTAAAGTGCATTATATCACCGTCCTGAACCACATATTCCTTACCTTCTATTGACATTTTTCCGGCCTCTTTTACCGCAGCTTCAGAGCCTAGGGCTATATAGTCAGCATATTTGATAACTTCAGCCTTAATGAAACCTTTTTCAAAATCGGTATGAATTACACCGGCTGTTTGCGGAGCTTTTGCTCCTTTATGATAGGTCCATGCACGAACCTCTTTTGGGCCTGCAGTAAGGAATGTTTCAAGATTTAATAAAGAATACGCTTTTCGAATCAATTTATTCACTCCTGGCTCATCCAAACCAACATCTTGTAAGAACAATTCTCTATCTTCTTGTGATTCTAATTCTGCAATTTCTGCCTCCAAAGCAGTAGCCAACACCAAGACCTCTGCTTCTTCTCCTTTAATTGACTCTTTTACGGCATCAACAAAGGCATTTCCATTAAGACCTGTTTCATCTACGTTGCACACATACATAACCGGTTTCAACGTCAATAAATGCAAATCATATATGGCCGCTTGTTCCTCGTCATCAAGCTTTAACGTACGAGCCGACTGACCCTTTTGTAACACACTTCGAACACGAGTTAAGACATCGCATGCATATTTTGCCTCCTTGTCTCCCCCCGAACGTGCTTGTTTTTCTATTTTTGACAAACGAGATTCAACCGTTTCTAGGTCTTTAAACTGCAACTCCATGTCAACAGTCTCTTTATCACGTACAGGATTGATAGAACCATCAACGTGTGTAATATTAGGATTTTCAAAGCAACGCAAGACATGAATAATTGCATCGGTTTCACGAATATTAGCAAGAAATTTATTTCCCAAACCTTCACCCTTGCTCGCTCCTTTTACCAAACCTGCTATATCAACAATTTCTACTGTTGTAGGAACAACCTTTTCCGGATGTATAAGTTTTTCCAATTCATTCAATCTACTGTCAGGAACTGTAATCATTCCTACATTAGGTTCTATAGTACAAAACGGAAAATTCGCTGCTTGCGCTTTTGCATTTGTCAAACAATTAAACAAAGTCGATTTACCAACATTAGGCAACCCAACTATCCCGCATTTTAATCCCATAAATTATTATTTTTTGCAAAAATAGTTTTTTTAAATTTAATATGTAAACTAATGTGTCAACATTTCCATATATTTGCAATAAACATTTTCTTAAGATAAATGGTAATACATAACGAACAATATGCTAGCAAACTAAAAATTTGGAAAACAATTGGTGTTGTTGGCATCACAACGATATGTGTATACATTCCTCTTTCCGCAACATTTTTACGCGAATTTGGTATAGAAATAAACCCACTAAATGCTCTCCAATGCACGTTGTTTATTTTTATTGCACTTGGAATCTATGCGTCGATTATTTACTTGAGACACAAACAACGTCTCAATTTTATCTACATCTCAGATGAAGACAAGCAAAATCTTGTGTTTCGTTTTTATCACATACAACTGCTGATGCAAAAATGCAATACTTACAAGATTCCATTTGACGCATTCAAAAAGTACGAAATTGTGAAAAACAACAAAGACACTGATTTGATTTTGTACCAAAAAATGGGGAACAACCAAATGGCAAAATATCCTGCCATAAGTCTCAATGCACTTAAAGAGGATGACATTCAACAGATAAAAGATTTGTTAAACCAATATGCTAAGTAAATGAAGGAACTTTTATGTATATTAGCGATAAGCCTTTGCACATTAAGCTCATATGCTCAACGTGACAACAACCAAAAATGGTATAATAATGGCTTTGGATTTCGCGGTGAAATTGCAAGTGCCGAAGCTTACCTTGCCGGAATAGATTATGAAGGATTTTTTTCGCCAAGCTTCGGTATAAATATGATGGCAATTACTGACTTTACCGTCATATATGAAGGTGCAATACTTGGAAAATTTGTTGCTCCATACCCTAATGTTCGTTCAAACCTTCGTTGGTATTGTGGCCTTGGAGTTTTTGGTGGCTATATGTCTGCAAATAAAGAAATAGAAACGTCACTTGACAAATACTATTTTGGACCTGTAGCTTCAATTGGTACTGGCTATGCTATCCCCAATGTTCCTATCCATATTGGTATAGAATGGAGACCATCTTTAAAAGCCTACTACAAAAATTATGTGTTAGAGGCAAATAGATATCGTTTAAACGTAAAATCTGTTGTAATTACTATTCGTTTTATCACAAGAGACAAATATAAATAGTGATGAGGAAATCTATAACCTTCATAATAACGAGTTTAATTATCCTTTCTTCGTGTAATAATCACAAAGGTACTGAGGATAAAACAAATGTGTTTGTAAACGATTTTATTGCTCCAAAATCGTGCATTATCTATGCTCAAGAAATGTACATTCCGAAAGAGTATTTTTTCTTCAAATCTATTGACTACCCAAAACTCGTCACCACATTGCAAGAAAAAACAATGCGTGGCGAAATTACCGCATACCTTCCTTTTTCAGACATAGTTTGCAACAAAGAAGATATTCAAACAAAATTCAAAGACGAATTTTCTCTTAATGAACAAAAATCTTTATTATTTGAAGAAGAATGGGCTTTCGATTCGGCTCAATTCATAATGAAGAAAAAAGTTACTTCGTATTCTCTCATTCGTGAATACACACGAAAAGACGAGTATAGAGGTGAAATTCCAACGAAATCAATCGTTGCACGATATGAATTTAAGGACACATCCACTTCAAAAACAAAGAAACCAAAACTGACTCTTTTGGCAAAAGATGTTTCCTATGAAGTTCCTCTTGTAAACAACGAAAATCCTGAATTTCTTGAGAATATACAAGTTAACCAAGTAGTTAAAACGATTATTGAAAAAGCTATCAGTGGCACTGTCCCTTGTTATAGTTTTAATTTTCGGGATTCTTTGCAACCGCGAAGCCACAACGAAGTTCTTAAATCGCTAGGAAAAGAAACAAATTGCTATACAACTGTCAACGAAGAAACAGGCGAATTAGACTCTACATGCGTTGACAAAGACATTGACTTTAAAGAAATACAAGGACTAGCATTCATAGAAGATTGGTATCTAAACAATGCCACTATGGAAATAGTCAAAGAGGTAAAGGGAATCGCTCCTATTCGCCAGTTTTACCATACTACAGACGACAACACACAATCTGAATTAATAAAAACAATACCATTTGTCATGTATTTAAAAAATCACGACAAGGGCAAATAGTTTTGTCATGAAACAAGACGAATTATTCTATTACATTGCAACATCAATGCTGCAAGAGGTAGGTCCTATTAAAGCAAAATTGCTCATTTCGTATCTTGGTAGCCCAGAGCTAATTTTTAAAGGAAAACCATCACAAATAAGCAAAATACCAAATATAGGCCCAACCGTTGTGAAGGAAATCAAAGAAAACAATGTACTTGCGTTGGCCGAACAAGAACTTGCATATATTGAGAAAAACAATATCAAAACGCTTGTCTACACCGAGGACGAATATCCCTATCGTATGAAGAATTGCGAAGATGCGCCACTGCTATTCTATTACAAAGGAGACATGGATTTTAATACGTCAAAATTCATAAGTATTGTGGGCACTCGCACTGCCACCGATTACGGACGGCAATGTTGCAAACAACTCATACAAGACATAAAACACCACAATCCTACTATTGTGAGTGGACTTGCGTTTGGCATTGATAGTTGCGCCCACCGAGAAGCGTTGTCTGCAGGTCTTCAAACTATTGCCGTACTAGGCACACAATTAGCACAAGTTTCTCCCGTAAGTCATATAGAATTGGCGCGATCAATCTCAAAACAAGGATGCGTCATGTCGGAATACCATTCTCAGACAAAATTTGACAGCAAACTTTTTGTTCGTCGCAATAGAATTATTGCGGCCCTTTCCGATGCTACTATTGTCGTTGAAAGTAAAGCAAAAGGAGGTTCTTTAATTACGGCTAGTCTAGCAAACCAATACAATCGCGACGTGTGTGCATTTCCCGGAAATATAGGTAACCGTTGCTCGGTTGGTTGCAATCAGTTAATCAAAGAGAACAAAGCAGCACTAATAGAATCAGGTGAAGATTTGGAGAAGCTACTCAATTGGGATATAAAAACGTCGGCCGAAAAACACGTTCAACAATCATTATTTGAAAACCTCACTCCCGAAGAACAAAAAATCACAGATTACCTTACCCAAAAGCCGGATGCTTCTATTGATATTATTGCCATAGACTGCGGTATAGCCATGAGTAAACTTTCGGCTCTCCTGCTCAATATGGAATTCAAGGGACTGATAACTTGTTTGCCTGGAAAATGCTTTCACAACAACTAGGTATTCATTTTTTTAGTATTTTTCGGAATATATAACGAATACGATGACTGCATTAGAACGAATTACCGAACTACGGAAACTGCTTCACAAGCACAACTACAATTACTATGTAAAAAGCACTCCCGAAATTTCGGACTTTGAATTTGACTCGTTGCTCAAAGAATTACAAGAATTGGAAACACTCCATCCGGAATATTTCGATCCTACGTCTCCTACACAACGCGTTGGCAGTGACCTAGAAACATCATTCATACAGGTCGTTCACGAATATCCAATGCTCTCACTTGCCAATAGTTATTCATTAGAAGACTTACAAGAATTTGACTCGCGCGTACGCAAAGCCATTGGTACAGAAGAATTTGTATATACCTGCGAGCTCAAATATGATGGTGTGGCTATTTCTCTTCAATACAAAAACGGAAAATTAACTCGTGCTCTTACACGTGGTGACGGCATTCAAGGCGATGACATTACGAACAATGCAAAAACCATAAAAACTATTCCTCTACAACTTCATGGCAACTACCCTGAAAATCTTGAAATTCGTGGTGAAGTTGTTATGCCACGCGCAGGATTTAACGCATTTAACGAAGACAGAATAGAAGCAGGAGAGCAACCATTTGCCAACCCGCGTAACGCTGCAGCAGGCTCTCTCAAACTGCAAAACTCACGCGAAGTTGCTCGCCGTCCGTTGCAAGCAAATATGTATTACATTCCATCGGAATGCCCTACCGACTCTCATTTCGAAAATCTGGCTATTGCCCGCTCATGGGGATTTAACGTTCCTGAACTTTCGGAGCAATGCAAAACAATTGATGACGTATATGCGTTTATACGGAAATGGGACACAAAACGAAAATCCTTACCTTTTGATACCGATGGAATTGTTATAAAAGTTGACTCCATTTCATTGCAACAAGAATTAGGCATGACCGCAAAAACCCCACGGTGGGCAATTGCGTTCAAATTCAAAGCAGAACAAGCACGCACAAAATTGCTTTCTATTGACTTCCAAGTAGGGCGACAAGGCACTATAACACCGGTGGCAAATCTTGAACCGGTACAACTAGCAGGAACCATTATAAAACGCGCAAGCCTCTACAATGCCGATCAAATGAAAGAACTTGGCATTCGAATTAACGACTACGTGTATATAGAAAAAGGTGGCGAAATTATACCCAAAGTTGTCGGTATAGACAAAGATGCACGCACCGCCGATTCAAAACCTATGGAATTTATTACCAATTGTCCGGAGTGTGGTGCAGAACTCGTAAGAATGCAAGATGAGGCAAATTATTATTGTCCTAACTCCAAACTATGCCCCCCTCAAATTAAAGGAAGAATTGAACACTATGTGAGCCGTAAAGCTATGAACATAGCCCTTGCCGGTGCTACGATAGAACAACTATTCAATGCAGGTTTGCTAAAAGATTATGCCGACTTCTATACCCTAAAATTCACCGATATCGTTCGTTTGGCACGTTTTGCCGAAAAATCGGCACACAACCTCATTGACAGCATAGAAGCATCAAAACAAATACCGTTTCCTCGCGTTCTATACGCTCTTGGCATTCGCCACATTGGTGATGCGAGTGCAAAAACACTTGCAAAAAAATTTAAGTCAATTGATGCCTTAATGAATGCCTCTGTTGAGGAACTCCAACAAACCGAAGACGTTGGTGGTATTGTAGCTCAAAGCATTAAAAGCTTTTTCTGTGATGCCGATAATCTTGCAATTATTGAGAAATTACGAAACCACGGAATTCAACTTGAGATACAAGAAACTCAAACGCCGAAATCATCAGCATTAGAAGGCAAAACCATTGTCATTTCCGGTACATTTCTACAACATAGCCGCGATGAAATGAAAGAATTGATTGAAGCAAACGGAGGAAAAAATGTTTCCGGAGTTTCAAAAAGCACCTCATTCATGCTTGCCGGCGAAGGGATTGGTCCAAGTAAACTAGAAAAAGCACAAACATTTGGAGTGAAAATTATTTCCGAACAAGAATTTTACAAAATGATTGGACTTAATGAAGAAGGCCCTAAACCTCAAACCGAACTACAGCTATCACTGCTGTGATTCACAGACGCGTTTTGTTAAAAAAATGCATTGAGAAACAAAGAAACAAAAAATTAAAAAGTCACAATTTTATAATACCTTTGTATTCCATTTATAATAGAGATGAATTATAGAGAAAATTTATCAAACAAACGACGCATAGTAATAAAAATAGGGACATCGTCGCTCACGTTTCCCAATGGAAGGTTAAACCTTAGACGTATAGAACACATTACAAATGTTGTTGCAACACTGCAAGCACAAGGTAAACAAATAGTTCTTGTTTCGTCAGGTTCTATTGCTGTGGGTGTGGGTAAATTAGGAAAAAAGAAACGACCTAATACTATTCCGGGAAAACAAGCTATGGCAGCAATTGGCCAAGCAATACTCGCTAAAATTTATCGCAAATTTTTCTCAGAACATAACATCAACATTGGGCAAGTGCTGCTTACATACGATGTTATTACAAGCGAAGAAAAACATAGAAATGCTGAAAACACGTTTGCAAAATTGCTCGAAATGGGCGTTGTGCCTATTGTAAACGAAAACGACACCGTTGCTACCGATGAGATAGAAATCGGCGACAACGATACACTTTCAGCCATGGTTGCGTCAATTTGCAAAGCAGATTTACTTATTATTCTCTCTGACATCGATGGATTTTTTGATAAAGACCCACGCAAAAATCCTGATGCAAAACGCATTGCAATTATAACAGAAGTAAACGACGAGGTCTCAAATGCTGCAGGCTCAGCCGGTACAAGTTTCGGAACAGGCGGAATGTCAACAAAAATTTCGGCGGTAAAAATCTGTCAAAAAGACAATATTGATACCATTATTGCCAATGGCGACAAACCGGAAATTCTCTATGACATATTCGATGGCAAAGACATTGGCACCTTGTTTGTGGCTCCAAAGAAGGCATAAATGGCAAAGAAAGTAATAATCGTTAGTCGTGGACTTATCCGCAAAAACAAACGAGTTGATTGGGTTTCGGAAATTTACGCATCAATTCTTTGTAAACACAACGTACTACCTATTATTATCCCAATTGCAAAAGAAACCTTACAAGTTTTGCCAAATTATCTAAGCGACTACGATGGAATTCTGATGGTAGAAGGCGGAGATGTTAACCCATCGTTGTATAATCGCAATTATGCTGAGCCGGAAGAACTTGACACGATAAAAGATGAAATAGAAACCACTTGCTATACGCACGCTTACCAAAACAATAAATCAATCATGGGATTTTGCCGTGGCTTGCACATAATAAATGTTATGCTTGGCGGCACACTTCATAAAGATGTCAACGAAGGGAACAAAAAGGTTCAACACATTGATTACAATAATTACGATGAATTTCGTCATACTATCACTATAAAGCCCAATACGCCACTATATGAATGGTATGCTCAAGAACAAATAGAAGTCAATAGTTATCATCACCAAGGCATTGAAAATTTGGGGGAAAATCTTGTACCAATGGCAACTAGTGCTGATGGATTGATAGAAGCAGTTTATGCGCCATCTCACAAATTTTTGATTGGATTACAATTTCATCCGGAGAGAATGCTTACCGAATATGAAGGCAACACAAAAGTATTTGACGCCTTTATTAACTCGCTATAAAACTACAACTATGAAAATTTCGTCATTTAAAGAAATAGTAACAAATTACAAAGTAATATTTTTCGATTCTTACGGAGTTCTTCGCAATTACAAGGGAATTTTTGCCAACGTAAATGAGATGTTTTCTTTCTTAGAAAGTAAAAATATTTCTTCATTTCTTCTTACAAACGATGCATCACGCAGTCCGCAACAACTAGCTGACAAATTTATAGAAGCAGGTATACACTCGCTAACGAGCGATAAAGTAATATCATCGGGCATGTTGGCTCGTGAATTTATACAACGAAAGATATCAGGTGGTACTATAGTTTATCTTGGCACAGAAAGTTCTGCAGAATATATACAGATGGATGGCGTTAAAACCGTGAATATTCACGACGTTAATCTTGACGTTGATGATAATTACCAATTACTAGTTCTTCTTGACGATGAAGGCTATGATTGGAACCGTGATTTATCAAAAACTGTTAATCTACTGAGACGCTACACAATGCCTATTATTGTAGCCAACAGCGATACGTCATATCCGCTTTCAAAAGATAAAGTTGCAATTGCAACTGGTGGTGTTGCCAATTTATTGGAATCTCTCGTTCAGAAAGTTTTTATCAGATTTGGGAAACCCGATTCTCAAATGTTCAGTTTTGCATTAACCCACGTTCAACAATTCAACAATATAGAAAAGAAAGATATTTTGATGGTTGGAGACACCTTACAAACCGATATATTGGGAGGAAACAAATTTGGTATTGATACCTGTCTTGTACTTACAGGCAATACTCTTTCTAAAAATGTAGAATTTGATATAGCTGCAACAGGAATTATTCCAAACTATATTTGCGAATCCGTAGTTTCGTAACGAAACACAAATTAAATAGCAAACATGTGGCCATGAGCCAACATTTTCTTATACGCCTTTTGATCGAAGCTATACAAACGAGCCGCACGATGTGATACCTTGTTTTGCTTTTTGCCAGTATCGTGAAGGATATTCAAACTAAGCATTTTTTTACGGAAATTCCGTTTGTCAAACTTTTGCATTGTTACCGCTTCGTATATTTCTTGAAGTTCTGACAATGAAAAATCGTGTGGCAAGAGATTAAAAATAATAGGGTCTATTCGAACTTGCTCTTGAAGTTTAGATAATGCTGCAAGAAACAACTCTTTGTGATCGAATGCCAAATCAGGAACCTCTTTAATTGAAATCCAATGAATTTCTGACGCGTCCTGACCCATTTTAATTGAATAGTTCGCAATACGAACCAAAGCATAATACACAACGGTAATAACGCGGCGCAACGGGTAACGATCAATACGTCCGAAAGTGCCAACTTGCTTCATGTATATATCAGTCAAACCGGTCAAATCATACAAACGGCGCATTGGAGCAGCATCAAGATCTTCGTCAATATATACAAAACCACCAGGCAAAGCCATTTTTTCAAAATCAGGCTCTGTGTTTCTTTTAATAAATAAAGCTTTTAACTCTCCTGAATCAAAACCGAATATAACACAATCGATAGAAAAGTTATCTATCTCAATCCTGCTGTCTTGCATATTTATTATTTCTTAGTTAGAACCAACAATACTACATCATGTGAAGGAATAGAAATCTTGAGTGACGATTTCAATTGTCCTAAATCTTTATGAGCATACGCATCTCGAATCGTATAACGACTAGCTTTTGCGTTTAGCGTCAAACCTGAAAGAGAGTCTTTAATTTCATTAGCCAACCCTGTATAGTTCAATTTTACGGGTTCTTTGCCTCTATTTAAGAAACAAACTGCCCATTTAGCTCCGGCTAATGGTTTTAACCAAACTTCTACCGAACCATTTTCTAATGTTTGATATTTATATCCCTGGATTCCTAAGGTATCTTGGTCTATAGCAATAACTTCTTTGTTTCCTAAAATATCCAATGTAGTTTGTGACATGGTCCTTACATCATTTCCTAACATAAGCGGAGATGCTAACATCGCCCACATTCCGAAATGTGCACGATCTTCTCCTGCTTTCATTCCATTTCCTACTTCCAACATATCGTAATCATTCCATGCACCGGGCTTTGCATGCTTGCGAAGTTCATCATTATCGCGCATATCCAAAATGCGAGTTACACCCCAAGCAGACCACTGCGTAGGCAAGCCATCATCATGACGATCTTCGCAATCAAAGCAGGGATATATATCTCCAGAAATTCGCCAAGTGTGTCCTATATTTCCTCCCCACAACCATGGTTCATAGGTTCCCCATTCGCAAATGCTGAGCAGTATTGGACGACCGGTTGCAGCTAACGCATCACGCATTGTTATATAGGCTTCTTCCGCATTTAATTTTCCGGTTGAGCACCAATCATATTTTAAGAAATCAATGCCCCATGAAGCATACAAACGTGCATCTTGATATTCATGTCCACGAGAACCAGGAAAGCCACCACAGGTATGAGTTCCTGCACAATTATAAATACCAAATTTCATTCCTTTAGAATGTACATAGTCAACAAGATGTTTTATTCCATTGGGAAATTTTTCTGGATCTGGCACCAAATTTCCTTGTGCATCACGTTCACGAAGCATCCAACCATCATCTAAAACCACATAATTGTAGCCTGCATCGCGTAAGCCCGATGAAATCATTTTATCAACGATTCCTTTTACCAACTCTTCGCTAATGTTGATAGAAAATGTATTCCAACTATTCCATCCCATTGGCGGAGTCTTGGCCAAACCTTCTGCCTTTTGAGCAAACACTGATGTAGTTGCTGCGAGGAGTGCAAGGATAAATACAATCTTTTTATTTTTCATCTTTGTACTATTATTGATACAAAGATACATAAATTATAACGTATCTCGGGCAAAAGTCATTGATTTTTGGAAGAAAAACTAGCATCATAATAGCCTCGCGACAATATTCTATATGCACTTCTTTCCCATCTCCTTATTCAACTTTTCAGAAAAGTTGTTCTACATTATCTTTATTTTGCATGATTTGCTTACTTGTATGTTGGCAATCCACAGCAAGAAAAACAAAAAAAGGTCTGCAAGAAAACCTGCAGACCTTTCTATCTTCTATATTAAAGAATTAATCTTCTATAATATCATCAAATTCTGAAATAGTACCAATTACCTTAAACTCTGTTCTACGGTTCATAGCACGACCATCAGGATTATCTGTTCCGTCATCAAATTTGTTAGGAGCAACCGGAACGGTATAACCATATCCCTTACCAACAAGTCTATCTTTATCAATACCTTGTTTGATAACGTAATTTACGATTTCGTCAGCACGTTTTTGAGACAATCTCAAGTTAAATGCTTCTCCACCCATATCATCGGTATGACTTCCCAATTCTACACGGATTTCAGGAGCTTCCTGCATTAATGCAACGACTGCTACGTCAAGTATATCTTTTTGTTCTTTTTTCAAACGATATTTACCGTATTCATAATAGATATTCTTGATAACCAAAGCATCCTTTGTTAGAGAATTAATTCCATAATCTTTCAAATGCAATGTATCAGGAGTTGTTATTCCACGAGTTGACATAGGAATAAAAGCAGATCCTGAACGAACATTTTCAAACTGAAGTATGTATTGATGATTTGGTTGTACTGTAAAGAAGTATCTACCAGTAGAATCTGTTTGTGTACTTGCAACAAATACTTTTTCGTTAGAGTTACCTATATATAATGCAACTCGACTACCTGCTAAATATCTCTTTTCTTTTACTGGTTGAGTTTTTAACGAATCAGAAACTGCCAATGAATCTACTTTAATAGTATCTGCTTTGTTTGTTGTTTGAAAGTTAGCAGATACTAAATCATTCAATTTAGAATCAACCAATTCAAACACACGACCCGTTACAGGAATATCAAATTTAACATCTTCGTAATCTACTAAATAGATATCATCACAACAAGTTGCTTGTCCACCAGTTGTTGTTCCTTCACGATTGGTAGCAAAGAATGCTTTTTTGCCATCTGGACTTACAGCAAAGTAATAATCGTCGTAAGGTGAGTTGATTGGATATCCCATATTTTCAGCAGGAGTCCATTTTCCCATTTCACCGGTACATTTGAAGATATCAAATTCACCAAGTCCTGGCCAACCATCTGATGCAAAGAACATTGTTCGTGTTGCCGCATCATAATAAGGAGAATACTCATTTCCTGCAGAATTGATTTTAGTACCACAGTTTTTAGGTTCACGCCATTCGTTCTTCTTTGACATAAAGATTGAATACCAAATATCATAGCCGCCACGTCCACCTTCTCGATTTGAAATGAAGTAAAGTACTTCATCATTTTTCTTAGACTCATTACCTATAGCAACTTGAATATTCGATGTTTTTGGAGCATTGATAATCTCTGGTAATTCTTCAGGAGCCTGCCATGTACCAAAGGTGTTTTTTGACATATATATTTTGCAATTGTCTTGTTTTCTTTTTGAAGACAAGAACTTCTTTTTTCCCTTGTCACAACGAACAAAATAGAAACGTTGCATATCAGGAGAGAAAGCTCCATGCATTGCTTCCGGATTAGGAGTTTCTTGCATATTTAAATTCCAATCATCTTTAGTCATCCACTTATCACCAGCGTATGTAGCTTGATAGAATTTAGGTGCAACCATTGAATCAAGAGCAGCAGTAGTTCCCATTGAATCAACAGCAGAACTTGCATACACAAAAGATGTATTATCTAAGAATATTGGCATATATTCCATACCCTCAGTATTTGTTGAGTTATCCAATGGAGTAACTGACATATTTAGAGGAGTTGCAATATATGCTGGCGCTGAATCACAAGCAATAAGTTGTTGTTTGATTAAAGCAGAATACAAGCTAAAATCAGATGCGCCTGCATATTCTTTCTTAAATGATTTAAAATGTCCTTTGGCTTCGCTATAGCGTTGACTTGTTTTTATCATTGTTGCATAATAATACAACGCTTTTGCATTTTTTTGAGGATTAGCCTTGTAAGCTTTATCATACCAAACTTCAGCAGCTGGGTAGTTTCGAGAAAGACGATAACTCTCTGCCAAAGAGAACATCATCTTATAATCATCGTCTTTTGTCTTACAATAAGCCTCAAGATAACGGCTTGCACTGTAATAATCACCATTATATAATGCAATGGTTCCCAATTTCTTTAGTTTTCCCGTACTCAATGACGATAAGTCAACTTGTCCGAATGTATTAACGGCCAATCCGAAAAATAGCAGAACGCAGGGTATTAGGTACTTGTACTTCATAAGTATATATATATATTTACAATATTCATAAAATCGTCCCAAATATATGAAACAAATTCAAAAGATAGAGCCTATTCTTCGTAAATTATTTCAAAATATTGTTTTAAAGTACCGATTACCCGGAATTCTGTCCTTCGATTTTTAGCACGTCCAATAGGATTATCACTCCCATCTTCGTTTACATTTGGTGCTATTGGCACCGATTCTCCATATCCTTTTGCACGCAATCGACTCTTGTCTATTCCATTCTCTATCAAATAATTAACAACACTTTCTGCTCGTCTTTGAGAGAGTTTTTCATTGTATGAATCTGTTCCTTTACTATCGGTATGACTACCTATTTCGACTATAATTTGAGGAAATTCATTCATGATAGCCAAAACCGTTTTATTGATGGTATTTTTTGCCAACATTGTCAAATTTGCTTTATCAAATTCATAATAAATATTTTTTATGATAAAACTTTGACGTGGCAAGTAATCAATTCCTATATCTTCAACATATAATGTGTCGGAATATGTAATTCCTTTGGTGCTTAATTTCCGTTCTGGGGGAAGTATTTTACTACTTTCATATTGCAAAACATAATTTTCATTTTCCTGTAAATCAAAGAAATAACGGCCATTCTCATCTGTTGTATCAGAATTCACAAAAAAACGTTCATTAGTTGCATCGTCTATCATAAATAAAGACACAATTGTTCCCTGCACATATTGTATTGAATCAAGATTTTCAGAAGGCAATGGCTCTTCTTGTGTTTCTTGTATTGCTTCATCTATAATCTTATTGGGCAACAAAAACACGCGCCCTTCTACACCTATATATATTTTGTCTACATATCTATATGTAAAAATATCGTCGCAACAGGTAGAAGCCTGCTTGTCTGATTGGCGGTTTGAAGAAAAGAATCCTTCACTGTTTGTTGCATTAGGAGAATAATACAAATCGTCAAAGCCTGAATTTATGGGTGCTCCTATATTGCTTACTGGAGTCCACTTTGACATTTCCCCTACCGATTTAAAAACATCTAATTCTCCTAAGCCTGCCCATCCGTTGGAACTAAAATACAAGGTTTTCTGCTGATTGTCATAGAACGGAGTAACCTCGTCGGCACTGGTATTGATTTTATTTCCACAGTTTTTGGCTTCTTGCCATGTTTGCGTTTTGCATTGAAAAGTACTATACCAAATATCCATTCCTCCTTTGCCATCGGGACGATTGCTTACAAAATAAAGAACTTCACAACCGGTCTTTGAATCGGTTCCAACAGCAGGTTGTGTAGAAGAATACTTTTTCATGTTAATTACATCCGGCATTTCAATCGGTTCAGACCATTGATTATCAACTTGTTGGCTTACGTATATTTTACATAGTATTTGATGGCGCCAATTTTGTTGACACCGAGTAAAGTAAAATCGTTTTTTGTTTGGAGAGAAAGCCCCATTCCCGCTGTGAACAGAATCTTTGTTAAAGTCGCCTTCTAACCATTCATTTGCAAATTGCCAATCATTCTTTTGTTTTTTTGCTATGTAAAAATGCCGATATGGTACCTCAGCATTGTTATTGTGAATAACATATAATGCCGTATCGGTTCGCAACGAGGCATACAGCAATGTTGAATCATTTATATATGTAGGAGAAAATTCTATTGAATTTTTATTGATTGAACTATTCAAACGGCGTACTTCGGCTTTTTGAGAAGAATCTAGCAATTGCTGCGCTTGGGTACACGAAGCAATTTGATATGAAACCAGACGTTTATAATCAATCGCATCGCCACCTTTATATTTTTGCTTAAACTGAAGAAAACAGTTTTTTGCTTGATCATAATAACCATAGACTTTCAACATTTCACCATAATGATACAACGCAAGAAGATTGTTTTTATCTACACGATATGCTTTATCGTAATACGTTGCCGCAGGAATGTACTCGCGAGCTGCCCTATAGCATTCGGCTAAAAGAAACAGTACTTCTGGATCTTTCTTTTTGTCGCTATATGCTTTATAATAATCACGAGCAGAATAGGTATCGCCAATAGCAAGAGCATTGTCGCCCAATGCTTTCAACTTTTGAGGAGAATAGTCTGATAAATTTTGTGCGTGGCATGAAAGATATACCAACGAAAATAGAATATTCCAGAAAATGATTCGTCTTAAATTCTTTCGCATGGTATCTTAACTTTTGTACTTTTCCATGTTGGAGAAAGATATGTTACCGAAACTTCAAATGCTCCTCTGCAATTAGTAGCTTTATGCAATGACGACAAATTAATGTCATAACTCAATCCAATATCAAAGCGTTTGTATTTAGCGCCAACAATCCATACTGACGCATCATAATTTTTTTCCCAGCCATATCGAAACAATGTGCCTCCATATATATGTAACTGAGGTTGCAAAACATATTCAAGATTTCCGCCCAACAAAAAATCAGTTGCGTGTTTTTGCATCATGTACAACACATTCGGATGAAAATACAATTTATTATTTATGGTATAATCTCCACCAACTTGCATGGCAACTCGTAAGGCTTGTTGCGTATTTTCCAATTCAACACCATAAAACGACTCATATGGCGTATTTATATTAAACATTGAAACGCCAACGTTTGCTACATAATTATATGTTAATTGTTTGCGCCATTCAACTCCGGCATTTATTGCTGCATGGAATATTGGTTCATCGCCAAGTTCGCCTGATGCAAAATCACGATTAAAGACCTCATCGCCACCAAAATCATATTGTTCATCATACGTGTATTTGTCGGTATTGGTTGACTTGTACACAAGTCCTAACTGCAAACCTAAACTCAAACTGTGTCCGTCAACATTAAGGCAAAATGCACTCGAAGCTAAAAGTTTATCAACGTTCAAATTCGCATATCCCGATTCATCATGCAAAGCGAGAAGTCCGAAACCATAGGTATGGTCGCTCAAATGCATCTGCTTTTCTAAACTCACACTTACCGTCTGATACGGAGTATTGTCTATAGCTTTCCATTGCGTTCGATACATTCCGTTTGCGCGAATATTCCCATCGTAGAATGCCGTTTGCGCGGGATTTGCCGTAAGTGGATTTGCATAAAATTGAGAAAAATGAATCTCTTGTGCAACCAAATTACCTATAAAAAGAGTCTTACATAAAATTACTATAAAAACACGTTTGCCCATGGCTATTTTATTTTTCGTTATTATAGACAAACTTATTCTTACTTTGGTTACAGAATGTTGAATTAGTCTTATTTTTACAAAAATACTAAAAACATGAAAAAAGAAGCACTTACCGTATTTTTTTTACTCTTTTCTTATTTATTATTTTCTCAATCATTTGATTTCACTGCTGACACCACTGAAGGATGTAGTCCGCTGAAAGTTGTTTTCCTAAACACATCAATTGATTCTGTAAAAACGGATTATACGTATGAATGGACCGTAGAATCGGGGAAATACTCAACAGAAATAGATAGCGTACAAAATACATACATAAATCCCGGCGAGTACACTATTACAATGAAAGTGTACGACAAAACGAAAAAATTAGTTTCCACTATTACAAAACCAAAATACATTAGAGTATTTCCAGACCCTGATGTTATCATTACAAGCGACAAGCCTTTCACTTGTGAGAACAAAGCATTCCAATTTTCAATTGACTCTGTTATTTCCGACACTACAATTGTATCGTACACATGGATTTTATCAGACGGATCAAGTTATTTAACCCAAACTCCTCCGCCTCACACATTTGGTTTTAAAGGCGAATTTGAAATTTTTCTCTCAATTACGGATGCCCACGGATGTAGCAACCGCGAACGCAAAACAATCTCCGTAAATACATTTAACGACTACCCTTCTATAGGATTCACAACCGACAAGAGTCGCGTTTGCGAGCCCACAACTGCAATTAAATTCACAAACACCTCAACGGCCGAAAATGCAACCGAATATAAATGGGACTTTGGCGATGGCAGTGGTATTTTTACTGGGAAGAATCCTCCTGTACACACATACAACGGATATGGAACATATTACGCAATATTATCAACGGCATCCGTTTCAGGATGCGAGAGCAGCACGTCACGACGCATACAACTCATTGATTACAAGCCAGAAATTCAAATCACCGATAAATTTCCACCGGTTGAATTTGACCCTGAAAACTATGACTCATACATGGAAATGGACTCACTCAGCACCTGTCCTTGTAAATTAAACAAAGACTATGGTGACAATTTTAAAATCATAACTGATGACAATAAAGCATGTATAGGAACAATTACATTTACAGACCTTACTCCCTCAAAAGATAATATTACATGGCAATGGGATCTCAACGCTGATGGCTCCATAGAGTCAACCGATCCTTCTTTTTCATACGATTTTACCAAAAGTGGCACTTATACCGTAAAACTCACCACGAGTAATGGTGCATGCAGCAAAGAGACAATACGGACATTCACTATTGAAGAGCCTCTTGAGATCAGCATTGAACCTACCGAAGGTTTTTATTGTTCTGTTCCTGCTGTTGTAGACTACTCTGCCACAAGTAACATTCCTGGAACTGAATTTTTGTGGCGATTTGGATACTCAAATTACTTGTATCTTGGCGATACATACCAAATTAAATATACGAATCAAGGACATTACAATGATAAAGTGTATGCTATTTCTCCTAACTATTGCCGATACTCAAAAACAATTTCTAAAGACATAGAAATCTCATTACCAGAGATCACAAACAACCTCACGTCGCCTACCAGCGGATGTGTGCCTCTTGACGTCTCCTTTAGTAATTCCTATACATACGACACAAAACAGGATTCCCTCAAATCAATGACAATGTTTTATGGAGACAACCTGAATTCTTCAACAACTACCCCGTTTGCTACGAGGTCAACATCGGGAAGCGAGGATTTTAATTTTACTTATACCGAGACGGGAGTTTTCTACCCTATGGCCGTCATAGAGACATACAAGGGCTGTACCGACACACTGAAATACTCAATAGAAAAATCTGTAAAAGTTGGACAAGTGCCCAATATTTCTATAAACTACGACAAAGATACTCTTTGTGCCAACGAGAGTTTAGGAATTATTACCACGTTCAATGACAATCCTACACGTTACTCTTCCGAATTTGACACACTCACCGTTACGTATATAGCAGAAAATGGCAAACCTACAAGTAGAATATTAAGCCCAATTCCTAGTTTAGGGAATATGCAAATCCAAGATACAATTGGCGTTCACTCCTCAACGTATTATGTATCTGACAACGGATGTTCAATGTTTGTAAATGACAATAATCCCGTTGTAATCAATGGACCTATTATTGTTGTTGAATCATCAAAAATAGATTGTTCGAACCCAACAATATTCACATTTAACCTTTCCAAAGCCTTAGGCATAACTAATTCAAATTGGTATGTAGAAAACATTACGGAAGGAACCGGGGAAGAGTTAATTGCATCGAACGTAAATAGTATACTCGTTGATTTCAACCATTATGGCGGTCGTGGGAAATATAAAGTTAAGGTTGTTGCCAAAAACACTGACTGCGACTGTGAAATGACCGGAGAATTAACGCTCCAAATAACAAAAATTATTGCAGATTTTGGGTTAGTATATGATACCTACTGCCTCAATTCTCCCATTGACTTTGATGTAAATTCAACAATGGGGCAAGACATTGCTAATTGGACGTGGCTATACGATTGGAACAATATCAAAAAACAAGCAACGTTTGCCACAAAATCAGAATCTTCAATTTCTCGTTTCGATAAAAGCAAGACTGTAACATATATTGATGAATGTGGAAAAGAAATTACCGAAGTTATAGCACCTGATCCTTCCTATCTTTATTTTGTTGACACCACCAACATAACAAGCGTAACAGTCGTTGCCACTGACATTAATGGATGTAATGACACTATCACAAAACCTATTAAAATAGCCATTCCTAACGCAGAATTTGTCGGAGATATACTTTCAGATTGTCTTCCTTTTACTACCACATTTACCGACACAAGCAAAAGCGAATCAATCATTGCCAAACGAGAATGGAAAGTTGATAATACGACAATCTCCGATGCCAATGAAAAATCAATCACTATTCCATTTAATACTGAAGGATTCAAAACCATTACTCTCAAGGTTACTGACGAATTTGGATGTTCAGACGAAGCACAAAAAGTTAACTATGTAAAACCAATTGTACCAAATTCAAAAATAACAGCATTATTTCCCAACGTGTGTTTGGGGTTTGAAACTGAATTTGTACGAAACACGTTGTGCTGTCCACAATTAGCGAGCAATCTTTCGCACTATAAATGGGATTTTGGCGACGGGACCAAAGAAGAAAAAACGGGAAATCCGAATGACACAACAACCCATTTATATGCTAACCCAACTCTTGGCACAAAAAAATATGATGCTAAATTTATTGCCTATGCAACAAGCCCCGAAGGCAATGAATGCGTTGACACAAGCCTTGTCTCTATTGACGTAAAAGCCGCTGATGCGAAAATTGTCATCAAAAACTCAGATAAATGCAAAGAGCCGGGACAAAAATTCATTATTTATTTGGATAACACCATTTACACTTCAAGCATAACTTCCTTTAATTGGTGGAAAATAGACAATGGAGATTCTATCTATGTGAGCAACCGCTCCAATTTGCAAGTAGTTACATTTAACAACTATGGAGACCAAAAACTTTTTTTACAAACGAAAAGCAAATATCATGGTTGCGAAAATATGATAACGAGTATTCCTATTCACGTTCCCGGATATGAAGCAGCAATTATGGCCGATAAAAACGAGGCTTGTATCCGAGAAGATATTACATTTTCGTTGTTTGATACGCTCAATCTGTATCGTTACAATGCCTATTGGGAATTTGGAGATGGCCAACATGCCGATATGAATGGCCTGACAACGGTACACGATTATAACGCACTTGCCGCCACCGACGACAATACGTACAAAATTCAATTTATTGTTGATGCAGCAGGCTGTAAACCACGAGACATTTCAACAAACGTTACCATTTTCCCTGTAATAGCCGATTTTACACGCGGCCTTACCGACACTGATACTATTGGCTGTGCGCCCTATTCCGTGACCTTATACAATACTTCGGTTGCCGGCAAAGATGCTTCATATCTGTGGTATTTACCCGATGGAACAACCTCAACAGAAAAAAATCCACAGATAGCAGTGCCTGAAGTGGATTCTATTTACCCGATTTCTCTCACCGTGACTTCGAATGTTTGTAATGACTCTATCAGCAAAAATGTAACTGCATATCCTACTGCAAATATTGCAATAGAAATAGATTCTGTCATTTGCTATGGAGAAACTATTCATGCAAAAGCCACAGGCGACTACACGTCACTTCAATGGCAACCGGCTGAATTATTTTCATCGCCCAAAAGTTCCACAACCGACATCACGGTAAAGAACTCACAATACGTGTATGCCACTACCACAAGCATACACGACTGCAACGATACCGACAGCATATACGTATACGTACAACAAAAACCTCGTTATCAAGGTGCTCCTGATTCTCTGCTACTATACTACGGAACCGATGGACTTTTGCACAACATTACAAAAGCTACAAACGAAGTTGTAGCAGGACAGATATACAACGTAAATGCCACAAAAATGCCGGGAGTTTCGTACACGTGGTCGCCGTCAACATATCTTTCTTGCACCGACTGCTCTAGCCCGGACCTTGATTTATCGTGCGGAAAAATCTCATACGACGATTGCCTTCTATTCCCCGAATTTATGAATTACACCATAACTATGGCCGACTCTCTCGGTTGCTTTACGAGCGACACTACAATTCATTTTAACATCATTATGGATTGCAAAATTTCTATGCCTGAAGCCTTTACGCCAAACGGTGATGGTAAAAACGACTTTGCTTTTGTTCGAGGTTGGGGCATTAAAGAATTCATCAACGTAACTATATACAACCGGTGGGGACAAATTGTTTTCGAAACGAACGACATCAATCAAGGATGGGATGGTACATTTAAAGGCAAAGCACAAGGAATTGACACCTTTAGTTACACAATAAAAGCTAAAAATCTTAAAGGCGAAGACGTACTTGAAAAAGGACACATTACTCTAATACGGTAAACACCCGTCACCATTAGAAATCGCGTTCTACTCATTTCAGATATTGAACCAGAAGCTTTAGAGAAAAAAAACGAAAAAAAATAATTCATTAACAAAAGGAAAAAGATACTTTTGCATGGATTTTTATGGCAACCTATCAAACACAATAATCTACTAATTAATAGTGTTCGTATAATAAAAAATCCAATAATAAAAAAGAATATATATTTTCGCAATGAAATAAATAATAACGATGAAAAAGACGATTCTAATTCTCTCACTATTTCTTGGAATGCTAAATTCCACATTTGCTCAAGGAAATGAGATGTCATTAACAATTGAAGAAGCAAAACAATATGCGATCAACCACAATAGATCGCTACAGTCACCATTAGAAATCGCGTTCTACTCATTTCAGATATTGAACCAGAAGCTTTAGAGAAAAAAAACGAAAAAAAATAATTCATTAACAAAAGGAAAAAGATACTTTTGCATGGATTTTTATGGCAACCTATCAAACACAATAATCTACTAATTAATAGTGTTCGTATAATAAAAAATCCAATAATAAAAAAGAATATATATTTTCGCAATGAAATAAATAATAACGATGAAAAAGACGATTCTAATTCTCTCACTATTTCTTGGAATGCTAAATTCCACATTTGCTCAAGGAAATGAGATGTCATTAACAATTGAAGAAGCAAAACAATATGCGATCAACCACAATAGATCGCTACAAAATGCATCTTTAGACGCACAAATTGCCGAAGCAAATCGTTGGCAAATTATTGCTACTATGCTTCCACAACTAAAAGCATCATTTGACTACACAAACATGTGTGGTTATGAGATGAAAATAATGAATATGGCAATGGCAATGCCTCCTTACGGAACATTTGGTCTTACGGCGTCAATGGCAATTACCGGTGCTCAAATTGTTGGAACGCAAATGCAAAAAATTGCAATAGATATGTCTAACATATCTCTTAAAAAAACAGAGCGCAGCATTACGTCAAACGTTACTAAAACATATATGTCCATTCTCGCAATGGAATCTACCGTTACATTGCTTGAGAAGAACTTAGAAAACATGGAGAAACTACACCAGATGACAGAAAAATCTGTGAAAATTGGAGTTGTAGAGCAAACAGAAGCTGACAAATTGTTGGTGCAAGTAGCAACCATGCGTTCGGGCATACATTCTACAAAACGTGCTCTTGAAGTGCTTTATAACTCAATGGTACTACAACTTGGAGCCGACGTGAACACAAAATTGGTTCTCACCGACAAGATTGAGAACACATTAAACGTTGATGGAGCAATGTCGTTGCTTAACACACAATTTGAAATAGATAGTAACTACAATTACCAATTGTTGCAAAAAAATCTTGAATTGTCTAAAAAACAAGTACTTTCAAGCGAGGTTGCCTTTGCTCCTACAATTGCTGCCTACTACCAATATAGCAACAAGAAATATTTCAGCGATGAACAAACCATGGATATGACTCCACCGAATACTGTTGGACTTTCAGTAAGCATTCCTCTTTGGACGGACTGGCAAAGAATGAGTGATATTAAAGAAGCAAAAATTTCATACAAAAAAACTGAAAACACATTCAACGATACAAAAGCGGGATTGCTCGTTCAAGAAAAACAACTACGCTACAACCTAACGTCAGCATACGAAAACTACGAAATACAAACAAACAACCTTGATGTTACCAAACGCGTATTTGATAACATTACCATAAAATATGGGCAAGGTGCTGCTTCAAGTTTGGAAGTAACAACCGCTAGCTCAAATCTTGTGATGGCACAAAGCACCTATATTTCGGCCATGCTCGATTTAATTAATGCAAAAGTAGAATTAGAAGACTTGTTAAACAAATAGAACAGAAATTATGAAACGAATGATGAGGAACGCAATTATCGCAATCTTGGCTTTAAGCATGATGAGTTGCGGTGGCAAAAAAGAGGAAAAACAAACTGTACAAAAAGAAGACACAGTAAAAGTAGAACCGGTAAAAGTAACAGTTCTTACTCCACAAAGAATAGCAAAAACCCTTGACATTACAACCACACTAGAAGGATACGAAACAATGAATATTTCGCCTTCTATTACAGGAAATATTGAAAAAATCCATGTAGAAGTAGGTGACAAGGTATCGACTGGTCAAGCTCTTGTTACTATGAACCAACAACAATACAACACAGCTAGTTTAACGGTTGCAAATCTTACAACCGAAATGAAACGTGTTGAAGCATTGAAAGAAACAGGAAATGTGACACAACAAGTCTATGACCAAACAAAATTAGGCTACGACCAAGCAAAACAAAGCCTTGCGTTCTTAACCAAGAACACATTTGTAAAAGCAGACTTTGCAGGTGTTATTTCTGCCAAAAATTATGAAAACGGAGAATTATACTCTGGAGCTCCTATCCTTGTTCTTACCCAAATTAAAACATTAAAAGCATTCATTAACATTCCAGAAACATATTTCCCTCTTGTAAAAGAAGGCATGGAACTTTCTCTAAAAACCGACATCTATACCGACAAGATTTTTAAAGGCACAATAGAAATTATCTACCCTACAATAGATGCTACAACTCACACATTCAAAGTAAAAGTTAAAATACCTAACAACGACGAAACACTTCGTCCGGGAATGTATTCACACGCTCTACTTGCTTTGGGAGAAATTGATGCTATTGTTGTTCCTTACCAATCAGTACTTAAACTACAAGGCTCTAACGACCGTTACATTTTCATTAACGAGAATGGTGTTGCAAAACGTATTGGCGTAACATTAGGACAACGCTTTGATGATAAAATAGAAATCCTTTCAAACGAAATTAAACCTGGAGCACAATTAGTTACAACGGGGCAAGCTCGCCTTATTGAAGGTTCCAAGATTAAAGTGGTAGAATAATAATTCAAAAAAAACTACAATGAGTATTTACAAAACAGCCATAAACAAACCTATCACAACCGCACTTATTTTCGTTGCGGTTATGATACTCGGTATTTTCTCATACACAAAACTACCGGTTGACCAATTCCCAGAAATTGATCCTCCGTACGTTACCGTAATGACAACATATCCGGGAGCAAATGCGAGCGAAATTGAAACGAAGATTTCTAAAATTCTAGAAAATGCACTTAACTCGGTTGACGGACTCAAGAACATATATTCTACCTCGAAAGATAATACCTCTATTGTTACCTTGGAATTTGAGTGGGGTGCAGATATTGACGAGGCACTAAACGATATACG
>DAIOSV010000006.1:4112-6909 GCA_036752345.1 Bacteroidales bacterium | reverse complement strand
TACCATTTGAGCGTTGAAGCTGTTGGTAACGCAATTGCTACAAACAACTTAAACTTGGCTTCAGGTACCGTTAAAATGGGGAAAGAACAATACCAATTGAGGGTTGAAAGCGAATACAAAGAAAGTTCTGAGATAAACGACATTGTAGTTATGACCACACGCGACGGTAAACAAGTTTTCGTGCGCGATTTGGCTACGGTTCGCGATACAATCAAAGACGTTACTTTGGATGAAAAAATCAACGGATTGGATGGTGCTCGACTTATGATTACCAAACAAACCGGTGCCAATACGGTTGATATAGCGAAGAAAGTTCGGGCTGAAATGGAGAAAATCACAAAAACACTTCCTCCCGACATACAAGTACACCTTATACGCGATGGCTCTGAAGAAATTCAAAATGCCATTTCTTCATTGGAAGAATCGGTAATGTACGCATTGCTATTCGTTGTCTTGGTTGTATGGTTCTTCTTAGGCTCTTGGCGAACAACCCTTATTATTGGTGTCACCATTCCTATTTCATTGCTCACCGCATTCATATACTTGCTCGCAACCGGTAGTTCGCTGAACATCATCTCGTTGGCATCACTTTCGGTAGCAATTGGTATGGTGGTGGACGATGCCATAGTGGTATTGGAAAATATTTCAAAATACATTGATAGAGGATCGAGTCCGCGCGAAGCATCTATTTATGCAACCAATGAGGTGTGGACTTCAGTTATTGCAACCACGTTGGTTATTGTGGTAGTATTCGTACCTCTTACCATGTTGAGTGGTATTGCCGGCATCTTGTTCAAAGAATTAGGTTGGATTGTAACCATAGTTGTTTGTACCTCAACAACCGTAGCTATCTCGCTAACTCCAATGATGTCTTCGAAAATGCTTAAAGGCAAACCTATTTTCTTGACAATTGCTGAAAAACTAGAAGCACAAAAGAAAGAAGCAGAGAAAAACAAACATTCTCTTTGGGGAATTCTTGAAGGCTGGTTTAAGTCTGTTGAAGCATGGTACGCCAATGTCCTTCGAGTTTGTTTGAATCACAAAAAACTAACATTACTTATCACGTTCGGCCTTTTCATTATTTCTCTTATTCCATTTGGTATGGGGAAAATTGGTATGGACTTCATGAAAGAACAAGATGCAGGTCAAATCACCATCACAGCTGAATTGCAACGTGGTACTCGTTTGGAAGAAACATTGTTGACAGCTCGAAAAATTGAAAAAACAGTTCAAAAAGTAGTTGGAGAAGATCTTGTAATAGTTTCATCTACAACAGGTTCTACTGACGATGCCGGCAAAGCCGCCCTATTCTCTTCAACCGACAACACTACGATACAAGTTACGGTAAAAACAACGAAGAAATACGCACGTAAAACAAATCGTACTATTTTCGAAATAAGCGAAGCCATTCGTAATGAATTAAAGGCATTCCCTGAAATTATAAACTACCAAGTGGGAACGAGTCAAATGGGAAGTCAAATAATGGGAGGAAACTCGGTAAGTGTTGAAATTTACGGATACGATTTTGACAAAACGTTAAATACCGCTCTCAACTTAAAACGAAACATTCAAAACAATGTAGTAGGAGCTCGCGATATTAAAATTGACCGTAAGGAGGATAGAGCTGAATTGCAGATCAATTTCGACAAGGAAAAAATGGCACGTTTAGGTTTGAATTCCTCTACCGTTGCAGCATTGGTTCGCTACAGAGTATATGGTATGACAGCCGGATATTTTAAAGAAGATGGCGAAGAATACAACATTGTAGTACGACTTGACGAAGAGGACCGCAATTCCATTAGTGATATTGAGAATCTTTCATTTACAACATCTACTGGTGGAACGGTAAAACTTAACGAGATTGCTCAAATAAAAGAATATTGGTGTCCTCCTGAAATTTCAAGAAAAAACCGTCAACGTATCGTGACTATAGACATAACTCCATACAAGACATCATTGAGCAAGCTTGCGGTTTCTATTCAAGACGAAATTAACAAAATGGACCTGCCACAAGGCGTATATGTTAATGTTGGTGGTAGTTATGAAGACCTACAAGAATCATTCAGCGATATGGGAATGCTCGCCCTTTTGATTATGCTTCTCGTATACATCGTAATGGCTTCTCAATTTGAATCATTCTCAAAACCATTCATCATCATGATGGCCATACCATTTGCCATCACCGGTGTGATATTAGCATTGCTCATAACGGGTGAAAACCTTGATCTGGTTGGTTCGCTTGGTGTAATTCTACTTATCGGTATTGTTGTGAAAAACGGTATTGTGCTGGTTGACTACATTAACTTGATGCGCGACCGTGGATATGAACTCAACGAAGCCATCGCACTTTCCGGTCAATCTCGTTTGCGACCGGTTATGATGACTGCGTTAACAACAATACTTGGTATGGTGCCTATGTCATTGAGTAGAAGCGAAGGTTCAGAACTTTGGAACACAATGGGATATGTCGTTATTGGCGGTTTGCTAGTTTCAACATTGATTACCCTTTTGGTTGTACCGGTAATGTATGCCATGATGTCAAAACACAGCGAACGTAACAAAGAAGAAGAAGTTCGTAAATCATTTGTCTTCATGGACATAAAATTGGAAGAAAATAACCAACAGAAAGAAAATAACTAATATGTTAAATAGAGGATTTATGGATTCCCATAAATCCTCTCAAAATAAAAGAATCGATGAAAGCTGTATTTATCACATTTAATCAAGCGAATACCGAAAGAGTAGAATTCATTCTCGACACTCTCAATGTTCGTGGTTTCACGTTTTGGGAAGAAGT
>DAIOSV010000006.1:0-4012 GCA_036752345.1 Bacteroidales bacterium | reverse complement strand
GAATGCGGACACGACTATTCTCATGCAATTCGTGTAAAAAATAATGCTGAGATAATAGCCAAAAGCGAAGGAGGCAACTTGCCCATAATTCAAGCGGCAGCACTACTCCATGATGTGTCTGATGAAAAATTCAGCAACGGAAACACCGTAATTGGTTTGAAACTTACCGAAAACATTCTCAAAAAGGCAAAATTCAAATCGACAGAAATTGCCCAAATTATTGATATCATTCAAAATATATCATACAAGGGCGGATTCTTTGCAAATCGCATTCCGTCAATTGAATGTGCGATAGTACAAGATGCCGACAGACTAGATGCTATTGGCGCTATTGGTATAGCTCGCGCCTTCCACTACGGAGGCTTCAAAAATCGTGAGCTATACAATCCTGAAATTCCTCCTCAAGATTTTGAGAATGCGGACGAATACCGCAATTCCAATGGTCCCACAATCAACCATTTTTACGAAAAATTATTGAAATTAAAATACTTGATGAACACTCCTACTGCCAAAGAATTAGCAGAAACTCGTCATGTATTTTTAGAAGAGTTTTTACAAGAATTTCTTGCAGAATGGAATTCTGGAGACGAAGAACAACGTTAGCATTGGCTGACCAACTTATCCCACTCTTCGGTTAATTTTTCTACTTGAGTTTGTAATTCATCGTGACGCTTATAATCCTCGGGAGTTACGTGAGTAGAATCTTCAATGAATTTCATATTCAAGTTGTATATTTCGTCCTCACAATCTTGTATTTGCTTTTCAATTTTCGAAATTTGAGTCTGCAACTTTCGTTGTTCTTTCTCTTTTTCTTTTTGCTGAATATACGAGGCTTTATTGTTGCTTTCGGAAGGCTTTTCTTCTTCTTTATTTGGGGTTTTTGCCGACTCTAATTCCTCTTGACGCAATTGATCAAGATAGGTTTCCAAATTACCCATAACCTCTTTAATTTGGGTATTCTTCACCTCATAAATATGAGTAGTTAAGCCATCAAGAAAATCTCGGTCGTGAGAGACCAAAATCAAGGTGCCGTCATACTTTTGCAAGGCTTGCTTCAAAACCGCTTTTGACTGAATATCAAGGTGATTTGTCGGCTCATCGAGTATTAGCAAGTTGTATGGTTGCAACATCAATTTAGCCATTGCCAAACGATTTCGCTCACCACCCGAAAGAACCTTTACTTTCTTGTCAATGTCCTCGCCACTAAAGAAAAATGCACCCAAAATATCGCGCAACTTGGTGCGAATTTCACCTACTGCTATTTTGTCTAGAGTATCAAACACCGTTGCATTTTCGTCGAGAATCTCATCTTGATTTTGCGCGAAATAGCCAATATTCACATTGTGTCCAATGGTAATTTCGCCGGTATATTCTACCTCATTCAAAATCGTTTTGATAAAGGTTGACTTACCTTCACCATTCTTGCCAACGAATGCAACTTTTTGTCCGCGTTCAACCAACACTCCTACACCATTGAGCACGGTTTTTTGACCATACTTCTTCACCACATTTTCGGCTTTGAGTACAATATTTCCCGAACGAGGAGCCGGTGGGAATTTTATGCGAAACGCTCCGGCATCTTTTTTCTCTATTTCAATGCGGTCAACTTTTTCAAGCTGCTTAATGCGTGACTGAACCTGCACCGACTTTGTTGCTTTGTATCGGAATCGTTCAATGAATTTTTCCGTGTCGGCTATCATTTTCTGTTGATTCTCGTACGCCGCAAGTTGTTGCTCGTAGCGTTCTTCTTTCAACGTCAAATATTGACTATACGGAGCGGGATATGTAGAAAGTTTATTCAAACTGATTTCAAACGTTTTCTTGGTAATTGCATCAAGGAAACGACGGTCGTGCGAAATAAGAATAATAGCCCCACGATACTGCACCAAAAATTTTTCAAGCCACTGAATTGACACAATGTCAAGGTGATTGGTAGGCTCATCAAGGAGCAACAGTTGTGGTCTGCGGAGCAAAATTTTCACCAACTCAATACGCATACGCCAACCACCACTGAACTCGGAAGTTTTTCTATTAAAATCGGAACGTGAAAAGCCTAAACCAATAAGCATCTGCTCCATGTCGCCTTCCACTGAACTTCCACCCATCATTTCCAATTGGTCGCCCAAATCGGTTACCTTGTGTATCAATTTTAAGTATGAATCAGACTCATAATCGGTACGTGTGGCTATTTCGGCATTGCACGCATCTATTTTTCGCTGAATTTCATTCAATTCTATAAAAGCACCTTTTACTTCTTCGAGCACCGTTTTGCCATCGGAAACTTTCATGGTTTGTGGCAAATAGCCCACTTTGCAACCGTCGGCAATCACCACTTCGCCTTCCGAAGCAGAATCTTGCCCGGCAATTATTTTAAGTAAAGTAGACTTTCCCGCACCATTTCTCCCAACAAGACCAATTTTGTCTTGTTCGGTAATCATTACTGAAATATTTTCAAAAAGGGTATAACCGCCAAATCTAACGGCTAGGTTGTTAATCGAAATCATTAATACACGGATTTTGCTATTTGTATTACTTGTGCTGGGTCTGAATAAGTGAACCAATGGAGCGAAGGCACATTGTGCGCCATGAGTTCTTTCGCTTGCATTATAGACCACTCTGTGCCAACTTCTGCTGCCTCTTCATTCGTTTTGCATTTGCGCAAACGTTGTTCTAATTCTTGTGGCAAGTGCAAACTGAATATTTTTGGCAACACGTCTACTTGGCTCATAAAACCAATTGGTTTTAAGCCCGGTACAATTGGCACGGTAATTCCTGCCTTGCGACATTTGTCAACAAATTCGAAATATTTTTGATTGTCAAAAAACATTTGAGTGACAATATATTGTCCGCCTGCATCAATTTTTTCTTTCAAATGTTGAATATCTTCATCTAACGAAGCAGCCGAATAATGTTTCTCAGGATAGCCCGCAACGCCACAATTAAAGTTTGTTGCTACCGATGAATTTTCTGTTTCATCGTCAAGATATTTTCCACGATTCATATCTTGTACCTGACGCAACAAATCAGCGGCATAGCGATTGCCTCCAACTTCCGGCTGATACATTTCTTTATTTCTTCCATCGCCACGAAGCACGAGCAAATTATCAATGCCGAGGAAATTCAAATCCATCAACACATACTCAGTTTCTTCGCGAGTGAAACCGCCACACAAAATATGAGGAACAACAGGAATATTGTATTTATGCATAATTGCAGCAGCCACGGCAACCGTTCCCGGACGTTTGCGACTACGTTTTCCCGACGGTTCATACTGCTCACAATGTGTGGTAATATTGATAAACTGCGGATTGAACTCCAACAACGGATCAATTGTATTGTAAATACCTTCGATACCCTTTCCTTTCAAAGGAGGCAACACCTCAAAAGAGAACAAAGTTTTCTTTGTATTCTTGATACTTTCTGCAACGTTCATTACGAATGATTTATATGGGCAAAAATAACAAAATAGCCGTTGCCACAAACGAAATTAATTGCATATTTGTATCGACAAGGTCTTTTCTATGGAACTGAGCAAGAACAAAATCAAATATTTTTCGGCGTTTGGAAAAAAGAAAACGCGCGAGGCAGAAGGTTTATTTGTGGTAGAAGGAACAAAAATGGTTGAAGAACTGCTCAATTCCTCGTTTACCACGGAATGCATTGTTGCCACAGAAGAATGGTTTTCTACTCACAACCCAAAATGCGAGTGCTACACCGCCTCACACGACGACATTGCACGCATTTCTCTGTTGCAAAACCCACAAGACGTATGGGCTTTGGCGCACTTCCCTATCGAAACGAAAGAATGTACCATTGGCTCAGGACTCACACTGGCATTAGACGGTGTGCAAGACCCCGGCAATATGGGTACCATCATTCGCCTTGCCGATTGGTTTGGCGTAGAACAAATAATTTGCTCGGAAGACTGCGTTGACACATTCAACCCCAAAGTGGTGCAAGCCACCATGGGCTCTGTATTCCGCATACCTACGCACTATGTAGATTTGCCAAA
>DAIOSV010000005.1:38200-59602 GCA_036752345.1 Bacteroidales bacterium | reverse complement strand
CAACCGTTAGGTGCAATTAAGAGAACGAAATGACAGATTGTTATAAAATATAAAATCAATAATGCGTTGCAGGCTATCAAACTTGCGAAGTTTTCTGCGTTTCACAATATCTTTCACCACGATGGTCTCGTACAACGAACGCAAATATGCATTTACCATATCGGGTGATGTTCGTACTATATTCACAGCTTCTGGAAAGCTGGATCCATTAATATATTGGTGAAACAATTTATCGGTTCGGGACTCCATAGGAAATGCCGACACATATTCTGCAAAGGAATAAGGATGGAGATTGATTGCTATGTATCGTCCTGAAAGCAATGTAGCCAATTCACTGGATAAAAGGTACGCATTTGAACCTGTAATGTATAAATCTACATTCTTTTTCACGAACAAAGCATCAACAAGCTTTTCAAACTGAGGGACTAGCTGAACTTCGTCAAGAAAAACATAATTGGTGTTTTCGGTAAATTTGGAAACTATTGAATCATATATATCTGTCCACGAACTAAACGACTGATTGTCCCGTTCTTCAAAATTGTAGGAATGAATATTTCCTGCTGCTATACCATCCGACTTCAATATATCCCTGAACAGTTCAAACAATGTTGATTTACCACAACGACGTATGCCAGTAACTACTTTTATTAGTTTTTGGTCACGAAGTGCTATCAATTGCTCCAAATATGTGTTTCTACTTATCATAAAATCAAAACTTACGCCACAAAGATACATAATAATGACGAATTTTCATAAAACAAGTAAATTTCGTCATTAAAATGCACCTTTCTTTTTTTTCAAATACATCGTTTAGACATTGTCCGATTTTTAGGGAAGGCTACACATTTTGATTCAGCACAATCAGAAGCAGTTTTACTTTGCATTGATGCGCGACTATTATGCGTTTTTGCCCAAAGAACTTTCGTACGACAGCATTCCACGTGGGTATTTCAATAAATACAAAGGCGAATTGCGTGCAAAACGATATGAAGACCTGTTGAACACCATGGATTATTTGGAGTGTTCATCGGCATTTGGCGGAATTGGCATATATAAACGTGCTGCAATTGAGGGCTGCACCTACCAAACTCGCTCACTGGGCGATGACGATTATGTGTGCGAACATATTTATTTTAATGAGTGTGTTCGAAACAATGGTTTCAAGATATATATAGTGCGAGACCTAAAAACCGTCTGCGACGTGTATCGTAAGAACGCGAAAAGTTATTTTTTCAGAAAACATATCCCCTTAGCCTATTTGTGGGTACGACATTTCTTTTTGCATAAATAATTGGCATGATTTTAGTGGTTACTAAAAGAAAATTCACGTATGAAAAAATTTATTCTGCTTATCGTATTCATAATTCCTCTCTATACCTATTCTCAAAATGAAAATATGCTTGAATTGTCTGTAGCGGGCAAAGGAATTGTAGATATTCGTTCCAATATGTCGTATAATACCGGAATGGAATTAGAGTGGCAGCCAAAGGGGAATTTTGGGTTGAACTATTCTTTGCGATTCGGAAATTATTACGATAAGGGATTCATGTTCCAATGTCCGGCAAGTCTTGTTTTGGGGCTTGTTGCGGTAGCGTGTATGGCAAATTATGACGATATACTTTCTGCCGGAGGACTTGTTTTTTGCTTTATACCCGAAGGTATTTCGTATAATATTCCTCTTTGGGATAATGATGGTCTTCGGCTTGCTCCGTATGTGAATCCTTTGATATTGGAGATTACACAAGAGGATGTAGGAATGATTCTGGAAGTTGGCTCCAAGTTAAAATTCCAACTTGGCAACAATGCGTTTGCAGCATTGGATTTTTCGCTCCAATCGCCGTATAAAGAGTATTCAATAAATACTTGTTTGGGAATGTCTTTGGGTGTGCGTTGGTAGTGTTAGACTATTTGCATTTTTTCTGCTATAAAGTCTGCCAATCGTTTGCCTTTGAGTTCTTCCACTATTTTGAACGCAAATTTAATTGCAGCCCCGGCACCATTACCGGTAATGATGTTTTGTGAAACAACTACAGATTGTTTTACAAATTCAGCTCCGTTGAGGTAATGCTCATATCCCGGATAGCACGTTGCTTGTTTCCCTTGAAGAATGTCAAGTTGCCCCAATATATAAGGAGCAGCGCATATAGCAGCTATCCATTTTCCATCGGCATTTTGCTTGGTGAGAATTTTGGCTAACTTTTCACTGCCGGCAAGGTTGTCTGCTCCGGGAGCACCACCGGGAAGTATTAGTAAATCAGCTATTTCTTGTGAAATAAGATGGATAGTGGTATCACATAAAACACGAAGTCCGTGTGATCCAACAACTTCTATATCGTCATTAATTGAAACTGTTTCAACTTCAAAATCGGCGCGGCGGAGAACGTCAAGGGGAACAAGAGCTTCCATCTCTTCAAACCCATCAGCAAGGAAAATATAGACTTTTGAATCCATTGTATTTAATTTATTCAAAAATAAGAATTTTATTCGATTTGTTTACTGAAATCTCAATTTTGTACAGTTTCTATTTTTTTTGCTCGCGAGTATAATGGAAAAATTTATCTTTGAATCAAAGTTTAAAAAATGGAGACACAACAACAAATTGAATTCAATAAATCACGAACGGGACAAGAAATTTTCTCTGATTATTGGCTTTTTATGAAGTCAGAATGGAAGCCGTATTGCATAGCATTGGGCGTATTTGTACTGCCGTTTGCTCTTATTGGTGCATATTTCCTCACAAAACAGAATTTTGACTTCTTGCTTTCTACAACAGATGTTTCAACCGTGAATTTTAGTAATATGTATTTAGCCTTAGGTTTCTCGTTTTTAGCGAAATTCTTTGGTATGTTCGTGTCGTGTGCGTACGTCACTTTATATATTGCCGGGGAACGGATTGATGTAGATTCTCTTCGTAACTACATAACCAACAATTTCTTACAAGCATTTCTTGCCACACTTTATATGGCACTTATGCTTTTTACCGGAATGATATTATTCTTTATTCCCGCTCTGATTATTTTGCCTCCAATGTCAATTTTGTTGTATGATGTGTTGATAGCAAAACAACCAATAGGGTTGAGTTTTATGCGTTGCTTCCGATTGTGCCAAACAAATATAAAACAAAGCTACGGTGTAGTGTATTTGTGTTACATTGGAGTTTCTCTTTTGTCATGGGTAGTGGGCGGCATTTTACCTGCTGACAATTCGGTGTTGAATATCATATTTTCGTCAATACTTACCGTGTTAACAGAAACGGTCATGATACCGTTTATACTCTTGTATTACAGTTTGGGAAATCAAAATATGAAATCATGAAAGTAATTAATATTACTATATCGTTTGACGATGCAATTGTTCATTCGGCTTTGGAATGGTTGAAAAAAGAATATATTCCATTGATGCAAGCATGTATGGCAGTAGAAAACGTGAGTCTGTTTAGCATAGAGGCACAAAATGGTGCTGACGAGTGCTATGCGTTGCAAATTAGGTTTGCCGATGATGCGAATTATCAAACGTTTGCCAATAGGTATCAGCATGATTTTGATATGGCATTGTTTGCAAAATTCCCCAATCAATTGGGTATGTTTAAAACCGTTTTAACATTGCTATGAAAATATTGGCAGATAGCGGTTCTACAAAAACCGATTGGGCTTGTATAACCGACAAAGGAACCTTTCATTTCTGCACCATAGGCATGAATCCGTATTTTATAACTACGGAACGTGTAGTGGCTGAATTGTCAGCAAATTTCCCTAAAAATGGAGAAGCAGCATCTGTTTCCGAAGTCCATTTTTATGGTTCAGGCTGTGGGCGAGACGAATCTAAACAAGTTGTAGAAAAAGCATTACGTGTGTTTTTCCCTCAGGCGTCAATTAGTGTAGAATCAGATTTAGTTGGGGCTGCTGTTGCGTGTTATGGCGCAGATGCTGGTTTGGTAGCAATACTGGGAACAGGCATGAATGTAGGATATTGGAATGGCAAAACATTAGAGACGCCGTTACCTTCATTGGGATTTATATTAGGAGACGAGGCGAGTGGAGCAGATATAGGGAAACGACTTGTGCGTGGCGTGTTTGAAAAACGTTTGCCACAATCTTTGATTGATGCATTTTTTGCATCCTATCCAATTTCGTTGCAAGAATTACTTGACAAGGTGTACAAACAATCTTGTCCAAATGCTTTTTTAGCTCAATTTGCTCCTTTTGTAATAGCGCATAAAAACGAATCTGCAATGCAAGAAATCATAAATGAAGCATTTTCAGACTTATTTGCCTATTACATTAATCCTTTAATGAAAACGTATAAAACACAAAAAATTTCATTCGTAGGATCAATAGCATATGCCTTATCAGAGTACATAGTGTTGAAAACACAAAATGAAAAATGTAGTCTCGAAAAAATAATTTCGAGACCTTTGGATTTTTTGGAAAGAAAAAATAATTCTTCAATCATCAGATAATTAATCATTTACGAACCCCTAATTGTATTTTTTACACTTTTTTTTGGTAAAAGTATTGTAAAAGAAAAAAAAAGTAGTATTTTTGTTTTATCAATTACAATTTGATATGCGTAATTGATATGTACATTGAATTATACATAATCAGATTAAAACGGGTAGCCAGATCTTCTCTTTTTTTCATGGTGTTGCGGCTTTTTCATGATTGGTTATGTGGTGTTTGAGGTTAATGTAAGGTAGTTTTTAGTTAATTTCTTCTTCTCTGGTTACCCGTTTTTTTATATCCCTTTTATTTTTTTATTTTCTCATTTATAATTTTATCTTTGTTCATACGTTTATTTTTTTGTGATGGACATACAGAAGCATAAAATCCTTTTAATTAACATAGGCGGTATCGTACTATTTTTTCTCGTTGCGTTTATAGTTTTTAATGCATGGATTACTAATTACACAGATCACGGAGTTGAAGTTGTGGTTCCTGATTTTTCAAATCTTGATATAGAAGCAGCGAAAATTTTGGCGCAAAAAGAAGGACTTGAAATAAAAGTTGGTGATACACTTTGTGCTGATGGCGTTGAGCCGGGAGCTATCGTTGATCATTACCCAACAGCCGGTACTAAAGTAAAAAGAGGCCGAACAATATTTCTTTCGATAAACTCTTTAACCCCAATAATGGTAGCAATGCCTAAAGTTACCGATGTATCGTTGCGTCAAGCTACGCAAATACTCGAAAACAAAGGGTTGCGCGTTGGTAATTTGGAATACAAGCCAGATTTTGCCAATAATTATGTATTTGAACAGCGATATCATTCAAGACAAATAACCCCGGGAACAAATGTTCCGAAAGGTTCAGCTATTGATTTGCTCGTAGGGCGCGGAGGTAGTGATGTGCAAGTTCCAATTCCATCACTAATTGGCCTATCGTGGAAAACTATCTCAGATTCGTTAGTGTCACGAGGATTAAACGTGAATCCGATTTTTGGCGAAAATGTAAAAACAATGGCTGACAGCATGAAATCATTGGTGCAGAAACAATCACCAGTATTTGTTGATGGAGGACAAATGGCGGCGAGTGGAACTATTGATATTTGGCTTGATTTGGATCCTATTTATCAATCTATATTAGAATCGGAATCAGCGAAAAAATAATATATGGGCAAAATCTCACGAATATTTTTTTGTACACTGTTGCCTTTGTTTTCTTTGGCTCAACAAGAAGACTTAGTTGTATTGCCGACAAAAAATCAATCGTTATTGAAGTCTGCTCAAGTTCCCCTTATTTCGTTAAAAGCGTTACCTTTCTTTGATGATTTTGCATATCCATATACAAAACCGCTCGCAAGTTTGTGGGCCGACGACGATGCGTTTGTAAATACTGCCTTTGCTAAAAATATGCCAACGATTGGCGTCGTCTCTCTTGATGCCATGGATGCGAGTGGGGCATTACATGAAGGTGTGGGAATTACACCTTCTATTTCCGATTATTTAACTTCGCAGCCAATCAATCTCAAGAGCTATGAGCCTATATATTTTAGTGATAAATTATATAAAAAAGGAGCGGGAACTTTTTCATTACTTGATGATACATACTATATGTATGATTCAGAAAAAAACACGTACACTTCAGTTAGTCAACGTCTTGCATATTCGGCAGGAGATACAATATATGTAAAATCAGGCGACGTCTATTTAGTGGCGAATGATTCGTTATATGATGAAAAAAATGAGTACATAAAAGGTTCATACTCGTATGAGAATCAGTATATTACATATGCAATAAAAGATTCCCTTGCATTAAGTTTTTCATACCAAGCTGGTGGATATGTTGATGTTCCTGAACTTGGAGATAGTTTGGTGTTAGAATTTTATGCTCCATACGATACTGCTGGCCTTTTCATAAACGAAATAACAGCAACGGGTATTGAACTTTATAATGCGATAGATTCGGCAGTTTCATTACAAGGCTATTATTTGTTATTTGCCCCATTAGCTACCGTTTTACAAAAAGATTCATTGCAGTATTTTGCTTTGCCAGAAGAAAAAATTCTTCCATATCAGCATATGGTTTTTACTCCTGAACAGTTTGGATTAAAATCGTTTGCGAGAGCCTATGCCTACCTCTATTCTCCCGACACGTTGCTTGTTGATAGCGTTTCGTTGAATTATGCTTTGACAAACGATGCAGTCTATGCTCGAATGACCGATGGGAATCCCACATGGTCCTATACTGGTGAAGCGACCCTTGGCTATTGCAACCCATCATGGGAAAGGGTATGGGCAACGAGTAATCCCACCGGTGATGCGTTTGTCTCTGTGTATTTACCGTTGCTACGGCAGAAATATCTTGTAAAAGGATTTCGTTTCCGTTTCAAAAATTACACCAGTTTGAGCAACGATGAAAGTCATGCACGAAATGAAGATTTTTGGCATTTAGATATGATTTTGCTCGATGCTCATAGAACTATTGATGTACAGCAAGTTGCGGATGTTGCCTTTGCAAAAGAAATTACACCATTGTACACAAAATATAGAGCCATGCCTTTGTCTCATTTTGCACAGGTTTCATACAATGACTTTAGGATGACCATTCCTGCCACGTTTACCAATTTTGATAAAGAATACAGAAAACTGAAATTCTATTTTTCTGTAAAAAAGAAGCACACCGGTGATGTATTGACATATTCAACATACGAAACAGATATGCCTCCCCAAATAACGGTAACCGAACGAGATATTTTGACCGATTTTGATGTTGATTTTTATGATTTTATAGCGCAGGATACTGCGAATTATAAAAAAGGAGAGTATGAATTTCAATATTATTATAACGACATTAATAACGCATTAAATTCTCAGTATCGCTGGAACGACACCTGCAGAACACTATTGACATTGGAAAATTACTATGCCTATGACGATGGAACCCCAGAAGCCGGATATGGCCTACGTGATGCGCCAATGGGCAAAGTGGCCTTTAAATATGATATTTTACAATCCGATACGCTCACTTCAGTAGCAATGTATTTTAATCCAACTATGGAATCGGCTACAACGTTCAATTTATGCATTTGGGCTGATAATAATGGTACTCCCGGTGAATTGTTGTATTATGCAACTTCAGAAAAACAGCAATATGAAGATGGATTGTATCAATTTGTACGATATCCAATAATCCCTGAAAATATTGTATCAGGAGCCGAAAATCTTATTGTTGGCAAAACATTCTTTGTCGGATGGGAGCAGCCGAACGACGTTTTGTTAAATGTAGGAATGGATTTAAACACGGAATTGCACAACACGTTGTACTACAATGTAGGATTCCAATGGGAGTTATCAAGTCAAACAGGTGCGTTACTCATACGACCAACATTCAGAGATTCCGATAATAATACATCTATTGCGCAGCCCAATAATTTAATTTCTATATACCCAACAATAGCACGTTCTTTTATACAAGTTGAGCCTTCTTCACAAGTTGCTTCTGTTGCCCTATACACAATGCAAGGGGTAAAATTGTCAGAAAGCATGAGCAGTATTATATCTGTTGAAAGTTTGCCAAGTGCGTGGTACGTTGCAGTTATAACGACGATTGATGGTAGAAAAGAAATCTCAAAATTCTTTGTAGCCCCCCAAAAATAGCAGACAAATAGACAATTTGTTCTGTCGTTTTCGAAAAAAGTCGGTCAATTTTACCTCTAATAAAGATAAAATTGTAAATTAGCAATGATTTTGTTAAGAATAACTTTTAAGAATACAATAGTATGAAAGAGTCTTTATTTCTTATGGTAGTAGGTATGTTGATGGTGTTTGTCGTTTTACTACTCGTTGTTGGTCTTGGTAATTTGATAATTATTTTTGTGAACAAATTTGTTCCCGAAGAAGTGAAGCGCGTTGCGAACAATGCAACAACATCAAATGCTGTTGATTCCAAAACATATACAGTTATTAGTTCTGCAGTTACAATGGTAACAGGTGGAAAAGGTACTGTGGTTGATGTAAAGAAAATATAGTTTAATATAAAATTGATAATAGATAAGTTATGGGTCGAGAGATAAAGTTTTCTTTGGTTTACAGAGATATGTGGCAGAGCTCTGGAAAATACACGCCACGTGTTGACCAATTAGTTCGCATTGCTCCGGAAATAATTAAAATGGGATGCTTTGCTAGAGTAGAAACCAACGGTGGGGGGTTTGAACAAATCAATTTGCTTTATGGCGAAAATCCAAATAAAGCCGTACGCGAATGGACAAAACCTTTCCATGAAGCCGGTATTCAAACTCACATGCTTGATCGTTCATTGAACGGATTAAGAATGAGTCCATGTCCGGTTGATGTACGGAAATTATTCTATAAAGTTAAAAAAGCACAAGGTGTAGATATTACAAGATGCTTCTGCGGATTGAATGATCCTCGTAATATTATATCTTCAATAACCTACGCTCATGAAGCAGGAATGATTGCTCAAGCTACAATGTCAATCACCGTTTCAAAAGTTCATACGGTTGAATATTATTGTAATTTGGCAGACGAATTGGTTGCCGGTGGTGCAGATGAAATCTGTTTGAAAGATATGGCAGGTATTGGACGACCGGTATCGTTAGGAAAAATTGTAGCGTATATCAAATCAAAATATCCGAACATAACAATTCAATACCACGGACAAACAGGACCAGGTTTTACACCGGCTTCTATTTTGGAAGTAGCAAAAGCTGGTTGTGATATTATTGACGTAGGTATGGAACCACTTTCATGGGGAACAGGTCATGCCGATATTTTGGCTGTACAACCAATGTTGAAGGATGCCGGTTTCGATGTACCAGAAATCAACATGACTGCATATATGCGCGCGCGCGCTCTTACGCAAGAATTTATGGATGATTTCTTGGGATATTATATTCCAGAAAGTAACCGTCGATTAAACTCTCTATTAATAGCTCCGGGACTTCCTGGCGGTATGATGGGTAGTTTGATGAACGACCTTTCTACAAACTTATCAAGTATCAATAAATCTTTGGCAAAGAAAGGGAGTCCTGAAATCAACACCGATGATTTGTTGATTATGATGTTTGACGAAGTTGCCTATGTATGGCCACGCGTAGGATATCCACCACTTGTAACACCTTTCTCTCAATATGTAAAGAACTTAGCTTTGTTCAACATTATGCAAACCGTAAAAGGTCAAGAACGTTGGACTATGATAGCTGATAACATTTGGGATATGATTCTCGGTAAATCAGGAAAACTTCCTGGTGAGGTTGCTCCGGAAATCAAAAAATTGGCTCAAGAACAAGGTCGTGAGTTCTTCACCGGAAATCCACAAGATTTGTATCCAGATAAACTTGATGAATTCCGCAAAGAAATGGATGCCAATGGTTGGGAATATGGACAAGATGATGAGGAATTGTTTGAATTGGCTATGCATCCTGAACAATATCGTGCATACAAATCAGGAAAAGCAAAAGCAGACTTTGAGGAAGATTTAGCAAAGAAAAAAGCAGCAAAAGTAAATGTTGGTTCGCTTGAGCCTCAATCATTAACGATAGATGTAAATGGTGAAAAGTATGCGGTAACTGTTAGTTATGATGCTGCAAAAACAGACTCACAGAAAGCAACAGGAACTGCTCATGGAGCACAACCATCTTCGGGAAAAGTAGTTGATGTATTAGCACCGATTTCGGGTAAATTCTTCAAATCAAAAGACTCTGTTTCAAAAACGGCAGCAGTAGGAGATATGGTAAAAGAAGGAGACATAATTTGCTATATTGAAGCAATGAAAGTGTTTAATGCCGTAGCTGCTCCAGCATCGGGTAAACTAATTGAAGTTTGCAAGAATTCCGGCGATGAAGTAGAGGAAGACGAAATTTTGATGAAAATTCAATAATTGTTTATAGATGGCAGTTTGCGCTGCCATCTATTTTTAATTAAAAGTAAAAGTTATGTTTGAAAAACTATATGAGATGACGGCAATTAATGCCCTTGTTGAAAACCCGGGATACTTATTAATGCTGGCAATTGCGTTTGTCCTTTTGTATCTTGGTATCGTAAAAAAATATGAGCCGTTATTGCTCGTCCCAATAGGTTTTGGCGTATTGATAGCAAACTTCCCTGGAGCAGACATGGGAGTGGTTGCAGGAGAAGCAATAGAGTTAGGCATTGATCCAGAAACAGGACGCATGCATTATATGAATTTATTTGAGATAGCCCATGAATATGGCATCATAAACTTTTTGTATTATGCGTTGATAAAGACTGGCCTATTGCCTCCACTTATTTTTATGGGCGTTGGAGCTATGACAGACTTTGGTCCAATGTTGCGTAACTTAAAATTAGCGTTGTTTGGTGGTGCCGCTCAGTTTGGTATTTTTGCCGTTCTCTTAATAGCTATGGCTACTGGCGCATTCACTATCAAAGAAGCAGCTTCGTTGGCAATTATTGGTGGTGCAGATGGTCCTACTGCAATTTATACAACTATTAAGTTGGCTCCTCATTTGCTAGGCCCTATAGCTATAGCCGCATATTCATACATGGCTTTGGTGCCGGTGATTATTCCTTTGGTGGTTCGTTTAACTTGTACAGAAAAAGAGTTGAAAATCAACATGAAAGAACAAGATAAATTGTATCCTCCAAAATATACTATTAAGAATCTTAGAGCGGCTAAAATTGCTTTCCCTATAGTTTTAGGAACAGTGGTTATTATATTGGTCCCATCATCAGGCCCGCTATTGGGTATGCTTCTGTTTGGTAATTTAGTTCGTGAGATAGGTACCGATACACAACGTTTAACTACAGCCGCATCAGAATATATAATGAACCCAGCCACGATAGTTCTAGGCTTATGTGTGGGAGCAACAATGACGGCAGATGTGTTCTTGAATTGGAAAACAATCGGAATCGTAGTTGGCGGTTTCTTCGCGTTTGCATTATCAATAGCGAGTGGTATTATGCTCGTGAAACTATTTAACCTATTCTCTAAGAAGAAAATTAATCCACTTTGCGGTGCGACAGGATTAAGTGCAGTGCCAATGGCGTCACGTGTATCAAATGAAATTTCTACAAAATACGATCCTCAAAACCACGTTTTGCAGTATTGTATGTCAAGTAACGTTTCTGGGGTGATAGGCTCTGCAGTAGCAGCCGGTGTTTTGATTACATTCTTATTATAATTTCAAAGAGTACTTATAAATTCCGTTCAAATGGTATATTTGGACGGAATTTTTTATGCATATATGACAACACGTTGTAAGTCAATATTGATTTGGAGTGGTAAAGTTTTGATATTTATTGCGGCATGGGCTTATGTAATATATAAGTTCGCAACAATGGATCAAGATTTTTTGTTGTTATTTAACGATGACCATTTCTCATTGTTAGTATTGTCATTAGTCTGTATGCTAATGTTTTTGAATTGGGGTTTAGAGGCGATTAAATGGCATTTTTTAGTATCAAAACAGCAACAGATTTCATACTTCACCGCCGTAAAAGGAGTCTTGATTGGTTTGCCTTTAGCTTTGGTTACTCCAAACCGCATTGGAGAAATAGGAGGACGTGCAATAGTGTTGAAACAACACTATGAGCAAGGCGTTTTTGCAACATTTGTTGGGAGTTTCATGCAACTCATCACCACATTGCTTTTCGGAGCATTTGGTTTTCTGTTATATACATTTGCATCACTACAATATGATTCTATAAACTTGTTGTTTTATGTAGCTCTCGTTTGCTTGGCGTTGTGCATACCATTTGTATTTCTTCTGTTGTTTATAGGGAAGCGTCATGTAGTGCGGTTGCTGTATTTGCAGCTAGTTGGAAAACGGTGGTATCGGAAAACCAAACAAATGCTATTGGTATATGCCAAAGGAGATATAGGAAAGGCTTTGATAATCAGCATAGCTCGTTATTGTGTATTTGGAGGTCAATATGCATTATTAATGAAAATGTTCTTACCTGAACTTTCTAGTGTTCAACTTATTGTTGGAATAACACTAACATATTTTTTCACTACAGTAATACCAACAACCGTGTTGGGAGAAGTTGGAATACGAGGAGCGGTGGCCATGGAGATTTTTGCACGATACACACCGAATGCATCAGTAGTATTTCAAGTGAGTATGTTGTTGTGGGTCATTAATATTGTATTCCCTACATTATTGGGGTCAATACTCTTACTAGCAAAAAAACGCAAAAAAGAATAAGCCTAGAAAAAAGTAAAGGCTACGATAGTATTCATAGCCTTACTTGTTTAATTGAGGAACTGATTATATGTTCCAATACTTTTTGTTTCAATGCAAGAAAATGCCCGACAGTAATCTTGCAAAAATTTAATTCTAAGTAAACGCCTTTTTATCGCGTCACATTGAATTTGTTGTAAGAAAGAACGAGTAAAAGATTTATTCATAGGCCAATCTTTATTTTGTTTAATAAAACGACCCGAAAAAGCAAATTAGTATTTTAGAAACAATTATTTTTGTATCATAATGGTAACGAACAAAAATTCACTTTGGGTTAGATTCTATCGTTGGCGATTGAAACATATATCCGACAAGCAATTCATGTATGTATTAAGTCTTGTGTTGGGTATGGTATCCGGATTGGCAGCTGTGTTACTTAAATCAATGGTGCATGGAATCCAATATTTATTGCATTTATGGGCACCAATTTCAAGTGAATATCATATCTTATATCTTTTCTTCCCTACGGTTGGTATCATACTTACGCTTTTCGTAATTAAGTATGTGGTGAAAAAAGATTCAAATATTGGGGTACCCGGTGTTTTATATGCTATTTCACGAAAAAAAGGAGACATAGAACCCCACAACATGTTTTCTTCAATGCTCGAAAGTGCATTAACGGTCGGATTTGGTGGATCAGTTGGATTGGAAGGTCCGAGTATCGTGACAGGAGCTGCTTTTGGCGCTAATTTTGCTCGAATTTTCAGGCTCGATTATAAACAGTGTGTGACATTGATAGGTTGCGGAGCAGCCGGAGTAATGGCTGCAATATTTAACGCACCTATAGCTGCCGTAATTTTTGTACTAGAGGTGATATATGCGAATTTTTCTATGTCATCAGTCGTTCCGCTCATTTTGACTGCCTCAATTGCAACCTTGTCTTCATATTTCTTTTTAGATCAAGATGTACTTTTTCATACCATTGATGTCTTCAATAGTGATTATCGTTTTGAAGATGTACCATCGTTTGTCCTACTTGGAATAGTAGCTGGATTGGTCTCAGTGCATTTCAAGAAAATGTACGTATTGCTGGGTGATGCATTTTCAAAGATTAAGAAAAAAAAGAAAAAATTATTTATAGGAAGTTTTGGGTTAGGTGTTTTGCTTTTTTTCTTTCCGTCGCTCTATGGTGAAGGGTTCAAGGAAATTAATATGTTATTTCGAGGAGAATATTCCTTCTTGTTTGACCAAACAATTTTTGATGCATATCAAACCAATTTCTTTGTAGTTTGCACATTGTTCTTGAGTATCATTTTATTAAAAGTTGTAGCCGTATCCCTTACCTTTGGAGCTGGAGGTGTTGGTGGTATTTTTGCCCCCTCTCTGTTTATCGGAGCAATGGTAGGGATGTTTGCGTCGTACGTTTTTACGTATTTTGACATTCAGGTACCGCAATCAATATTTGTCTTATTGGGCATGTGTGGTGTGATTGCCGGCGTATTGCATGCACCTTTAACAGGAATTTTCCTTATAGCTGACATTACAAATGGCTACGGATTGTTTGTCCCACTGATGTTGGTTTCTGCCATATCATATGCGACGGTGCGAATATTTGAAGACACCTCGGTATACACATATATGTTGGCAAAACGAAAAGAATTATTGACACACGATAAAGATGCTTCAGTGCTCACGTTGCTTGATATTAATAAATTGATAGAAACGGATATCGCAACAGTTTCTCCTGATGCTACATTGGGAGACTTGGTTGAAGTTATAAAGCATTCTAAAAGAAACATTTATCCGGTTGTAAGCGAAGACAATGTGATGTATGGTATGATAAAACTTGACGACATACGCGACATCATTTTTTCACCCGAATTATATGACAAAGTTGATGTACGAACACTCATGTATTTCCCTGAATATTTTTTCTCTCCCGACGATGACATGGATGAGGTAGTAAAAGTTGTACAAAAAAGTGGCCATTACAACTTCCCAATTATTTCCGAAGGGAAATATGTTGGCTTTATTTCTCGTGCTCGAATTTTCTCTGAATACAGGAAAGTCTCCGCGTTTTTCTCCGAAGTTTAACACACAAATTCTTGTTTTTTCCCCTAAAAATTCGTTATTTTGACATCTTACACGAAACCTTTAGAAGGATTTAAGTGTCTTGTTAACAATGAACTATTAATAACGTGAGTATTATGCACCCATACATTATCAGCCGTTTAAAACGGTTCTTCCTTACCGCAATAGGAACATTAGCACTTTCATTAGTTGCATTTTCTCAAGTCGACTATGAGTTTTGGTTTGCAGCTCCATATGCCAATACCGACCACGCGCCAAATGTCCCGAAACCAAGTAAAATTGGTGGTCGTCCGATATATTTGCGTTTGGCTACCCAAGATGCTGATGCCGATGTTACAGTTTCGCTGCCAGCATTGGGTATAACGATTAAAAATTTGAGTATCCCGGCTAATAGTACCGCTTCAGTTGATTTGACACCATACATAAACGATATTCAGTGCTCAAAAACAGGTAACGAGGTTGAAAACAAAGGTATATATATTCGTTCAAATGCTTTAATAACAGCATATTACGAAATTGCTTCGGTACTTAATACTGATATTTTCTCATTGAAAGGTCAAAATGCATTAGGAAAAGAGTTCTATGCTCCTTTCCAAAATAAAATGCAAAATTCTGAATATCATAATGGAGATGGAGTTGCAGATAATGGCGTTTCTGGAGATGGCGCCTATTCATACATAGTGATAGTTGCTACAGAGGATAATACAACCATAAATGTTACCCCTACTGCAAATTGTGTTGGTATTCTAGCTGGAGTAACAAAAGCAGTTAAATTAGACCGAGGACAAACATATGTGGTTAGAGCAACGGGACAAGATCTAAATTCTCGTTTGTCGGGAACGCATATTAAATCAAACAAACCAATTGCAGTGACAATAGGTGAAGATTCTGTATATCCCGATTATCACACTCACAATAGTGACTGTGAAGATTACGTAGGCGATCAAATTGTTCCTGTTGCTGTAGTAGGAACCGATTATATTGTAATAAAAGGGGATGGTAGCCGTACAACGGAGGAAGCGATTGCGAACACAAGATATGGTCAATATCAACATTTTAGTAGTTATAGTGAAGTTCAATCCTTTTTCAATACAAAAGAAGATTTTTATGAAATAGTTGCAATTACCGCCACACAAGACAATACCATTATTTATGTTGATGGTGCTCAATATGGTGCAACATTGAATAAAGGACAAACTATTTCCATTGAGTTATCTGATGTTAATGCAAAATATACGTTTGTAAAAGCTTCAAATCCGGTATATGCTTTCCATATTTCCGGATATCAGTGTGAGGTTGCAGGAGCAATCTTGCCTTCAGTTGAGATGTGTACCGGTTCTTACAAAATGGGTTTCGTGAGAACGTATGGTTCTCAGAATGACCAAGAGTTTTACATGAACTTGATGGTAAAAGGAGATGGAGAAGGAAATTTCTTGTTAAATGGTGTCTCAAATTCTGTAATCAATAATGCGACATTTGTACCAATAACCGGAACTGATTGGAAAGTTGCACGTATTTATTTCTCACGTACCGATATGCCGGAGGGTGCATACTTCTTACAAAATACCACATCATTATTCCATATGGGAATGGTGAACTCAACTTCTCATGATTGGGGCGATGGAACTGGTTACAATTTGATGGGGTCTATGTATGGATATTTCTCTCGTTTTAGTGATAACTATCCGAATGCAGTTATTGTAAATAATAATGACACAAGTATCACCGTAACGAGTGGAACAAAAGTGAGTCTTTTGGCAGACGGAGGATATAAGTTCTCATGGGTAGGCTATCAATGGGATGGACATGGTTGGGTTTTGATGGACCCTCCGTATAAATTGAATAATACCAATGTAGAGAATCCCTATGTTATAATTGATGCCATAGGAATATATAAATATACTGCAACAATCAGCACAGCTTGTTATGGCGATGTAAACCAAAGTGTATTGATTAAAGTTGTACAGCCGGTTGATTTGAACGATGTTAAAGATACGGTTTGTTACACCCCAGGCTTGTCTGTGGATAATAACATGAGTGAGTCTTATAATCTGTTTAATTTGAATGACACAATTGTTGGTAAAAAAGGATTGTTGACCGGCTATTATGTTGACCATTTCGAGAAATTCATTCCAGCTGATACTGTGATGTGGGATGATTTTGATGCAAACAGAAAAATGGCAACGAACATGTCTATCGCCAATGGTAGCCTTTCATTAGTTGACAATCCAGATACGATAAGTAGTGCGTATCCTTCGGGAAAAGTTGCACACTTAATAAAAACATCAAACTCTGGAACTAATAAAAGTCAACAAAAATCGGTAAGTTTAATAATTAATACATCAGATGCACCACTTGATTTATTAATAGGATCAGAGTTCTCTTTTGATATTCGATATGATAGTACTTACACTAATTGGGGATGTGAGGCACACCAGGTTTATTTGGAATTATTGGATAATTCAAATAATGTAGTAACACATCTTGGGACTTCACTACCAACAGTTTGTGGTATGAATTCAACAACACAACCTGCGTGGGAGCATTTGAGTTTTGATTGTTCTTTGGATACTGGAAGTATAGGGAATGTTACTTCTGTTCGTTTAAGAATTTATTCTGGCAACGATGCATATAATGCAAGTAACTACGGATATTACATAGATAACATTCAGTATTACACAAAGAATCACGTCAAAAACATGTTGAACACAAGTGCAAAAAAATATACTGTTACCGACGGTGATTCATTGTATGCGGTTGTAAAAAATAAGTTTGATTTGTCACGTATAGATACGTCAATGGTTTATTTGGCTGTTAAAAATCCTGGTATTGGTAAACGAGAAGTAAAGCTAGATGATACGTGTGCTACAGAAGGAAGTTTATTGAAGGAATTTGATTTGACTCAATATAATTACCAAATGGGTGGTGCGTTGGTAGCGAACCGTTATTGGTATTGGGATTCACAAAAAACTAAACCTATCGAAAATCCTATGTATGTAGATGTTCCGGCTGGCACGACCACATTCTATGTATATGTTGATGACGAGTGTGTTGATATCCCAGGAAAATTAACTTTGGATGTATATGCTATTCCTGTTGTGCAAGATGCAACAGTAACCGTTTGTGAACAACCAAAGTTAGGTGGAGATCAAGGGCTGATTGATTTAACGCAGATGAAGTCAAAAGTGACAACTGATGCTGCAGCAACGATAGAATGGTATAAAGATCCAAATTATACACAACTAGTGGGAACCTTGACAGGTATTCCAGTTGTAGATGGAACCAAATTTTATGCTAAGATGTACAATAGTGCAGCTTGTCCGGCTTTTGCAACGCTTACCGTAAATGTAACACCGGTTGATGACATTACGTTCGATGGATTTAGTATTTGTGCAGATGCTGAGATAAAGACGTTAACTGCAACACCAGCAGGAGGTGTTTATTCTGGCGATGGTATAACGGCAAATCAGTTCAATCCTAGTTCTGTAGTAACAGGTTCACATGAAATAACTTATACTATTACTAATGAAGGTTGTACAAATTCCAAAAAAATAATAGTCGTGGTAAATCCAAAAGTAACGGTTACTTTGACAAATAAATCTGGAAAAATTCAAGTAGGAGAAACTGCCAATTTGGAGGCTGTAATTACTCCTGCATCCGATTATTCTTATACATGGATAGATGCAACTAAATTGGCAAGTTCAACAACATTAACACCAACAACAATTCCATTAAATGATCCTACTTTTTATACCATAAATGTACAAGATAAAAATACGGGATGTACTGCATCGGCAAAAGTTCTTGTTGATGTGTATGTACCAGTAAATGTTATAATGGATTTAACTCCTGTTTGTGCTGGAAAAGATGTTAAAATAGAGACAGTCAGAACGGGAGGAACCGGACCATTTACATATGAATGGTCTTTCAATCCGAGTGTAACATATACAGGAACAGATTCTGTTATTACAATACCAAATATCCAATCTACAGTTGATGTTACAGTTAAAGTAACTGATTTAACAGAAGGAGATGTAAAAACAATCACAAAAACACAGATTGTATACCCAAATCCTTCGATTACATTAGATGGAGCTACTGTATGCCAGTATAGTAATTTACAATTAACTCCAATTGTTACAGGAGGTACACCTGCGTACTCACACTTATGGTCAAATAATACTCAGATTTTGTCTACACCTACTACAGATCAAAATGCAACAATTAATACGTCAGACAATTTGAACACATATTATTTAACGTATAAAGTTACTGATGCGAACTCTTGTATTGCAAGTAAAGATGTAACAGTTGTCATTAATCCGCAACCAAAAGTTTCAGCAAGCGTAGATAAAACTGTTTCGTGTGTTGGTGAGGATGTTCAATTAACCGGTACGGTAACGTCAGGGAGTACATCTGGTACGGTAAAGCACGAATGGATTTCGGCTAATGCATCAGATTTGACAAGCACTTCAATCCCTAATCCGAAGTTAAATTCATATGTTTCTGGGGCATTATCATTCCAATATAAATTTACAGATGCAAATGGATGTTCGGCAACGTCAAACACGGTAACAGTTCAAAATTATCCTAATCCTACCGTTACTATTAATGACGTACCTGATCAGTGTGCAACAACACAAGGAGTACAGCTTTCTGCCAATCCGCAAGTGTTAGGTGTACCTAATGCTACATTTGAATATCAATGGACTGGAGCTGTGAATTCAAATGAAGCAACACCAATGTTAGACATTTCAGCGCAGGGGAACAAAATTGTAAATTTGAAAGTAACTTCAAATACAAATTGTTCTGCAACTGCAACAAAAACAATAAAGGTTAATCCAAACCCAATTGCTCAGATCTTAACTAAAAGTTATGTCTGTGCTTCCGATACAATTCAATTAAGTGCAAATGGATCTGCATCAAATGTAACGTATAAATGGGAAGGTGGGTTACAATGGTTGAGCAATAACTCAAGTGCAGTGAGTGCTGTGATGCCAACCAATATTGGTGGAAGCGATACTATTCCATATACTGTAACATTAACCGTAACTGATAAAACCACATCATGTACATCAAAAGCGACAAAGATTGTGAATTCCTTTAAACGTCCGCAAGTTTCTTTGGGTAGCGATTTAGAGTTATGTGATGGCAGCCAAATTGAATTAAACCCTAATATCTCATATGTTGGAACAACTGATTATAAACTTGTTTGGATATTCGATGTTCAACAGTTAAGTAGTGTAAATGTGATGAATCCAATTTATACGCAAGAAGGAGTTCAGGATTATAAAATTGGTATAAAAATAACGGACGCAAACAATTGCGTTGGACAGGATTCAATTAATATTTCCGGTTTAGAAAATCCAACCGCAAATGCAGGAATTGATAGAGAAGAAGATTGGTATGAAGATTTTACCCTAACTGGTTCTGCAACAGGTGGAAATCCTGGATACTCTTATTTATGGAGTCCCAAAGATTCGTTAACAACAGCAGAAACGATTCAAAACCCAACAGCAAAACTGCGTGCTACAACAAAATTCTATCTTCAAGTTACTGATTCTAAATCATGTAAGGGTTATGATACAGTTATGGTTACGATTGTGGGACAACCATTGTCTGTAACCATAGAACAAAGACCAAACCCATTCTGCTATGGCAATAAGGTAACATTAGAAGCAATTCCTTCTGGTGGAAATAAAGGAGGAACGTATGCGTACGAATGGTATAATGAAGCCGATTTGTCAACAATAATTGGCACAGGAAAAACTATTCAAGTTTCCCCAAGTGCAAACACAACGTATAAGGTTGTACTGAACAGTATTGGACCTCGTTATTTTGATCCGGCAGATACGAGCCATACCGTAGTGGTGAATATGTTACCTACTATTAAAATCTTAGGTGGATTAAACCCATATGTGTGTAAAGGAGAAACTATAAGTCTAATATCTCAAGTCTCAGGTGGAAATGCGCCATACACGTATACATGGGATGATGGATCTCCTATATCTATAAAAACAGAAAACTACCTATTTAGTAATTCTGTTTCAGCGGGTACACAAACAATTATGCTTGTTGTTAAAGACAACATTGGCTGTTTAGATTCAGTCAAAGTGAATGTTAAGGTTGGTGAGTTGCCAACCGTTACACTTGATCCAATTGAAGCATGCGTCAATGTAGAAACAACTGCAACGGCTTCTGTTTCCAATGGACAGCCTCCTTATTCTTATACATGGAGTGGTGAAATTAAAGGAATGACTTTGTCGAGCAACACTGCAACGTTCACCGTAACTACTCCCAGATTATATAAAATGAATGTAGAAGTAACTGATAGCACGGGTTGTAGGAATGAAACAAGTACGGAGGTCACTATAAAACCAGAACCTGTCGAGGCATTAGAGCCTTCGTATGATGTTTGTGCTGGCAAAAATTTGCCTTTAGTCTTGAATGGAACTGGATTTTTAACTATGCATTGGGTTGGAGGTGATATAAATAGAATTGATTCAACAAATATGCCTACCCGTTTAATGTCAACATTCCTTAGCGGCAATGCAGGAACGTATAATTTATATTACACAATTTCAAATGATGATTATCATTGTCCTCGTCTTGATTCTACGAAAATCGTTGTGTACCCTGATGTGAAGCTGGCTGAAATTCCCGATACATTTGCATGTGTTGGAGTAGGAT
>DAIOSV010000005.1:32503-38100 GCA_036752345.1 Bacteroidales bacterium | reverse complement strand
CCTGATGTGAAGCTGGCTGAAATTCCCGATACATTTGCATGTGTTGGAGTAGGATTAGAATTGAAAGCAAAAGTGCTTACAGGAAATCCATCAAGTTATACATGGTTGGGGTTGGGAACTTTTTCTCCAAACAATCAAAAAGCGACAACATATTCGCGAAACCAAGTGGGAATCGATAGTGTTCAGGTAATTGCAGGTGATCAACATTGTAGCGATACAAAAAAATTTGCCGTTTCGGTACAACCAAATCCTGCAGTTGAAATCGTTGGCGCACCGCTAAAATTAGTTGATTATACGGCCCAAGTTCAGTTGAATAGTCGCATTACTACGTATACTACGTTCCCATTTATACATCAATGGAATGATGTTGCAAATATTACGTCGGGAGCAACTAGTGAAAGTATCATTACTACGCCAATCACAAAGACTACCGATTATACGTATGAAATAATTGATGCATATGGTTGTAAGGCAAATGCTTCTATTCGTCTTCAGACGGAAATGATTATTCCAAAAATCACTCGTTTGTGTGATGGTACAGAGGCAGTAGTCCCCAATAATGAATTAGTCGATTCGTCAAAAGTATGTTTGACTGATTCAGGTCTTGAACTTTGTGTTGGTGATTCTGCATATTTAATTCCTCAATTTATTTCGGGTAACAATGTTAGTAATTTAACCTATTCGTGGTACGATGATGAAAACATGTTCCTAGGTAATGATATTAATATTTTAGTAAAGCCAACGAAACTAATGACAACATATAAGTTAGTAGTTTCCAATACTGCAGGATTCTCTGCTGAAGCCAACTTTATTGTCATTGCACACCCATTACCTACCGCATCTATTACCGTATCTCCGGATTACAATGGAGTATACTATACAATGCGCGAAGGCAAACAAGATTTTATAACTATTAATGGTAATCCAAGCCCAGCTTCGGGAACCTATACTTCTCATTGGGAAACAAATAATCCTCTGGTTTCTATTAAAGACACAACTGCTCAGATTACCAATCTTTTGGACATAACAGAAGAGATTAAAAATTTGGTTTTACATTATTCTGTTAAAGACCAAAATGGATGTAAGGCAGAAACAAGTAAACAGATAGATATTATAAAACAACCAATACCTATAATACTTGGTGATAATGTATGTATCAATACTTCAGCAACCTATGGCTTGAATTTGCAATACCCTGTAGGAACTCAATATGTATGGTCGGTAACCGGTGGTACAATCGAAAAGTATAGTGCAGATAAGTCATCAATTCAAGTGTATTGGACTGAATCGGAAAATACCAAAGTAAGCGTAAGTATTTATCCTCCAAATGGTCAACAACGAGAAATTGAGAATCTTTCTCAGAACGTATTCGTGATTCCAGAAGCGGATATTTCCATAAAAGGGAAAGTACATGTTTGTGAGGGAGAGTCTGCTGTGTACGAGGTAATAAACAATAAGCCTTCTATGGATTTAATGTATTCATGGAAAGTTGCTGATGGCCATGGAGAATTTACAGACATCTCTGCACCAACAAGTAACACAGCTACAGTTCAATGGAATACTGAAGGGAAAGACACCGTGATTGTTCAAGCTTCTACGTATGGTAATTGCCCAGTTAGTGAAAAATTGGTGGTATATATTCACCCATTACCAGAGGCTAATTTCACTTATGCCGCGAGCGAAAACGTATATTTCATGGCTGAAGACACTCTTCGTCATACTGATAGTATATTCGTAGATAAAGAGGTTACGTTTACAAATTTAACTCCAGATCGTGATACATATGAGTATTTCTGGGATTTCATTGGTGATGGAGTTTATACTGAAAATACACGTGACGCAGTGTACGAATACGATGAATCAGGTGACTTTAAAGTATCACTTATGGTTCAAGATAATACATGGGGTTGTAAGAACGTAGTATCAAAGCCATTGAAGGTTGTTCCTAATCCTAATTGCGGTTTAACATTCCCGAATGCATTCACTCCTGATTTAACGGATAATAACACATTCTACCCTGTATTTAAAGCAGGTGTACTTGAAACAGGATATGAATTGAGAGTGTACAATCGTTGGGGAACGCTTATGTGGTCAACTACCGATTTATATGGTCAATGGGATGGTATATATAAAGGTTCGGTAAGCAAACAAGATGTATATGTATATCATTGCAAAGCTACTTGTGAGGAAATAGATCCAAGTACCGGTACAAATAGAGTTTTGAATGTAAAAGGTGATGTGACTATTTTTAGATAGCACATTGAATGGGTATAAAAAGAAAGGGAAGTTGATGTTTTCAACTTCCCTTTCTTTTTTGTAATGATACAAATATTATAGCATGTCTTTCAATTTACCATCCTTTTTCGCATCAATGTATTTTTGAAGTTTTTTGGTAACCGTCACTTTGTATTTTTTGTACATGCAGTACCGCACACATTTATCAATGGCTTGGTATTGTAAGTCTTCTTCAGAAATAGAAAAGCTGCTATCTATTGCAGTCTGGCAAAGTGCTGCAAAATATCGAGCGGTAAGAGGTGCATCTTCGCGAATTACTGCGTAGAATTTTTTATGCGTCTGAAAATTGTAGTATGGATTATTATTGAGCCATTCCACAAGAAAATCATACGCAATGAGGTTGTTCTCGTCATTTTTGATTGAACTATTCAATAGAAAATCGCAACATTCAACAACTTTAGGTTGTGCTTCTGCATATTCTACAGAATCTTTAAGTTGTTTGCCTTTCAGTTCTGTAAAGTCCTGTGCTGAAAGTTGGCTAAATGCCATCATTGCTGCAAAAATGGTTATAATTTTCTTTTTCATATCGAGTATACTTTAAGTTATGTACTTGCTAATCAAATGCAAGGTACTCTTTTTTATCAAAAATTGTTCCGAGTTTTTCCAAAATGTAGATTAATAAATAAGGTAACGTAGTACCACGAATTCATATCATTACACATGAGTTCTACTTTTCGTAAATATGTTTGTAAGCTAGTCCCTATTTCTACCGAAGAATTTATCCTGTTATTTTTTGAGAAATTAAATTCCGCACTCGTCATGGCTATAAGCCCGGGAACAACAGAAAGTTCGTTTAATCCATAAGAGAATGGGGCTTTTCCATATTTGGTGTATATAGATTCGTCAAACTTTTCAATTACTATTTCTCCGTTAGGATATAGTACATGGTAATACGTTGGTTTTTCAACAGCAAAAGAGAGGCCTCCGTCGTAGTTCCAATATATAGCAACAGAATTTTTGTCAAATTTGCTATACTTTTCATTCTTTTTCCCAAATAAGAATTGGAAAGTCCCGACATTATTCTTCTTTCCGTATATGGTCAGTCCATATGATGAAGTAAGGCGCACTTCTTTGGGACTTCGAAGAGTTGCGTATTGAACTCTAAAAGAATTTTTGTGAAGGTAGTCAACATATTTTCCATAGCGATATCCAAACCCAAACCCATTGGTGTTTAGACCTAAAGAAAAAGAATAATCGTCGGAAAAAAGGATTTTATTCTGTTTGTCAATATCACCTTGGCTGTATGAGGGCAACGAAAAAATACAGAGCATAAAAATACTCTGTATTACCTTTCGTTTAAAATGTATAAGTATTGTATACTTATATTCTTGAATTGTCAATTTGCTCAACACTTGATTCTCCAGGATAAGCCGGACATGGATCAATGGTTTTACACGCTGAAACAAGAGCCGCTAAAGCAGCAGCAACAACCAAGATAATACCTAACTTTTTCATACAATCATATTTTGAATTATAAACTTTATTCAAAGGTAAACTTTTTCTTGAAATTACTATAAACTCTCTTTGATTTTTTGCAATTTCTCTCCTTGCTTGCACGTTTTCTTCCTAAGAATATTGTACTTTTGTGAATATATAATTATGAAACAATGATACAAAGAATACAGTCACTTTATTTACTCTTATCGGCAGTTTTGGTCGTTTTGGCAATTGTTTTTCCTCTTGTAGAATTTGCAACCTATGAGAATTTCGTAAGATTGTCGGCATTTTCGCTAGAAACGGCAACGGGAGATGAGCCTTGGCAGCTCGTTTCACGCTTGTGGGCTTCGGGAATCTTATTCTCGGCAACTGCATTGCTCAATTTTGCAACTATTTTTTTATTTAAAAAGCGTAAGTTGCAAATACGTGTAACACATTATTCGTTTATAATGAAGGTAGCCATAGTGGCGGTAATAGTATATTTTTCTCTTGTAATTAAAAACGACATTAGAGAATCTTCTCCTGATTTTCAGGGAGTAAAACCATGTATTGGTTCACTTTTTGCAATAATTGCAATGGTCTTTGATTGGCTTGCCATAAAAGCCATTCGAAAAGATGAAGCATTGGTTCGGTCTATAGATAGAATTCGTTAAATTTTGAGATATGAAAAAGTTAATTTGTTTCTTTATCGTGAGTGTATTGGCAACTTCTTTGTTTGCTCAAAAGACGCCGTATAAGATTGATGTTAAAATTAATGGAATAAAAGACACCACATTATTGTTAGGATACCATTATGGTGCAAAAAAACTTGTGTCAGATACAATAAGGGTCGATTCTAAAGGACATGGCGTATTTGAAGGTGATTCTTTGCTCGATGGAGGTTTGTACATGATATTAACTCCAGACTATCGTTATTTTGAGGTTGTGATAGACAATCCTGATCAAGTATTTAAACTTGAAACCGATACAAGTGATTTTGTTGGAAATTTGAAAATAGAGGGAAGTGAATCAAATTCCGTTTTCTTGCAATATCAAAAGAAAAGTTCGGAGATGTATAAAATCCGCAAGCCTGCGTACGATAACTTAAAAGCATTATACGCAGAAGACACAACGAAATTCAGTAAAAAACAATTGGCCGCATACCATGACTCTGTTTCCATAATGCGCAATCGTGTCGATTCAGTGAGAGATGCTATGTTGGCATATGAGGACAATATTATAAAAAAATATCCGACCTCTCTTTTGACATCAATTTTAAATTGTACTCATGACATTGATATTCCTGATTATCCACGTGACGCCAATGGAAATATCATAGATTCGTTGTTCAAGTACACATACATGAAAAATCACTATTTCGACAACGTAAATTTAGGTGATGAACGATTACTTCGTACTCCGGTTTATGAGGCCAAAATAGATGACTATTTTGATCGTCAGTTATTGCAAATCCCAGATTCAATTATTCCGCAAATTGATTTTTTGATGAATAGAATTTTGCAGCAAGAAAATAAAGGCTATGAAGGGAAGATGTATTATAATACCTTGCATCATTTGTTTATGAAATGGCAAAATCCAAAGTATATGGGTCTCGATAATATATTTGTTTATATTATGGGAGAGTATTACTTGAAAGGCAAAATTCCAGCTCGTGTTCAAAACGATACTGCATATATGAATAAAATTCAAGATAGATATTCAAAAACGGTACATAACCAAATTGGTGTACAAGCAATGGATTTGCTCGTATACAAAATGGGACAAGATACTTTGGATGAGCATTTCGGATGGAGTAAGTTGAGTATGGTTAAATCACCATATATTGTACTTTATTTCTGGGATACCGATTGTGGACATTGCAAAAA
>DAIOSV010000005.1:13579-32403 GCA_036752345.1 Bacteroidales bacterium | reverse complement strand
AGGTGTTCAATGTTAGCCTCTTTATTTTCGAGTAAACGTACGCCATTCCAATACAGAGATTCGAGTGTTCTAACAGACGTTGTGCCTACTGCCGTTATAAGTGGCAGATGAGCAATAATATTTTCCAGTAATGATTTTTTTACGATGCACAATTCCTGGTGCATAACATGTTCGGTGAACAATTCGGTCTTTACCGGTTTGAACGTCCCGGCTCCTACGTGTAGAGTAACTTTGTCTATAGAAATGCCTTTTGACGCAAACGAGTCAAGCACTTGTTTTGTAAAATGCAGTCCGGCGGTAGGTGCTGCAACAGAACCATTGTGTTCGGCAAATATGGTCTGATAGCGCACATCGTCATCTTCCTCGCTCTCGCGATTCAAATACGGTGGAATAGGAATGCGACCAATTAATTCCAAAATTTCACTAAACGTATGTTCGCTGTCCCAACGAAATGTTACAATGTAGCCGTCTTCGGTTGGAGTCCCTTTTTCGGCAGAAAAATGAATTAATTTTTCTGCTTCAATAGTAGCTTGCAATTTTTCTGCTTTCCATTTTTTCGCATTGCCAATGGTACATTTCCAGGAACATTTCCCAATTTGTGCAAAGGATTGCTCGTAGTTGTGAGGTTCAAATGGTTCAAGACAAAGAATTTCAATGCGTGCGCCGGTTGCTTTCTGTAAAATAATTCGTGCGTGTATTACTCGCGTGTCGTTGAATATTATTAATGAGTTTTGAGGAAGATATTTCACACAATTAGAGAAAGTTTCGTCTATAATTTTACCTTTGTGATAAACAAGCAATTTAGAAGCATCTCGATTCTCTAAAGGGTGTTTAGCTATCTTTTCATCCGGTAAGTTGTATGAAAAATCGGTGATTTTTGTCGAAGAATTGTTTAATGACATTTTCTATAAAAATTTTCCAAAAGTACGTACTTTTGGGAATCTAAAAAACGGAGCTTTATGAAATTGCAAAATGGTGATATAGTACGATATTTAAACGATGTTGGTGGTGGCGTGGTTCAGAGAGTAGTAAGTCCAACAAAAGTTGAAATTCTCGACAACTCCGGATTTTTACTTCCTGTTTTTGAAAAAGATTTGGTATTGATTGAACGTCCAACTACTCAATCAAAAACTGAAGAGCAACAGCCAAAGCAAGAAATTCCAACTGATGTGTATGAGGAGATAGAAAGCGATGATATAGAAGGGAATGACATTCCTCTGGTGCATATAGCATTTGTGCGCGATGCAAAAAATTCAAACATATTTCAAGCATATCTTATCAACGATTGTAATTATCATATGTTGTTTGTCTTGTCGAGTGAATCAAATGATGAACAAACACATCTGTTTTCGGGGCTTTTGGAGGCAAATACCAAAATGATGGCTGTACAATTCTCGTATGATGATATCTCTTCGTTCGAAACACTTCGTTTTCAAGGCGTGTTTTATAAAAAGAGAGTGTATGAGCACCAAAATACAGTTGATGTAGCTATAAAAATCAATCAGGTGAAATTTTATAAGCCGGGAGTTTTTGTAGTGAATGATTTCTTTGACGAAGATGCATACCTCATTACCGTGTATGATGGAGCAAAATTGCAAGAAGAAAAGGAAAATGAAGCGTTGCAGTCAATTTCTCCGGAGAAATTAAAAGAGCTCATCCTTGAAAAAAATGATAAAAACGAGGAAATAGAAAAGCCTCGTAAAAAAGATGATACAATTCGTGAGGTAGATTTACATATTCATGAACTAGTTGATAATGAATCAAATATGACGCCGGCAGAAATGTTGGATTTGCAAATGCGCACGTTTGAAAAAGAACTTGCTAGTGCAGCAAAATCAGGTATTGAAAAAATCGTTTTTATACATGGCGTTGGCAATGGAATATTGAAAGCAAAAATTCGTGGCTGCCTCGATCGTGATTATCCTCAGTTTTTTTATCAAGACGCATCGTTTCAGCAATATAAATATGGAGCCACATTGGTTTATTTACGGAAGGTGTACAAGTAGATTTTAAAGAACATGAGATTACGTTGGATCATATTAGTTTTATCTGCTCTAATCGGCTACCAATGCTATGCAGTAACAAACCCCAAGGTTTTGCAGCTAACTGTTGACGATGGTTTGATTAATGGAAATATCCATCAGATTGCAAATGATGACTATGGATATGTTTGGTTTGCAACAGAAAATGGACTTGTTCGTTATGATGGGTTCAATTATAAAATATTTCAGTCACATCCGAACAGCAAAAGTGGCATCTCACACAATTTTGTGAATGCCATTTATCCCGAAAATCAAAAATCAATTTGGATAGGAACAATGTCGGGAGTGGATCAGTACAATCCAATGACCGGAGTATTCGAGCATTTTTATTTCTACAATTCAATGCGAAAGGTATACATGAAGCCGGGTTTACAGGTGTGTTCGGTAGATTCTATTTGTTTTGTTCGTAGCGATGATAAAGTATTGTATTACTGCAAATTAGGAAGTGATACCTTGCACCCCATAAAGTATAAAAATTTCCAATCTAATTCATTTATAACCGCATTTGATGCCATTTCTAATGCAAAACTATTGGTTGGAAACAAAGATGGTCAGGTATATACAGTAACAAAATCGGGAACAGCCAATATGCTGTTTTCAATGAAATCGCAAATAACGTGTATAAAAGCTTTAAAAAAAGGTTCATATGCTGTATGTGCGGCCAATGGAGAAGTAAAAATTATTAATGGAACTTGCAAGGAAATTGGATCATATAAGGTCGATGGTTTTGATACCTATATTAATTCAGTAGCAGAATTAAGCGATTCCGTTCTCGCATTGGGTATGCGTTCACAAGGCGTGGTGGAATTATCATATCGTACGGGAATGCGATACAATGTTATTCGGAATTTAGTGAATAATAATTGTTCATCGTTATGTCAAGATTCCTTTGGAAATTTATGGATAGGACATTCATATGGAGGCATTACGGTTCGTTTATCCCATTCTATTGAATATAATGAAACAGCGCTACCTCAAAAGTTAGATCATAAAAAAGTGTTGGCAATAGCAAAGGTCGGCGACAAAACATATATAGGCACCGATGGTGATGGATTATGCATTTATGATAGCAAAAAGGCTCAATGTCAACAATATACAAGTAAGTCAACGCTTGGTGGTTATAGTTTTGATGATGTTGTAACCTCATTGTTTTTTGACGGCGAGTTTTTATGGATAGGAACATACAATAAAGGCGTTTTTGCACTCTCTACTCAAACGGGCGAAGCAGCATTTTCGAATCAATTATCAACAATACCAGAGAAAAATATTTCAACCATTTTCGTTGATTCCCAGCAAAATCTATGGGTTGGAACGTATGAAAGTGGGGTATTCGTTTTCAATAAAAAGTCAAAATCGTTTGTCCGTCATTATACCGGCTATGAAGGCGATCAATTTCAAACAATTTCGTGCAATGGTACCACTTGTTTTTATGAAGACAACCAGAAGTCTATATGGTTAGGGTCGTATTATGGCATTACAAAAATTACGCGTGATGGAAAAATAACCATATATAGGTATGACACGTTTCAGGGAATGCGTAGTTCCGTGGTAACTACAATAACTCAAAACAAGGATGGGAAGGTTTGGTTTGGGTCTTTACAAGGAATGAGTTATTATGATCCAAAAAAAGATACAATACTGACATTGCAAAATGTTCAGACAGCAAACACACTAGCTGTCAATGGAATAATTCCACAAACTGATTCAACGATGATAGTAGTTACCCCAAAACTACTATACATATATAGTCCCAAAACAAACGATTTTCAATTCATTTCTACACTTACCAATGGAGAGTTTAGCAAAAATTCAATCTGCACATTCGACGAAACATTGTTATTGGGTACAGACAAAGGTATTAAAAGCCTCGGATATCCAATTCCTGTCGAAAAAACTTCCTATCATCCATTTAGTTTGACAGAGGTAAAAGTGCAAGGAGTTTCTGTTTTTTCTCCAGAGTCAAAATACAACCTCACGAGTGAAGATGGGGTATATTATTTAGATTTGCCATATTATGAAAAAGATATAACAATCTCATTTTCAGATTTTTATTTTGACAACACTCGTCCTCGAGATTTTGAATATAATTTGGACGGATTAAGTGATAAAAAAGTATCATTGCAAAGTGACAATACCGTCAATTATGTTGGGTTACAAGGTGGGGACTATGTATTCACGGTAAATTATTTAGGTAATGATCAGAAAAATCAGATAGAATTGCATATCCATATCGCAAAAGCAATTTGGGAAAGGAAATCATTCTATATAATTCTTCTTTTGCTTGTAGTGGGTATCATAACATTCTTTTATGTACGAAGAATGCGCAAGGCAAAGACTATGCGTGATATGTTGGAACATCAGGTAGCGTTGCGCACGAAAGACATTCAACAAAAGACGAAACAAATCGAATTACAAAATGAGCAAATCCGATTACAACGCGATGCAGCAATGCGTCAGCGTGTCGATGTTGAAAGGCAGCGTTCAGGTTTGGAAAAACGATTATCAATCTTATTTGAAAAAATACAGAAAAATGATGATTTGATCCGTGAACTCAAGCAGAAAACTATGACCCTGAATAAAGAAAAATTGTTCTTGAAACGAAGAGTAGATTTGTTTGAAAATACAATTTCCGATGTCGTTTTCAAAATGCTAATACCATCAGAGAAAATAGAATACGTGAGTCCTTCGGTGGTAAGTCTTACCGGATTTGAGAGTAAAGACTTTTATGACTCGGCTATTCTTTTGAAAGATTTGTTGACAGATGAATATAAAACGAACCTAAAATCCCATAGGACTATTATAGCAGAAGGGAAAATGCCAGAAATAGCAGAGTTCAAAATTCTCACGCGAAGTGGCAAAATTAAAATCGTTCGACAATATTCTCGATACGAAACAAACTTAAAAGGTTCAGTTATTGCTTTGGAATTATTGATGCAAGACATTACATTTCAAGAGTCCTCAAAGAGTAATATTAAAACGATTGACCAGCAAACATCAATAGTGGCACAAAAAGAAATCGTTGATGAACCACCAGCTGAACAATATGACTGGTCAGCAAAAACAATATTGGTTGCAGATGCTGATGATCAAAGTTTTGAGTATATATGCGAATGTTTGAACCAAACTCATATTACGATACTTCGCTCAATAAATGGTAATGATGTCGTACAAAGATGTAAGTCGCAAGCAGAAAAAATTGATTTAATTTTAATGGATATTCAGTTACCAAAGCTCAATGGTTTTTTGGCAACACAACACATACGAAAATTTAACGAACACATTCCTATAATTGCACAAACGCTGTATGGTAACTACGAAGCCAAAATACAGTGTTTTGATGCAGGCTGTAACACATATATTTCTAAACCATATAAAAACACCGATTTACAGCGAGTGATTTTGAAATATGTTGAAGATTGATTTTTGACAATACAAGTGGATTTACCGCATTGTATTGTCAATAAAACTGATTTCGGAAAAATTTCAGAAATTGTTTGGAAAACCATAGGCTTTTTATAAATTTGTCCGTCCTATTCGTATTGGTGTAAAAATCAAAAAAAGGGCAGAGGAAATATTAATGTTTAACTAAAAAAAAATTTCATGAAAAAACTCTTCAAACTAAAAAAATGCTTAGTCGTTTTTTTGATTGCGTTTTTTTCTGCAGGGTACGTTAACGCACAAAAAATTACTGTGTCGGGTAAGTTAACCGATGAATCTGGAGCTCCTCTTGTTGCGGCTTCAGTAGCTGAGGTTGGTACAACTAACGGTGCTTATACAGAAATGGACGGAACATGGTCTTTGACTGTGGCAAGTGCAGAATCGGTTTTGGAATTCACGTATTTGGGATACCAAGATCAAAAAGTAAAAGTTGGCTCAAAGAGAAATTTTAACGTCTCTTTGAAATCCGCTGCAGTCGTTACCGGAACGGTTGTAAAAATTGGTTATGGCCAAATCAAGAAAGAAGATGCGGTAGGGGCCAATAGAACAATTGGAGGTGAAGATCTCAACAAACAACCGGTTCTTGCTATTGACCAAGCATTACAAGGTAAGGTATCAGGTGTGAGTGTAACATCAAACTCAGGAACTCCAGGATCAGGAATGAATATGGTCATTCGTGGACAAGGAACTACCGGTGATGCTCGCCCATTGTACGTTGTAGATGGTGTTCCTCAAGGATATGAATATCGTGGTGACCCGGGAAATATTGAATCAATTAGTATCTTGAAAGATGCTTCTTCTTGTGCTATATATGGTGCTCGTGGAGCAAACGGTGTCGTTCTTATTACAACTAAAGGTGGTAATAGTCTATCTGATTATGAGTTTGTAAACATTAATTTCGATGGCTACCGTGGTTTACAATCTGCTTGGAAAAAAATGGATGTTTGTAACGGAGACGAATACATGAAAATTATGGGAACTTTCCCAGATAATTATGCAAACAATGCAAACACCAATTGGCAAGATGAAATTTTCCAAACAGCAACAATTGAAAAATATCGTTTGTCAGCAGAAGGTGGTTCTGCAAAAAGTTCATGGAGTATTAATGGTGGCTATCAAAATCAAGATGGTATTGTAAAAACTACCAATTACAAACGTTATGAATTTGGTTTAAAGTCAATGTATAAAGTAACAGATCGCTTGGATATCGGAGCAAATTTAGGATATAGCCAAACATCTCAAGACCTTATATACGAAGGAAATATAGAACAAAGTGTTCTTGGTATGGCTTTGATTTTTGATCCAACTGTATCAGCAGATGCAACTGGAACAGATCGTCAATCAAGTTCATATTCAGGACAATCATATGGTAACCCATTAGTTGAATTACAATATCGCACTGACGAAAAAACTGGTTATGGTATTGGTGGTGGAGCTTGGTTGAATTATAAATTAGACTTCCTATTGGATGGCCTTGAATTTAAGTCTCAAGTTAACTATGGTAAATGGGGCAACGAAGAAGCTGTATATAAACCAGTTTACTTTGTTTCTACTTCTCAAAACAATGGTGTGTCATACATTGAAAATACAGTTCAAAATGGATTTAACTGGAATGTATCAAACACATTGAATTATACATTTAATATTTATGATAAAGTTGATACCAACAAAGTAAAACATGGTTTCCGTTTCTTATTAGGTCATGAAGCATTGTATGACAAACAAGATGCATATAAAACTCGTGTTGAAAATGTTGGTGTAGAAGATTTTCAACATTACATTATTTCTGGAACAGATGGAACAGCATGGGCTGAAACTTGGCAAGCACCAAGCGAACACTCTATGATTTCATATATTGGTCGTGTAGAATATTCATTCAGTGACAAATATTTAGCAAACATAACTGTTCGTCGTGATGGTTCTTCTCGTTTTGGTTCAAAGAATAAATATGGAACATTCCCATCTATTGGATTAGGTTGGAAAATCAATAAAGAACCATTCTTCTATAACAATGAGTTCTTAAACAAAAACATCAACTTGTTTAAACTTCGTGGAGGTTGGGGAAAAATTGGAAACGAAAATATTGGCAACTACTTGTATGTAGCAAGTATGATTCAAGATCCAGAAGCAGGATATAATGGTCAGCCAGGTGTTATTTCAAGTGGTGTAGCTAACGAAGATTTACATTGGGAGGAAGCAACTAGTTGGGATCTTGGTACAGATATCGCATTCTGGAAAAACAAATTGCAATTCAACTTTGACTATTACGTAAAAAATAACGTAGATAACTTAGTAAACGTTGAAGTTCCTGCAATTGTTGGTGTAAAAACAAATCCAACTGTAAATGCTGGTAAAATATTGAACCGTGGTTACGAAGTTGATTTAACCTATAGAAATAGCATTAAATTCAGTGAAGATAGCAAACGTTCATTAAACTACAGCATAGGTGGAAACTTAACTCACAACTACAATGAAGTTAAAGAATTAGGTGGAACAATTCTTTATGGAGGTAACGTTGGTCGTTCTTCGAATGTATATGCTTGTAGAACTCTTGAAGGATATCCTATTTCTTCATTCTGGGGATACAAAGTTGATGGAATATTTACAAGTTGGGATCAAGTAAATAAATCAGCACAGCCATCAGCACAATTGGGTGATTTCAAAATTGTAGATATTGATGGTGATGGTCAAATTACAACAAACGATATTACTTGTATTGGTAATCCAAATCCTGATTTCACTTATGGTTTCAATTTTGATGCAACATTTGCAGGTTTTGATTTTGCAATGGCTTTCCAAGGTGTAGCAGGAAATGATATCTTCAACAATACGAGATATTATTTGGATGGTGGAGCTTTAGGATCAAATGTTTCTACTCGTCGTTTGGATGTGTGGTCAGAAGACAATACAGGTTCATCTGAACCAACAGATGCTTCTTGGTTCACAACATCAGAAGGGTATCCAAGTTCAGCATATATTGAAAATGGATCTTATTTCCGCTTGAAAAACTTAACATTGGGATATACCATTCCAGAAAAGATTGTAAATAAAGCGAAAGTGAAAAATTTACGTGTGTATTTCCAAGCACAAAATGTGTTGACATTCACGAAATATTCAGGATTCGATCCTGAAATTGGAACAAACACAGCTTTAAACTGGGAAGGACCTGAATTTGGAGTTGATCGAGGAACATATCCTCAGGCAAGATCATTTGTCTTTGGTGTAAATTTGGGATTTTAATTTAATAAAGAAATAAAATGAAAAAGATAACAATCGCATTAATAGCAGCACTTGGGTTATATTCGTGTACCGAAGATTTTATAACCAAAGATCCTCTAGGAGTTTCGAGTACTGCGACATATTATAACGACCCTGACCAATGTCAATTGGCAGTTAATGCAATATATGATCCACTAGGATGGTTCGAATTGCATGATGAATATCTTTGGAAGATTGGAGATATCTGTACAGATGATGCAGAGCGTGGTGGTGCTAATGGTTTAAAAACATACACTACCGGTGATGACTGGGATAAAAGTGGCCAGTTGAGCGTTTTCCAAGCTACAGATAGAAGTTCTGTAATGTCTGGTATTTGGGATGCAGCATATAAAGGAATCGCTCGTGCAAATGCAATGTTGGATGGTTGTGAAGGAACAGATAATGAGAAAATCAAAGAAATGCGTGCGGAAGTTCGTTTCTTGCGTGCTTGGTATTATTTCCAACTTACAAAAACATTTGGACCTGTTGTATTATTAAAAAATTCAGTTTCTCCTTCTGATGCTGAAAATTTAGGAAACCGAGCATCTGGTGATGATAATATAGGTACTAAGGCAGTAAGAGAACAATATGATTTTATCATTTCTGAATTGGAAGCAATTAAAGGTGAATTGCCTACAACAGCAGAATCTGGTAAGGTTACTTCAGGAGCTGCAAGAGCTTTCTTAGCGAAAGCATATTTGTATCGTGCTGATATGTGTAACAATCCTGCCGATTATGAAAAGGCTTATCAAGCTGCTTATACATTGTATACTGAAGCAAATGGTTCAACATATGGATTGGAAACGCATTATCAAGATGTGTTCGACATTTATGGAGAATCTCATGAAAGTAGTAAAGAAATAGTATTCTCAGTTAAGATGATTGCTGGTTCATTGTATGGACACCAAGGTGATGGTTCTATTAAACCATTGTACACAGGACCTCGTTATTATTATGATCAAACTAATAAAGCATCACAGATAGAAGATGGTTTAGGATATGGATTTGCAATGCCAACACAAAATTTACTTGATGCTTTTGAACCAGGTGATGCTCGTGCAACGATGATTGTTGCGTCTCCGTATAAAAATGCTGCAGTTAATGCTTCTATAGCAAGTTTACATTTGGATACAGCTGCATGGTGTAAACCATCAAAAATCAAGATTGGCGATGCTAATGTTGAAGGTTGGTATGCAATTGGCGCCGTAGCTTGGTCAACTGGATATTATAACATGAAAAATACAGAAGTAAGTCCGTTGTTAATCAATAGTGGAAACAACACTCAGGTTGCCGGCAAGGATCTTATTCTTTTGCGTTGGGCTGACGTTATGTTGATTGCTGCAGAAGCTGGTGTTCAAGCTGGTGGCCATGATACTGAAGTATTAGGATTAATAAATGCTTTGCGTGCTCGTGCTCGTAATAGTGCTCGTACCGTAAATTACAATACTTCTGGTGCATCTGCTGCATGTTATACATACACTCCAGCTGCAACTCCTGCCGATTTAACTACAGTAACTTTGGATGCTGTTAAAAAAGAACGTCGTGTAGAAATGTATGGAGAAGGAGATCGTTATTGGGATTTAATTCGTTGGGGAGAAACATCTAAATTTAGAACTCAAGATATTTCAGGTTATACGTTCAAATTTAATGATGCAACATTGGGACGTTGGCCAATTCCACAAGCAGAAATAATTTTACATGCGGGAGGAAATTTAAAACAAAATCCTGGATATTAATAAATAGGAGGTTAGTATGAAAAAATATAGTATAATATTAGCAGCATTAGTAGTTGCTGGCTTTACGTCTTGTAAAGGTAAAGTCGAAAAACCTGAATCAGCCAAATTTTCATGGTATTTCAATAAGGAGTATTTGGCTAATCAATTGGACTTATCGAAAGCGAAAGCAAACCCTGATACAATTGAGTTAAGTGATGTTCTTTGTTTCGTAGCTGATGCCGATGCCGATTCATATGTAGTATGGCCTGGTGAAGCTAAAACAGATTATTTGAAAAGAAATTTACCAGATTCATTGTTAGATGGGATTAAAATCTCTGATAAGGATCTTGATAAAAATGGTTTTAAAGATACAATATATGAAAATAGAGTATCTTTAAAAGCATCAGGTGTTGCATTATCTACAGTAGATGCAATGGGAAGAAATGTTAAAACCTATTCATTCTCATCTATTTCTCCAGTAGGTTCACCATTTCAGATGTATGCTACATCACGTAATTATGATTATGAATTGGGCGAATATGCAGAGACCGTATCAGGTCCATTCCCTATTGTAGTTATCGATACTCAAGTTGATTTGTGGGATCCTAATTCTACAGATCCTAAAAATTCAACATCTACAAGTTATAGTATTATTGTTCAGGTTGAAAAAGCAGTAAATTCGAATACTTTTTATAGAATTACCAAAGCATCAACTGGTGCAGCAGGTTCTTATGATTTAGTATTAGATGATGCAAAGCCTGGAGTGGACATTATATATCCCAAAGGTAGCAATCCTGGAAAATGTATCATTACTTTGAAAGTAAACAACTGTATTCCAAAAAGCACTGATGGTAGTATAACAGTAGTAGGTTCATCATATAAATGGACTGTTGATTTGTCAACTGATAAAACATTGACATTGTGCTCTCAAAGTGCAGCTGCTGACGCAGGAAGTGGAGATCCTTTAACTAAGGATTACACATTCCATGCAGTAGAATCAGCTGAGTAATTTATAATGTAATTTTTAAGAAGCACCTGTTGTTTTCGGCAGGTGCTTTTTTTATCTTTCTATATGGAAAAAATACAATCAAAGCCACCAAAAGAAAATCAGTTACTCAGTTTACTGTTCAATATTGTCATTCCTGTTGTTATAATGACAAAATTCAATGGGACAGAGGGAGCATTAGCTTTAGGGCCCAAGATTAGCTTACTCGTTGCAATTTCATTCCCAATTTGTTATGCAATAGTTCATTATGTAAGAACAAGACAAGTGAATTTTATTTCAATACTAGGGTTTGTGAGTATTTTATTGACAGGTGTTTTAGGAACTATTGAAGCAAAACCATTGGTAATGGCAATAAAAGAAGCTTCGGTACCATTAATCATTGCAATAGTTGTTTTTGTGTCAATAAAAATAAATAGAAGTGTCGTCTCTAGTTTGCTTTTTAATGAGGACATTGTTGATATGCCAAAGGTGTACTCAGTGCTTGATGAGCGCGGGAAACGTGAAGAATTTGAGAAAATGTTTCGCAAATCATCATATTGGGTGGTAATATCTTTTCTTTTGTCGTCAGTACTTAATTTTACTTTAGCGCGAATTATTTTAAAGAGTCAACCCGGTACTGAGTCCTATACAGAAGAAATTGGCAAATTAACTGGCTTGAGTTTCCCCATAATAGCAGTACCTTGTACCATCATTCTTGTGATAGTTATGTTTTACATTTTCAAGCAAATCACAAAAATGACAGATATACCATTAGAAGAATTGGTAAAAACGGATAACTAATATAACCGTAAGTCCCCGTTGTAGTAATCGCAATTAAATTCTCTGAGTGGAAATTCAGCAGGACCTTTCTCCATATATTTTCCACTCATATTAAAAACTGACCCGCATTTAGGACAAACTAGCAGGTCGGGGTATGCTTTGTCAATCTCCATTGCGCAATCTCCTCCTTCATATGTACATGTTCTATCAAAAGCGCAAAAGTCGTCAACGCCACCATCGTTTTTTTGCCGATATAGTACAACGCCATTACAGTTATATCCAACACAGGTGTTCGTTTGCAATACCGCAGAGCCTCCAATTATCCGCAAATTTAGATATCGCGCATCACTTTCTATTTCTGAAACTGTGTAGCTGATGCTTGTTACAGGCACAGGATTATCCTTCTTGTTGCATCCTACAACAAGGAAAGTTAAAACTATACTAACAATTGCTTTATATACGTTACTCATAAAAAACTTTTTTTACTTTTGTAAAAATAAAGAGATTTCCCATGAAACGAGTATTTTTTATTATTAGTATTCTTTTTTCGTGCTTATTAGCGAGTGCGCAGAGTGATGACAAAGTATTTATTCCTAATGATGATTCTGACGATTATGACACAGAGGTACAAGAAGAGGTAAAGAAAGAGACGGAAATTAAACAAAGTCTTCCTTCTGTAAAAGAACAGCAGCGAATGATGCGTCACAGAGATCAGCGTAAGGAAAAAGAATATGACAAACATCACAAGGAAATTCAAGATGACAAGACCTTGAAGTACATGAAAGAAAGTAAGAAAAAATCAGAAGCATATAATCAACACAAACCTCCGTTGAAAAGTAGAATCGCCTCTAAGAAAAAAGCACGTCGTCGGTGATACGCGTTATAGATAATAGAGAAATTGACAGGCAACAATGGGATTCATTGATAACGGCTTCTCAATGCTCCGAGGTGTATGCATATTCTTGGTTTCTTGACATTGTTGCTCCAGAGTGGAAAGGCATAGTTGTTGATGATTACAGAATCGTATTTCCTTTGCCAGTAAAAACAAAATTTGGTTTCCATTATTTGGTGCAACCAATTTTTTCTCAACAATATGGAATATATTCTCAAAAAGAACCTTCTGCTTCTGAAAGAGAAGAAATCAAAACCATAATCTCCCAATATAAATACATTCGAATTAGTCTCTCAACATCTTTGTTTGGAGGAGAACGTGTGCGTCAAAATTTTGAACTTGCACTATCAAAACCATACGAAAAATTGTACGAACAGTTCGCACAAAACACAAAACACAATATTCGCAGCGCTCAGATTCATGCACATTCATGCTTTCAACAATTTGAAAATAAGGTAGATGTGTGGAAAACCTATATGCAAAAAGTGGGTGATTCGTTGTATAATAGAAAAGAAGTTGAGCAATTACTCAGAAATGAACATTCCGAGATGTACGTTGTGACGAATGAGAAGTCTGAGGTGAATGCCATTGCCGTGTTTTTTAAAACCAATAAAAAATTATACTATTTATTCCCTGTTTCTAGAGAAGAAGGAAAGCGAACAAAAGCGATGTTTTTATTGCTTGATTTCGTGATTCAAAAATACGCAGGAACAAATGTAAGTATAGATTTTGAAGGTTCGGAGAATCCCGGCATCAGTCGTTTTTATAAAGGCTTCGGAGCTGAAAACAAGCCGTATTATTATTACGAACGTTGTGTTTTACCTTTTTTGAGTAAGGTCATCAAATAGTTGCACGTATTTTTTCTTTTGCGATTCAATAGAATATCGTTCTATTACTGTCTCACGTCCTTTTTTACCGATAGTTGCGCGTAATTCATTGTCTTCTATAAGTCTGCAAAGAACCGAAAACCACTCTTCTTCGTTACTTGCAAAAAAACCATTTACGCCATCTTCTATAATTTCAGTATTAACACCAACGGGCGACATAATGGTAGGAATTTCCATTGCCATATATTGAAGGCCTTTAAAACCGCATTTTCCTTTTGCCCATTCATCGTTCGGGAGAGGCATAATACCTATATCGAATTTCTCCAATTCCGAAATCTCGTTTTGTGGAGTCCATGTAATTGCGTTCAGGCCGATTTCGGGTACATCATAGGGTACGTTGCTTATTTGTGTGAACGAAATATGGTCACCATATTTTTCTTTTAACCGTCTCAGTACCGGAATTATTAATTTGAAGTGTCGAATGGTGGTTTCGCTCCCTGTCCAACCTATGCAAAGAATGCTGTGGGTTGTTTTGTTGGTAGGTTTGTGATAATTAGTGTCAATAGTCGTAGGAATAATGGCAACGTTGGAGCAAAAAGTCTTAGCATGTTCCGCTAAATATTTGTTTCCCACTATAACCAAATCGGCGAGGCTAATTATTTCATCCGTTTTTGATGGACGTTTCATCCATGAAAGATTTTTGTTCCCTTCGGAAATGTCTTGTATCCAAATAGAATCGTCGAAATCGAATATAATAGGGCGTTTGCTTCGTTTTAGCCCTCGTTCGAATTGCGTTGTTCCAATCATGAACGCTTCGCGATAAATAAAAATGTAATCATATTTTGGAGCGCGAATCACGTCCCAACAACGGTGGATGAACGTTTTAATGAAAATGAATGTTTTGAAAAGATATTTACCTTCTTGGTAAAAATACTTGTCGTCCCATTCTGAAATAATATTGGAATACGTGATTTCATATCCGTTTTGTTGCAAAATAGGAATGAAATGTTCACATCGGAATCTCTGCCCAGGGCTTCTGTTGAGGCGATGCGGAACTATGTATAGAATGCGTTTCACTTAGAACAGTATTTTGAGTGCCAATTCTCGTAATAATTCTGCCGGTTCGGTATTTCCATTGTCAACACCTTTGGTTTTCATATCATATTCGCGAATCAATGAAATGATAGTAAACAATTTCATTGCGGAATAATTCTTTTTGGCAACGCGATACCGTATTTTTACAATGTATGGGTTTATTCCTAATTTCTGACCTATTTCAAAATCATTGCTATTTGGCGGTAAGTAGCACATGAGAAATAGGTTTTTAAAGAAAGAATATAAATTTATAATTGTTCTTTGTGGCGCAAAATCTTTTGGATTGCTCGCATACACGTTCAGGATTGTAAAAACCATATCAGCATTTCTTGTCCCGAATGCATCGCAGAGTTCAAAGTCGCTAAATTGTTTGCTAATTCCAATGTAGGTTTCAACATGGTTTCTCGTAATCTTTTGTAAACCAGGTACAGACTGTCGTAGCTTAGTTACCTCGTTTATTATTTTGTGTAAATCATTACCCAAGTAGCTGGCTAAAAGGTCGGGAATACCAATTTCGTATGTGAATTTTTGTTCTTTCAAGTAGTCTTGTATCCATTCAGATAATTGGTAGTCTTTTACTTTTTCAGAAACAAGTATGCAACCTGATTTTTGGACTTCTTTGACAAATTTCGTTTTGCCATCAAGTTTTTTGTATTTGTGACAAAGAACGAGAATTGTAGATTTTAGTGGCTTTTCGGCATAAAAAATCAAGTCGTTTAAATCTTTGACATTTTGTGCTTCCTTTATTATAATTATTTGGTAATCAGCAGCAAAAGGATATTGTCGAGCTAACGCATTGATTTCGTCAGCGCTCGTATCTTTCCCGTAAATAATTTTTTGGTTAAAAGCTCTCTCATCTTCAGTGAGAACATTATTTTCAATGTAATCGCTAATTAAGTCAATATAGTAAGGTTCTTCGCCTTCAAGTAAATAAATGGGACGATAAATTTTCTTCTCTAATTCTGCAAGAATCTCTTTGTATTCCATATTGTTTTGATGATAGAAAGTTATTTGTAACTTTGCTTTGTAAAGGTAATAAAAATGTACGAACTAAACCTTCCGACGTATGATTTTCGAGTGAAAAAAGAAAATGGTCAAACAAGCATTTTTGATGATATTCGGAAGAAATTTGTTGCGTTAACTCCTGAAGAGTGGGTTCGCCAACATGTAATGCATTTTTTGATAGAACAAAAGCACTACCCGGCAAGCTTGATAAACGTAGAGGTTGCCATGACTATAAATACTATGTCACGGCGCGCTGATATGGTATGTTATGATTCTAAAGGAAATGTATTGCTTGTGGTAGAATGCAAAGCTCCTCAAGTAAAAATTTCACAGACGGTTTTTGAGCAAATTGCCCAATACAATATGATGCTGAAGTCTCGTTACTTATTGGTAACTAATGGATTACAACATTTTATTTGCAAAATAAATCACGAGGAAAAATCATACAAATTTTTACAAGACATTCCTGATTATAACGATCTACAAATTGAGTGAGTTATTAATTTGAATCAAAATTGAAATAAAAAAATTATGATGAATACTAATTTTTTAGAAAAAGTTAAATCTACAATAGAAAAAAACAAGTTGTTTTCTATTGAGAACGATCAAATACTTGTGGGTGTGAGTGGGGGAATTGATTCAATGGTATTGTTGGATAGTTTGAATCAGTTGCATTGTAAAATTGCGGTAGCTCATTGTAATTTTAAGTTGCGTGGCGTTGACTCGGATGGTGACCAAACGTTTGTTGAGAGTTATGCAACGGCGCATAAAATTCCTATTCATATTTGTTCGTTTGAAACATCGGAAGTTGCTCGTCAGCAAAAGATTTCAATAGAAATGGCTGCGCGCAATCTTCGTTATGATTGGTTCGAAACATTGTGTAAACTTCATGGATATTCCTATATCGCAATTGCGCATAATCAAAATGATACGATTGAGACTTTTTTTATCAATCTTTTACGTTCAGCCGGCTTGCGTGGTTTGCAAGGTATTCCTATTAAAAATGGTAAAATTGTTCGTCCATTGCTTGATACAACTCGCAATGAAATAGAAGAATATTCCACGTCGCATGCTATTTTGTATCGTACCGATTTTACGAATTATTCCAACGATTATGTTCGCAATAAAATTCGCAATATTGTAATTCCTGAAATAAAAAAGGTTTCGCCAAGTTGTATCGATGCCATCTCAACAAGTATAACCTATTTGCAGAGTGCGTATTCTTTGTATCAAGATCAAATTGAAAAAATAAAAAAAGATTGTTGCCGCGAAACAGAGAAAGGTTTAGAAGTTGACGAACAAAAAATTCTAGCCCAGAACGAATCTAAAACTATTTTGTTTGAAATTTTGCATCCGTTTGGATTTAATACTGATATTATTTCGCAAATATATGAAGTACTTACGCAGCAGTCAGGTAAAACATTTGATTCCGGTCAGTATAAGGCTATCCACGATAGAAATATGTTGTTTATTGTTCGGAAAACAGTAGAAAACGTTGAACCAGTTTCTATAAGCGTTCCCGAAGGTACGTATTCATTATTAGGAACTACGATTCACGTTTCGTTGGCTAATCGCAAGTCGGTTGAAATTATTCGAGAAAAATCTATCGCAATGCTCGATTATGCTGAAATATCATTTCCAATTACTCTACGTGTTTGGCAACAGGGCGATACTTTTGCACCGTTTGGAATGAAAGGTCGCAAAAAAATCAGTGATTTTTTGATAAATGAAAAAGTGCCATTGGTTGAGAAAGATTCCGTTTCAGTGCTTGAAGTTGGAGGTGAAATAGCATGGGTTGTGGGAATGCGAATAAGTCAGGATTTCGCAATTACCGAAAAAACCGAGAAAGTATTGATGATAAAGGCTGAGTAGTACTCGGTTATTCTTTGTTTTTCGTGTCGATAATGATGGTAACCGGGCCATCATTGAGTAAATCAACTTTCATATCGGCACCGAATTCGCCGGTTTGCACACATCCTTGTATTTCTGTTTGAAGCGTTTTAACGAATAATTCGTAGAGAGGAATTGCCTTTTCGGGCCGTGCCGCACGAATGTATGACGGACGATTCCCTTTTTTTGTTGCAGCAAAAAGTGTGAATTGGCTTACCACAATAATATCACCGTGTATATCGTCAAGAGAAAGGTTCATGAGCCCTTCCGCATCGCTAAACACACGGAGTTTTGCAATTTTTCCGGCAAGCCATGAAACGTCATCAGTAGAGTCGGCATCTTCAATACCAAGAAGTACAAGAAAGCCATTTCCAATTTTGGCTTTCTCTTTCCCTTCTATGGTTACCGATGCTCTGGTAACTCGTTGAATGACAGCTCTCATTACAGTGTAGCGCTAGAAACTTCTACAGTTGGAACCGTCTTTTTAATCAATCCTTGTAGCACAGTGCCCGGGCCAACTTCAATGAATTCGCTAAATCCGTCAGCTGCCATATTTTTTACAATTTGTGACCAACGTACCGGAGAGGTAAGTTGTGCTATAAGGTTTGATTTTATTTCTTCTGGATTTGTGTGTGGTTTCGCATCAACATCTTGGTAGATAGGGCAGAGCGGTGCATTAAAGGCAGTTGCGTCAATAGCATCCTGCAATTCTTGGCGAGCAGGTTCCATCAAAGGAGAGTGGAATGCGCCACCAACTTGAAGTTTCAATGCTCTGCGTGCTCCTTTTTCAAGAAGAATTTTGCATGCTTCGTCAATAGCTTCGTTTGTCCCCGAAATTACCAATTGCCCTGTGCTGTTGTAGTTTGCCGGAACAACTATTCCATTGATAGAACTACA
>DAIOSV010000005.1:4330-13479 GCA_036752345.1 Bacteroidales bacterium | reverse complement strand
TCGGCAGTGCCGTTGAACATGATGTCGGTTATATTGAATCCAAGCAATTCATTCGCTCTTTCAAATAATTTTTTCGCCGTAGGAACAGATTCGTATAAATCTTTTCCCATTCCTGTAAATTGTGCTCCTTGTCCTGGAAATACGTATGCTTTCATAATAAGTCAGTTTTAATTTAAGATAATTTTTGGCTAACCAAGTGCACAAACTCTTCGCGAGTTTCTTTTTTGTTGAATGCACCGGTAAATGCAGATGTTGTTGTAGTTGAATTTTGTGTCTGTACACCGCGCATTTGCATACACAAGTGTTGTGCTTCTATAATAACCGCAACGCCAAGTGGGTTGAGGGTTTCTTGTATACAATCTCTAATTTGCACGGTAAGTCGCTCTTGTACTTGCAAGCGGCGAGAATACACTTCCACTACACGCGCAATCTTGCTGAGACCGGTAATATATCCGTTTGGAATATACGCAACGTGAGCGCGACCGATAAATGGCAAAAGATGGTGTTCGCAAAGAGAATAAAGTTCAATATCTTTTACCAAAACCATTTGTTGGTATTCTTCTTTGAACATTGCTGCTCGCAGAATTTCTTTCGGATCGGTATTGTAACCTTGCGTTAAATACTGCATTGATTTAGCCACGCGTAGTGGGGTTTTGAGTAACCCCTCTCTGTTGACGTCTTCGCCAAGAAGTGAGATACTTTCTTTGTAGAGCTCCATCAATCGTTCGGTAACTTTGTCATCGTACGTATCGGTACGCTGGTAGTTGCCTTGTTGTTTTATGGGAAGCCCGTTGTTGTATATATCCATATGTTCAAAAAATCTATGCCAAAAATACTATAATATCTTTTTAATCAAAACGAATTGCTTCTGAGGGACTTATTTTTGTTATAAGAATTGACGGAAGAATAAGCATTGCAGAGGTCAGGATAAGGGTTCCAATGTTGAGTAACAAAATGTACAAAATTGACAATTTTATAGGAACGTACGACATGAAATATATGGTTGGGTCGAGGGTGAACGGATGAAAGTATAGTTGAATTACACACAATCCAATTCCCACAACATTTCCCCAAAATAATCCTTTTGTAATAAGCATACTGCCAACGTAAATAAATATTTTTCGTATGCTGATATTTTTAGCACCAATAGCTTTTAGTATCCCAATCATTGAGGTTTTTTCAAGAATAATAACGAGAAGCCCGGTAATCATATTCATACCTGCTACAAGCACCATAAGTACAATGATGAGCCATGCATTCATGTCAAGCAATGAAAGCCAATCAAAAATTTCGGGTGTTATTTCTTGTAATGTTTGTACTTTTAGTTTTTGAGAGTCTTGTGAAACATCAAAACCAACAATATCTTCTATTTCGGTTTTTTGTTCAGTAAGGTTTTTATAATTATTCAAAAAAATCTCATATCCCGAGTATTGGCTTGATTCCCAGTTGTTTAAATCCTGCAAATGACGAACATCACAGAGAATAAATCTGTCGTCAATTTCACTGAGGTGAGTTTCGTAAATTCCTTTCACGGTAAAACGACGTTTGCGCATCTGTTTATTAGACTCGTTTGGAACAAATGAGGTTGTGAATTTGTCACCAACAGAAAGTTGTAACAAGTCGGCTATTTTTTTTGAAATTATAACATCGTCGGTACTTGTATCGGAAGGGAATGAGAGTAATTTGCCTTCAATAAGGTGTTTTTGTATAAAATCCCATTTATATGAGTTGTCAATTCCTTTCACAATGATTCCTCGCACGGTGTTGTTCACTTTTACTAGTGCAGGTTTGGTGATGTATGGCTGTACATGATTAACATTTTGTTCGTTTTGCAAATTCAACAAAAGGCTGCTATCAATACTAATTGGCATAGCCTCAAACGATGTATTGGAATCGTAATTTACAATTTCAATATGTGATGAAAATCCAAAAATTTGTTCCGAAATAGTTGACTTGAACCCCAAAATAATAGAAACTGCGACAATCATAACCGCCAAACCTAGAGCTATAGCAATTATTGCAATATTTACAATTGAGTTTGAAATATTTGCCCTATCTTTATCCGGCAGAATATGCTGTGCTATGTATAGTTCCGTATTCATGCTGACAAAGATAGTGAAATGATGGAAAAACTACGATATACAATACTGATTCTCCTTTTTTTTTCAACATCTTGCCTTTCGCAAACGAAACAGCCTATTGTGGTTGGTGCAGAACGAATTGACCAATATTTATCGTTGTTGCAAAATAAGAACGTTGCGGTAGTTGGGAATCAGACTTCAATGGTGGGCGATGTACATCTTGTAGATACACTTCTGAAGCAAGGAGTAAAAGTTATCAAGATTTTTACACCAGAACATGGTTTTAGAGGTACGGCAGATGCAGGAGCTTCTGTGTCAAATGGGGTTGATGATAAAACTAGTTTGCCCATTATTTCGTTGTACGGAGAGCATAAAAAGCCGACAAAAGAAGATTTACAAGGAATAGATATTGTTGTTTTTGATATTCAAGATGTGGGAGTGCGCTTCTATACATATATTTCCACTATGCACTATGTAATGGAAGCGTGCGCAGAAAATCAGATCCCTTTTCTTGTATTAGATAGGCCAAATCCGAATGGTTTTTATGTCGATGGTCCCGTGTTAGATTCCAATTGTCATTCGTTTGTTGGTCTGCACCCCGTTCCTATTGTGCATGGCATGACTATGGCAGAATATGCTCTCATGATAAATGGTGAACATTGGCTTAAAAATGGCGTACAGTGCGACCTGCATTATGTGACGTGCCTGGGATACGATCATACCGTAAAATATAATTTACCAATTCCTCCTTCTCCAAATTTGCCGAATATGCAGGCAGTGTATTTATATCCTACATTGTGCTTGTTTGAAGGAACAGCATTGAGCTGTGGTCGAGGAACCCCATTCCCGTTTCAAGTAATAGGTCATCCGAATTTTAAAAACGCTACATTTTCTTTTACCCCACAAAGTGGCCACGGAGCTAAGTATCCTTTGTTTGAGAATAAAAAATGCTATGGCGTTGATTATCGTTCGTACAATGTTGACACACTTCATTCTCTTGATATAGCAATATGGATTAATGCGTATAAGCAATACGGTGGAAAACAACCCTTTTTCAACTCCTTTTTTACAAAATTATCAGGGACACCCTCACTACAAAGACAATTAGAGGAAGGAAAGACTACTGAAGAAATACGTGCATCATGGAAAAAAGATATAGAATCTTTTAAACTTGTTAGACAAAAATATCTATTATATCACGATTTTTAAGGAGGATTTATTGTACATTTGTTCGCTTAATATAATGTGATATATGAAAGATAGTTTATCGAAGAAAGATAAAAAAATAGCAGTAGTAGGTCTTGGATATGTCGGTTTGCCGTTAGCCTTAGAGTTTTCAAAAAAATATTCTGTACTCGGTTTTGATATAAATGCAGAACGTGTAGAATTGATGAAAAAGCATATAGATCCGAGTAATGAATTACCCACGCAAGCATTTGAAGGTTGCGATATTTCATTTTCCGCAAATCCCGAAGATTTAAAACAAGCACACTTTTATATAGTTTCGGTACCAACTCCTATTGATAATCACAATATTCCCGATTTACAACCCTTGCTTTCTGCAACCGATTCTGTATCAAAAGCATTGAAAAAGGGTGACTATGTAGTGTATGAATCAACCGTTTATCCGGGAGCAACCGAAGAAGATTGTTTACCAATTTTGGAGAAAAATTCGGGATTACATGTTGGAGTTGATTTTAAAATTGGCTATTCGCCAGAACGTATCAATCCAGGAGACAAGGTAAATACGCTTACCAATATACAGAAAATTGTTTCGGGCTGTGACGAAGATGCATTGGATACAATAGCAGCAGTATATGGTTCAATTATTACAAAAGGTTTATTTCGTGCAAGCTCTATAAAAGTTGCTGAATCGGCAAAAATTATAGAAAACACACAGCGTGATATAAACATAGCTTTGATGAATGAATTGTCAATGTTGTTTAGGAAAATGGGAATAGATACCAACGAAGTAATTGAAGCTGCATCAACAAAATGGAATTTCTATAAAGTAACGCCGGGTTTGGTTGGCGGACATTGTATCGGCGTTGATCCATACTACTTAACATACAAGGCAAACACACTGAAACATTTTGCTAAACTTATAACAGCAGGTCGTGAAATAAACGACGGTATGCCTGCGTATATAGCAACATTGATTTTGAAAGAAATAAACAAGGCTGGAAAAGTTTTGAAAAACTCTCGTGTGTTGGTAATGGGAGCGACCTTCAAGGAAAATGTGAGTGATGTTAGAAACTCGAAGATTTTTGACATCATTTCAAATTTAACCTCGTTTGGAGTAGAAGTAACACTTGTAGACCCCTATGCATCGGCGAAAGATGTTCAAAAGCAATATAATTTTCCTTTGTCGTCGCAGCCTACCGGTAAATATGATGTAATAGTTCTTGCAACAAAACATAAACAGTATATGGATTTGTCTGAAGACTATTTCCGTTCGTTGTCATCAGATCCTTTTGTTTTATTTGACATAAAAGGTATGTACCGAAAGAAATTTAAAAATTGTGTTTATTTTAGCTTGTAGTAAATGGCATCGGCGAGTCAATTAGTAAAGACAATAATAGAAGGAATTCAAGAAAAAAAAGGAAAAAATATAGTTTCTCTTGATTTTAAGAAAATAGAAAACGCAATTTGCCGTTACTATGTAATATGTGAAGGCGATTCATCAACACAAGTTGATGCAATAGCTGACTCGGTAGAAGACTATGTACAAAAAAAATTGAAGATAAAAACATGGGGAACAGCCGGTTATGAAAATGCTGAGTGGATTCTTCTTGATTACGGTGATGTATTTGTACATGTTTTTCAGCCTCATATTCGTCAATATTACAATATAGAGGAATTGTGGGCAGATTGTATAAGAAAAGATTATCCTAACGTAGAATAATAGAAATTTATGGCAGAAGAAAAAGACAAAAACACAGAACAAGAAGAAGGGAAGAAAAAAGAAAATTCTAATCGTCCTTTTGACCCCTCTAATTTTAAGAATTTCAAGAAACCAAAACCCGATGGAAACTCAAACTTCCTTTGGGTGTATGTTGTTTTATTGGTAATATTTGCAGCATTAAGTTTTGTTGATTTCAGTGGATCAGCAAAGAAGATTACTTCTACTGAGTTTGAACAACGATTGAAAAATGGAGAAATAGCAAAAGTAATCGTAGTCAATCGAGAATATGCGGATATTTATTTAACATCAAATAACAGTTCACACGGGGTTGAAACGCCAGATTATACTATGAATATTGGTTCTGTTGATAGTTTCGAAAAGAAATTTGAAAACACCAATGTTGATATAGAATATCAGACGAAACACAACTATGTTGGTGAAGTTATTAGTTGGATTCTTCCTTTAGTATTATTAGTTGGTGTCTGGATTTTCTTTATGCGAAGAATGGGCGGCGGTTCTGCTGGCGGCAGTGGTTCCGGTTTGTTCAATATTGGTAAATCAAGAGCAAAATTGTTTGACAATGAAGATAAAGTAAAAACAAATTTCAACGATGTAGCCGGATTAGAGGAAGCAAAGATTGAAATCCGTGAGATTGTCGATTTTTTGAAAAATCCTAAAAAATACACAGAGTTAGGTGGAAAAATACCTAAAGGAGCCTTGTTGGTGGGCCCTCCGGGAACAGGAAAGACATTGTTGGCAAAAGCCGTAGCCGGCGAAGCTGGAGTTCCTTTCTTCTCCCTTTCAGGTTCTGATTTTGTTGAAATGTTCGTAGGTGTTGGCGCAGCGAGAGTTCGAGATTTGTTTAAAGAAGCAAAATCAAAAGCACCTTGTATTGTATTTATCGATGAAATTGATGCAATTGGTCGTGCTCGCGGACATAATCCAAATATGGGTGGCAATGACGAACGAGAAAATACTCTGAATCAGTTGTTAACAGAAATGGATGGTTTTGGAACAGATTCTGGAGTAATTATACTAGCTGCGACAAACCGTGCCGATGTACTTGATAAAGCATTGATGCGTGCCGGTCGTTTTGATAGACAAATCAATGTAGAATTGCCTGACATTAAAGAGCGTGAAGCAATCTTTGACGTTCATCTTAAACCATTGAAGTTTTCATCTGAAATTAAGTCATCATTTTTGGCAAAACAAACTCCAGGTTTTTCTGGTGCTGACATTGCCAATGTTTGTAACGAAGCAGCTTTGATTGCTGCTCGTCGTAATAAAAAAGAGGTCGAAAAACAAGATTTCTTGGATGCTGTTGACAGAATTGTAGGTGGTCTTGAAAAACGCAACAAAATCATGACTCCTGAAGAAAAACGCACAATTGCATTTCACGAAGCAGGTCATGCTACATTAAGTTGGTTTTTGGAACATGCGCATCCTCTTATTAAAGTAACTATTATACCACGCGGAAAAGCATTAGGTGCAGCATGGTATTTGCCGGAAGAACGTCAGATAGTAACGAAAGAACAAATTCTTGACGAATTGTGTGCAACGTTGGGCGGACGTGTAGCTGAGCAAATTACGTTTGGTAAAATTTCAACCGGTGCATTAAACGATTTGGAAAAAGTGACCAAACAAGCATACGCTATGGTTACTTATTACGGAATGAGTGACAAAGTCGGAAATCTAAGTTTCTATGATTCTACAGGTCAGTCAGAGTATGCGTTTTCAAAACCATATGGTGATGATGTTGCAAAAGTAATTGATAGCGAAGTACAAGAAATTGTTCGTAATTCATACCAAAGAGCGTATGACCTCTTAATGCAAAATCAACCAGGTTTTGTACGTCTTGCTGAGTTATTGTTGGAAAAAGAAGTCATATTCGGTGAAGATCTTGAAAAGATTTTCGGCAAACGTCTTTTTCAAGAACATAGAATATTTGAAGAAACAACAAAAGAGTAATGAATAATCTTGATTCCGAACAAAAGAAAAAAGCGATACTAGGCGATTTGCAGTCAGTCAATATCAACGCTCAGTACGAATATGAAAAGTTGTCTTCAACTAAAGAATATTTCGTACAACCAATTGGAGATTTATGTCAAGCATATTGCGAAAAATTAGAATTGGTAGCCGGCAAACCAGAGATAGTGGATTCACTAGATTCGGCGTTTACTCGCATTAAAGAAATAATTGGCAACGAAGTCTTGCTTTGTAATAATTCTGAATTACTTAAAATTCTAGAAGAAAAGGGGATTGCGTACAATGTTGATCCTGAATATGCACGAGTGGCAAAATATTCACTTACAACGTGTGAAGCATTGGTTGCAAGAACGGGGAGTGTTTTTGTATCATCGGCACAAATAGAAGGTCGTAGATTGATTTCCGCAGCAGAAACACACATAGTGCTTGCATACGATACACAAGTATTTCCTGATTTCCCGGAAGCAATGGATGTTATAGAAAAAAAATACGGAAACACGTTTCCCTCACAAGTTACTGCAATAACAGGACCGAGCAGAACATCCGATATAGAAAAAACGTTGGTACTTGGTGCGCATGGTCCTAAAAATCTCTATGTTATACTTGTAAAAACGCAGAAATGAAAAAATTCCTGACACGTGTAGCTACTGGTATTGTGTATATGGCGGTAATTTTTATTGCTCTATTTACAACGAAAGAATTATTTTTTGGCATATTCGGAATTATAATGATGCTAACAATCAATGAGTTACACAAAAATCTTGCAATCAAAAATATCACGGTAAATAGACCTTTAACAGATTTATTTGCACTGTGTTTATATTGTTTGCCGGTGTTCAAAGCCTACGATTTGCATATAGGCACATTGTTAGTGTTGCTTGCAATTCTTTGGTTGACTTTGTTTTCAGTAGAACTACGAAATGAAGGCGATAATCCATTTCATAGAATTGCATTTTCATTTTTGAGTATCGCATATATTGCAGTGCCATTTACCTTGTTGGCATATACTTGCACAATGGAACAATCTGTTTTTCATAGCACTAGTACCATCAATAGCAATATGCTACTAGTCTTTCTTTTGTTCTTGTTCACATGGTCAAATGATTCATTTGCTTTTTTATGGGGTTCTCTTTTCGGAAAACACCCAATGGCTCCCAAAATCTCCCCCAAAAAGAGTTTTGAAGGGTTAATTGGAGGTTTAATCTCAACGGTTTTACTTGCGTTTGCTATACATTACATTCCTATTTTAGAGAGTAATAGATATTATTTAATAATTATTTTATCAATAATAGTTGTAGCATTCTCAACCGTTGGAGACCTTGTAGAATCTAAGCTTAAGCGATATATTGGTGTTAAAGATTCAGGGAAATTATTACCTGGTCATGGTGGTATGCTTGATAGATTTGATAGTCTTATTTTTTCAATTCCAGCTTTTTTTGCATATTTGCAGATATTTTAATGTAGTTCATCTATGAAAATTCATAAAGAAGGATACTCAACTATTATATTGGTTCTAGGCCTTACGTGTTTATTAGATTTTTATCTATTTCAAATTCATACGCAACCGATTTTGTTTTGGATAATAGTAGTCCTTTCTTTTTTATTTGTGCTTGGAATAACTGCGTTTTTCCGCATACCTAATCGTGAGTTCATTAGAACCACTACTGGGTTGGTAGCTCCTGCTGATGGGGAAGTCGTAGTTATTGAAGATGTAAATGAAAACGATTATTTGCATTGCAATTGTAAGCAAATTTCAATTTTCATGTCTCCGTTTAATGTTCATGTCAATCGTTATCCGATTGACGGAAAAGTGTTGGCAAGTGATCATCATGATGGGGTAAAATTGCCGGCGTTTAATCCTAAATCTTCCACAAAAAATGAACGTACTTCTATTTTGATGGATACTGCATGTGGACAAATTTTATGTCGTCAGGTTGCTGGAGCTGTTGCTCGCCGAATAGTAACTTATGCCGAGGTTGATACTAATGCTACGCAAAACGAAGAATTGGGTTTTATAAAATTCGGTTCGCGAGTAGATTTATTTATTCCTTGCGATATGAATGTTGAGGTAAGCCTGAATCAAAAGGTAAAAGGCGGGCAGACGTTGATTGCAACAAAAAAATGAAAACACGCATTTCTATAATTAATTATAGCAATACAATTCCGTTTTCTTTTGG
>DAIOSV010000005.1:0-4230 GCA_036752345.1 Bacteroidales bacterium | reverse complement strand
TGAAAACACGCATTTCTATAATTAATTATAGCAATACAATTCCGTTTTCTTTTGGGTTATTACGCAACAAAGAACTACAATCTTTAGCAGATTTTTCCTACGGATATCCTTCACAGGTCGCGCAATTATTGTGTAGCAATCAAGTTGATGTTTCTATTATTTCTGTTGGAGCAATTCCAATAATCCCTCAAGCACAAATTGTTTCGAATTTTTGCATAAGCGCCACGCAACGTGTTGATTCTGTATTGCTTTGTAGCAATACGCCATTAGATGCTGTAAGTAAAATCACTCTTGATTATCAATCGCGTACTACAAATATTTTGGTTCAGGTTTTAGCAAAATATGCATGGAACATTAATCCCATTTTTCAAATGGGGAAAGAGGGATATGAACTTGAAAAAAACGATTCAGCAAGAGTAATTATAGGAGATAGGGCGCTAACGCTTGCATCGCAGTTTGAGTACGTGTACGACTTGGCTTCGGAGTGGCACAAAGCATTTGGTTTGCCGTTTGTATTTGCCGCATGGGTTGCAAACAAACCCTTGCCTTCTGACTTTCTTGCGCAGTTTGAGGAATCATGCGCCTATGGGGTACAACACATTGACGATGCTATAGCAAATTGCAACAGAACATTCCCATTTGATATTACAGATTACCTTCATAATAGCGTGGAGTTCAATCTCACTGATGAAAAGCGTGTGGTGATTGAAATATTTTTCGAAAAAGCGCGCAGTTTGAACTTACTCTAAATCCTATTTCTTATTTAAAATAATATGCCCTATTCGGCAATGGAAACAAATTCCTTGTTCGCAGTAGGCAGTGTAGAGGTGTAGTAATCCTTGACTTGTAAACGCATCAGGAACGGCAATCCCGCATTCTTCCCATTTTGTAATAACAGCGTTTTTCTCTGGTGGCAATTCCCTCAAAAGATCAAGTGCTCGTTGCGTCATAGCTTCGTCGTTATGCGTTTTGCCATAGGCAAATAAAAATGGGATAACGGTGTTGATGATGCTATTTACTATTGCGAGCGAACCGAATTCGCATGAGTGTTTTGGTGATTTTTTGCCAAATGAGTAATGTGTCTCCCAATATGAGCTTGCTTTACATGTGAGAAGCGAGGACACGTTTTCGAGTGAGGTGCTTTCTATAATTTTTGAGGTAAACGATTGTGAGGTATAGATGAGATGTGCAAATTGTGCGATACGGATTGTAGGGAAATTACAAGGTCGCATGCGTGCAAACTTCCACCATGTATGGCTTATTGGCGTGAGGCCATATTTCTTTTGCAAGAATGAGTATTCTTTGCGAAGAGAGAGTTCATACTCATCGCATTTATCTTCTGAAGACCAAATGTTTGCTTGTCCAAAAAGTAGAGCCTCTATTTGAAACAAATCATTGTGATGTTTTTCAATGATGATGAGCGGCAGACTTTTCGCAAGGTTTTCAAATGCATCGGAGTTTGTTTTCAACCCGAAATTTCTTGCTAACTGTTGGTACAACGTTTCTTTCCAATCGTGATTATTTTCAGAAAAGAGAATGGCTATGCGTTTTGCTTTCTCTTCAAATCTTTCTGCCACAAGGCGTTCTAAAAATAAAGAAATATGGATATCGTCAATGTGGGGGAGTTGTTTTGCACAACGAATCTGTGTGGTGCAACTCATGAGTGAGTTGTAATTTTCGGTGATGTGGGGAAGAATCGGCATTACAAGCGTTGGGATATCCATGCCATTTTCGGTTTGAATTTCCTTATCGTGCACCGAAACCACATGAAGTATCACGCTGTTGTAGGCTTTTTGCCGATTGTGTTTGTGTTGATTCCAATTGCTTGATTTAATGTGAATTTCCACGTCGCCGGCCCAAACGGTGTCGCCAATTTTAATTTTCGCATTCAAAAAATCGGGACCTGCGTCTGAATTGAACGTACCTATCTTAATAACGGAGATTTCTTCGTTATTGGTGGTAAACAATCTGTCGGAGCTCATCAACTGATGACGCCAAACATATTGCAGAAAAGCCTCTGTCATTTATAGCAAATTCTTTGGTGTAGTAGCCTGAAATTCTTTAAGATAGAACGGTGCAAAGTACGCCACGTCGGAAAATTCTTTTTTGTCGAACATCGTGCACGCTATGTCGCCTACGGTTTTTGCGGTAGCATTGATGCCGTCAACAAACGTGATATTTTTGCTTTCGAGCGTCTCTCGACATTTTTGGCTGCCATCGCCGCAGAGGTAGTACTGTTTTGTAGGTTCAAACGATGCTTTTGCTTCGTAGGTAACTACGAGCGCATTGGTCGGTTGAATGTTGTTCATCTGAGAATCCCATTGCGATGTGTACACTTCCATGCGTCGGGCATCAATCATAGGCATATAGATGTTGTCGGGATTGTTGTCGGCAATTTTGTTTTTGCACGAGAGAGCAATTGCTTCAAGTGTATCAACGGTAATGAGCGGCAGTGAACATGCGTAACACAATCCTTTGGCAACAGACGTTCCAATGCGTAATCCGGTGTATGAACCAGGTCCTTTTGAGATTGCAATTGCATCAAAATCAGAAATTTGCAAGGAATGTTGTTTAAGCAAATCTTCAATGAGTACGGTTAATTTCTCAGAATGAGCATTGGGTTCGTTAATTTCTTGTAAAGCGATACATTGGTCGTTTTCGTGGATAGCCACAGAGCAAACAGAAGATGCGGTTTCTATGCTTAAAATTCGTTTCATATATAAGGGTTTGAGTGTTTTTCGTATCCAACAGACGTTGCTGGTCCGTGTCCGGGATAGATTGTTGTGTCGCCGGGCAAAGTAAATATTTTTGTATGGAGAGAATTAATGAGAATCTCATCACTTCCGCCGAATAAATCAGTGCGTCCTACACTTTCAAGAAAAATGGTGTCGCCACTGAAGAGCACACTTTTTTCTTCGCAATAATAACAAACACCGCCGGGGCTGTGTCCGGGAGTGCATATCACGTGTAGTTTTGTTTTCCCTATTGAAATAACTTCTCCATCAACAATATAATGCGAAATAGGAGCTGTGTGCTCTATATCAATGCCAAACATGCGACCTTGCTCTGCAACATGGTCTATGAAACCTTGGTCGTTGCGGTGTGCGTATACTTTCGCAAGAGGAAATTCCTCAACAAGATACTGCGCACCAAACAAGTGGTCGAGATGACCGTGAGTAAGGAGAATTTTATCGGGAATTAGATTTTCTTTTTTCAAAAACGAAGAGAGTTTCTCTTTTTCTTCGGGATAATAACATCCGGGATCAATAATTGCGCAATCGTGTGTGTCCTCGTCGAACACGACATAGCAGTTTTCTTTCAGAAGGTTGAATGTAAATTGCTTTATTTTCATTGTCGTAACTATTTGATGCTCAAAAATAGAAAAATTATGGGACCTATGAAATTCGAGTAGCGGTATTTATCCCCATTTCTCTGCAATTTCATCAAGCAGATTGTTGGTCTCTTCTAAGTCGGTGAGGTTGAGCAGTTTTATGCGTGTTTCTCTGAAGTTTTCCAAACCCTTGAACGTTCTTGCAAATTGGCGACGCATGTGAATCACTCCCATTGGCGTTCCCATGAATTCTACCGATTTTGCCATCCATTCTTTTACAATGGACACTTGCTCGTGTATGCTTGGTTCGGGTAACATTTCGCCAGTTGCGAGATAGTGTTTTATTTGTTTAAAAATCCATGGAGTCCCAATGCTGGCACGTCCAACCATTATGGCGTCGACATTATATTTTTCAAAAGCTTCTTTTGCTTTTTGCGGAGAATCAATGTCGCCATTTCCTATAATGGGAATGTGAATGTTCGGATTTCGTTTTACTTCGCCAATCAGTGACCAGTCGGCTTCGCCCGTGTACATTTGCGCACGCGTTCTGCCATGAATGGTGAGTGCTTGAATTCCAACGTCTTGCAGTTGTTCGGAAATAGAAACAATGGGCATATTGTTGGAATCCCAACCCAATCGTGTTTTTGCCGTTACCGGTGTGTGTACGGCATTGACAACCGATTGGGCAATCTCAATCATGAGCGGAATGTTTTGCAACAAACCGGCACCGGCGCCTTTGCCTGCAATTTTCTTCACGGGGCAACCGAAATTGATATCGATAATATCAGGCTTGAATTCCGATTCTACAATTTTTGCAGCTTGCGCCATTGTTTCCGGATTTTTTCCAAAAATTTGGACAACAAACGGCCGTTCGTATTCGTAGCTTTTGAGTTTGCGCA
>DAIOSV010000004.1:83067-86729 GCA_036752345.1 Bacteroidales bacterium | reverse complement strand
TGGGCGCAAATTCCCCTCCACCACACGACGAGGCCCCACATTCCCCTCCTTCGGAGGGGTGTCCGTAGGACAGGGTGGTTAAGTTACCAAATTCTTGTTCTATATAATTTTCCAACCCTCGCATTACCGCTCTAATGTCTTTCTTTACGTCAATGTCGGCAATACGATACACTTTCAATCCTAACTGTTCTAAATATGCTTGTCTTTCAGCATCGTATTCCTGTTTTGTGTCGTGGCTGCTCCCATCTATTTCTATTACCAATCCCAAGGTTTTGACATAGAAATCTACGATATAATTACCGATAATACGTTGTCGGTCGAAGTCAATACCATAGAAAAGTCCTTGATGCACTTGCTTCCAAAACAATACCTCGGAGAGAATGCCTGCTTTTCGCTTGTCTTTGGCCAACTGACTAAGGTCAGGATTATAGGGTAAATCTTTTACAAACCGGCGAATAATGGGTGTGTTGTTAATGGTGGCGAGAATTTCGTCGTCGTTCGGGCAATGCTCCAGAGGAGAAACGACCACCCCGTTGTTGGAATTAACCACCCCGTCGTTGGAAACGACCACCCCGCCCTGCGGGCACCCCTCCAGAGGAGGGGAATTCTTTTCAGGAATGAATTGGAGGCCTAGTTTCTCGGCGATTGCTTGTACTATTTCTTTATTGAGGTTTGGCACTCGTTCCGGCTGTTCTTCAGTACTTTTTTGCCCATCTTGTTCGGGATAGAGATAAAGGGGGATTATACTTGTTATTTCACTAGTTTTATTAGATACAAATGAACTTTCAATAATTTTATCTGAAATAAAAATATGTTGATATTTTTCGCCTGACTTAAATTGCTTGCATAAACATATTCCTAAATTTTCACCTTTTATAAAATGTTGCATTACTTCTGTTCTGCTTCGTTCTATAAAATATTCGTTGTAGTAAACGAATTTATCATCAAATGGCCGGTATGAAATTGGGGTTATATATTCCTCTTTCAATGAAATTGCTTTTCTTTTTACTTCATCTATTTTCCATGAACTATTTTCTTTCACATGGTATTTATTGATTAGTTCTTGCTTTTCTGTTGTAAAAAAGTCCACAATTCTATTTTGTAAATTTTGTTTTGTATCGTCGATTACAAAAGAATCTCTTGAAGTTACAACACCAACATTGTTCAGGGGAAATAAATCAGTTAATTTTATTCCGCTATCGTATTCTTCTTGAACACCAAAATCCTTATTTACAAAAAAGTAATTTGGAGCTACATTCGGCAGTTCATTGTAAGGAACTGTTTTAATTGAATTGTCATTTAGAAAATTATATTTCTTTTCTCGTTGACCAAATAAATCATAATGAAATACCTTTCCTAATTCATTTGGTTTCTTCTTCCCTGTTTTAATAAATAGATTGATTGAAACCCCTTGCATTATGTCAAATACATTTTGGTCGGGAGAGCCATCGGGACAAACCTCTTTCTTTTTACTATTGCCATGTAAGTCTATGGTATATATCTTGTCATAGGTTTTGAGCAGATTCCAACGCATTCCTCTAAAGGTTGGATTATCCAAATATCCATGAGGATTAATAAAGGCTAAAACACCACTCCCATTTTTCTCAATAAAGTGTTGGCCATAGCGAATAAACTTTACATAGTCGTCATTTATCCATTTGGAGTTTTGTTCCTTAAGTTTTTCTTTTCCTCCCGGTTCTTTTTTGTAATCTTCCATTAGGCTCATTATCCATTCGCCTTTGTTGGCACTTTCACCGCTATATGGAGGATTTCCCATAACACACATTACAGGCGTATCGCGTTTTATGCGGTTTGCCTCGTTCGCTTCGCTACTCAGCCAACTGGCAAAGAGCGTACCTGTGTCGGGGTTGTATTCTTCAAGGCTATTGGTAAGGTACACGCGTATACGTTGACCACCCCGCCCCAATTCCCCTCCTTTGGAGGGGTGTCCGAAGGACGGGGTGGTAATCTCTCCAGAGGAGGGGAATTTAGAACGGTAGCCTGTTTCGGTTAGGAGTAAGTCGAGTTTCAGGTGCGCCATGGCATAGCTTGCCATAAGCAACTCAAACCCGTTAAGGCGAGGCAATAAATGTGTTTCTACATAATTGCTCCAAATGCCCTGCTGCACCTGAAACTTGCTATATATTTGTTTTATAACCTCGGCAAGAAACGTACCGGTACCGGTAGCGGGGTCAAGCACTTGCACGCGGTGCACTTCTTGTTCCACCTTTTTGCCTTGCATGTCCACTTTAATTTTTGTGGTGCTGGTATCGGCAAGGCCTTGCGGAAGGTTAAATTCAGTTTTGAGAATATCGTCAACGGCACGCACTATAAAGTTTACCACCGGTTTTGGTGTGTACCATACGCCACGCGCTTTGCGCAATTTGGGGTCGTATTCGCTTAGGAAATCTTCGTAAAAATGGATAATGGGGTCTTCCGTTTTGGTAGACTTGCCATAGTTTTTGAGCATCTCCTCCACATTGCACGCAAGGAATATGTTCACTAAATCGTCAACAATCCACGTTATGCGTTCGTCCAATTCTAAGCCTGCTATATAGCCAAAGAGTTTTTTAAGGAATGGATTTGATTTAGGAATGAGTTCAAACGCTTCCTGTCGGCTAAAGGTTGGCAACGTTGGGTCGTGCAAGCGGGCAGCAAACATTCCGTAGGTTATAGTTTGGGCATATACATCGGCAAAACCTTTGGGAGTAATGTCGTGAATGAGTATCTGCTTAAACGCATTCATTTGGTCTTTGAGCGAACTATTGTCGCTGTTTTCCTCGTCGCTGGTAAGTGCTTTTTCAATAATGTCGGAAAGCAATCGGGCTTTACCGGCCATCATTTCGGCAAGTTTCTTACTGCTTTTAATGGTTTGCCCTATGTGCGTGCAAAAATCTTTAATAAGGTTTTCGAAGGTTGCAAAGTTTTCGGGCAGAGGTTTTATGATGAACTCTCCTCCTTTTGAGGGGTTAGGGGTGAGTTCGGCAATGGCTATTTTGGTAACAAACTGTCCGTCGCGATACAAGTGAAACGTAAGGTAATCGGTAAACATCAGATTGCTTAACGATGCCTTATAACGGTCGAATTGTTCCTTGTTTCCTGTTCGTTTGGCACCTTCAAGGTCGGTATCACCTATGTCTTTGGCTTCAATAAATCCTACAGGAATTTCTTTTTGGGTAATAATATAATCGGGAGCTCCGCAACTTTGTCTTTTGGGTTCATTTGTGGCTTGAATGGTCGGGACAAGGCTTTCAATAAGTTGTTGCAAATCGCCCCGAAAGGTGTGTTCTGTTGCGTTTCCGAGTTTGTAACGTTGTTGTATGCTTTCTAAATATTGCTCTGTTGTCATTTTTCAAATCGGTTTAATACTACAAATGTAAGAATAATCTGCAGTACGCTTGTAAAATACCAGTTGTTTTACAAACATCCGATAGCAATTTTTGTGCATAACGTGTTCTTGTACGAATCTCCTTTTGCGAACACCTTCTTTATGAACCTGTCGGAATTTCCGACAAGTTCCATTTTGCACTAATTCCCCTTCTTCGTACACATTCGCTATATGTTCCGCAATTGTGCTTCTTCCTTTTTCTGGAAATTCGTGTGCTTGTTTTTTTAATTCGCCCGTTCTATGCGGAGGGTCATTCCAGAAATGCCAAATAGCG
>DAIOSV010000004.1:53799-82967 GCA_036752345.1 Bacteroidales bacterium | reverse complement strand
TTTTTTTAATTCGCCCGTTCTATGCGGAGGGTCATTCCAGAAATGCCAAATAGCGTGTCGTTGTTGGTGGCAGGTGAGAAGTAAAATTTGCTTACGCCTTGTTTCATAGAGTTGCCGTAGAGTATGGTTTGTTCAAACACCCATGCGCTGTCTATTGCCTCCTTTGAAGGCTGCGAAGCGGGGTCTGTTGCAGGTTCGTATGGCAAGCTGAGCGCAATAGGAATAGTGGCAGAGTCGCCATTAGGCGCAACGTAGCTGAAGTTTAGCGGTACTTGGCGGTACCATACCGAATCGAAGTTGAGTTTGAGCGAGAGTATCACATTGTACAGTTGGAAACTATCTTTGTTGTTGGTAAAGTCGAACTCTACCGGCTCAGCAAAGAGGTCGTTTTTGAACGTGTGCGTTTGTTCGCTTGCCACATTCGACCATTCACACGAAGCGAGCGTAAGTGCGCCGCAGAATATACTAAGTACGAGCAGTTTTTTCATATGTGATTATATTAGTTTAAAGTTAGTTTTTTGTGCCTCAGAGTCATAAAAGGTTATCAATACCTTGGCGGTATTGGTGTCGTGCAAGAAATTCCGTAAGGGGAAATATGGCATGGCTATTTCAAGGAAGCGTGCGCTATTGAAGAGCGCAATAATTTTCTCGGGCACGTTGGTATAGTCGGTCGAGATGGTATCGGTTTGCAATATTTGTCCGCCCACCATTATGGTAAACATGCGGCCTTTGCCCACGGCTTCAAAGTGTGCCTTGGTAATGTTGGTGATACCGTTTCCGTAGGAATCGAAATCCAAGAAGCTGCCCACTATTTGGTTGCCACGAATTTCGGGCAGTCCCACTCCTCTTCCTCGCTCGCGCGTGGCAGGCGTGCCTATGGCTGTGAGTGCCTTGCCTTGCGACAATTGCAACACGGCATCAATGCAGGCATCGGCCTCGGCAAAGCTTTGCACATCGGGGTGCTGCGCGGCTATGGTATAGACAGTAAACTCAGCATCGTCGAACACCATATCCCACAAGCCGTTGTTTGGGCCTATAAAATAGTGTCCTTCGTGCTCAAAACAGATATATTCGCGATTTTTTGCCTTGTCGGCCACCGTCATTGAGGCAACGCTCACTACATGAATAGAACCGGCGGGGAAATGACGATAGGCAGAGCGCAAAGTAAATGCACCTTCGTTTATATTGTACGGAAGTATCTCGTGTGAAATGTCAATAATCTGCGCACCGGGTAGTTTGTTTACAAGTTTTGCTTTGAACAAGCCTGAATACAGCCCTTTATTTCCCCAATCAGTTGTAAGTGAAACTATCACCATTCTTTTTGCCTATCAATTTCCGTATAGAAAATAAATTACTACATTTGTTCCAAAGATATAAAAAAATCTTGCAAACAATAATGGCAGAGCAAATAATATATTTAGACACAGTTGACCCGATTGACATTATAGGTGTTAGGAACGAAAAAATTGATGCCATCAAGAACTATTTCCCGAAACTGAAAATCATAACTCGTGGCAACGAGTTGAAGCTGATAGGAAGCAAGAAGGAAACGGATAATTTTGAACGTCAGTTTTACAAAATACTTACGCACACCGAAACCTGCCATGGCATTTCGTTAGACCAGATACAAGATATATTGTCGAGTTGCGAAACCAACGAAAGCCTGCACGGCAACGAGAACCCCAACAATGCGATACTCTTTTACGGCAACGAAGGCAAGCCCATCAAGGCTCGCACCACCAATCAGAAGAAACTGGTAACCATGAGTGCCGAAAACGATTTGCTGTTTGCCATAGGCCCCGCAGGAACGGGGAAAACCTATACGGCCGTTGCCTTGGCGGTAAAAGCGTTGAAAGACAAAAGCGTGCAACGCATTATACTGTGCCGTCCGGCGGTTGAGGCAGAGGAGAAACTGGGATTCTTGCCCGGTGACCTTCGCGCAAAGCTCAACCCGTATATGCAGCCGCTCTACGATGCCTTGCAAGACATGCTACAACCTAAGAAACTGCAAGAACTGATTGATGCCAACGTAATACAGATAGCACCACTCGCCTACATGCGCGGACGCACGCTCAACAATGCGTATGTGATACTCGATGAGGCGCAAAATGCTACGCTCAACCAGCTTAAGATGTTCTTGACCAGAATGGGCGAACACGCCAAGTTTATCGTTACCGGCGACCTCACCCAGATAGACCTTCCCGACCGCAGCAAGTCAGGTTTGGCACACGCTTCTGCCATGTTGCAAAATACGAAAGGCATTGGCACCGTTACCTTTAATGAAAAAGACATAGTGCGCCACCGATTGGTGCCGTCTATCATTTCTGCTTTTGAAAACAACAATATTTCTAAAAAATAATATACTCAACTATATGGACGCATTAACAAAAACAGATTTTAACTTCCCTGGACAAACAAACGTGTACCATGGGAAAGTACGTGACGTGTACAGCATCAACAACGACATTCTCGTAATGGTGGCAACCGACCGCATTTCAGCATTCGACGTAATTCTTCCGAAAGGAATTCCTTACAAAGGACAAATGCTGAATCAAATTGCATCAAAGTTTCTTGACGAAACCAAAGATATTTGTCCAAACTGGAAACTTGGCAACCCTGACCCAATGGTAACGGTAGGTCTTAAATGTACCGGCTTTCCGGTTGAAATGATTGTGAGAGCATATCTTTGCGGAAGTGCTTGGCGCGCATACAAGAGCGGCGTTCGCGAACTTTGCGGCATTAAGCTTCCTGAAGGAATGAAGGAAAATCAGAAGCTCGAGAAACCAATCATCACCCCTACTACCAAAGCAGAAATAGGCGAACACGACCAAGATATTTCGAAAGAAGAAATACTTGCACGCGACCTTGTTTCAAAAGAAGACTATGAGGTATTGGAGAAATACACTATACAACTCTTCAACCGTGGTGCTGAAATAGCTGCAAAACGTGGTCTTATCTTGGTTGACACCAAATATGAGTTCGGCAAAAAAGACAACACAATCTATTTGATTGACGAAATTCACACACCCGACTCTTCTCGTTATTTCTACGCTGAAGGATACGAAGAACGTTTCAAAAAAGGCGAAGCACAAAAACAACTTTCTAAGGAATTTGTACGCGAATGGCTTATGGCTAACGGATTCCAAGGCAAAGAAGGACAACAAGTACCGGAAATGACTCCACAAATTGTTACCTCTATTAGCGACCGCTACATTGAATTGTTTGAACACATTACCGGCGACAATTTTGTAAAGAATCGCGGTACTGACCATGATATTGCAAACAGAATCTATAAAAACGTGGCAGATTATTTAAACACGCTATAATAACTCATGAGAGGTGCCCAACAAAGCACCTCTTATTTTTAAAATAACGCATTATGAAACTGACCATACGCAAAGCAATGCTTTCGCAGACGCGAAGCAAATCAGCCGAAGAATTGCAAAACTATTCCACACGGATTTGTAGCATCGTTGAAAAGAACAAACACTTTTTAGAAGCCAACACTGTTCTTTGTTTCTGGTCACTTCCCGACGAAGTAAACACCCACGACCTTATTGAGAAATGGGCAAAGAAAAAAACGATTCTGCTCCCGAAAGTGGTTGGTGAAACATTAGAACTACACCAATTCAAAGACAGTAGCAGCATGACTACGGGCGAATTTGGCATTAGTGAACCGGTGGGTGAAATCTTTACCGACTATAGCTCCATTGATGTCTGCATTATTCCTGGACTTGCCTTTGACAATGAAGGAGGCCGAATGGGACGCGGTAAAGGCTTTTACGATCGTTTTCTTCCACAAACGCATTGCCACAAAATGGGTATTTGCTTCCCTTGGCAAATAGTGCCGAAAATTGATTGTGCCCCATGGGACATCAGAATGGATGAAGTGGTAAGTTGTGATTTATAAGTAATAAAAAAAAGGAACTTTCTCAAGTTCCTTTTTTTATGCTATATTCTATCGCCTTCGTTGTACCCGAGTATGTTAAACATATCCTCGGCAGTTTGTTCCTCTCGATAGACATAATCAACAAAATTGCCCGTTTCGTCTCTGTCTATTACGATATACTTAGGAGACGGTATCAAACAATGCTTTATGCCGCCATATCCACTAATGGAATCCTGGTATGCACCGGTATGGAAGAACCCAAGATACAACGGGTCTTTTTCTTTCTCTGAATACGATGGCAACATTACTTCCTGGTTCAAATCCTCTGAATTGTAGTAATCAGAGTGGTCGCAACTGATACCTCCTATATTCACACGCTTGTATTCGTTTTGCCACTTATTGATAGGCAACAAAATGAATTTCTCATGAATGCCCCACGCATCGGGTATGGTGTTCATCAAACTATTGTTGATGATGTACCAACACTCAGTATCGTTTTGCTGTTTTTGTTCCAACACTTGGAAGATGATTGCACCACTTTCACCTACGGTATATTTACCAAATTCGGTGTAAATATTCGGGTCGTCAATCTTCTCTTTGGCGCACGATTCTTTGATGTTTTTGATAATTTCACCAATTATGTAATCGTAATCGTACTCAAAGCCGAGATGATTTCGGATAGGAAGACCGCCACCTAAATCAAGCGAATCCAATGTATCGCATTGCTTTTTCAATTCAACGTACACCTTCAAAGCCTTTTGGAACTCACCCCAGTAGTACAAACTATCTTTTATGCCTGAATCAACAAAGAAATGAAGCATTTTCAATTCAAGGTTTTTCTTTGTCTTGAGACGTTTGTAGAAGTGTGCTATCTCGTTTGGACGTATGCCAAGGCGTGAAGTATAGTAAGCCGACTGCGATTCCTCGTTGATAGCCATACGAATTCCCACCTTCAGCTTTTTGCGTCCCATGAATTTCTCCAAACGGTCGAATTCTTCGGTACTATCAAGAATGGTAATTGTATTGTGAAAACCAAGGTCGCGCAAGAGTACAATTTTACGAAGATATTCGTCGGTTTTGTACCCGTTGTGTATCACGGTAAGTTCTTTGGTAACCTTCTTTGCCTGATACAATTTGATAATTAAATCGATATCAAACGACGACGAGGTCTCGAGATTCACATTGTGCTTAAGCGCCTCATTTATGACATGATAGAAGTGATTACATTTGGTGCAATAGCAGTATTCATACGCACCTTTGTAATTGTAGTATTTGATTGCCTTGTTAAAAAGATTTCGGGCTTTACGAATCTGTTCACCAATTTTGGGGAGATATATAAATCGAAACGGCGTACCGTATTTATCGATTAAATATTTGAGAGAAATTCCTTGAAAAGTAAGGAAACCATCGCGTAGGTCAAAACCCTCTTGCGGGAAGTAGAAACTTTGTTCTATCAAATCAAAATAGGTATTCTTCATCGTTTTCTGTCAAGCATAAAATATGTTTCTAATAAGTTTCGCAAATAAAAGAAAAAAAATAAAACGAGAGGTCAATTATGTAATTTTTACACTGAAGTTTTACATAAATATCTCTCTCGATTTTTTAGACAGAAATTTGATGCCGCTCGAGCCACGCCTGCAGGGCTTGATAGTCGTTTTCTACTTCATTGTACGACGAAGTGTACACAGCACTGACATGCGGAGGATTATTTTCTAATCGGCCAATTGGCACTTTTTGCTTTGGGCGAATAACGAAAATCTGATCTTGGCGTTCGAGCATTTCTATGCGTGCCAAGGTGTTGTTGTACATAATGTGTCTGTTCAAAATGGCCTGTGCCAATTTGGGATAGTTACGATACTTTCGGGTAATGAGCCAACGGGGTTTTACGGGTTTTTTCACATAACCTAACGGTTGCGTGAGTATCACGATTGCGGGCTTGTTGCCAATTCTGTCTATGGGAATTGAGTTGCTGATGCCACCGTCTAAATAGGGCGTGCCGTCAATCTCTATGGGCTTTGAAAGGAATGGCAATGCTGATGTGGCTGCAAGTTTCCGACCGAGTTCATCGGGATTAGACGTTACCATTGACAAAAAATTGGCTTCGCCGGTAATGCAATTGGTTGCACAGACTTCAAACGTACCTTGATATTCGCCTATTTTGGCATAGTCAAGCGGCAACAGTTCGGTGGGAATGGTTTTGTACACAAATCTCCAATTAAAGAAATTACCATCACGCAAAAAGAACTTCATGCCACAATAGTCGGGGTGATTGATGAACTGAATGGTGTTTTGATTTCGGTTGGCTTGGTGCGTCAGCATTGAAAGGCTGTATGCCGCTCCTGCAGAAACGCTCACAATGTGATTCGGCAGAATGTGATGGTTGGTTAAAACATCTATCGCTGCGGCAGCAAAGATTGCCCGAAAACCGCCGCCTTCAACTACCAGCGATACATTTGTATTATTCATGATGATTCGTTTATTTTATGCAAAAGTAAAAATTCCCGCACACTTTGCATAAAAAAATCCGATAGCGTGTACTATCGGATTTTTCGTAATTGAGTATGAATTCCGGTTACGGTGAATGGTAACCCTTCTGAATTCTATTAATATGCAAACAATGGATATTGTGCCATCATACCGTTTACTGTCTTTTTAACTGATGCAATTGTTGCTTCAGTTGGGTTGCACAACACAGTATCGATAAGGGTAACAATTTGTTTGATTTCGTTTTCTTTCACGCCACGAGTGGTGATAGCCGGTGTACCGAAACGCAATCCTGATGTTTGGAAAGCACTACGAGTATCAAAAGGAACTAAGTTCTCGTTGGTAGTAATGTCGGCAGCAACCAAGGCATCTTTTGCAGCCTTACCCGTCAATTCAGGGAATTTAGAGCGAAGGTCAACCAACATAGAGTGGTTGTCGGTTCCGTCAGAAATAATCTTGTAGCCAACGTTCATGAAAGACTCTGCCATAACAGCAGCGTTTGTCTTTACTTGTTTTTGATATTCCTTAAATTCAGGAGTAAGCGCTTCGCCAAATGCGACTGCCTTTGCTGCAATTACATGTTCAAGCGGACCACCTTGCATACCAGGGAACACTGCTGAGTTAATCAATTGTCCCATAGTTTTTACAACACCTTTAGGAGTGGTTTTGCCCCATGGGTTTTCAAAATCTTTTCCAATGATAATAACACCACCACGAGGACCACGCAACGTTTTGTGAGTGGTAGAAGTTACAATGTGAGCATATTTCACAGGGTTGTTCAACAATCCGGCAGCAATCAAACCTGCAGGGTGAGCCATGTCAATCATTAAAATAGCACCAATTTTGTCAGCTATTTCGCGCATACGAGCGTAATCCCACTCACGGCTATATGCAGATCCACCACCAATGATTAACTTTGGTTTCTCAGCCAATGCAATGCGTTCCATTTCATCATAGTCAACACGACCGGTTTCCTTGTTCAAGAAATATGGAACCGGTTTGTAAATAAGACCTGATGTATTTACCGGAGAACCATGAGACAAGTGACCTCCGTGGTTCAAATCCAAGCCCATGAATTTATCGCCCGGGTTTAAGATAGCTAACAACACAGCACCGTTTGCTTGCGCACCAGAGTGAGGTTGCACGTTGGCGAATTCAGCGCCATACAATTGTTTAAGACGTTCAATTGCTAATGTTTCAATTTCATCAACAACCTCGCACCCACCATAATGACGTTTGCCCGGATATCCTTCTGCATACTTGTTGGTGCAGTATGAACCCATAGCTTGCATAACTTGGTCACTCACAAAGTTTTCCGACGCAATCAATTCGATGCCTCGCATTTGTCTTTGATGTTCTTTTTCAATTAGATCAAAGATTGTAGTATCTCTATTCATCAGTACAAATTTTTATTAGATGCGTTACAAAAGTATTAAAAAAGTGTTTTGGGCTATTCCACACATAACGCAAGATATTAACAATTTATATGCGTTTTGGTTAATGGAATTGAGGCTCAAATTTACTCGTCTATAATGTTCAACATTTTGAGTGTAGCCTTGATGGCAGCGGTTGTTTGGTCTAAATCTAAACCACGTGTTTTGAACGTGCGCGAGCCGTCGTTCCACGTAATCATAGTTTCAACCAAGGCATCGGTTTTGCCACCCGGCGGAATGGTTACCACATAGTCTTCGAGTTTTGGTATAATGATGCTTCTGCGTTCATAAATTTTATGAAGCGCTTTCATTACCGCATCATACTGTCCGTCGCCAGCTGATGTTTCTTCGTACACCACGCCATCAATTTTCAGACTAATGGTTGCAACGGGTTTCATTCCTTTTACATTGCACACGTAGTAATTTTCTATCTCTACGCGTTGCTCTGTCTTCTTGTTGTCCATAACCTCTCGAGCTATGTAGTACAAGTCTTCGGTGGTAATTGTCTCTTTTCTGTCGCCAAGTTCCACCACGCGAGCGGTGATGAGAGCTTTCACGTCTGCCCCAAGTTCTAGTCCTAGTTCTTGCAAGTTTTTCTCAATGTTTGCCTTGCCTGACGTTTTACCGAGCGCATATTTACGCACACGACCAAAACGTTCGGGAATCAATTCGTTGCAATACAAATCACCTTTTTTGTCGCCATCGGCATGCACACCGGCGGTTTGCGTAAATACATTTTCGCCAATGATTGGCATATTTGAAGCAACCCGAACACCTGAAATGGTTTCAACGAGTTTGCTGATTTTGTTCAAAGAAATTTCCTGCACAGTGGTGAGCAAGTGCAAATGGTCGTGAATACATGGAACTATGGTTGACAATGCCGTATTTCCGGCACGTTCGCCCAACCCGTTTACCGACGTATGCACACCGTTGAAACCGGCTGTAAGTGCTGCCGTTGAGTTAGCAACCGCCAAACCATAATCGTTGTGTCCGTGGAAATCGAAATGGAGATTTGGATAGCGAGCACGTATTTCTTTACAATACTGGTATGTTTCTTTTGGATAGAGTATTCCAAGCGTGTCGGGCAACATGAATCGTTTGATTGAGGTCTGCGAAAGATTGTCGAGCATATAATATACATAATCGGGCGAATGGCGCATTCCGTTTGACCAATCTTCCAAATAAACATTGACGTTTATTCCGAGACTTTCAGCGTACTCTATACTTTCCTTGATGTCGGCAAGATGTTCTTCGGGTGATTTGCGCAATTGTCCTTCCAACTGGCGCAATGAACCTTTGCAAAGCAAATTGATGCACTTACCTCCGGCTTTATTAATCCAATCAATAGAAATATGTTTATCAAGGAAACCGAGTATTTCGATTTTTTCAACACAATGCACTTCCTTAGCCCAGGCTAATATTCTTGAAGCACAATCAAATTCTCCGCGAGAAACACGAGCTGAAGCAATTTCAATTCGGCTTACTTTCACTTCATTCAACAAATGTTTTGCTATCGACAATTTTTCTTTATCGGTAAAGGCCACACCGTTGGTTTGCTCGCCATCGCGCAACGTGGTATCGATTATTTCAACAAACATAGTTTTTATCTTTGCTGCGAAAATACGATTTTTGCACGAGATTAAAAAAATAAAAAACGATTACTAAATCGTTGACGGTTACATCAATTAGATAGACTGTTTAGAATATTACACGAGTATTTGTGATTCGGACAAATAACCGGCTAAAAATTCATTGTGGTAGTTGAAGTTGAATCAATCCGAGCGATTGGATTCAAGTATTTAGAATACATGTTCACAAATATCGGTGCTGCTTTTTGTGCCAAGCAATTCGGAGAATTGAGCAACATAGCCATTGCGATTTGTTTTTCAGGCCATACTACTACTTCAGCACGATAGCCTTGTACAAATCCGCCATGATACAATATTTTTTCGTTTTTGTACGTATAAATGCGCCACCCCATGCTGTAGTCTTTCGACTGCAAGTCGGGTCCCCAATATCTTGCTGACTTTTGTGGAATATGTACATACGGAGTAGAAATTTCTTTGAGCGCGTTTGGAGAAACCACACGAGGATAGTTTCCTAAAATTGCATTAAGCCAAATTCCCATATCGGAAATACTTGCGTTTACGCCCGCTGCCGGTGCTGTTGTGTAGTATCGGTCGTTTAATTCACAAACTCTGTATGATAGCGTTTTTGCCGAAACCATTTTGTGTGGGTAGGCATAATTTTTAGAATCAACAAAGCCATTGAACCCTACCGAAGCATCTTGCATACCAAGTGGTTGGAATATAAACTCAGACATAAGGTCACCGTAGGTCATACCGGTACGCAATTGCAATACGGTGTCCAACAAACTAAACATTACATTTTGATAGGCATAATGTTGTCCCGGATTGGCATCAATTTTTGCTGCATCTAGTTTCTGATAAATCTGATGCATAGACATTCCACTTTCAACAGAAGGGTCAAAAGAATATGCAAGCAAACCCGATGTATGACTTAACACATTGCGCAACGTTACATGTTCCTCATTGTACGTTTTTGACAAATTCAACGAAGGTAAATATGCAATTATTGGAGTATCCAAATTAATAGCTTCACGTTCTGTCATTTTAGCGGCAAGCACACCGGCAAAGCCTTTAGAAACTGAAGCTAAACGGAAAAGGGTATGTACATTCACCGAGTCATGAGTTCCAGCACGTTTTACACCATATGGTTTGCAAAAAACAACCTGTCCTTTATAGACAATAGTCATTGCGCCACCAACAGAATGAAGAGAATCAAATTGTGATTGGAAATATTCTGAATATTCTGATACAAAATCAGCTACCTCATTATAGCGATTAATTGAATCGCGTGTAGCATTTTGTGATTTTGATACGTGAGAAGAAGTGCGAGGTGTGGGGTTGTATTCAGAAGCATAGGCGCCTTTTTGAGTTTGTATGGTATAGCCTATGTATCCAATCAATAAAACTAAACTCAATGTTATTGTATATCGTATTTTCATGAAAAATTCAATTCTGATACAAACATCAGAATTTTTTTTCTTTTTGCAAAGAAATGAAGGTCAATATTTTACAAAAAATGGAATTTTTAGACAATTTTGGGAAGAAATACCCTATGCGGCAATGCGGGATTTTGAAGATTGGGATTGATTGTAGCGACGCACCATGGTGCGTCGCTATTTGATTATGGAGATTCCTCGCTACGCTCGGAATGACGAATACTCACTGCTCCCTCTCCTTTTATATACGTTACGTCATTCCGAAGGAGCACACGCGACTGAGGAATCTCTTCTTTCTCTATTCGTTACTGATTTGATACAACCGTATATTGTTGCAAAAAAATGGCGAACACACTGGTCCGCCATAACTCATAACTCATAAACAATAACTCGTCTACTCTTCCTTCGGGGTCATATCCACCAATTTCATTTCGTCAACATAAATTTCGGCGGTACCTTCAAATGACATAATCATTTGGCTGATTTCTACCGGATTTAAACCTGAATCAACAAAACGGAAATATTTCAATGGTATGGTAACTTTTTTCCACGTTGAATTTAGACCGAAGCCTTCGTAAAAACGGCTTCCGCATGCTATTACCGGAGTTGATTTGTTATTGTTATCCAAAAAACAGAAATTTAATGGAACAGAACCAATTTCATCACCATCGGCAGTACGAGCCCAGAATTCAAGCGCCCATGTGTCAATAATGTCAGACATATCAACCGTTTGCCAATTGTTCCACATAAAACCTGCACCAATCCAGTCGCATCCTTTTTTTGACTTATCCCATTTAAGGTGCAAACTACCCATACCTTTATATACAATATTGCTTTCAACCGTGAAATCACGGCAGGCATCCTTTTCAAAGCCCCAGCATCCGGGTAAGTTATCCAAGAAAATAGCCGAAGCAGTAAATTTTTCTACATAGTCGGCGTTTTTCTCTTGCGTTATTGTGAAATACGGATCATTATCTTGGGCAGTATCGAGAGCCATTGGAAGCATTTGCACGCCACAGCCTGACATCAAAAACAATCCTGCTACTACTACACTTGAAAAAAAGGTAATCTTTTTCATATTATTCGTTTTAATTATTGAACATTAGCATTGTACAACGGGAACAACGGATATTTTTTCGTTATCACTAAAAAGTCTATCGCTGCTTTCACATCACCTGCTTGACCGTTGGAGAACAAAGAAAATATAATTTTATCAACCTTGTCGTAATCAATTGTCTTACCTGCACTCGGAAGGAATTTAGAAAGAGGAATAGAAATACCATGCCATCCTTCTGTTACGGAAAATCTATCGGCATACCCAGCTTCTACGTTGGTGCTGATATTCATGAGTGCGATATACACGCTGCTGCGGTCGCAATAGCCCGGGAATCCGTACATCATGAAATTAATGTACGTTGTAGCCGTGTCGGCTGTCGTAATTGGATAGTAGCCATTGGGTTGCGCCCATCCTGAGGTATTAGCAAACGTATAACCGCCACCGGCAATATACCAACTGCCACCTTTTTCTGTTCCTTGCATCAAACAATAGGTAGAACCTTCGGGAACTGTGAGGCCTGAGGTTTCATAGGTAATTGTAGCATCTTGATACAATGGTTTTGTTGCCGTTGCTTCAAAATCACCGAAAATGCAGTAATCACTTGCTGTGAAAGTCTCTTCTGCTGCCGATGCTATTTTCACGACCGTTTTGCAAGTATCAGCTCCATAATAATCGGGGAAATGCAAGGTTATTGTACAAGTTTCACCAGCCTTGAACGAATTAGTTGCATTGCCACTTTCTCCAAATAAATTGATGTTGAATGTATTTTTTGAGAACACCGACGAAGGGAAATAATGGGTAGAACCAGAGGTAACATTTCCGTTCCACACCACGTCATTGAGCGAAGTAGAATTGCCACGAATTGTATCGGTTTTTCCCGATTCATTGCCCACAATCACTATCTCCCAATTTGTTTGGGTATTCCATGCTCCTTGAAAAGCAATTTCGTCACCATTGGCAAAATCAACTTCTATCGTGTCGGTAGTTGCCCCAACTACATCGAATGTTTGTTCTGTTTTGAGTTTTACGTCCCAAATATCATCACTCTCATTACACGAGGTAACTCCAGCAAGAGAAAAAGCAATCAATGCACAAGTCAGTATATTTTTCGTATTCATATCCATCGTGTTTAATTATAAAGCGGGAACAACGCATATCCTTTGGTGAGTATAAAATAATCAACCGCACATTTTGCCGCGCACTCAGTTCCATCAACAGAGAAAAGTGAAAAACCTCCTTCTACAATTGAATTATAATCGAACGGAGCTCCTGTCCCGTTGCTCGTTGCTTTCAATTTTGACAACGGAATAGAGATGGCGTTCCATCCTATACCGGGAATTTTTATACGGTCTTGATACCCTATTTCTACCGCATTTTTGTCGCGGAAGAAAACGAACAAGGTAGATTTTTGGTAATAATTCGGATATCCATACACAAAGAAATTGATGTATGTTGTCGTTGGATTCTCAACTTTGATAGTATCGGATACAACCAACGAATTTCCTGCCAAATAATATTTTCCGCCTGTTTCATATCCACTCATTTGCAAATAGGTGTTTCCTTGAGGAACAGAAATATTTTCACTTTCTGCAGTCATCAATTGCGATTGGGGGAGTTTCACACCGTCTTCGGTAATAGGATTATTGCCTCCCCAGCCTATGCCACCAATTGTTTCGTAGTCAGAAAGCACAATGCCGTCGTAGGCATAGGTATTTACAATCTTAATAAGTGCCGACGCGGTGTCGGTATTATCGTAGTTTTCAAATGAAAGCACCGCTTCGCAAACCTCGTTGGGTTTAAAGAAAAGTCCATCGGACGTACCGTCCCACACTACAGAATCAATAGCTTTATCTTTGCCCTTGAGCGTTTTTGTTGCTCCCGACTCTTTACCGGTAATGGTTATAATCCATTTTGCATCAGTTTCCCAAGAACCTGTAAATGCAACGGTTTCTTTTTGAGAAAAATCCACTTGAAGCACTTCCTGGTTTGTTTTGATGGCAAACGTGTCAATGGCAATTCCGGCAATGTTCGGACCTACCATCTCTTCTTTGCATCCCCATGCAAAGAACAAACTTGCTGCAATTCCTATGAATGTCAATCGTTTCATACTCATAATCATTAGAACTGAACGTTAAACAACAAGAATGCTTGGTTTATCTTATACGAATTTCCTTCATCAAGCTTGTCTTTGAAATTGAAACGGTCATATTGTGCCGTAACTGAGATATTGTCGTTGAAACGATAGCGCAAGCCAACAGCAGAAAGCATTTGACTGCCATCGTATGTTTCGCATTTGTATTTTACCGTTTCGTTGAATCCGTTCAATTGTGCTTTGAAATCTGAACCTTTGTAGAACAACATTTTTGTTCCCAACAAGAAATCTAAACGGTTTATGACTTCGATGCTGGTACCCAAATCAATTGTGTGAGAATGTAAATCAACAGGCTCTACAAGATCTATTGACTGTCTGTATTGACGGTATTCCTCTCGATTTGCGGAAGCAAATTGGTATCCGGCTGACATGCTCACTGATTTTTTCCATTGGAACATTTTATCGAAATTCACATTTCCACTCCAACAAGCCAACAAGTAGTTTTTCTTTTTGTCAGAACCTTGTCCGGCAACGTCTTGTAAGAATTGTGCGTCGATTTTGGTATCGTATTTTCCGTCGGCATCGGCATACGAAACGGCCAAATCAAAGCCTTGGCGGTTTGGTGTTGCTTTTCCATACGGCGTTACGTTGTTGAAAATCATCTCATAATCCATCAAACCAAAGGAAATTGATTGATTGTAAATAGCATCGTCTGTAACCAAATCGAGCAAACTGATGGCGCGTGCGTATGAATTCTGGCCAACGGTTGGCAACACATTTACTTGCGATGTGTAATTGATACGTTTTGATTGTGCACCGGCACTAAAGAAATTTTCGTCAACACGGCGGAATGACAACTCGGTCTTCAATTGATCTTTTGCTAATAATTTTCCTAAACCAATTTCGAAGAATGTTCCATTTACGTCAACGGTTTTAGCATCGGACGTATCGGTGTAATCGATTGACGAAACACCACCTTCACCAAACACGTACAAAAGATTTGCGTCAATGTGCGCATTTACGGTAGCTACACCGTTGGAATATTTCTCATACGACGTTTTTGAAACGGTTTGAGGGATGTCGAACAAATTAATGTAGTTAGCTCCAAGGTATGATTTTTCGTTAAAGTTAAAGACCATACGGCCACCACCCTGCAAACGGTCTGGCGTTTTGCCATCGTTGAGACTTTTATTTCTAATCATAAACGTTGTAAAATCGATTGATTTTACATATTTATCAAAGCCAAGACTCCAAGCCAAGTCAACACCTTGGTTGCGCCAATAGTTTCCTGTGTTGAAATTTTCCTGATGACGAATTTCGCGAATGAAGTCGAACACGTGAGCTTCGTTGTTTGCTACTTCACCATCGTTATTATACAAGGTGTATTCTGTCATTTTTGAATCAATATCGCCAAAACGATATTTGACAACCTTACCGGCAACGCCTTTGATAGAAATTTCGCGTAATTCAAGCGATGAACCTTGTCCCCAGAAACCGCCAATGGCATTCTTTACACGCAATGTGGTATGAATACGCACGGCATCGTTGGGGTGAATATTGAGGTGCAAATCAACCAAAGCCGCGCCACCCAACGACTGATCAATATTTGACGTATCGTCAGACGCAAGCCAGTTGTGCAACATATCGCCTCGTGCAACACCGTTGAATTGTATTTTGGGATTGGCTGTTTGTGCTTGAGCCAACATACCTAAAAATGCAAGACCTATGAGAACGTATAACTTTTTCATTCTTCTATGTATTTATTGATGAATAAATTTCTTTGTAACTACTATTTAAAAAAATACTTTTAATTCGATAGAACCCTCAAAACCACTATAGTGCGAGTTCTCATTGTTCTTATCTTCAAAATCGAACCAGCGAGTGCGCACATATAGGTTGGTAAGTTCAGCCAACACTATATCGCAACCTAAACCAAGTCCTTTTCCGTATTCATTCACAGGATTTGCACCTTTTTGCGCATACACATATCCTTCGGTTCCTTTCATGTTTTCAAAACCGAAATAACTTGCCAATGCAAATTTTGTAGTCAATTTATAATACGCCTCCAACTCATGATATTGAACACGCATATATGATTTGTCTTCCTTTAAAACCGGGAATGGTGACAATTTTTCTTGACACGATGCATACGAACCTAAATAGAACAAATACACCGGACGATTTAACATATTGAATTTATACTTCAAATTCCATTCGGTGGTAGCAAAACGTATTTTTGATGCTACGTTTGTTGTGTCGAACGGATCTGTTTCGTAGTAACTACGGAAGTTGGTAGTGAGCGCGCTATACGGACCCATGTAATTTTGATAGCCGAACACACGGGCAAACATAATACCATTGATGCGGTGTCCGAACGAAACCGAAGTAGATTTATGTTCAACTTCTTCAGAGAAACCGGTAGCCAAATTCACCTTCAAACCTGCAAGATTCAACTCTGTGCGCAAATCCAATCCCTGACGATTACCATTGATGTAATCGATGTCGGACATATTTGCACCAACCGGATATGAAGAACCTCCTTCTCCATTGTAACCGGCTGTAGTTGAAAGGAATGTATTAAAACCTGCATCCAAGTTGATGAACGAAGGAGAAAGACGATAGAAATGTAATTTGAGAGGTGCTCCTATAAGCGCTTGACGCGAGAGCAATACCAAATCCATTGCCTCACCATACGAAACATTCAAGGTTTGGTCTTCTACATATCGGCCATAGCCTAGTTCTCCGGATGCATTGAAATCTTTGAGAAAATCTAGACTGAAATTAAAAGAACCAATATTATATCCTACAAAATTACCATTGACGGTAGTATCGTAATTTACAGAATGGAAGGTATTTACACCAATAAAATTCTGACCAAATTTCTTATGTACAAAACCACCATATGAAATATTAGGAATAGTATCGAGATACGAAGACTGGCCACCATTGTTTGGTGTTTTAGCGTACAAAATTCGTGATTCTAATCCCCAAGGCAAATCATATACCGAAGCCACAAGACCTTGGCAGAACTGATTTCCCCAACGAAAGTCGCGAATAACGGTTCCTTGCGAATAATACGAATCGTAGTTTTGCGCAGCCATTTGGAAATAATCCCATGAATTGCGTTCAAACAAACTTTCACCCTCATTTTCAGTAGCCCACAAGGTTAATTTAGAAAGTCGCGTATATTGCAAACCACCTAAACGGAAACTGATTTTTGCATTGTCATAATTCATTTGCCCGTCAAGGTTTACTCCCATTTGCAAACCCGTCTCATTGGTATTATAGCCAGCCCCAAGCATAGGCGAATACAAATAAAAATCAGTACGGAACGCCGTATTTGCGGTAGGACGTCCTACTACATCAAGTTGTAACTGTGATTGGCGTCCACCATCGTTTGTTGAGAGCAACATTTTTTCTTGAGAATACGTACCATCAAACAAATCATTCATGTTTCGATAGTAAATCATGCCACGATAATTTCCGGTAATACCGAAATTACGCAAACCTGGTTTCCCCATAAACTTCGCTCCCGTTTTTTTATGTTCACGTTGTGCTACCGTATCGCCATACGGCACATCCACCGAAGGAGGATCTGCTAATACAAACATTGGAAGAAGAAGCAAACAAGAAACGTGTAAAAGTAGTTTCATTTGATAAGGGTATAACTTTTAACTTTCTATAATTTTTTTCAAAGAAACGGAATAAAAATTAAAATACAATGCTAGTTAGTGTTTTTTTTACAATAATGAGCTAAGACACATATAGATTGGAATTTTACCTCATTATAAGAAATTGTTCATGTAACTTTAAAAATTCAAAAAGGAGAAATGAAGGATTAGTTTTTGCAAACAAAAATTTTGATTTTTTTTGCCGTACTTAGTGTAAAATCTACAATAATAGTTTTATCTTTGAAAAAATAAATAATTTACAAAAAAACTCATGAAGAGAATACTTTACTGCTTCTGCATTATTTGGTTGTTTTTCAGTTTAGGACTTATGGCTCAGACTCGTGAAATGCAAAATTTCAATCAGAATTGGAAATTTGCCTTAGGTCATGCCTACGACTTCAACAAAGATTATGGAACAGGAACAGGCTATTTCTCTTACTATGCAAAATCAGGATTTGGCGATGGCGCTGCTGCACAAAACTTTGACGACCGTATGTGGAAAGACGTTACAATTCCTCACGATTGGTGCGTTTCGCTACCATTCGTAGAAAATGGTAGCACAAGCCACGGCTCTAAAGCAATCGGAAAAAATTTCCCAGAAAACAGCGTAGGCTGGTATCGCAAGACGTTTACCATTCCTGAAAATTGGTATGGAAGCAAAATCAGCGTTGAATTTGATGGTATTTACCGAAATTCTCGCGTGTGGGTAAACGGCTTCTATCTTGGCGAAGAGCACAGCGGGTACAATACTTTTAGTTACGACCTCACAGAATACTTGAATTATGGAGGTGAGAACGTAATTGCTGTTCGTGCCGATGCAACATACGAGGAAGGTTGGTACTATGAAGGTGCTGGCATATATCGTAATGTACGATTGGTAAAGACCAACCCGCTCCACATTGCTCGTTCGGGATTATTTATCACAACTGATAGCATTTTTGCGGGCAACAAGGAAGCATTGCTCACCTTGAGAACCACTATTTCTAATGAAACAAATCAACCACAATCTTTCACAATACATCACACCATTTGTAATCCGCAAGGGTTACAGGTACAAGAAGTTTCGTCTGATGTAACACTGAAGCCATTTACATCAGAACAATTCTTCAAAACGAATGTTTCCATCGCACAACCACAACTTTGGGAAGTGTGGGACATGGGAACACCGAATTTGTACACCGTTAAAACTGAAATTCTTTCAAACGGAACAGCAGTTGACGGTGTAGAAAACACCTTTGGCATTCGCACTCTTCGATTTGATGCAAACAAAGGTTGTTTTCTAAACGGGCACCCAATCAAAATTCGCGGAGTTTGTTTGCACCAAGACCATGCCGGCGTTGGTGTGGCAGTAACACCTGAATTGCAACAATTCCGTGTAGAAAAAATGATTGGCATGGGTTGTAACGCTATTCGTAGCTCGCACAACCCAATTGCGCCCGAATTTCTTGATGCGTGCGACCGACTTGGCGTACTCGTTTTGACGGAAATTAGATTAATGGGAATAAACCGAGAACATCAATATACAATTGAGCAGCTCATTACTCGAGACAGAAATCATCCGTGCGTATTCATGTGGGGATTGGGTAATGAGGAATGGTACATCGAGGGCAACGAACGAGGTGCCAGGATTACTCGTAACATGGAGAACTTTGCAAGAATGCTCGACTCATCACGCGCATTCACCATTGCTTCTAGTGGGGGCTGGGACAATGGCATAAGCAAGGCTAGCGAAATCGGTGGCATAAACTACATCAGGCACGGTGATGTAGAGGGCCATCACAAACTCTATCCAAACCAACCTATTGTTGGCACAGAAGAAAGTAATACGGTGAGAACTCGCGGTATTTACGAGACAAACAATGAAAAATGTTGGCTCGCGGCTACCAACCTCTATGATGATGGTATGGAAGGCGGATGGAAATTCTATTCAGCACGCGATTGGGCTATGGGCTTGTTTTATTGGACAGGACTTGACTATCGCGGAGAACCTACACCTTACGTATGGCCGGCCGTTGTTTCTCAATTTGGTATTGCCGATTTATGCGGTTTTGAAAAAGATAACTATTACTATCTTGCTTCGTGGTGGAAACAAGAACCTATTGTGCACATTGCTACCAATTGGAATTATTCAAAACAAGGTGAAGAAAAAAACATCACCGTTTTCAGCAACTGCCAACAAGTTGAACTCATGCTCAACGGAAAATCGCAAGGCAAAAAAACGATGGAGAAAAACGGACATCTTGAATGGAACATACCATTTATTCCTGGCACTTTGCAAGCAAACGGATACGATGCCAACGGAAAAATTATTGCCAAAGCGATCGTTTCAACGCCTGACGTTCCTGTAAAAGTTGAACTACTACCATATCACAAGCAAGTAGCCGAACAAGACGTGGCAATTGTTGCGGTACAGACGCGCGACAAAAAAGGAAACATTGTTTCTACGGCTAACAACCTCGTTCATTTCTCTGTACAAGGCCCCGGAACTATTGTCGGTGTTGGCAATGGCGACCCATCGAGCCACGACGCAGAAGTATTTTTAGACGAAAACACTACCGTTCCTATCACCGAATTGCGTGAACTCACGGTAACAAACCTTAACAACCGCCCTGAAGTGGCTGCCGGATATAATTATTCTTCATGGATTCCTGCATTCTCCAACGAACCGGCCGATTGGCTTGAATACACCGACACGCTCAAAGTTACTCGTGGCGTGTTCCAAATTGATAACTTAATTGCTACAACGAAAGTTACCTTGTTTGCCAAAAGTATTCTTGACAACCAATCTATCTACGTAAACGGACATTTATTAAAAGCAGATGCGTCGAAAGACCAACAAATTCCGGCAATAGTGATTCCTAACAGTTATTTGAAACAAGGAAAGAATGAATACGCCGTTACGGGAAAGAAATTGCACCGACCAAATCAATGGGATCAACCAAATCGCGACCCGGGATTGGTACAAATTATCAACAAAGCACCAAAACCTACACGCACGTTGTTTAACGGTTATGCCCAAGTGATTGTAAAAGTCACGGGCAAAGGTCCAATTACCATAAAAGCCAGCGCCGATGGCATAAAGAAACCGGCACAAGTAGTAATTAATTCAAACAAATAACTATGAGACAAAGATTTGCAACAATGGCAGGAATATTTTTGGCAGGTGCCGTTTCTTTTTCAAGTTGTTCCAACAAAAACTATAAAAAAACTGATACTGGAATTATTGTAAAAACGAATGATTCTACGAAAGTACGCTTAGAAGTTATTTCGTCAGACATTATACGCGTAACAGCAACGGTAGACAAAGATTTTTCTACCAAAAAAAGTTTGGTGGTACTTCCTCAAAAAAAATATTCCGACTGGAGTGTGAAAGAAGTTGACAGCCAAATTGTATTGTCAACTCCTACCTTGTCTGCAGTAGTTTCTCCTTCGGGAACTGTTTGTTTCAAAGACAAAGACGGCAAAGTGCTTTTGAACGAAGAAGAAAGAGCATTTGCACACGTTGACTCGTTTCCGTGGCTTAATCATGGCAACCAAGAACAACACAAAACGTGCGTAGCAAAGAGCTGTAAAGATTCATACTATCGAATAATGGAGCGATTCACGTCTTCCGACGATGAAGCATTTTACGGCTTGGGCGGTCACCAACACGGCATGATGAACTACAAAGGGAAAGATGTAGAATTGGCACAGCACAACATGAATCCATGCGTTCCCTTCCTTTATTCAAATAAGAACTACGGAATTTTGTGGGACAACTACTCTATCACTCGTTTTGGCGACACTCGCGAATATCAACCTATTAGCAACTTGAAGTTGTATGACAAAAACGGTAACGAAGGCGGTTTAACTGCGACCTATTCTATTGACGGCAAAAAAGTTGTAAAAGAACGTACCGAAAACACCATTGACTACGCTTGGCTTGCAACCGACGGAACGCGCAGCAACATTACCGATTCTGTTATTTCGGAAGTTGTTAAGGGGCACGATGGAAAAATAGTTTGGGAAGGTCAATTTGAATCAAGCGAAGAAGGAATTCACAAATTCTTGCTCTATGGTTCAAGTTATTTCAAACTTTGGATAGATGGGAAACTTGTGTTTGACAAATGGCGTCAAAACTGGAATCCTTGGTCAAATCCGTTTGAAGTGGCTATGAAACCGGGCGAAAAACATTCTATCAAATTGGAATGGAATACGAACTGGGGCTTTATGGGACTTACGTATTTAACGCCAAATCCTGACCAACAAAAACTTACACTTTCGTCGGAAGCTGCCGATGAAATTGATTACTACTTTGTTCGCGGAAACAATGCCGACGAAGTAATTTCTGGCTATCGTGCTCTAACAGGAAAAGCTTCAATTGTTCCAAAATGGGCAATGGGTTTCTGGCAAAGTCGTCAACGCTACCAAACGGAAGATGAAATTCTTTCAATTGTAAAAGACTTCAGAGACCGTCATTTCCCTCTTGACAACATTGTGCTTGACTGGCACTACTGGCCAACAGATGCGTGGGGTTCTCACGAATTTGACTCAATCCGTTTTGCTCATCCCAAAGAAATGGTTGACTCATTGCACAACACGTACCACGCACACATAATGATTTCAGTGTGGCCTAAATTCTACGAAAGCACGGCTCATTACAAAGAAATGAAAGAAAAAGGCTACATGCTCACTCACAATGTAGACATGAACCGTATAGACTGGGTTTGGCCCGGTTTTAAAAATGGTTTCTACGATGTTTACAATCCAGGAGCTCGCGAATTGTTCTGGAAATATCTTTCAGAAACAATTTACCCGAAAGGCTTCGATGCATGGTGGCTTGACGCAACCGAACCTGATATGCACTCCAACATCTCCGTTGCCGACCGCAAAGTTGACCTTACGCCAAACTATTGTGGTAACGGCGAACGCATGTTCAACCCATACGCAACGCTTCAAGCAAAAGGCGTGTACGAAGGACAACGCAAAGCTGACAACGACAAACGTGTCTTCATTTTAACTCGCTCTGCATTTGCCGGATTGCAACATTATGGTGCTGCAAACTGGAGTGGCGATATTGTTTCTCGTTGGAGCGATTTGAAAGATCAAGTTGGTCACGGAACAAACTTCTCTATTTCGGGAATTCCTTTCTGGACAATGGATATTGGAGGTTTCTCTGTTGAAGAACGATACAGCGGAAAAGAAGTTTCTGCAGAAAATCTTGCCGAATGGAAAGAATTGCAAACACGTTGGTATCAATTTGGTGCATTCTGCCCAATCTACCGTTCCCACGGAGAATATCCGTATCGCGAGCCGTTTAATATTGCGAAAGAAAACGAACCTGCATACGCTTCAATGTTGTACTATTCAAAAATGCGTTACACGCTTATGCCATACATATACACATTGGCCGGCATGACGTACCATAACGACTACACCATTATGCGTCCGTTGGTTATGGATTTTGGTGCTGATAAAAACGTACTCAACATCAACGACCAATACATGTTTGGACCATCGTTGCTTATAAACCCTGTAACTGAATACAAAGCACGCAATCGCCAAGTGTATTTGCCTGCAGGTACTGATTGGTACGATTTCTATACCGGAAAATCTCTCAAAGGCGGAAAAACAATTACTGCCGATGCGCCATACGAACGCATACCAATATTCGTAAAGGCCGGATCTATCATTCCTACCGGTATTCATATGGAATACACCAACCAATATCCGGACTCAATTATTACAATTTACGTCTATGCCGGTGCCAACGGTAGTTTCAACTTGTATTCTGACGAAGGTGAGAACTACAACTACGAACAAGGCAAATTCAGCATGACTCCTATCACCTACAACGACGAAACGGGTGTAGTTGAAATTGGCGACCGTCAAGGAGAATTCAAGGGCATGCCAACAACACAGAGTTTCAATGTTGTGTATGTTTCTAAAAATAGACCAGTTGCTTTTGGAAGTATTACAACCTTCTCTAAGACAATGCAATACAAAGGAAAACGAATTTCAATTAACTGCAAATAATACAGAATATGTATTTCTTAGGTTTTGACATAGGTTCTTCTTCGGTAAAAGTTTCGTTGGTAAACGGCGAAACCGGAACGTGCACTGCTTCGGCGTTTTATCCCAAACAGGAAATGCCGATTATTGCCAAACAAATTGGTTGGGCAGAACAAAATCCCGAAGATTGGTGGACAAATCTCAAAAGTGCTCTTGCCGAGGTTCTCAAAACCGCACAAATTGATGTGCGACTCATTTCGGCTATTGGTATTTCGTATCAAATGCACGGATTGGTGGTGGTTGACAAAGACAAACAAGTGCTCCGTCCGGCCATTATTTGGTGCGACAGTCGTGCTGCCGAAATTGGCAATCGTGCGTTCAACGATTTGGGGGCAGAAACCTGCCTTCCACATTTGCTCAACAGTCCGGGAAATTTCACTGCATCAAAACTTCGTTGGATTCGCGAAAACGAACCGGATATTTACGAGAAGATTTACAAAATAATGCTTCCCGGCGATTACATTGCTATGCGCCTTTCGGGCGAGATTCAAACAACCGTTAGCGGTTTGTCGGAAGGAATGTTGTGGGATTTTCAAAATGTCCAACCGGCTTCTTTGCTCATGAGTTACTATGGCATTGATTCCTCGCTCCTCGCCGACATTGTTCCTACGTTTGGAAACCAATGTAAAATTACTCCGCACGTAGCAGAAGAACTTGGGCTAAACGCTGATATTGTCATTAGTTATCGCGCCGGTGACCAACCTAACAATGCACTTTCGCTCAACGTATTGAATCCTGGTGAGATTGCCACTACGGCAGGAACTTCGGGCGTTGTATACGGTGTTTGCGACGAAATTAAATATGATGAAAAATCACGTGTAAACACGTTTGCGCACGTAAACTATACTCCCGAAAACGTCCGTCTTGGTGTGCTTTTGTGCATCAACGGTACCGGCATTATGAATTCGTGGATACACAAAAACGTTTGCCCTACGGCTTCGTACGACGACATGAACACTATAGCTGCTTCGGTTGCAATTGGTTCCGAAGGACTTACCATTCTGCCTTTTGGTAATGGTGCCGAACGTGTTCTGGAAAACAGAAACGTGAATGCAGAAATTTCCGGTCTTAGTCTTACCAAACACACCACGAACCACATAATTCGTGCGGCTCACGAAGGCATTGCGTTCTCTTTTGCCTACGGTATGGAAATTATGCAACAAATTGGTATGAAACCTTCGGTTATCCGCGCCGGTAAAGCAAATATGTTTTTGAGTCCGATTTTTAGAAAAACATTAGCAAGCGTATCCGGAGCAACCATTGAACTTTACAATACCGATGGTTCTGTTGGTGCTGCGCGTGGGGCGGCATTGGGTCGAGATTTTTACAAAGACTCTAATGAAGCATTTGCAAGCCTTACAAAACTTGCAACCATTACGCCCGATAACGAGAATAAAACATCTTACGACGAAGCATACCAACGTTGGAAAGACTGCGTAGAAAAAAATTGAATTAACTAAACATAAATTGTAATTTATAAATATATGGCAAAACAAGACTTTTTCCCTACTATCGGGAAAATCAAATTTGAAGGAAAAGACAGCAAAAACCCTATGGCTTTTCATTACTACGATGCAGAACAAGTTGTAGCTGGTAAAAAAATGAAAGATTGGTTAAAATTCGCTATGGCATGGTGGCACACGCTTTGCGCAGAAGGTAGCGACCAATTTGGTGGAAATTCAAAATCACTGCCATGGAATGAAGGCACCGATGCTCTCACCGTTGCTAAACAAAAAGTTGATGCCGGATTTGAATTCATGCAAAAAATGGGTATCGAATATTATTGTTTCCACGACATTGACCTTATTTCTGAAGGCAATTCTATTGAAGAATATGAGGCTAATATGCAAGCTATTACCGATTATCTTCAAGAAAAAATGAAAGCTACCGGTATTAAATTATTATGGTCAACAGCAAACGTTTTCGGCCACAAACGCTACATGAACGGTGCAGCTACAAACCCTGACTTTGACGTTGTTGCTCGTGCATGCGTTCAAATCAAAAATGCGATAGACGCCGGGGTAAAATTGGGTGCTTCTAACTACGTATTCTGGGGCGGTCGCGAAGGCTATATGAGTCTTTTGAACACCGACATGAAACGTGAAAAAGAACATTTGGCAATAATGCTTACCAAAGCGCGCGACTATGCTCGCAGCAAAGGATTCAAAGGCACGTTCCTTATAGAGCCTAAACCAATGGAACCAACAAAACATCAATATGATGTTGACGTAGAAACTGTTGTTGGTTTCCTTAAAGCGCACAACCTTGACAAAGATTTTAAGATTAACATCGAAGTAAACCACGCTACATTGGCTGGTCATACGTTTGAACACGAACTTGCTGCTGCTGTTGACGCAGGCATGCTCGGTTCTATCGATGCAAACCGCGGTGATGCGCAAAACGGCTGGGATACCGACCAATTCCCTATCGACAATTTTGAACTCACCCAAGCAATGATGCAAATTATCCGTAATGGAGGTCTTGGCAATGGTGGTACCAATTTCGATGCAAAAACTCGTCGTAATTCTACCGATTTGGAAGACATAGTAATTGCACACATTTCCGGCATGGATGCTATGGCTCGCGCCCTTCTATCTGCTGCTGAGTTGTTGGAAAAATCTCCTTACAAACAAATGGTAAAAAATCGTTACGCTTCTTTTGACAGCGGCAAAGGCAAAGAATTCGAAGAAGGCAAACTTTCTTTTGAAGACATAGTTGCATACGCAAAGAAAAACGGCGAACCAAAACAAACAAGCGGCAAACAAGAACTTTACGAGGCTATCGTAAATATGTATTGCTAATATTATTTCTGTAGAGACGGGGTGCGCTCCGTCTCTTTTTTTTATCTTTAACCAGAAAAATCAAAACACATGAACGGTAGTAAACTTTATTTATTTAGCATTGTACTCGTTGCCGTAATAGGCGGGTTGCTTTTTGGGTACGATACAGCAGTGATTTCAGGAGCAGAAAAAGGTCTCCAAGCATTTTTTATGGGAGCCACTGACTTTCAATACACCAACGGACTTCACGGATTCACTTCATCGAGTGCATTAATCGGCTGTATTATTGGTAGTGCATTTTCTGGACTATTGGCATCACGCCTTGGTCGTAGAAAATCGTTGATGCTTGCAGGTGTTCTTTTCTTCTTGTCGGCACTTGGTTCGTACTACCCTGAATTTTTATTCTTCGAAAAAGGTGTTCCAACATTCAGCTTACTGATTGCGTTCAACTTCTACCGCATATTGGGTGGTATCGGTGTCGGACTTGCTTCGGCAATTTGCCCGATGTATATAGCGGAGATTTCTCCCGCAAATATACGTGGTACACTCGTTTCGTGGAACCAATTTGCCATCATCTTTGGACAATTATTAGTATATTTTGTAAACTTTATAATATTGGGTGACAACAAAAACCCAATTATAGACATGGTTGATGGCATCAATCAAATTATAAACCCTAACGAATCGCTTTGGGTTACGGCAACTGGTTGGCGCTATATGTTTGGTAGCGAGGCAATTCCTGCCGGTTTGTTTGCAATCTTAATTTCGCTTGTACCTGAAACTCCGCGTTATTTGGTTATGACAGGCAATGATGAAAAAGCATTGAACGTTTTAACGAGAATTAACGGAAGCGAAAAAGCACAAGAAATTCTTAACGAAATTAAATCTACCGTTCAAGAAAAAACTGAAAAACTATGTACCTACGGCTTCTTAGTTATTTTCATAGGAATTATGCTTTCCGTTTTCCAACAAGCCGTTGGCATCAACGCGCTATTGTACTTTGCTCCTCGAATTTTCGAAAGCGTTGGCATGCAAAGTCCAATGGTTCAAACCGTAATTATGGGGTTTGTAAATATTATATTCACGCTGGTTGCAATTTTCACCGTTGAAAAATGGGGCCGCAAACCACTGCTCATCGTTGGTTCGCTTGGTATGGCAATAGGCGCAGCAGGAATGGTTATTTCCAACATAGTTGCAGTGCCATCTCTCTTTGCCGTTGTAAGCATCATGTTCTATAGCGCAGCATTCATGATGAGTTGGGGACCAATTTGTTGGGTACTCATTGCCGAAATTTTCCCGAATACCATCAGAGGGGCGGCAATTGCCATTGCAGTTGCGTTCCAATGGATTTTCAATTTCATCGTTTCGTCTACATTCATCCCTATGTACAGTATATCGTTCGAATCTATGCCAAACTTCGGGCATGTGTTCGCATACGGTTTGTACGGCATCATCTGCGTTATAGCAGCGTGGTTCGTTTGGAAACTTGTTCCTGAAACGAAAGGAAAAACATTGGAAGAAATGACGAACCTTTGGAAAAAGCGGAATCAGTAAAAATTTATTAAGTAACTTTAAAACATAGATCATGAAACAAATCAAGTCTCTCTTCTTTGTGGCAGCAATATTCGGACTATTCAGTTGTTCCGGCCCAAAAATTACCGAAATTCAAAACGGTGTTCAATTTCAAACCGATTCGAGTTTGGTACAAGTGCAATTTTACCAAGACAATGTGGTGCGCGTGCAGAAATGCCCTATTGGCGGCACTTTCGAGAAAAAAAGCCTGATGGTTGTGATTGACACACTCCAACCGGTGAAATACAAAGTTTCTTCTTCGCGCAAAACCGTCACTCTTGAATCGACGGAACTTTGCATAGAAATTTGCACAAAAACCGGTGCTATAACCTATACACAAGACGGGAAAAAAGTTTTGGAAGAACAAGGTTTTGCTCAATTCACAAAATACGTTTCTCCGAACGAAAATGCCTACAGCGTACAACAAACATTCACACTCTCTAAAGACGAAGCCATCTACGGTCTCGGACAAAATCAGAGTGGAATTATGAACTATCGCGGGCACAAAGAGAAATTGGTACAAACCAATACCGACGCTGTAATTCCATTTATTTGGTCAACAGCCGGATATGGAATTTTGTGGGACAATTATTCAAAAACATTGTTTAACGACGAGGAAAAGGGTTGTTCACTCTGGTCAGAAGTTGGCGACAACCTTGACTACTACGTAATAGTTGACGAAGAAGCCGACGACGTAATTGGCGGCTATCGTTATTTAACCGGCAAAGCACCTATGTTCGGCAAATGGGCGTATGGATATTGGCAATGCAAAGAGCACTATCACACACAAGACGAAATTCTTGGCGTGGCTCGCAAATATCGCCAACTTGGCTACCCTGTAGATGTTATTATTCAAGACTGGAACTATTGGGGAACGAATGCTGATTGGGGCGGAATGTACTTCGACAAAACACGCTACCCAAATCCTCAAGCAATGGTTGACGAGCTCAAATCGCTCAAATTCCATACAATGATTTCGTGCTGGCCGGCAGTTGGCCCTAATGCTCCACTATACAAAGCCATGCAAGACAAAGGATATTTGTATAACAAAGTTGGTTGGGCTGGCTTTAAATATTATGACGCATTCAATCCTGATGCCGTTAAATTGTACTAC
>DAIOSV010000004.1:0-53699 GCA_036752345.1 Bacteroidales bacterium | reverse complement strand
AATCCACAACGACAATACATTCTAACCCGCTCTACCTATGCCGGACAACAACGTGCCGGAGCAGTTACCTGGAGTGGAGATATTGGTGCCGCTTGGGACATTTACCAACGTCAAATTATAGCTGGTATAAACCACTGTATGTCCGGTGTTCCGTATTGGACATTTGATGTAGGCGGATTCGTATTGAGTTCTTACGAAGGTGTTTTCAGTAATTCGGTTAAAGATCCGGCTTATCAAGAATTGTACACACGTATGTTCCAATTCTGCACATTCTGCCCGATATTCCGTTCGCACGGCTCAGAAACGCCACGCGAAATTTGGGAATTTGGAGAATTCAGTCCAACATTGCTCAAATTTGACCACCTTCGCTACCGCTTGTTGCCATTCATTTACACTCGCGCTTGGCAAGTGTACAACGACGACTACACTATGATGCGTGCTTTGGCAATGGATTTCCCACAAGACAAACAAACGTACAACATTACGGACGAATACATTTTCGGTTCTTCATTCCTTGTTGCTCCTGTTACCGAATACCAAAAATACAAAGCACCACAACGCAGTGTTGAAGTGCCGGGTTCGGTTTTCACAACAAACGATGGCAAACCGGGACTTCGTGCTCGTTTCTACAAAGACAACAAATACAAAGTTCTTGGACTTGACACTGTGGTTGAAAAACTTGATGTGTTCTGGTATTGCAAACGTCCAAGTTATGTAACCGATTCAATGTTTGCAATTCGTTACGAAGGGAAAATTACCGTTCCTGAAAGCGGAAAATACCGTTTCCACATTAAAAACTTCGATCGCAAACGATTATTTATAGATGGAAAAGAAATTCCGCAAAACGAAGGTGGAACGGAAAAATACACCGACTACGTAGAATTGCAAGCAGGCAAAGCATACAGTTTTGTGTTTGAAACCGAAAACTCTTCTACCGGTGCCGCTCGTACCATACTTTGTTGGAAAACACCTTCAATGTTTGCCGAAGATGCTGCTCCTATTAAAGTGACAAAAACAACACGTCCGGTATATTTGCCAAAAGGCACCGCTTGGGTTGATTTCTGGACAGGCAAAAGCTACAATGGCGGACAAACGATTAACGCTAACGCTACAATTGAAACCATGCCGCTATTCGTTCGCGCCGGTTCTATTATTCCTATGGCAAAAGTTAAAAACTACGCATTGGAATCACCGGACGATACACTTGAAATTCGCGTGTACCAAGGTGCTGATGGCGAGTTCACACTGTACGAAGACGAAAACGACGGCTATAACTACGAAAAAGGCATCTGCGCTACCATTGAGTTCGAATGGGACAACGATGATAAAACGTTGACGATAGACGAGCGCAAAGGCACATTCCCGGGGATGTTGCAATCGCGAGTATTCAACATTGTATTAGTTTCTGAAAACAATGGCGTTGGTTTACCAATTACGAAAAACGTAAGCAAAACTATTACCTACAAAGGTTCAGAAGTTACGGTAAAACTTGCAAAATAATCATTCGTAGAGCAACTACTGCTCCACTATAATTAAAGAAAGAGAGAGGCATTTTGTGTCTCTCTTTTTTATTTCCCGCAAGGCATATTTCGCTTTTTAAAATGGTTTACTACATTTGCATAACCAAACCAAAAGACGCAAAAAATGAATGCCAATATTTTAAAACCTACGGAAGTAGAAGACAAAGTAATCACCGTGCGTGGACTTTCAGTAATTTTAGATGTAGATGTTGCTACACTATACGGCGTTGAAACCAGAGTTGTCAATCAAGCAGTAAAAAACAACATTGAGAAGTTTCCGAAAGGATATGTTTTTGAACTAGAAAAAGAAGAAGCTAATTCTTTAAGGTCAAAAATTTTGATCTTAAACGAATCAAAAGGTCGTGGACAACATAGCAAATACGCACCAAAAGCCTTTACAGAAAAGGGATTGTATATGCTTGCCACTATTCTAAAAAGTCCACAGGCTACTGCAGCTACAATTGCAATTATTGAAACGTTTACTAAGGTACGAAGTTTAAAACGCGAGCTAATTTCACTGCACGACGAAAAAGATGCGAAGAAGCAACAAGCAAAAATGCAGCATTTTGGAGAAGTGCTTTCCGATATAGTGATGCCTGACTTAGAAACTTCAGAAACAGAATCATCGCTTGAGCTCAATTTTATCATAGGAAAACTCAAGCATACCGTAAAGCGTGTAAAGAAAAATGATTATAAGAATTAACTTGAGAAATACATTGTTTTTATGCGGTAATACATTTTAATAAAAAGAATGCTTTTCCCTCAATGAGTGATAATTTTTCGCAAATCAATCCCTCATTGAGGGAATTTTTATATATTTGCATACTTTAAATCTTCGTATTATGCTCGATAATATTCTTTTTTCTCAAACGGAAGAACTGCTCAATACTGTTCCTACATCGTTTCACCGCTATATTGTAGACGAAATAGACTGGTCAATACAAATGATAGGTATCGTTGGACCAAGAGGCGTAGGCAAATCAACCATGATTTTACAACGCTTGCTTAAGCAAAAAAATGACGCCACAAACAAATCACAATTTTTATACATTTCCGCCGACGACACCTATTTTGCCCTACACAGCATAAAAGATTTGGCCGACGAATTTGTAAAATACGGAGGATCATATCTCTATATAGACGAAATACACAAATATCCGGGTTGGTCACAGGAACTGAAACAAATATATGACATACACCGCAAACTGCACGTTGTGGTAACAGGTTCCTCTGTACTCGATATACACAAAGGTTCCGCAGATTTAAGCCGACGAATGGTTGTGTATAATTTACAGGGACTTTCTTTTAGAGAATTTTTACATTTGTATAAAGGAATACAAATTCCTCCTTTTTGCCTTGACGATATACTAAAACACAATGCTATTATTAAAGAAATAGAACACCCTTTGCCCTTGTTCCACGAATATCTTGCCAAAGGATACTACCCATTTTCTCTTGAAGGCGGTTTTGAAATAAAAATAAAACAAATCATTGCTCAAACTCTTGAAGTTGACATTCCACAATATGCACAAATGAAAATGACAACAAGCCAAAAACTAAAAAAAATGCTTGTAATTGTTTCTCAACTTTCTCCTTTCAAACCAAATGTTGAAAATCTTGCCGTTGAAATTGGCGTAAGCAAAAACAACGTTTCCGATTATTTGCTCATACTTGAAAAAGCACAAATGATAGGCCAGCTTCGTGACGATACAGGAGGGATACGTGGTCTTGGCAAAATAGAGAAAATCTACATAGACAATCCCAATCTAATGACGGTTTTGGCTTCGGGAACACCTGACATAGGTAACATTAGAGAGACATTTTTTTACAATCAAATGCGAGTACGGAATGACGTGATTTCTTCAAAAGAATCGGATTTTTGCATTGGACAATACACATTTGAAGTTGGAGGCAAAAGAAAAGGGAAAAAACAAATCGAAAATGTTTCCAATGGCATCATCGTGAAAGACAACATTGAGTATGGGAGTGGTATAACAATTCCTCTTTGGACATTTGGACTTAACTACTAACAAAAATTCCCTCAATGAAGGAGAAATTGCCTTTTGGAAAAATTTTACATTTTCTTCAAAAAAATTCAGCAAAGGCTTTGCTGAAAAGAAAGAATATGTATATTTGCACAACCAAAATCTGGTGCGGTAGTTCAGTTGGTTAGAATATCGGCCTGTCACGCCGAGGGTCGCGAGTTCGAGTCTCGTCCGCACCGCAAACGCTCAACAAAAGTTGGGCGTTTTTGCTTTTTACACTTTAATATTACTGTAAATATGAAGAAATTAGCCCTACTCTCTCTATGCTTTCTCCCATTGGTTGCTTGTAGTCAAAAAAATCTGACTATTTCAAAATCGGAAAAACTCATGAACACAAAACCGAATTTGCAGATAGTGGACGTACGCACACCGCACGAATTTGATTCGGTTGCTATAGTAAACGCTATCAATATTGATGTTCGCAATCAAAATTTTGAAAAAAATATTGCAACTATCTCCAAAGAAACTCCGATTTTGGTGTATTGCCGTTCGGGCAGACGAAGTACCACGGCCATGAATATCATGCTTGGACTCGGATTTAAAGAAGTGTACAATATGCAAGGTGGCATCACAGCTTTTAGCAAAAAATATCCAAACAAAGTTGTTTTCAAGAATAAATAATCAACTGTAATCCAATTATTTACAAAAGTTCCATTATATTTGGCATATGGTTTGCAAACCATATAAAAAGAAAAATTGTTTAACTTTAAATTTTGGAGGACAAGATCATGAAACGGTTTATAGCAATTGTAGCAATTATATTTAGCACAGCTCAAATTTTTGCGTCAGATTTAATCATTAGAGGTGAAGTAGATATTCCTTTCTCTGTATTTGTGAATGGTCAAAAATATTATTCCTACTACAACCAAGTTACCATCTCAAACATACCAAGAGGCTATTATAGCGTACAAATATATGCCGAAGGCGGTTCTAACGAATTAATGTACGATTGCCGTATTGACGTTCCCAAAAGAACAACGGTTACCGCAACATTTACCGGCGGAAATGAAATCTATGTTTCGTCAACTCGCTATGCAACTCCGGTTGTTATGGACGTGACTCCGTATCCACATCGCCACGCTGCTCCTGCTCCTATGCACCAAGAACCAGCAGACCATGTGCACCACTCTACTCCTAAGAAACCGGAGCCAATAAATCACAATAGAAGCACGGCGAGCGAAACACAGAATAACACAAATTCCGCTCAAAGCAATGCAAGACCGGCACAAAGTAGCACAAGCCGTTCTACGCCAAGTACTCGTAGCACTGATGTAAATAGCTCATCAAACGCAACTTCTCGTAGTTCTGCAACTGAACCATCTTCGTCTAGTTCGGTTAACACTTCAAAATCATCTTCGCCAAGTACAAGTAGTAGTACTCGTTCTTCAAATACATCACGAAGCAATTCGAGCACCTCACGAAGCACACCAAGCTCAAGAAAATAAACTCCTGTACATATAGAATAAGAATCCCGGCAAATAACAATTTGTCGGGATTTTTTTGCACATACGACAAATAGGCACACGTTTATATCATTTTACGTCAATTTGTCCGTTTTAGAGTATTGGCAATCGTTTTGTACTACGTGTACCGAAACTTTAAAATCATACAACTATGGATTTCAATCAATTCACAATTAAAGCGCAAGAGGTTATGAACCAAGCGGTACAAATCGCAAATGGTAATAACCAACAAGCCGTTGAAACAGGGCATATTCTCAAAGCTTTGTTTGAAAAGGCCGATAGCATTACATCTTTTTTGCTCAAAAAACTCGATGTAAATGTTACCGGTGTACAAGCAGCTCTTGACAGAATTATTACTACGTACCCGAAGGTATCGGGCGGTGAGGCATATCTATCGTCAAACGCAAACAAAGCGTTGCAAGAGGCGGTAAATCAAACCAAAACATTTGACGACCAATATGTTTCGGTAGAACACATACTTTTGGGTATATTCAAATCGGGCGACCAAATTTCGCAGATGTTGAAAGATTCCGGCATTACCGAAAAAACCTTGGTTTCCGCTATTCAAGAACTTCGGAAAGGGAATAAAGTTACGAGTCAGACGGCAGAAGATACCTACAATGCGTTGCAAAAATTTGCCATAAACTTGAATGCGCAAGCACGTGCGGGCAAACTTGATCCGGTTATTGGGCGTGACGATGAAATTCGCCGTGTGTTGCAAATACTTTCGCGTCGTACCAAAAACAACCCGATTTTGATAGGCGAACCAGGTGTTGGTAAAACTGCAATTGCCGAAGGTATTGCACACCGTATCATCAAAGGCGACGTGCCCGACAATTTGAAGACAAAACAAATTTTCTCACTTGACATGGGTGCGCTTATCGCCGGTGCAAAATATAAAGGTGAATTTGAGGAACGACTCAAATCAGTCATAAACGAAGTGATTTCGGCCAATGGTGAGATTATTCTGTTCATCGACGAAATTCACACCTTAGTTGGTGCGGGACAAAGCGAAGGCGCAATGGATGCCGCAAACATTCTAAAACCGGCATTGGCGCGTGGTGAACTTCGTGCCATAGGTGCTACCACTCTTGACGAATATCAAAAATATTTCGAAAAAGATAAAGCATTGGAACGTCGTTTCCAGATGGTAATGATTGACGAACCGAGTGTAGACAACGCAGTATCAATCTTGCGTGGATTGAAGGAGCGTTACGAAAACCACCACAATGTTCGTATTCTCGACGAAGCAATTATCGCTGCCGTTGAACTTTCGCACCGATACATTACTAACCGATTTTTGCCTGACAAAGCCATAGATTTGATGGATGAAGCGGCTGCAAAACTTCGTATGGAAATGAATTCCGTGCCAGAAGAAATTGATGAATTGAACCGTAAAATTCGTCAGTTGGAAATTGAACGTGAAGCAATAAAACGTGATGGAGAAACTGCGCGCACCGAGCTCATTGACAAACAAATAGCTGATTTGCAAGCAGATTTAACCAAATACATGGCTACGTGGAACTCCGAAAAAGAAATTGTTTCGAAGATTCACAACATCAACCAAGAGACAGAAAACTTGAAGTTTGAAGCTGAAAAAGCAGAACGTGACGGTGACTATGGAAAAGTTGCGGAAATTCGCTACGGCAAACTCAAAGTACTCGAAAGCGAATTACAGAAATTGAGCGAAGAGTTGAAAGAAAAGCAACTTAACGGCGGTTTGATTGACGAGGAAGTTGGTGCCGACGATATAGCCGACGTTGTTTCTCGCTGGACAGGCATTCCGGTGAACAAAATGCTTCAAGCCGAGAAGGATAAGCTTTTGAATCTTGAAAACGAGTTACACCAACGTGTCGTTGGCCAAGATGAAGCTATAAGAGCGATTGCCGATGCAGTTCGTCGTAGTCGTGCCGGTTTGCAAGATGAGAAACGCCCGATAGGTTCTTTCATTTTCTTGGGAACTACCGGTGTTGGTAAAACCGAGCTGGCGAAAGCGCTAGCCGAATTTTTGTTCGACGACGAAAACCTAATGACTCGTATAGATATGTCGGAATATCAGGAACGCCACTCCGTTTCTCGTTTGATTGGAGCGCCTCCGGGATACGTGGGATATGACGAAGGTGGTCAACTTACCGAAGCTGTGCGCCGTAAACCATATTCGGTTGTATTGCTTGATGAGATTGAGAAAGCGCACCCCGATGTGTTCAACATTTTGCTACAAGTGCTTGACGACGGACAATTAACCGATAACAAAGGTCGTACGGCTAGTTTCAAGAACACTATTATCATTATGACGTCAAACATTGGTTCCGACATCATTCAAGACAAGTTTGAGCACATTACCGAAGCAAACAAAGAGCAAATTATAGAAGAAGCGAAAGAAGATGTGTTCAATTTGCTGAAGAAGAGCGTGAGACCGGAGTTTTTGAACAGAATAGATGAAACAATCATGTTCACGCCACTTACTCCTGACAATATTTCGGAGATTGTTCGTATGCAATTTGCTCGATTGGCTCAACGACTTGCCGAAATGGATATCAAGATAGACATCAGCGAGAAAGCAATAGCCGAACTTGCGCAAGCTGGCTACAATCCGCAATTTGGTGCTCGACCTATAAAACGTGTGATTCAACGTGAGCTACTCAACGAATTGTCTAAAAAAATTCTTTCGGGCGAAATTGTGAAAGACTCGAAGATACTGGTTGACGTACAAAAAGGCGCAATAGTGTTCCGAAACGAATAAACGATACACACAAACAAGAAGGGCTGGAATTATTGAAATTCCAGCCCTTTTTTATTTCGTTCAAAGAACTTCTACTTTTTCATTTTCAAAACAAAAATTTGTCCTTGTAACGCACCTTTTTTTTCTCCTTCACTACAAAGGATCATATCACCATTTGATAGAAAATCAAGACCTTCCGGCTTGTAGTAATCTTCAGGAGGCAATAGAAATACCGATTTAAGACTAGTACCATTGTACACTGCTATCATTCTCTGGTCTGAAGAAAGAATATACGTTTCGTTGGTTATTGGATGAATTGCAATTGCAGAAGGATTAAAACATTCTACTTTCATTCCATATAAATGATTTACAAGATTGCGAATCTCTCCAATCTTTACAGAAAAAATTTTCTCGGGTTTTACAATCGTATTTTTATCAAACGAATACACTGCACGTTCCTGCTCGGCATTCATAGCTATCTCTTGCTTCTTTTGTTTTTCCGAAGACGGCCTGCGCTCTAGTGATGGCTCTTTGCAAGTGACTATGAATTTTTTAGTTTTAGAATCATAGAATAATCCTTCTAAATTCATACAAGGAACATTCAACATTACTTGGTTGCTCTTCCCTTTAAAATTAACAAAATCAAAAGAGAACAACGAGCCATCGCTACGCAAAACTACCACACTATCACCAACGACTTCCAAATCCTCAAAATCGCCTATATCAGTAAACCTGCCTACCGACGACATTGAATTGTCACCTAAATTAACATGAAAGACAGCTCCCAACTCGTCTTGCACACAAAACACCGCAGTGTCACCAACTACCGAAATACCTGAAATTTCCTTCAATGTTTCGTCCAACTCTATAATTTTCGTCGGTTTCAAAAAATCATATGGTAATGTTGAATTGTAGGCAGATTTCTTAAGCTCTTTAGCAGACCACGGTTCGGTAGTCACATAACTTTTGAATTTATAAAACTTGCCATCCAATGTAAAGAACATGCTTTCCTCAACTCCATGCTTCAACAATTCTAATTTTACAAACGAAGTATCTTTTGTCTCTATCAATGAATATTCATCAATAGTCCAACCGGCATGTGTTTTTTGCACTTTTTTCTGCACCTTACGAAGAAAAGCTTCATCGGGACGATACGCAGTTTCTTTATACAGAAGCGTGCCCTGTTTGTCAAACACCAAAGAAACAGGTTCTTTCCCACACAAAAATTCAATTTCTGTAGACTCTACTTTATGTTCAACATTTATCACATCAGCTTTAGGACAGATTTTGTAAACCTGCGCCATCATAGGATCAGATTCTTGCGTTTTACCTGCACAACAGACACACACAATACAAAAAGGGATGAGTATACCTTGAATGACACCTCTTTTCATGGGCACTTATTTTATATTTTTTTTACTACTAATGCACTATTTGTTCCTCCGAAGCCAAAAGAATTTGACAAAAACACATCAATATCCTTTGCCACTGGCTCGACTGCTATGCGCAAGTTTTTAGAAAACTCATCGGGAGATTCAAAATTGATATTCGGCGCAATAAATGAATTTTGCATCATAAGAATAGAATATATCATTTCGCTTGCGCCTGCCATCCAGCATTCATGTCCCGTCATTGATTTTGTAGAACTAATCCATGGACGAACGGTTCCAAACAATGAATCAAGCGCCATAGCTTCATACATATCACCTTGTACCGTTGAAGTAGCATGAGCATTAACGTAATCAATGTCACCAATTTGCAAACCGGCATCACGTAACGCACGTTCCATTGCTATTTTAGAACCGCTATCGCTTGGTTGTGAGATATTTGCACCATTTGATGAGAAGCCATATCCAACAACTTCAGCCAAGATAGTTGCTCCACGACTAACAGCGTGGTCGTAATCTTCAAGAATAACGGTTGCTGCACCACCACTTGGCACTAAACCATCGCGTGAAGCATCAAACGGGCGTGAAGCTTTGGTAGGCTCATCGGTGCGAACAGAAAAAGCACTGATGCCATCAAAACTACCCATGGAAAGATAGTTGGTTTCTTGGGCTCCTCCACACACTATCATGTCTTGCAAACCTTGACGGATAAACATAGCACCCAAACCTATGGAATGAGAACCACTGGCACAGGCGGCACTGATTGTCATGTTTATTCCTCGCAATTTGAAAATAGTTGAAAGATTCATTGTCACAGAAGAATTCATAGACTGGAAAATGGCACCTGACCCCATCAAGGTTGTGTCTTTTTTTTCCATTGCTATTGTATGAGCTTCTATAACTGCTTGTGCAGAAGAATCGTTTCCGTATAAAACACCAACCTCATTGTTTGAGAGGTAATCTATATCTATATTGGCATTTTTTAGAGCTTCAACAGTTGCCATATAGGCATATTCTCCTTGTTCGGGTAAACAAACACGCAACCGACGGTCTAGTACTCCTTTCAATTGAGGATGTTCTACAATTCCGGTTAATGGTGAACGATACCCATATTCCGTTCTCTTTGGATCTATTCCAATTCCCGACTTTCCCTCACGTAACGATTTGGTTACCTCGTCTAAATTTTTTCCAATACAGGAATAGATACCCATTCCCGTGACCACTACTCTTTTCGCCATTGGTTATCTTCAGTAAAAAACACAATTATAAAACTACTACCACTCAATACCGAATCGCAATGAAGCTCCTGTAAAATCAACTGTTTCTGATTCGGTTGTACTCGTTTCCCAGTTCCACACTTCTTCTTTGAATGGCTCAAAATAAGAAACTGCAGCAGAAATTGTCAATGCAAAATCACGTTTGGTAGCAAAGCGAACTCCTACAGCAAGATCGGCATATGTTCCAAAATCATCGCCTAAATATGAGCCCAAACGAACTTGCCCAACCGGAGAAATATATCTATCGTTATAAAACACATGCTTGATTGATGTGTATACAGGAACTAATGTATGCTCACGTCCGGCAGAGATTCCAATTCCGATACCTGCATAGGTGTGACCATTAAAATAAAATCCATGAGTTGTTGAAACATCTACAGAACTTGTTTCGTCTCCCCAAAAATGATAACGGGTACCTTGTTCCAAAAATCCTTGATATCCTTCTGGAATTTTTATTTTCTGTTCAAGCTCTTGTGCTGAAACCGATATCACAGTACCGATTAAGGCTAAAATTGTTACCAAAACTTTTTTCATCTCTTCTATTTTTAATTAATACTCAGTGTTTCACCATTATGTATATAAACCGCCATTAATAGAAATAACCTCGCCATTAATATATGCAGCGTTTTCAGAAGCCAAAAATGCAACCAAACTGGCTACTTCTTCAGGGGTCCCGAATCGACCTGCGGGAATCATTTTTTTCAATTCAGCCTCAGGTAAATCTTGTGTCATATCTGTTGCAATGAAACCAGGAGCTACGGCATTTACGGTAATTTTTCGTGAACCGATTTCTTGAGCAAGAGCTTTTGTTGCGCCAATCAATCCTGCTTTGGCAGCTGAGTAATTAGCTTGGCCTGCCAATCCTTTGATTCCCGACAACGATGCCACATTGATAATGCGTCCGTTGCGTTTCGGTATCATATTTTTTAGTACTCGACGAGTTACAAAAAAGAAAGAATCAAGATTGGTGCGCAATACATTATTCCATGCGTCAGTTTGCATAAAAACGAGCAAAGCATCTTTTTTAATTCCTGCATTGTTGACCAACACTTCTATATATTCGTTAGAATGCGACTCTTGCCACGATAAAATTGCTGCGTCTACCGATTTTTCATCAGATACATCAAAAGGCAACAATTCTGCATGTCCACCATCTGCTTCTATTATTTGTTTTACTTCGAGAGCAGCTTGCTCGTTTGTATGGTAATTAACAATAACAGCATATCCCTCTTTTGCGAGTGTTATACTTATTGCACGACCTATTCCGCGCGATCCTCCGGTTACTAATGCGTATTTCATTAATTATATATTTACGTTTTTCAAATATGTTATTAAAGTCGCAATTTCCTCATACTTTGGCATATCTTCAACAAATATAGGAACAATTTTTCGAATATCTTCATAGAACGCACGAGTTACCGGCGACAATTTATCTTGTATTTTCAAACAATCTACCGCTTGAGCCAATGCCATAGAATGAATTGCGGCAACTTGGAAAGAATTTTCTATAATGTGTTTTGCAATTAAAGCCGAATTCGTTCCCATTGATACAATATCCTGATTGTCATTGTTGTTTGGAATGGTATGCACACTCATCGGGTTTGACAATGTTTGGCATTCTGCTGTAGTTGACGTAGCGGTAAATTGGGCCGCTTGCAAACCATAATTCAATCCTAATTTTCCCAAATTCACAAATGGGGGCAAAATTCCATTAATTCTGTCGTGGAACAAGTAATTTAATTGGCGTTCGTTGAGTATTGTCATTTTCGTAACACCAATTTTCAACTTATCCATTTCGTATGAAATATAATCTCCGTGGAAATTCCCGCCGTGATATACGTTTTTCGTTTCTACATCAACAATAGGGTTATCGTCAACCGAATTAAATTCGTTTACGATGACTTTTGCCGCATTGTCAATTTCATCAGAAATTGGTCCTAATACTTGTGGAACGCAACGCAACGAATAGTATGGTTGAACTTTTTTGTCGTCAGAAAAATGCATTGTGGTGGTTTTCTGCGCATACAATTCAGCCTGACGATCGCGCAAACATTTGCTTCCTTTAAGGATTTCACGCATTGTAGCAGCAACGTTCTGCTGACCTTCGTGTAATTTTATATTGTTCAACGCCGGACTCAAAAAATCATCATATGAACCTGCAATTTCGTTCATCAAAGAAGAAAATAGTAACGACCAATGCAATAATTTTTGAGAATAGACAAGATTTACAAATGCTATTCCCGACATACATGCTGTGCCATTCACGATTGACAAGCCATCACGACCACGCAATTTGAGCGGTTGTAATTTCTCTTGTTTCAACACTTCGGCAGTCGGACGTTTTTCACCTTTATAAAACACAAAACCTTCTCCAATCAAGGTTAAAGCCATGTGCGATAGCTGCACCAAATCGCCACTTGCACCAACGCTTCCATGTTCCGGAATAAATGGGTAAATACCACGATTCAAAAACTCTTTAAGCTGAATAGCGCAATCAATATGAATACCCGATTTCCCTTGAACAAAAGTAAGATAGCGAGCATACATTGCAGCACGTACGCACAGTTCCGATAATGGTTTGCCAGCACCGCAGGAATGTGAGCGAACTATGTTATATTGTAAGTCATTTAAATCTTTGTCGCTCACACGGTACTGAGCCATTGGGCCAAAACCCGTATTGATTCCGTAAATAACTTTGTCTTTTGAAAATTGTTCTAAAAAAGAATAGCTTTCTATTATTTTCTCAGTCTCTTTTTTACTGATATTCAAACGATTACTATCAAAAACTATTGACTGGATTTTTTCTAAGGTTACCATTAAAAAAAAAGTTTAACTCTTCAATAATGAATTAATGCAAATGTAAACAAATTGTTAAGATAGAAAACAGATAACTCCAAAACATTACGTTTTGGTTACTTTATAAAAAACGACATGGAGTGTTTCACATACAAGAATTTGTGTTAATTTTACGAAATAAATATTTAGAACAATGAATATTGCTTTTAATACCATTCCCGAGAAGGAGGAAAAGAATTTCAAAGGTGGCGAAAAATCGGCCATCATACAAGCATTCAGCGACGGTACAAACAAAATAATGCGCATACGACTTGTTCCCGATGCGTCAATTGGAATGCACAAACACGAAACAAATAGTGAAACAGTGTACATTCTCGAAGGCTCAGGCAAAGTGCTCTGCGATGGTACAGTTTGTCCTCTCAAAGCTGGCGATGTACATTATTGCCCACAAGGTCAAGAACATAGCATCATAAACTGTGGCACTCAAGATTTGATATTTCTTGCTGTCGTTCCCGAACATAGCAAATAAGACAAAACCTGACAAAACGGTTGCTATTATTCTACGTAGCCGTTGACAAAAAACAACAATATAAAACAATAACAAAATATGGCAGAATTTCATTACGAACCAATGTTTCAATTGGGCAACGATGACACAGAGTACCGACTTCTCAGTAAAGACGGTGTGAGTGTAAGCGAATTTGAAGGTCACAAAATTCTAAAAGTGAGTAAAGAAGCTCTTTCCTTGCTGTCACAACAAGCATTTCACGATGTAGAATTTATGTTGCGCCGCGAGCACAACAAACAAGTTGCAGCAATATTGGAAGACCCAGAAGCAAGTGAAAATGATAAATACGTTGCATTGCAATTTTTGCGTAATGCCGAAACCGCAGTAAAAGGCGTATTGCCTTTTTGCCAAGACACCGGTACCGCTATTATACATGGAGAAAAAGGTCAACAAGTTTGGACCGGTTTTGACGATGAAGAAGCGCTTTCAAAAGGCGTTTACAACACGTTCGTGAACGACAACCTTCGTTATTCGCAGAATGCTGCTCTCAATATGTATGACGAAGTAAACACAAAATGTAACCTTCCGGCTCAAATAGACATTGAAGCTACCGAAGGTGATGAATATAAATTTATAATGGTTGCAAAAGGTGGTGGTTCGGCAAACAAAACCTACTTCTACCCGATGACAAAAGCTACCATTCAAAATGAAGACACATTGCTTCCTTTCCTTGTTGAAAAAATGAAGACATTGGGAACGGCAGCGTGCCCTCCATACCATATTGCATTCGTTATTGGCGGAACTTCGGCTGAGAAAAACTTGCTCACCGTAAAACTTGCCAGCATAAAATACTACGACAGTCTACCAACTACCGGAAACGCATCAGGACGCGCTTTCCGCGACATTGATTTAGAGAAAAAATTACTCAAAGAAGCGCACAATATTGGACTTGGAGCACAATTCGGCGGAAAATATTTAGCACACGACATTCGCGTTGTCCGTTTGCCACGCCACGGCGCAAGCTGTCCTATTGGTATGGGCGTAAGTTGTTCTGCCGACCGTAATATTAAAGCAAAAATCAATGCCGATGGTGTTTGGTTAGAAAAAATGGACGAAAACCCAAGTGAACTTATTCCTAAAGAATACTGCAAAGCAGGCGAAGGCTGTAAAGGTATAGAAATTGACCTTGACAAAGGTATTGATGCAGTTCGTAAAGAACTTTCAAAATATCCGGTTTCTACTCGTATCAATTTGAAAGGAACTATCATCGTTGCACGCGACATTGCACATGCGAAACTGAAAGCTCGTCTTGACGCAGGAGAAGGAGTGCCATCATACTTTAAAGACCATCCTATTTTGTATGCAGGACCGGCAAAAACGCCACAAGGATATCCTTGCGGAAGTATGGGCCCAACTACAGCAAACCGTATGGACACGTATGTTGACGAATTCCAAGCAAATGGAGCTTCACTCGTTATGATTGCCAAAGGTAACCGTACCGAAGAAGTGACTAACGCCTGTAAGAAACACGGAGGATTCTACCTTGGAACTATTGGCGGTGTGGCTGCTGTGCTTTCACAAAGTAGCATTAAAAGTATTGAATGCGTAGAATATCCAGAACTTGGTATGGAAGCAATTTGGAAAATTGTAGTTGAAGACTTCCCTGCATTTATTTTAGTTGATGATAAAGGCAATGATTTCTTTAAACAATTGAAACCACTATGTTGTTGTAACTAACAACACAGTGTATATACAGGTAAAATCCCGGGAACTTTCTCGGGATTTTTTGTTTATTTTATACTGATTGCATTGCGAGCTACAATAAGTATTCCTGTCTTAAAAAAATTTACTATTTTTATGCGTTAAAAAATTAGTACGTGAATTTATTCTTTCATATCGGTCAGTATATGTTGCTTATGAAAAAAGCTATTGCTATACCTGACCAAAAACGGATGTTCTGGCGAAATGTAGGCAAAGAAATTGTTGCCATTGGATATGATTCAATGGGTATAGTAGCTATCATTTCTTTCTTTATGGGAGGCGTTATGGCACTACAACTTGCCATAAACATGGACAACCCTGTTCTACCTCAATATCTAGTAGGACTAGGCACTCGTGATGCTATTATTCTTGAATTTTCGTCGTCGGTAGTTGCATTAATTCTTGCAGGAAAAGTTGGTTCAAGTATTGCATCGGAAATTGGAACAATGAGAATAACCCAACAAATTGATGCACTTGATATTATGGGTGTTAATTCGGCAAATTACCTCATAATGCCTAAAATTACCGCCGGAGCTATTTCATTTCCAGTTCTTTGCTGCATAAGCATTATTTTAGGTATTGGTGGCGGATGGATAGTTGGTGACATGACCGGAGAAGTCCCATCTAATCAATTCACGTATGGGTTGCAATTTATGTTTCAACCTTTTTACATTGTGTACACCAACATAAAAATGTTTATCTTCGGAATATTAATTACATCAATTTCGAGTTATTATGGATACTATGCAAAAGGTGGCTCTTTGCAAGTAGGACAAGCAAGCACACAAGCCGTTGTAAAAAGCAGTATCGTTGTATTGTTATTTAACCTTTTACTCACTTCTTTACTCTAAATTATGATTGAAGTTAAAAACGTATCAAAATCATTCAAAGATGTGGCAGTTCTAAAAAACGTATCAACCGTTTTTGAAGAGGGTAAGGTAAACTGTATCATTGGACGAAGCGGCTCCGGGAAAACGGTGCTTATGAAGTCAATTGTAGGATTGCTAACGGTTGACTCCGGGAAAATTTTATTCCATGGCCGTGACTACACCGCCATGAACGACAAAGATCGCAAAGAAATTAGAAAAGAAATTGGAATGGTGTTTCAAAGTGGCGCCTTGTTTGACTCCGAAACGCTTGAAGACAATGTGATGTTTCCACTTCGAATGTTCTCCAACATGAGCGAAGAAGATTGCCGTGACCGAGCAAACTTCTGTTTGAAACGTGTAGAAGTTATCAATAAAAACAATTTATACCCGTCTGAAATTAGTGGTGGTATGCAAAAACGTGTAGCAATTGCTCGCGCTATTGCATTGAATCCCAAATACTTATTTTGCGATGAACCTAACTCGGGCTTGGACCCTATGACTTCAATTGTGATTGATAACCTCATCCATGGCATTGCACAAGAATACAACATTACCGCTATTGTAAACACACACGACATGAATTCAGTGATGGAAATAGCAGACAAGATTGTCTTTATATATAAAGGAGAAAAATGGTGGGAAGGAAATAAAGAAGAAATTTGGCACACGGATAATCAAGAGATTAACGAATTTATTTTTGCATCAAGTTTGGCAAAAAAAATAAAGCAAACGCTATGATAAAAAAACTACTGTTCTTTTTTGTATTGGTTCTTTGCTCGACAACATTGTTCTCGCAAAGCATTAGCTATTTTAATGGTAACAAAATAGAAACAGGCAAAATTATTTTTAAATATAAATCGTTGCCAACGTTGAAAAGTGCGACCACAACAGAGTTTGAACCAAACGATCAACAAGCAAATCTATACCTTGCACAAATTGGAGCAACGACGCCACAACAAAAATTCCCAAAATCAATTACACCAAAGAATTGCGAGAATTGTGTAGATATAAGCCAAATCTACGAATGCAGCTATACCGGAGATATTCCTTTTGAAAAAGTTTTGGCAACACTCAACCACATGAATACTATAGAATATGCAGAACCTTCATACATTGGCGAATTACTCTATACTCCCAATGATCCAGAATACACGAACGGAAATCTATGGCACTTGAACGTATGTAAAGTATTAGATGCTTGGGACATAGAACAAGGTGATAGCACTGTGGTTATTGGCATAATTGATGCGGGAAACGACATTATTCAAACCGATTTAATAAACAAAATAGCGTATAATCTCAAAGACCCAATTGATGGATATGACAATGATGGTGATGGATTTATAGACAATTACCGTGGTTGGGATGTTGCGGATAATGACCAAGATCCAACAAACTCATCGGCCACCGAACATGGCACCTACGTTGCCGGCATTGCGAGTGCACAAGTTAGTAATGGTTTTGGCACTGCTGGTGTTGGATTTAAAACTAAATTTCTTCCGGTTAAAGTATGTCGCGACGGCAGTACTTCTATCACCAATGGGTATGATGGCATTGTATATGCTGCCAACCATCGATGCAAGGTTATAAATTGCTCATGGGGCGATGTTGCCGGTAGCATTTACGGACAAGATATTGTGAACTATGCAACAAACAACTGCGATGCGTTAATCGTTGCTGCAGCCGGAAATTCTGCTAGTACCGATATGTATTATCCGGCTTCTTATAAGTCTGTGTTAAGTGTAGGAGGAACAGTATATGGTGATTACATCTGGGCAGACTCACCAACAAAAGGATCTCACTACAATTATTATGTTGATATCTGTGCTCCAGCTAAAGGATTTTATTCTATTGCCAACAATGACAAAACGATTTCAATGTCGGGAGGCGGAACATCATTTGCGTCTCCGATTGTTGCAGGAGCAGCAGCACTAGTACGAAGCAAACACCCTGAATATTCAGCCATTCAAGTTGGTGAACTTCTTCGTGTTACAGCCGACAATATTTACACTATCAATACCGATCCTATCTATAAAGACAAATTAGGGAATGGCCGAGTAAACGTTTTGAAAGCAGTAACAAATGCCACCTTACCAAGTATTCGAATTACTGATTTAAAAACAGAAAATCTAACGGGACAACCTCACATATATGCCGGCGATACCGTTGCTCTTTATGTAACATTCAAGAATTACCTACACGACGCTAAAAGCCTCATTATCAACGCAACAAGCCTAACGAGTTATCTAAGTCCCGTCAAAGGAGTTTTCTCTTTCAGTAAATTAGAAATGGGCAAAGATACAACATGCAAATTCTTGTTTGTTGCAGCAGCAGAGCCTCCTAAAGACCTCACAAACTACTTTGAATTCACCTATACCGGCGACAACGCATATTGGAGCTATGAATATTATCCAATCACATTAAATGTCAGTTATTACGACTTTGAACTTGGTGATATTAAATCAACCGCAACCGGCGATGGTAGTATAGCTATTTATACCGTTAATAAAAATCAAAATGGGTTCAATTATAAAAATCAGGGAAATTGCGTTTTCCAAGGTGGTTTGGTAATTGCGGAAAATCAGTCTGCCATATACTCGCGTTCAGACAGGAAGGCTAGTTTTGAACCTATAACTTCACCTACTATTATTCCAACAGACACGGCTGATTTGATGATATATTCTCAATATGAAGCAGAAAATATTCCAATTAATCAATACATCTATGGCAAGAAAGATACTGCTGCAATAATTTACGAATATCGCATTAATAATCAACGAGATAGCACGCTTTACGACCTCCGATGTGGAGCCTTTATTGATTGGGATATTTTAAATTCGTCATACAACAAAATATGGTACGTTGATAGTTTGCAATTGTCAGTTGCAGCAAGTGTTGAAGACCGCACCTACTATGTTGGATATATGTCATTAGATTATCATCCTTTTGATGTGTACGCATTCGACGTTTATTCCGATGTGATAGTCTATAGCGATGGTTTTTCGAATAATGAATTGTGGTACGCATTAAACAATAGCAAACATGCAATTGGAATGAACACCATCTATGGTAAAGAGATTGGAGTATTTGCACATTCCACAATTGACAGCATAGCTCCCTCCGATTCTTGTGTAGTACGATACGCAATGTTGGCGGCTGACACACAATCTGATTTGTACAAATTGGCCTACCAACTGAAGCAGAAATACAATCCAACTATAGTAGATACAACGGGGCAAGGCAATGTTGCCATTCAAACTATTGATTATACTCCGGCAAAACTATGTTATGCCAATAATGAATATTGGATAGAATATCCACAATCACAGTCAAACGTAGCAATCAAGGTATTTGATGCACAAGGACGATTACTTGAATCTGTTGTACTTTCTCCAAGCAATCAATCAAAAATTTATTCGTTTAAAAAGTACCAAAAAGGCGTTTACATCAGTACTTTTTCTACTAACGGGAAAACACAAACATTCAAATTTGGAGCAAAATAAATGAAACGAATATTTTTGTCCATACTAGTGGCGTTGATATTTAGCTTTGAAAGTTCTGCGCAAAATTTCAGCATAGACGCATACAACTTAAATGCTGTTTTTTCAAAAATCACACATCTCGCTAGCGAAGAAGATAATATTAAAAACAATAAGATTTTTATACAGATGCTTGATTCGGTGCTTCACATTCCCGAATCATTCAAATATCCATTCCTTGAGTTAAAAATGGGAAACCTTATCGCACCTGACCAAACGTTTCGCATTTTCACATGGCATATTGTTCACACCAACGGAACATACGAAACATTCGGTTTGTTGCAACAGTATTTTAAAGAAACCAATACCGTTGAAGTGTATCAACTTATTGATAACGCCACAACAATGCGAGACCCAACAAGGGTAACAAATGCTCCGGACAATTGGTATGGTGCGGTTTACTACGACCTTCGTGCATATAAATATGATGATGTCACAACATACATTCTTTTAGGATGGCGTCCGAACAATATTTATACACAAAAAAAAGTAATAGAAACATTTAGATTTGATAAGAAGGGAAAACCTTCATTTGGGTATCAAATTATAGAACAAAAAGGAAGCGGCTACAAAAAGCGTATCATATTTGAATACTCTTCTAAGCAAATTATGATGCTTCGCTACGAAAAGAAAAAGAAAATGTATGTTCTTGATCATCTTGCACCATCAGACCCGCGTTACGACGGAATCTTTGAATTCTATGGCCCAGATTTTTCGGTAGATGGATATAAATACAAGCAAGGTAAATTTCAATATATATCTGATATAGACCTTCATAGCTCACGTGAGAAATTTTCGGATTATATTCCAGAGAAATTGAAACGCGACAAAAAGAAGGAAACTAGCACAGGATTATAATTTCATGCTCACCGAAACCAATGCCATTGTTTTGCGTACTATAAAATACTCCGAAACGAGTGTGATAGCGCATATCTATACAGAACAATTTGGGAATGGTAGCTACATTATGAATAATGTAAGAACAAACCATTCAAAAATGGCAATGTTCCAACCTTTGTCTTTTGTACACCTTTCGGTGATTCGAAAAAAAACATCAAAGCAAATTCATCGGATTACGAATATCTCATTTCAATTAGTGCCGACGGATATTACAGCAAATGTTTTCAAATCAACTATTGCGCTTTTTGTTGGTGAAATTACCGACAAAGTATTTAAAGAAGAGGAACGCTGCGATGCAGTATTTCAATACCTAAAAAGTTTTGTATTTCTCTTGGAAGAATCAAAAACGAACTTTGCTAATTTACATATACTCTACTTGCTGCACCTGACGCGTTTTTTGGGATTTTTTCCACAAAATAATTTTACCCCGCAAACAAATATATTTTCGTTGCTCAATTCGCAATTCATATCGCCTAACGGACTACACGAAAATTTATCATTAGAGCAAAGCCGACTATTTTCTTTAATCATTAATTCTGAAGAACTTACCGATGTGTTAGAATTGAATCGCCAGGAGCGTCAACAACTTCTAGATATTTTGCTCTTGTATTATGATTATCACATCTGCAAAACCCAACAACTAACCTCATTGGGGATACTCAAAATGGTTTTTGAGTGATTATCCAAGTGGCTGCGTATAGAGGTCTACATCAGACTCTTCAATAGTTTTTCCACTAAGAATTACGAGCCGTTCTATCACATTTCTAAACTCGCGAATATTTCCGGTCCAAGAATATGTTTGTAATTTCTTTATGGCACCTGGTGTAATTTCTTTTTTCGGGATACCCATTTCTTTGCTCGTTTCTATCACAAAATGTTCGGCAAGCAACGGTATATCTTCGATACGCTCTGAGAGAGAAGGCACTTTTATAAGAATTACACTCAATCTATGATATAAATCTTCACGGAAACGTTTTGCGTCTATCTCCTCTTTCATATTCTTGTTAGTAGCAGCAAGCACACGTACATCTACCGTAATATCTTTTTCGCTTCCTACACGAGTTATTTTTTGTTCTTGTAACGCTCGAAGCACTTTTGCTTGTGCAGAAAGGCTCATATCGCCTATTTCATCAAGAAATAAAGTACCTCCATCGGCTTGTTCGAATTTACCTATACGTGTTTTTACTGCCGAGGTAAATGCTCCCTTTTCATGTCCAAAAAGTTCACTCTCAATAAGTTCCGAAGGAATTGCAGCGCAATTTACTTCTATAAATGGTCCATTTTTACGATTACTTTGGTCGTGGAGCGCATGAGCAACCAATTCTTTACCAGAGCCATTCTGTCCGGTTATGAGCACACGAGCATCAGTTGGAGCTACTTTTGTTATTATTTCATTTATTTTCTTCAATGCTGGAGAATTGCCTATCATTTGGTACTTTGAACCAATTTTCTTCTTCAGCATTGTAGTTTCTTGCACAAGTTTTTTCTTATCCAAGGCATTGCGCACCGTTACTAATAAACGGTTCATATCAAGTGGCTTGGAAATAAAATCGTACGCTCCAATTTTTATAGACTTTACGGCGATATCAATTTCTGCATGGCCCGATATCATAATAACGGGAACATCACCGCGCTCTTTCATAACTGCTTCGAGAAAAGCAATCCCATCCATTTCAGGCATTTTGATGTCAGAAAAAATGAGGTCGTATTTTTCGTTTTGCACTTTCTGCAAAGCTTCTACTCCATTTTCCGCAACGTCAACTTTGTATGATTCGTATTCAAGAATTTCTTTCATTGAATTACGAATGGCACGTTCATCGTCAACAATTAAAATTGAAGCCATTATATTTTTTGTATTAATTGTTCTTTTTCTACTGTTACTACTCCGGGTTGCTCGCAGACAAGACCTCCCGCAATATTTGATATTCGAGCTATTTCTGCTATCGGGAAGCCTAAAATATAGCACACGGTAGCAACGCTTATAACCGTGTCTCCTGCACCTGAAACGTCGGCAACGTGGCGCACTTGCGTTGGTATATGAACATACGCATCTTTATCGGCTACGAATATTCCCAATTCCGATAGTGTAATCATCATAATGTCAATGCTTTGCTTCTGCATAAATTCTTTTGCAAGAGAAAACAACGCATCATTATCATATTTTGAACACGATTTACCTAATCCTTCTGTAAATTCTTTGAAGTTTGGTTTGAAAAGTGTCACGTTTTTATAGTTGGTAAAATTCCGTTTTTTAGGATCAACTAAAACCGGAATAGACTTCGCTTTTGCCTCATTTACGATAATTTGAATTAATTCTGCCGAAAAAACTCCTTTGTCATAGTCTTCAAGAACAATTGCAGCGATATTTTCTTCTTCTATGCCTTTACGTACATTTTCCTCCAACTTTTTGCGTACGTCTTCACGTATTTCGTCAATCTGCTCGCTATCAATACGCAACATTTGCTGTTTTCCGCAAATAACACGCTTTTTTATGGTTGTTTTCCTATTTTGGTCAACTACACAGTATTTAGAATCAACACCCAATGTTTGGAGTATTTTAAGGAACGTATGACCAGCCTCGTCATCGCCTACTACGCTACACACAAACGGACGCATGCCAAGCGAAATAAAGTTTTTCACCACATTTGCAGCTCCGCCCAAGCGGTCTTCTACAGAATCTACCAGAACTACCGGCACAGGGGCCTCAGGTGAAATTCTATCAACATTTCCCCATAAATAGGAATCAAGCATAATGTCGCCTACCACCATTATTGCTTTTGGTTCCGTAGTGTTAAGTATACTTTTGTAATCCATAGTATAAAAAAGGCTGTTGTATGTGTCCAACAGCCTTCGTTATTATTATTAGTTACTAATTTATTTGTCTGAGTTCAATATGAGAGGAAGTCCATCACCTCCACCACCAATAATTATAGTCTTAGAGTTTTGTGATTTACCCAATTCCAACGTTGCTTCAATGCCACGCATCTTAAGCAAACTAGGTGTCAAACTATTATTGATAATATTGTTGGCGCGAGCCTCACCTTCTGCAGCGATTCTTTTACGTTCTGCTTCCGATTTTTCTTTCTCCAAACGGAATTGATATGCAAGAGCTTCTTGTTCTTGTTTCAACTTACTTTCAATAGCTTGGCGAATGTCTTGTGGCAAATTAATAGAACGAATCAACAAAGCTTTCATTTCTATGTTATTTTCACGTAATTTTTTACCGGCTTCGTCAATAATTGTTTGTTCCACTTCAGAACGTTTTGTTGAATAAATTTCTTCAGCCGTATAGCGTCCAGCAACTTGACGTACTGAAGAACGAACTTCAGGAACAACCAACACGTTGGCATAATCGGTACGGAAAGCTTCATACAAGCTACCTACCTTATTGTAAATAGGATAAAAACGAACGGTTATTTCTATATTGATAGAAAGACCATTTTTATCAAGCACATCCATTGTTTCTTCAACTTTTTGCTCTGAAACATTGAATACATACATGTCATTCCATGGTGCAATTATATGAAATCCTGGTTCATACACATTGTCTTTATCCAAACCAGTGGTAAACTGACGAAATATAACACCTCGCTCAGTTGCTTCCAATTTTATAAACATACTGTTTCCAAAAGCAACGAGAAAAAATACGGCTACGATGCCAATGATAATAAGTCTTTGATATTTTCCTTTCATAGGGGATTTTATTTAATTTATTTTCACAAAGATACAAAATTTATGGAACTGCCAATCGTATTTCAGGAGACGTATATCTATTTTTTGTTTTTTTTCGTCAAAATATTTGGACTTATTTTGTAATTATTACAAATTTGTAAAAAAAATTAATAATGGAACAAAAACAGAAAATATCAGACAACACAATTGTAACATTATTAAACCAATGTGGCATTAAGGCTTCGGTACAAAGAATGTATATTTTACGTTATGTTTTAGAACATTCCACACACCCTTCGGCTGACGAGGTGTATAATGCACTAGTGCCGAGCATTCCCACACTTTCAAAAACAACAGTATATAATACGCTTGAACAACTTCAAGAAAAAGGTATTATATTAGCAATTTCAATTGATGGAAAAATGAATCATTTTGATGGAAATACATATCGGCACGCACATTTTCTTTGCGAAAAGTGCCAAACTATTTATGACATTCCTCAAAACTTTGATGTTCCAATCGATACTTTAGACGGAGGTTTTTCCGTTAAAGAAACACAAGTGTACTATAAAGGAATATGTAACAAATGTCTAACTAAAAAATAATAATTATGAAAAAATTTGTTTGTAAAGTATGTGGTTATGAATACGATCCTGAAGTTGGTGACCCAGATAATGGTATAGAACCAGGAACAGCATTTGAAGATTTACCTGCTGATTGGACTTGTCCAATGTGCGGAGTTGGAAAAGAAGACTTTGAAGAAGCATAAATATGAATTCAAAGGCTTTATTTTCAATAGCATATGGCGTATACGCATTGTCGGCCAACAACGATGGCGATGACAATGCGTGTATTGTGAATACAGTACAGCAAGTTACCAGTAGTCCGTTACAAATTACGGTAGCTATAAATAAAGCAAACCGAACGCACGATATGATTAAAGCATCGGGAAAATTCAATGTCTCGGTACTTACACAATCTACACCATTTTCTGTTATAGAAAGATTTGGATTTCAATCAGGCAAAACAGCTGACAAATTCATTGGGTTTGACTCGGCGAAACGTTCTGCCAATGGTGTTCTCTATCTTTCGGAATATAGTAATGCATTTTTGTCGGGTTCGGTTACGTCAATGATTGACTTAGGCACACACACACTTTTCATTGCAGAAGTGACGGAGGCAGAAGTTTTATCATCAGACGAAACACTCACGTACTCGTACTACCATAAACACATAAAACCACAACAAAGTTCGCCCGCAACTAAAAACACGGGGAAAGTTGGTTGGCGATGCAGAATTTGTGGCTACATTTACGAAGGAGAAGAACTTCCTCCTGACTTTATATGCCCCGTTTGCAAACATGGCGTTGCCGATTTTGAAAAAATTTCGTTATAATAAAAATGTAAAAATATACAGCATATGGAATTAAAAGGCTCAAAAACAGAAAAAAACTTGCAAGCAGCATTTGCAGGTGAATCACAAGCACGTAATAAATACTCATACTACGCCTCAAAAGCAAAAAAAGATGGTTTTGTACAAATAGGAAATCTATTTGAAGAAACAGCTAACAACGAAAAAGAACACGCAAAAATATGGTTCAAATTGCTTCACGGTGGAAAAGTAGCTGATACTATTACGAATTTAAAAGATGCTGCCGCTGGTGAAAACTATGAATGGACAGATATGTACGCAAACTTCGCAGAAGAAGCTCACGAAGAAGGGTTCAAAGATATTGCCACATTATTCGAAGGCGTAGCTAAAATTGAAAAAGAACATGAAGAACGTTTTCTTAAACTATTGTCAAATATAGAAGGCGGACTCGTTTTCAGTAAAGACAAAGATATGATTTGGCAATGTTCAAATTGCGGCCACCTTGTAATTGGCAAAAACGCTCCTGATATTTGTCCCGTGTGCGAACACCCACAAGCATATTTCCAAGTAAGACCAGATAATTATTAACATTAAGAACAACCACGATATGAAGAAAAAATTTGTATGCCCCGTTTGTGGGTTCGTATATGAAGGCGACGAGAACAACCTTCCTGAACACTGTCCTCAATGTAAACAAAAAGTGACATGGAAACCTGTTGACGAATCAGCTGGTTTGTCATTTGCTACAGAACACGTTATAGGAATAGCAAAAGACTGCGATGCCGAAATGAAAAAAGATTTGTCTGCTCATTTCAATGGCGAATGCTCAGAAATTGGCATGTACTTAGCAATGAGCCGCCAAGCTGACCGCGAAGGCTATCCTGAAATTGCAGAAGCTTTCAAACGATATGCGTTCGAGGAAGCCGAACATGCAGCTAAATTTGCCGAATTGTTAGGAGATGTGGTTTGGGATACCAAAACGAATCTTGAAAAACGCATGATGGCAGAGTCAGGTGCTTGCGCCGACAAAATGAGAATTGCCAAAAATGCAAAAGCACAAAATCTTGATGCTATTCATGACACTGTTCACGAAATGGCAAAAGACGAAGCTCGTCACGGACAAGGTTTTCAAGGATTATTCAATAGATATTTTAAATAAAGTCTACGATAATCTCTCGTACAAAGCAGAAGTTGCAAAGCTTCTGCTTTTTTTATTTTTTGGTTTAGACAATTGAATGATAAAAATAGCTATTCCAAAACGCAACTTTTTTACTACTACAATGTTTTTGTTACATTTGTAAAAAAATAGAGCTTATGTTGACATACACAATTTGGGGCAACAGTCTTTTGGATATACTTATTTCACTAGCCATAGCGATTGGAGGTTTTTTCATAGCCAAACTTATTTATCTGATTTTTACAAAAATCTTTAGCAGACTTGCAGCAAAAACAGAATCAACTCTTGACGACTTACTGATAGAGAAATTTCGAGCTCCATTTATGTTTGCGGCCATTATTGCACTCATTTGGTATGCTATCAAACGGCTTGACACATCTGATGCCCTTGAAACGTCAATGTGGAAGATATACACCGTTTTGATTGTCATCAATTTCACATGGGCATTCTCTCGCCTAGCTGGTGGAATTATACAAAACATACTAGCAAAATATGCTGATAAAGGAGATTCAAAAATCAACCACAGCATGACTGAAATTCTCTATCGGACCACTACCTACACCATTTGGATTCTTGGTATTCTGGTTGCGATGCACAATATCGGCATTCAAATCGGCACATTGATAGCAGGTCTTGGTATTGGAGGTGTTGCGATAGCCTTGGCTGCCCAAGATACGGTAAAAAACCTTTTAAGCGGATTCATGTTGTTTTTTGACCGTCCGTTCAATATTGGCGACAGAGTCCGTTTTGGCACTATCGACGGCAATGTCATAACCATTGGATTGCGCAGCCTTCGAATTCGCACATTGGACAATCGCGTAGTTACAATTCCTAACTCACAAGTGATTGACAATCCCATAGAAAATGTTAATTCCGAACCTTCAACGCGAATTAAAGTCACCCTTGGATTGACGTATGACACAACTCCGGAAAAAATGGATTTGGCCATGAAGATACTCCGCGACTTGCCTCAAAAAATTCACACGATTAAAAATGATGTTATTGTGAGTTTTCTTACCTATGGCGATTTTTCAATGCAAATTCTTTTTATTTATTACATAAAAAAGTCTGGTGATTATTACGAAACGCAAACAGAAGTTAATATGGAAATTCTCCGAGAATTCAATGCTAACGGACTCGAATTTGCCTTCCCAACACAAACGATTTATACAAAGGAACAATAACTAAAAAAGACTTATAGCATGTTATACTATAAGCCACAACATATAAGTTTCTTCAACGAAAAAATTGATTTTACAAAAAGGTCGTTAATTGTTTTATTTTTTTCTCATAAAATACACTATCTTAGTCCGCTTTTTTAAAATACGATGAAGATAATTATAGCTGGTGCCGGCGAAGTTGGACAACACTTAGCAAGAATCTTGGCAGACGACAGACACGAAGTAACTGTCATTGATGTTGATACCGAAAATCTCAACCAACTTGCCTTGCATTTGGACATATTGACAATTGAAGGCTCTGCACTTACCATTTCTGTCCTCAATGAAGCAGGAGTTGCAGCGTGCGACTTGTATATTGCCGTAACGCATTTCCCTGAAATGAACATAGCTTCAGCCGTTATTGCGAAGAAGTTAGGTGCTCCACATACTATTGCTCGTGTACGAGACCCGGAACTTTTGCTTGAAAAGAACAAAAAACTATTTCGCGAAATAGGAATAGATTCTATTATATATCCACAAGCACTTGCTGCACAAGAAATTGCAACATTCGTAGAACGAGCAGCCACCCGCGAATCATTTGATTTTGCTGATGGGCTACTCTCTCTCTTCGTACTCAAAGTAGAAGAAACAGCTGCCGTTGTTGGAAAATACATGCAAGAAATTATTCCAACGCAAGACGAACTACAAAAATATCGTGTTATTGCAATCAAACGAGGCTTTTCAACTATAATTCCTAAGGGTGATGATATTTGCCAACCGGATGATATACTCTATATTGTGAGCAACCGCCAAGGCGTGAATAAAATGCTTGAAACATTCGAGAAAAAGGATGCGGCCGTTTCACAAGTTATGATTTTAGGTGGCAGTCGCACTGGTCGTGCCACTGCTAAGATTTTGCAGAAGCAATTCGATGTAAAGTTGATTGAAATTAATCCGGAAAAAGCTCGTAAACTTTCTCAACAATTGGAGAACACGCTCATAATCAATGGCGACGGACGTAGTATGGATTTGCTCGTTGAAGAAGGCATCCGCAATACCGATGTGTTTATTGCCACCACAAGCAATGCCGAGACAAATATTCTTTCTTGCTATTTGGCTAAACGTATTGGCGTAAAACGCACCATAGCAGAAGTTGAAAACGTTGACTACATTGGGCTTGCTCTTGACATGGGTATTGACACTTTGATTAACAAAAAAACAATTGCTGCGAACAGTATTCACAAATATACATTGAGTAATTCTGCAAGTATATCGTCTACACGGCACTTGACACAATGTGATGCACAAATATTGGAAATCATTGCCAACGAAAACATGAAAATCACCAAATCAACATTAATAGAAATGAAAAATTTACCGAAAGATGCGGTAATTGGTGGTGTAGTTCGCGGGAAAAATGCCTTTATTCCTTCAGGTCGCACGCAAATTTGCGATGGAGACAAAGTATTAATATTTGCACTGCCTTCAGCAGTTAATGAGATTAAAAAATTTTTTGAATAATATTTATGAGAACTAAAATTCTGCTTGCGGTAGCGTTTGCTTTGGGTATAGCATCAATGGTACTAATGTTTTTAGATGCCGCCGACAAAAATACAATTACAGCACTACTTGGTATTGGCTTTGTCTGTGTAACTATTGAATTTATTGCAAGCCGTAAAAGCAAAAACGAAGATTCCGAAGCATAATGAATTGGAAAATTGTCATACGAACCATTGGGATCTTAATACTACTAGAAGCCATACTTATGGCTTGTTGTATCATTCCTGCCGTGGTCTATTCAGAAAACATGGACGGCCTACTATTGGCGATAGGAATTACCACTGCAATTGGTCTTGCTATGGCTTTTTCGTTTCGCAAAGCATCAAAAAACATAGGACGCCGCGAAGGATATTTTATAGTTGGAACCGTTTGGCTCATCTTCTCAATAATAGGAGCTCTGCCATTCCTCTTCTCTCATAGTCTTTCTTCATTCGCCGATGGTTTTTTTGAGGCAATGTCAGGATATACAACTACCGGAGCTACAATTATTCCTAATGTTGAAATATTACCAAAACACATTTTACTTTGGCGCGGCCAAATGCAATGGGTTGGTGGTATGGGTATCATAGTTCTCACCGTTGCCATTATTCCTATGATGGGCATTGGAGGGACCCAACTCTACAATGCAGAAGTAACGGGACCTACCAAAGATAAAATTCACCCACGCATAAAAGATACAGCCAGCCGACTATACTTAACTTACATAGCGTGCACTGCGCTCGAAGTTGCTCTACTCAAGATTGGCGGTATGAATTTCTTGGATGCGTTGGTTCTTGCACAATGTACTATTTCTTCCGGCGGGTTTTGGAACTACAACGATGGTTTGGCAAGTGCATCGCCATACGCACAATACGTGGTGATCTTTTTTATGTTCATTTCGGGTGTAAACTTCGTGTTACTATATATGGGAGCACGTGGCAAGTTTCGATATCTTACACAAGATGAAGAATTGAAAACATACATTTTACTAATCGTTATTTTTACTTTGAGTATTTTCGGAATAAATATTTGGGAACACTTTTCTACATGCCAATCGTTTGCTGATGCAGAACAACAACTTCGAAATATATTGTTCCTTGTTGTGTCTTTCATAACGACAACTGGGTTTTCGTCATGTGACTATGGTATCATGCCATTTGCGACAAAAATGTTATTTTTCATTCTTACATTTATTGGAGCATGTGCTGGTTCTACAAGTGGTGCTATTAAGGTGGTGCGAATAAATATTTTGATAAAAAATAGTTATTTGGCACTCAAACAAATTCTTCACCCCAATGGTGTACTTACTCTCCGTTTAAGTAAAAAGCCTCTTGGCACTAAAGTAATTTCAAACGTATATGCATTCGTTGTAATGTACATTGCCATTTTTTTGCTTGGATCTTTCCTACTCTCGATTATGGGACATGACTTCTACACATCATGTTCAGCTGTTGCTCTCTCTATAGGTAACGGAGGAATGGGATTCACACCCGAAGGCATGATATCTTGCTTTGCATCATTTCCAGATGTTTCCAAATACGTAATGGCATTATCAATGTATATTGGCCGTTTGGAAATATTCACCGTCTTAATCTTATTTTTACCAGACTTCTGGAAGAAATAATTAAAGAACAACTTTTCGCCCATTATTCTTCTTCTGCAAATTTATCAATAACGGTATTCAGTCCTAAAAATTCGGCACATGTGAGAATTGCCCCTATTGTCACGCCCAAAATGCCATGCGAATTGATATTTTGACCGGTCATAAAGAAATTAGATATTTTAGTTCGTTGAGATATAAGCGTTTGAGTCGGGAAATTTTTGTCGCGCACTATGCCATACATTGAACCCTGAAATGTTGCAGTATAGTCTTGATATGTAAGCGGACTTGAGGTACTATAGGCCTCTATACAACGATTTATGCCGGGAAACTGATGTTCCAACGCTTGTAACATTCGTTGTGCTTTTTCTTCTTTGAATTGTTCGTATTCGGAACCGCGGTGTCCAACAGTTGTTCCTGCCCAGCGTGCAACCTCATCGTAACGCATATACCCTATAAGTTCGGCACTTTGTGCATATGTAGAATTTGGCGCGTGGCATTGATGCATGTATAAATACTGCTCAGGCCAAGTGTTTTCATTGTAATCGTTACCGGCCCACACATCGGCATTCTTGTAATAGAAATAATTATAGTTGAGATACGGTGTAGTATTTTCTTTGAACTTAATATAGACCGTAAAATTCGATATAGTATTTTGCAAATTTCCAATTCTCTCACGATACGCACGACGTAAAAGAGAGGAATCAATTTTTGAAACAGCAACTTGCGGATGAATGTTCGATACAAAATTCTTTGCTTCAATGACCTCACCATTAGTTAGTTGAACAGCCGTCATACACGTATCGTTGCAAAGAAACTTGTCAACCTCAGCATTGGTAAAGATATCTCCTCCAAATTGTTTGATTGAACTAGCTAACGATTTTGCTATCTGGTCACTGCCTCCTACTATTCTATATGCACTTTGTATGTAGAAATTGGTAATGAGCGCATGGATATAGGTTGGAGTAACATTTTTCACTCCTGCATAGAGAGGAAGGTTTCCTGCCAACACATTTTGTAATGTAGGATTTGCTGTAATTGAAGCTATAAAATCATTTATGCTCGTTTTAATGTAGTCTGGCTCAATAAAAACATTGAGGTTAATTTTTCGTAAATTATACAATGGCGATGATGATGCAATTTCACGCACACGACGTACATACTCCTCTATATCACGATGATTTTGTGGGAATTGTTGCGAAAGCGTTTCTTGAAAATTTTCAAATCCTGAAGCAAATTTATACTTGGTACCATTAAGGTCAACAACATCAAAGGCATCAAGGTTTAGGCGTTGCAAGGGCACATTGTTGAGCAAGCCAAGATACTTCCAAAACCTGTGTAGTATCTGCCCTTCTTCCATGCTTCCTATATAGTGCATGCCCGTGTCAAATTTCACACCGTTGCGCTTAAACGTTTGTAAGCACCCTCCTATTTGTGAATTTTTCTCTAGTATAACGACTTTAAACCCGTTTTTGGCAAGCACATAGCCACAAACGAGCCCACCCAATCCACTACCTACTATAGCTATGTCGTATTTCATAAGATGTTACGGAATCAACTGTGTTACAAATCAATTATATTGTTGCGTATGGCATATTTTATCAAATCAACTTGCGTCTTGAGATTGAGTTTTTGCATAATATGTGTTTTATGCGTTTCTACGGTACGAATGCTTATGTGCAGGGTGTCGGCAATTTCAGAATTAGTCAGACTTTTTCCCCACAACGAAAGAATTTCAATTTCACGAGAACTCAATTCCTCTACTTGATCATTTTCGGGTTTTTCATGATTTTGAATCGACGACACGTACCGATTAAGCAAAATGTTGGTGATACATTTACTGAAATAATCATATCCATTGCGCAGCGAATAAATTGCCTCAAACAAATCTTGACGCGTGGCATCGTGCGAAAGGAATCCTTTAGCTCCTACTTTTATGATATTAAAAATAGTGTCTTCGTTTTCTGAATACGAAATAATCAAAACCTTTGCTTTGGTGTATATGCGTTGAATATCCTGCACATCGGCAATATCGTCTGTCGTAATTTTGGGAATATTTTTCACAATTACATGCACCGGCTCATCATACGTCTTGCGCAGCAAGTCAGAGGCGTGAGAAAGAACATCAAGTACTTTAAATTCGCTATTTGATTCAATCAACATAGCCATACTCTCTGCATGAAGGTGGTGGATTCCGATTACAATTACATTTATCATAGCTTATTCAGTTTCTTGTACATAAATTGATGCTGTGCGCTCTTTACCTTGCATATGCACGAAAAGATTTTTATCAAAACGCACATGAACAAAATAGTCTGTTGTCTCTACCACAGTTTGTTGTTTTAGAATATCCCAATTGATATAATTATCTTCATTGGTATTTTCTATTGCAAAATAGCCAATATTCATAGTTGAGACGTTATGGAAAAAGTGCGATCCCAACGAAGCATCGAGTGGGAAATTCGAAAGACTAATTTCAACTATCACTTTGGCATTGGAAATTTGCGACCAAAGCACAGGAATGCCTAGGAATCTATCGCTTGTTCCCCATCGTCCGGGCCCTATCAGTATATATTTCTTACCTTGCTCTACCATCGTTTTGTTGATTTTTTCAATCTCCGCAACCATTTCGAGCGTGCGTAGTTTGTCAAATTTCTCAAGGTCTACAAACACGACATCACTTATATTTTCTATAAATCCATTACCCATACACGATGTTGTGTTCAGCAATTTAGATGCATTTACAAATTCTTGCGGTAACGAATTCTCGGTAAGCAAACTTCCGGTAAGTGGTTTTATTTGAAGCAAATAGAATGAAGGAACACCATCTTTATTTTCGTTCAAATCAACGGCAAACTCTATTTCCACAGGAGTACCCATTGCTTCTTCCACGGTTCTTAGCATAAGAGAAAGCACCTCAGCCAACGGTGTGTAATCATACTTCAAAATATCGGCAAAGTTGATAATACGTGGGCCTACGGCTGAAAGTCCTGGTTCAATTCTATCATTTTGAATATTGTACACCGAAGCACAATGGGCTAAAGTCTTGTGTTTTTCGGCTTCTGAAATTGGGAGCAACGACAATGCTGCACGCTCTCCATCGCGTTTGTAGTTTATGTCTTTCTTGGTAAAATCTACGGCATAGTAATCTGTCTGCGACGAATTTATCTGATCTTTTGTGCTTAAAATGTCCACCTTTGGATAATGCGGTGAAAAACGATACGCCCGTCCTCCATCAACTATGTAAAAACCAAGCCCTACCGCACATACCGAGAAACCTTCTTCGGGCTTCATATGCGCTATCGGATAATAGTTATATGACTGTGCAACGCCACTAATGTGCGGATAATAATAATTGTCGTAATAGTCGCCCACAACTTCCTGAATCACAATGGCCATTTTTTCTTCTTCAAGCTTGTGATTGGTTGACTTATAAAATTCTTTGACTTGTTCGCCATACACCGACGCATAAATCAATTTGATAGCCACTTCCAAATCACTCAATCGTTTGCCAAGGTCAGTGTCGTTGTTAGGAATGATATAAGTACTAAAAACTCCCGCCAAAGGCTGTGTTACGGAATCCTCAAATATACTTGACGAACGAACTGCCAACGGTTTTGAAACCTGCTCTAGCAACGTAGCCAATTTCTTTCGTAAGTCTTCGGAAAGGCGTGCTGCAATAAACATCTCCTTGATGCGATCATCTGACAAATCTTTTGCAAAGAGATTCTTTTTGGCAAAATTTTGTTTTATGAAAACTTCAAACTCATTTGTCCCAATAATTGCAGTCTTTGGCGTACGAATAGCAATGCGGTCGGCGTATGGATTCAAATTTATGTTGTTTATCAACGTATTAACGAATGCCAATCCTCGACCTTTTCCTCCCAACGAACCTGGTGCCAATGTGACTACATTTTTTTCATCAAGTACTGCTGTTTCCTCAAACGTTAAAATTTTCCCTCGTTTTTTTGTCTGACGATATTCATCAAGAATCACATTATTCATACGACGCAATTCCGATACGTCGTTTCCTAAATCAGATAACTTTATAGGATTCAGTTTGCGAGCCAATTCAATCTCGCCACGACCCATGAGCCATACGGAAAATTGATTTTGGTCGGCATGGTATTTCAAAGAATCATCAGGAATGATGCGGAGCAATGTTTCAAACTCGCGCAAATTTCGAGCTTTTGCTATTGTTTCTCCTTTACCATTACGGAACACAAAATCACCATATCCGAAATTATGCATCACGAATTTTTTGATTTTTTCGAGCAAGTTGTCGGACTTTTTATTGATAAACGTTGCGTTGAATTTGCGTGCCGACATTGAATAGTTCAGATCCGACGACTGCATAAGCACCGGCAAGTTTTTATTGTACTCTCGCACATGGTCAAGAAACAAAAGACCGGCTTCTTTATCGAGTTTTCCATTGCGTTCAAACTCCATGTCGGAAATCACACAAGTCATAAAATCCTTGTATTTGTTGAACAAAAATGCAGCCTCTTCATAATTTCGCGCCCACAAAAGTTTCGGCCGAGAACGGATTTTTGACAATTTTTCCAACTCGTTCAGTTCAAAATCGGCTATCTGCTCACCTACTTGGTTGAACAATACGGAGAAAATTACCGGCAAATATTTAGAGTAATATTGCACAGAATCTTCTATGAGCAGCATAGTACGAACAAGTCCTATCTTGGTATCGTTCTCAACATTTGCCAAATCTTCAAGCGATTTAACCATAGCAAAGAAAATCTGCGAATCGCCATTCCACATAAATATTTTGTTAAACAATGTGGTTTTGACTACCAAATCTTGAAAATAGGCAATATTTGATTGTTGATTGAGCAAAAGATAGACTGGAACTTCATTTGTAAACTTTTTAATTTCGGCACTGAACTTCAACGGTTTTTGCACATCAGCACCAACCATCAAGACAATTAAATCGAAATGTGTGGTTTTAAGCAACTCAATTGCCTGTTCGGGTGACGAGACGCCGATAATTCTTGGCAATGTGAATATGCTATACTGATAAATTGGTCCCATGAATTTCTCAAAAAAGCTATCATCTTTTTCAAGATTGAACGCATCATACATTGTGGCAACGAACAAGATTTGAGAAACCTTGTGTTTCATCATGTCAAGATAAATGTACTTATCCAACGTTTGCTCGTTGAGTAATTTCTGCAATGGTTGATCACTGTTTATGAGCGATTCGCGCGGAATTCCTTCCTTGCTAGTCGGATTGGCGTTCAAAATAGGGTTATTAGACAGCAACCGGCCTTTAACATCATTAATATAGCGACTGATTAAAATACCTACTGTGTTTGCGGTATCACGTTCACCTTTCGTAAACACTGACATATTTTCTGAACTAATATCTTGCGTGTAGAATATCTCAATGGTTCCGGTTGTGTTGTCAAACGTCACGAATGAATCTTTCATCACCCATTGCGACTCTTTAAAACCATGTGAGGTGTATGTCAAATCATCAAAAATAATTCTACAACAAGCAATATCAGCATACTGCCAGTATTTTGGCAAGGTATCACACAAGTGTTGCAACAATTCATCCAATGGTAACCCGGTATTTATAATACTTTTTACCTCTTTTATTGCATCAAGTTCTCGTTTGCGCTGCTCATATTCAGAAGTAATATCAACCAACTTATTCTCGGAAATGAAACCCGAAATCACCGTTGCCGTATAAAACAAATCGTCATCGGAAATCATTTTAAACTCCGACTGCTCCTTGTAATATATTGACAATCCGCCAATATTTTGGTTGCCGATTTTCAGTTCTTTATTTTGCACACGTCCACTAATTGAAAAACGCGAACTGTAGTAATTCACATCTTTGTATGAAATAAGGACACCAAGGACATCGGGGAAATTTGATATGCTATTGCATATTTCAGGAAGCATAATGTGAATAGATTTCCCACTTTGCCCAATTTCTATTACTTTTTGTAAGATAGCGTACATGTATCGAATGGATTCAAACTCTACGAAAATACGGATTTTTCAAGAAACTTTTTTAGTCTTTACCAATTTTCAGTGCAGAATCTCGAAAAAAACAAAACGAAGGCTCGAAACCTTTTTGCAATACGCAAACTTTACTACATTTGTAACATATAAAAAAATAATATGCAAGTAGCAATAGTAAAATACAACGCAGGAAACATTCAATCAGTGAGTTACGCTCTCAATCGGCTAGGCATAGAACCCGTAGTAACAAACGACCCTGAAGTATTGTACAAAGCTGACAAAATTATATTTCCCGGCGTTGGCGACGCAGGAACGGCAATGCCCTATTTGCGCGAGCGTCATCTTGACGAAGTGCTTGTTTCGCTCAAGCAACCATTTTTAGGGATTTGCTTTGGCATGCAACTTATGTGCAAACACTCCGAAGAAGGTGATGTTGACTGTTTAGGCATTTTTGATGTGAACGTAAAACGGTTTCCTTCGGGAAAAGAAAAAATACCGCACATGGGTTGGAATACAATTAGCAACTTACAAGGGTCATTGCTTAAAAACATTACGCCTGAAAGCTATGTGTATTTTGTTCACAGCTATTATGCCGAAATGAATTCGCATTCAACTGCTACCTGTAACTATGTACTTGATTTCAGTGCAGGTATTGAGAAAGATAATTTTTTTGCGTTCCAATTTCACCCCGAAAAAAGTGGTGCCGTAGGTGCGCAAATACTAAAAAACTTTATTGATTTGTAGCAATGCCAAAAACTGAGGAAAATTTACGAATAGACAAATGGTTATGGGCTGTGCGACTCTACAAGACGCGCAGTTTGGCTACTACTGCCTGCAAAAACAACCAGGTGTCCATTGACGGCATGTCTGTAAAACCCTCACACATTGTAAAAATCAACGACGTGGTACACGTAAAACGCCCACCAATTGTTCGTTCATACCAAGTTGTGGGATTATTGGCACAACGAGAATCGGCAAAGGTAGTTGCTGATTTTATAAAAGATTTAACCCCACAATCGGAGTTGCAAAAGCTTGAAGATGTAAAAATGGTATTTACCGTATATCGTGACAAAGGTACCGGGCGTCCTACCAAGAAAGACCGCCGCTCTCTTGAAGAATTTGGTTATTTATAGAAAACACATGGAACTTCAGACAGAACAATTTGAACAAGCAAAAGAGCTACTCGTTTCATTGATTGAAACATTCTCGGTGAGTAGAAACGAATCGGGCACTGCCGAACTGCTTGTGGCGTTTTTCAAAAACCACAACATAGAAGCGCAACGTATTGAAAACAATGTAATTGTTCGTTCCAAAAATTTTGACAAAACCAAACCTACAATTTTGCTTAACTCTCATCACGACACGGTGAAACCTGCCGATGGATGGCTTACCGATCCGTTTAATGCAATTAGTGACAAAGGCAAAATTATCGGGCTAGGCAGTAATGACGCTGGTGCGCCACTAGTTTCGCTCATTTTTACATTTCTTTATTTCAACGAAAAAGAAAACAATCCGTTCAACCTGATTTTTGTTGCCTCAGCCGAGGAAGAAGTTTCGGGCAAAAATGGCTTAGAATGTGTAATTCCAACACTGGAAGAAATTTCATTCGGCATTGTTGGCGAACCTACCGGAATGGCAATGGCTATTGCCGAAAAAGGATTGCTAGTACTCGACTGCAAAGCTATTGGAAAATCAGGTCATGCAGCACACCACAACGGCATCAATGCCATTTACAAAGCCATGCAAGACATTGAGTGGTTTAAAACATATACGTTCCCAAAACATTCCGAGTTTTTGGGTGACGTTTCTATGAACGTAACGTGCATAAACGCGGGTACACAACACAACGTAATTCCCGGCGAATGCACCTTTGTAGTTGATGTAAGAATCAACGAAAACTATACGAACCATGAGGTATATGAAATTATTAAGAAATCAGTACAATCAGAAGTTACAGCTCGTTCGTTTAGACTCAATTCTTCGTCAATTCCATGTGACCATCCAATCGTAAAAAGCGGACAAAAACTTGGACTCAAAATTTTTGGTTCGGAAACACTCTCCGATCAAGTATTTATGTCGGGATTCCCATCAGTAAAAGTTGGTCCGGGCGACACTATGCGCTCGCACACCGCAAATGAATACATCCTTGAATCGGAACTGAAACAAGGAATAGAAACATATATTGAATTACTTGAAAATTTGAAGATATAATGGCAAAAAATCATTCTAACACGCTTTGGCAAAAAGATGTAACGCCTAACGAAAAAGTTTCAACTTTCACCGTTGGCAAAGACAAAGAATTTGATGTGTATTTGGCAAAAGCCGATGTGCTTGGCAATTTGGCTCACACACGCATGTTGGAGTCAATCGGTTTGTTGACAAAAGACGAACTTAACCAAGTACAAGCAGAGTTGAAAAACATCTACAAAGCAGTACAGGAAGGGAAATTTGTCATTGAAGACCATGTGGAAGATGTTCACTCACAAGTAGAATTTTTGTTGACCGAAAAACTTGGCGACGTTGGAAAGAAAATCCACAGCGGACGCTCACGCAACGACCAAGTGTTGCTCGATATGAAATTGTATCTTCGTGATGCAATTGAAGAAACTTCGGGCAGTGTAAAAGAATTGTTTACGCTTTTGCAAAACCTCAGCGAAAAGTACAAAAACGTGCTTATGCCGGGTTATACGCATTTACAAATAGCCATGCCATCGTCGTTCGGATTGTGGTTTGGTTGCTATGCCGAAAGCCTTGCCGATGATTTACAACTGCTTTTGGCTGCATATAAAATTGCGAACCAAAACCCACTTGGCTCTGCCGCAGGCTACGGCTCGTCGTTCCCACTAAACCGCACTATGACTACCGAATTGTTGGGATTTGAATCAATGAACTACAACGTGATGTACGCGCAAATGGGACGCGGTAAGGTTGAAAAAATTGTAAGTTACGCTCTAGCAAGCATCGCTTCTACCCTTTCAAAAATGGCAATGGAAATGTGTTTGTTTATGAACCAAAACTTCCATTTCGTTTCGTTCCCCGAAGAACTCACAACAGGTTCAAGCATTATGCCTCACAAAAAGAATCCTGATGTGTTTGAAATTATTCGTGCCAAATCGAACAAATTGCAAGCATTGCCAACCGAAATCACGTTTATCACCACCAATTTGCCATTTGGATACAACCGCGATTTGCAAATCATCAAAGAATGCATCATACCGGGCTTTACCGAAGTGCATAGCTGCATAGACATGATGATGTTGATGTTGAACAACATAAAAATTTCGGAGCACATTCTTGACGATTCAATGTACGACTACATTTTCAGTGTTGACGAAGTAAATCGATTGACGTATGAAGGAATGCCATTCCGCGATGCGTACAAAAAAGTTGGTCTCGACATAAAACATGGCGAATTCAAAGCAGAAAGAAAAGCGAACCATACGCACGAAGGAAGCATTGGCAATCTTTGCAACGACAAAATCAAAACAAAATTCGACAAGATTTACAATGAATTTCCATTCAATTTTGTTGCCAATAAATTAGAAGAATTGGTAAAATAGCTAAGAAAACCGAACAACAAAAAAACATATCTTTGCACATATACGAGAGTTCTGCAAAGAACAAACTCATTATTGAAACTGAAAACACGTATTATGAAACTGAAACTCATATATCCTAAATGGAAAAAACTTCCCGGACAAACTACATTTAATTTACCGCCTCACGGACCGGTAGTATTTGCGGCAACGCTTCCCGAATGGGTTGATGTTTCGTTTACCGACGAAAATGTTGAGGAAATTGACTTCAACGAAGAGTGCGACATGGTTGCTATTTCCATGATGCTTTCTACTCAGGTAAAACGTGGATGGGCCATAGCCGACAAATATCGTGCAATGGGCAAACAGGTAATTTTTGGTGGAATTTCTACCATGCTTCATGCAGAGGAAACTATAGAACATGCCGACTCTGTATTTTTAGGAGAATCGGAAGGAAGGATGGAAGCCGTGATGGACGACTGGAAAAACGGAAAGCTTCAAAAGGTATATAATTTCATGGGCAACATGCCCGACATTAATTTGGTAGGCCCGGCTCGTCGCGACCTATACAAGCGAGATTTATACAACCACAAAGGTGTTCCTATGGTTGACTTGTTTCACGCTTCACGCGGATGTCGTTTCAGCTGCTACCCTTGTGCGGTATCGTACTTAGGAAGCCGTAATTTTCGCCCTCGCCCAATTGACAAAGCAATTGCAGACTTAGAATCGATAGACAACAACCGTTTGTTTATCGTTGACAATTCCCTTGCACAAAATAAAGAGTGGGAAAAACAATTGTTTAAAGAAATGATTCCTCTCAAGAAAAAATGGATTAGCCATACTATTGAAGATGACCCCGAAGTACTTGATTTAGCAGCGCAAGCAGGCGCTTGGTATGTATATCAAGCCGTTTACGACACATCGGATTACATTAAAGAAAGAATCAAACGCTACCACGATTATGGAATTGGCGTAGAAGGCACTATTCTTTTAGGCTTGGACAACCAAACCGAAGATGACATTAAACGTTTGATTGACTTCTTACTTGAGGTTGATTTGGATTTGGCTGAATTCACCGTGCTTGCCCCATTCCCTCACACTAAAGCATACGACGACTTGCTCCGTCAAGGAAGAATTTTCGACTTTGATTGGGATCACTACAACGCAGGCCAAGTGGTATATACCCCAAAACACATGACACCAGAGCGTTTACAAGAATTGTATGACTATGCGTGGAAGATGTTTTACCAAAAGGAGACACAAGAAGAGAAAATGTTTAAATTATTCTCCAACGTGGTGCTTCGCGAAATGGAAGACGGCACATACCGTCCGCGCGACCGCAAATTAGCAAACAAATCGTTTGGAAAAGATGTGGTAAGAAATATCATTAAATAAGAGACAGATGAAAGTTCCAGAAACATATTATGATGAAATTTTCGACTTCAAAGGACAATGGGAGCTTCCTTCGAAGTGTGGCTTAAAAATACTTGAACACAAAGGCAAAAAAGTAATAATCGCAACTGAATTGTACCAAGAAAATCCTGGTTCATCAGTAACATCAGCAGCAAATTCGCTCGTTCACCAAATTTGCAAAGCCAAAGGACTTGAGTTGCAAAACTGCATCTATTTGGAATGCAACCCTGACACGAACTCAAAACTTTCATTCTACGACGAAGAATATTTTGAAGTCACCTTTGCCGAAGGTCAAAGACCCGCTTACCGACAACTTTCTATAGAAGAAGTAAAAGAGATTATTACACGATGAAACGCACTATTTTTCTCCTTCTTACTTTTTTTGCTTGCCTCAACCTTTCTGCACAATACACTTCAAAAGTTGAGTTATGGAATGGTTTTAACAAAAAAGGTGAAACAAAAAATAATTATACCAAAGCGGTACGACGAGCTACATCAAAAATATATGTATATCCGGCTACACAACCTCTCGTTCAACATACTGCTACGCAACAAACAGCAACAACACCTGCGGTAATTATCTGTCCCGGTGGAAGTTATCATCATCTTGGCATGAAACACGAAGGGCACCAAGTGGCACAATGGTTTCAAGAACAAGGCATCACTGCTTTTGTGCTTCGATATCGTGTAAGTAGTCACAGATTCCACCACCCCGCAATGATTGAAGACATTCAATACACAATCTATACAATCAGAAAGAATGCCTTGAAAATGAACATAGACACCACGAAAATTGGCGCCATTGGATTTTCGGCGGGCGGACATTTAGTACTCCATGCAGGAGCAACGCACACCAACTATTTACAAAAAGATCTTCTTATTGATTCGGAAAACATTGGCGTTCGACCGAATTATGTAATGGCCATATACCCTGTCGTATCTATGGAAGACAGCATTGCACACGTTCGTTCACGAAAAAACCTCCTTACCCAAAAATATACGAAGACCGACATACAACAATTTTCAATAGAGCAAAATATTCCAACCGATATGCCTCCGATTTTTCTTCTTGCCGCCGAAGATGATGATGTTGTAGATTTTCGCAATAGCGAAGTTTTAGACAAAGCATTGACCAAGGCAAATATCAGCCATGAATTTATGCACCTTAAACACGGTGGACACGGATTTGGAATGTTCAGAACCACAACGGAGGAGTCAAAAAATTGGAACGAACAACTATACAAATGGTTGGAAAAGAATGAGATGTTACCTAAATCCTCATATAATTTTTCTACGTCTAAATAAATGAACCACAGCAAATTAGTCGGCCATATTGCAATATTTATTGCTTACGTCATATTTGGGTTCAATATTATTTCTTGCAAAAACCTTGTATCAGCCCACATTATCTCTTCAATGGGGCTTTTCTGTATACGAGCCATAGGTGCAACGGTTTGTTTTTGGCTCGTTTCACTTTTCCTTCCTAAGGAACCGATTGACAAAAAAGATTTCCCAAAGATTTTTCTTGCCTCTATGCTGGGGCTGTTTCTTACGCAAATAAGTTTCCTTACGGCTCTAAACCAAACCACACCGCTTGATGCTTCAATATTGGCATCGCTCACTCCAATTTTCACAATGTTTTTTGCAACATTCTTTTTAAAAGAACCTCTCACGCTCAAAAAAGTTGGAGGCGTTGCAATCAGTTTTGGAGGTGTTGTGCTCCTCATACTCAATAGCTCACTCTCAGCAAACGGCATAGCACACACGCAACCACTTGGCGTTATACTTATGGTACTCAACGGAGCGTTTTTCGGCCTCTACTTAGGTGCATTCCGACCATTAGTAGCGAAATACAGCACCATAACGTTTATGAAATGGATGTTTCTGTTTTCTACTATTGTAGCACTTCCATTTGTGGGAAAAGAACTTACAACGATAAACTACAACGCGCTTTCAGGAAGATTCTTGTTTGATCTTGCGTTTACTGTGTTTGGAGCTACCTTCATCGCATATTTTCTAATTCCTATAGGGCAAAAACGACTCCGGCCAACAGTTGTGAGCGTTTATTCATACATTCAGCCTATTATTGCTGCAGTTATGAGCATAATTTTACAAATGGATGTACTGAATTGGCAAAAAATTCTCGCTGCAGGATTGGTATTTACCGGTGTAATCCTCGTAAATAAGAGCAAAGCGAAAGACGACGCTTAAAAAGCGGCCAAAAGCAAATCAATGCTTTTACTATTCAACCCGTACATACGTATTCACGACCTCAGCAGGACTAATAAAGAAAAATGATTGAAGACTCAAGCAAAAAAAAAGTATTTTATATTGACTAATATTTTACAAAATACTATATTTGTATTTATAAAAACAATATTAAAAATATTTTTTATAAAAAGAACCTTTACATTTTTTGCATCGTTCATTATTGTAGCAACAACCATAGCACAACAATGGGCTGGAAGTTCCACAACTGCAGACACAATATATAGACATGGTATGGTACGAATGATGCCCGATTCGGTAGGCGCACCTTTTTCGGAATGGACTCCTTCGGGGTACAAAGTGTATAGGTACAACAACAATGATTGGCGATGGCAGTGGGTTAGCATTGAATGGGACGGTATCCACATGGGAAGTCATATTCCCGCTCCGTCAAACAGCACAACAATAGGACATGGTACTTTTAGTTTCTATACAGGTAATCCATATTACGACGGATATCATTTAATCTATAATAGCCAAGGAATTTTATCTTCCAATGGAAAAATTATTACAACAGATTCCGTTGTGGCACAAAATCTAAAGGCATCAAATTCCGTAAGAGCAACGTATGGTTATTTTTCAACATTACAACCGACAAATGTATCCGTTAATGGAGCAACAACTTCATCGACCTATAAATTGGCAGTAAACAGCGGTATTATTTGTGAGGAATTAAAAGTAATGGCAGACGTTCCCTCGTCTGACTACGTGTTTGAAAAAGAATATGAACTACGTTCGCTCAACGAAGTGGAAACATTTGTGAACGAAAACAAGCACCTTCCCGATGTGCCTTCAGCAAAGGAGTTTAAAGAGAATGGCTACAAAGTTGGCGAAATGGACGACCTACTACTTAGAAAAATAGAAGAGCTAACTCTATATATTATTGATTTGCAGAAACAGATTGAGGAATTAAGAAACAAATAAAAATAGAAATGAGAGGACGACTGAAAATAGTGTATATATTGTTCTTTTCTTTGAGTAATTATTCTCTTGTCGCACAAGAATTTGAAAAAAATAATATCATAAGTTTTAGCATAGGACCTTCGGTAACTGTGGAAGGAGTTTCGGTTTCGCCAGAATTTCAAAAGAATGTGATTACTCCGAGTGTTAATGTAAGCTACAACAGGTTAATCTTTAAGAATATAGGTATTGGAGTTGGCTATGATTTTATTAAATCTTCAGGTGTGGCAATTGATGGTATGCTTATTTACTCTAAAAGAGAATATGCTTTTAAAAATAACAATCACTTGTTCAATATATCGCTGGCATATCATATAAATACGACTCATTTCCGCATTGTTCCAAAGTTATCTTTAGTTTGTGACTATAATGTATTTACGTGTCCTGAATTTGACGATAAATATTCTATTGCGCCAAAGTTTATATATATATTAAAACCAAGTATTCAATGTGGATATGTTATAAAAAATTGGATGATAGACATACAATACTATTGTTTATCGTATCATCGTGAAGTCCTTTCGGAAAAATACATCATTAACGCATTGACATTCCCTTATAACTACAGGTTTTGGGGGGTAAATTTAGGTGTTGGTTATATGTTTTAAATTATTAACGTTATGAAAAAAAAGATTTTAAGATATCTAATATGTGCATTAACATTGCTCCTACAGTATAATGTCCAAGCTCAAAATTGGTATTATTATGGTGAGGAAAAAATTATTCTTGAAGAAAAAACAAATAAAGTAGTAATTAAAAAATCTAAACAATGCGATATTTCTGATTTGTTAAATATAATTAAAAAAGAGAATATTTCTATCTACAATCAAGATGATATAATGGATGAAAGAATACCTTTTGTAATTATAGAATCTAATGATAGCCTTGCTATTCCAATGTTAACTCTTCAAAAAATTAGTGAACTTTCGGGAGTGATTTCTTTGCAACCAATGTTGGAATACAACGGAAATTTATGTGGGATTATTGATGAATTTGTTGTCAAACTAAAATTAGATGTATCTATTGTAGAGCTTGAGAAATTATTAGATAAATATTCTTGTAACATAATTAAAGAAGATGATTTTGTAAAAAAACAGTTTTTATTGTCTGTCCCTCCGAAAAAACAACTAAATGCTTTGCAACTTGCAAATATATTTTTTGAAACAGGGTTATTTGAATTTTCAGAACCGAATTTCTTCATGGTTGATATTTTTCAATCAAATGATGTTTTTTATAGTAATCAATGGACATTAAAAAATACAGGACAAGGGGATGGCTTTATTGGGGCTGATATCAATGTTGAGCCAGCATGGAATATCACTGAAGGTTCACCATCAATTAGAATTGCAGTTGTAGATGAAGGTGTTGATTTAATTCATCCTGATTTGTTACCTAATCTTGAATCGGGCTATGATGCAACAGGTAATGGAACTGCAGGAGGTTATTTAAACATCAACGAAAAGCATGGTACAGCTTGTGCTGGTATTATTGCTGCAGTAAAGGATAATAATATTGGAATTGCTGGGGTTGCTCCTCGTTGCCATTTAATACCTATTCATACTGGTTGGGGCAGTTCTTCAACATCTCAAATTCTGGCTGATGCAATAAATTGGGCTACTTTATATGGCAATGCAGATATAATAAGCAATTCTTGGCACGTAAATAATCCAAGTACAGCAATCACAAATGCAATAAATTATGCAAATTCAGAAGGACGAAATGGTTTAGGATGTCCTGTTCTTTTTTCAACAGGCAATGATTCGAACAATGAAGTTGCTTATCCTGCAAAACTACCAAATACAATTGCAGTTGGTGCATCTTCCAACAAAGATCAAAGAGAAGTCTACTCAAATTATGGTGATGATATAGACCTTGTAGCACCAGGAGGATATTATAATATCTATACCACTGATATTACAGGAGTTAATGGATACTCAACCACAGATTATACTAATAATTTCAGTGGCACTTCCGCCGCTTGTCCCCATGCGGCAGGAGTTATGGCGTTAATTTTGTCAGTAAATCCCTGTTTGACAGCAACAGAAGCACGTGCCATACTATGTAAGAGTTGCGACAAACTGTCAGATTACAAATACTGTAACTCGACATACGGATTTTGGAACCAAGAAGTTGGTTACGGGAGAATAAATGCATATAAAGCCATCCTGATGGCTTTAGGGTTAGTTTACGAAAATCAGGTGACTGGCATTGTTGGGCAACCAACCTCCAATTTCCAATGGATTTTATCCAATGGTAATTGCACTGGTTTGTCATCAGGTACGTATTCTGTTCAACAATATGAAGTAACAAAAACTATCACGTTCCCATATACAGAAAATCCTATCATACAAGTTTCTACCAACGGCTTTTCGGCTGCAAATCCTAATCAAGGAAATAATTATTACACCATTTCAAACATAACACATACATCGGCAGACCTGAAAACATGGAAATACAAGATTGTTACAAATAACGGCGTGCAAACATATATTCCAAGCAACGATGTGTGGTTCAAATATATAGTTTATGATGACACCAATCCTATTATATATGTTTCAAATAAAATAGTCAATAATACAACATACAATCGTACCGCAATAGAAAAACTTGACATGTCAAATTTCACAGTACAAGGCAACTCCAATGTGGAACTGCGAGCTGGAGAGGAAATTGTATTTAATGCAGAAACAAGCATAAAACCAACTTCAACGGGCATATTTCACGCAAAGGCTGAACCTTTTGTTTCCTGTGAGAACAATAGGAACATTACAAAGGATTCATCTGAACTGATGATATCAGAAGCGTCTATGTTAAAAAACTATAACGAAGAAATTCCAATCTCTATGAGTAATGAGGAAAACCAAAGCCCCGTAATTCTATACCCAAATCCTGCGAAAAATGAGATAATCGTGAGATATAATAATGAATTAGACGAACGCGAATTAACTATTACAATTACGAACAGTGTAGGAGATAAAATTGATGAGCTAAAAACCACAAATAAAGAAACTTGCATTAATATTTCGCATTACACTAATGGATATTACATTGTAAGCATTAAAGACAACAAAGAACTTTACAGAAAAGTCTTTATAAAAACTAACTAAGTCACAAAATGCACATTTTCTGACTTTTATACAATATAATTATAAAAAATATCTTGTATTTGCAATAAACCATATTTGGGGTTAATAGTTTTTTTCTGCAAAAATCTTGTTGTTGCACGCATAATTTCATCCATGGGCATTTTTTGCCTACGTGCCATAGATGCAATACTTTGTTTTTGGATTGTTTCGCTTCTTTTATCCAAAGAGCATCCTGAGAAAAAAGATTATAGCCGCTATTATGAGCATCATTTTGAAAATGGATATTTTGAATTGGCAGAAAATATTTGCTGCAGGATTGGTATTTACCGGTGTAATCCTCGTAAATAAAAGCAAAGCAAAAGACGACGCTTAAAAAGCCGCCAAAAGCAAATCAATGCTTTTACTGTTCAAGCCATAGACGCGTGCTACATTGTCATTAGTAATAATGCCATTGTACATGTACACACCACGGCGAGCATATAAGTTCTGCTTTAAGAAAGTATAAAACGCTCCACTATTTAAAACATTTTGCACCATTGGCATTAGAATATTGCTCAACGCTATAGAAGCTGTGCGAGCAGCTTTTGAAGCTAAATTTGGAACGCAATAATGAACGACATTGTATTTTACAAACGTAGGATTTTCAAAGGTTGTAGGCCTTGATGTTTCAAAACAACCACCTTGATTCATGCACAAATCAACGATTATAGCCCCACGCTTCATGCTTTTTACCATGTCCTCCACTACCATATATTGGTCACTGGATTCAAGACAAATTGCACCTATCACCACATCGGCAGAGAGTAACGCCTTACGGAGCACTTTTTCATGGTAATTTGAAGTAAATAATCGTTGCGATAAAACCTGCTGCACCGAAGTTAATCGTTGCATACACGAATCGAACAATTTCACTTCGGCACCGAGCCCGAGAGCTGCACGAGCCGCAAATTCACCAGCAGTGTTAGCACCAAATATGACGACTTCAGCCGGACTTATACCGGTAACACCACCAAGCAAGACGCTTTTTCCAACTTCATTATTTGTTAAACACTCTGCAGCTACAAGTACCGAAAGCGTTCCAGAAATTTCGTTCATCGAATGCAATATTGGATAATATTCATTCCCATCGTGAACAAATTCGTAGCCAATTGCCGTAACGTGTTTACGCGCCAATGCGCTCAATATGGATTTTGTGAGTTTTTGAAACGATATGGTCGAAAAAATTATTTGTTTGTCGTGAATAAATGGAAGCTCTTGTTCAGTTATAGTTCCAATTTTCAACAATACATCACATTTATACACATCTTCTTTTGATGCACAAATAGTAGCTCCTGCTTCAGCGTAGTCAGCATCAGAATAATTTGCCTTGGAACCCGCCTCGCGCTCTTTCAAAACCACCACACCCTGATTCACAAAAACATTCACTGCCTGCGGTGTCAATGCTATACGGCGTTCATCCGATTCAAATTCCACAGGAAGTCCCAAAACCAAAGGATGCGATTTATGAGCAAGTTCAACCATTTTTTCTTGAGGTAAATGGGCACCTTCTCCAAAAGAAAACCATTCCGACATTTGTTCCATACGACAAATTTTTCATAAAAGTACAAATTTGTTGAATAAGTTGTGTATAATTTCGCAAAAGCAGTACCGGCATTTTCAATAAAAGAAAGTACCTTGCAGCAAAATTTTATAAAAGTAAGACATGAAAACTATATCAGAACGTTCTGCCGACAATATGCGAATTTTAGCACTATCCATGGTTGAGAAAGCAAAATCAGGCCATCCTGGAGGAGCAATGGGCGGAATGGATTTTATTTCCGTTCTCTACTCGGAATTTCTTCAATATGACCCAACAAACTTATCGTGGGCAAACAGAGATAGATTTTTTCTTGACCCGGGACACATGTCACCAATGCTTTATTCAACATTGTGTATGATAGGTGCCCTCACAATTGATGACCTTAAAAATTTCCGTCAATGGGGAAGCATTACAGCCGGACATCCTGAAGTAAATCATGCCATTGGTATAGAAAACACATCAGGTCCATTGGGGCAAGGCCACACAATGGGAGTTGGTGCTGCTATTGCTGAGAAATTTCTTCGCCAACGTTTTGGAGATTGGATGCACCATAAAATCTACACATTCATTTCTGATGGTGGCATTCAAGAAGAGATTTCACAAGGCGCAGGCCGTATTGCAGGGCATCTCGGATTGGACAATCTTATCATGTTCTACGATTCCAATGACATTCAACTTTCAACTCATACCAATGTAGTTTCGAGCGAAGATACAGCAAAGAAATATGAAGCATGGGGCTGGCGAGTTATCATAATCAACGGCAACGACCACGATGAAATTCGCACAGCACTTAAATGGGCTAACGAAGAAAAAGGACAACCTTCACTTATCATTGGCAAAACAATTATGGGCAAAGGCCTACTTGATGCCGAAGGAAATTCGTTTGAAGGACAAACATCTACTCACGGACAACCAGTAAGCAAAGCTGGCGCTTCTGTTGAAAAAACAATTGCAAATCTTGACGGTGACGCACAAAATCCATTTGCGGTTTTTGCTGATGTACAAGAATATTGGAAAAACGTTGTTGCTGAAAAAACAGCGCAAGCCCAAAATCGTAAAGCAGAACAACAAGCTTGGGAACAAGCAAACCCCGAATTGGCAAAGAAATTTGCACATTTCATGTCTGGAGAATTACCTTCAACCATTGATTTTTCAAAAATAGAGCAAAAGCCAAACGTTGCCACACGTACTGCATCAAAAACGGTGCTTGGATATTTAGCAGAACAACTTGATAACATGATTTGTTCTTCTGCCGATTTATCAAACAGCGACAACACCGACGGCTTCTTGAAAAAAACACAAGCCATCACAAAAGATGATTTTTCAGGAAAATTCCTTGAATCGGGCGTGGCAGAACTTACCATGGCTTCAATCATGAACGGTATTGTTCTTCATGGTGGACTTTTCACTGCATGCGGTACATTCTTCGTATTCTCCGACTACATGAAACCGGCAATTCGTATTTCGGCACTCATGGAACTTCCGGTGAAATACCTTTGGACTCATGATGCATTCCGCGTAGGCGAAGACGGACCTACTCACCAACCAATAGAACAAGAAGCACAAATTCGTTTGATGGAACAGGTGTACAACCATAGCGGCAAACGAAGTTTCTTAGCTCTTCGCCCGGCTGATGCGCAAGAAGCAACAGTTTGTTGGGAAATTGCAATGAGAACTAACGACCGCCCAACGGGATTGATTTTCTCTCGTCAAGTTGTGAATGACATACCGGCAAAACAAGGTTCTACTCGATACAACGATGCTAAACAAGCTCAATTCGGTGCATACATTGTGAACGAACCGAAAAAAGCAATTGACGTTGTATTAGTTGCCAATGGTTCAGAAGTTAGTACTATTTTTGAAGCATCGCTCATACTTGAGCAACAACATGGGCTAAGCGTTCAAGTGGTTTCTGCACCTTCCGAAGGACTATTTAGAGACCAAAATAAGGAATACCAAGAAAAAGTTATTCCGTCAAACAAACCAACATTCGGTGTTACAGCCGGTTTGTCAACCAATATGCAAGGACTTGTTGGTGCTCAAGGCAAAGTTTGGGGATTGAATCACTTTGGTTTTTCTGCACCATACACGGTATTAGATGAAAAATTTGGTTACACCAAAGAAAACATTGTAAACCAAGTACTTGAATACTTGAAAGAGTATAAAAAGTAATACGTGATAGAAAACAAAAAAGGCGGTATTAACCGCCTTTTTTTATGCTCAAAAATTACCGTTTATTTTCGCCAGTTAAAAACATCTTTTGCATCAACCGGACGAACTGTATCATACCATTGGAATTTGTCAAATTTTGCCATCTTCTTAGGAAATTGTTCTACCGGACTGAACGTTCCTTCAGGCTTATTTTTAAATACTATTTGGTCTATTTTGCCGTGCTTCAAATAGACCGAAATATCACTACACACAGCCTTATTCACCCCAACAAAGTCATCGCCGTCTTTCATATAGTATAATGTTTCACCATTTTGAAATATATCAAGACGATATATCTCGTTATTTTTAAGGTATCCTATAAGCGATTTCCCTTTCATTTGATTGAACTTATCGTGGTCGCACTGCTCTACCACAAAGGCATCCGATTGAATGATAATCTGGTCAAGACGTGTATTTTTTTCTGCCAACTTCAAGCGAATATCCAGCCCTGTCACTTGATTTTCGTCGGACCATATAATAGGATTTGAACGAAGGTATATCATTGAATCCAAGGCATTGTACACAACAGAATCACACACTCCTTGTATATCACTTTTATAAAATCGAACTTTGTGATATGCCGTAACCACTTCGTATGTTACAGAATCTGTTTTAACAGAATCTTTACGAGCCACCGTATATTGATTCAAGAAAAGACTATCGGCATGTAAATACAAGGAATCGGTTTTGAATGCTTTCACAGCCAATACTTTGTTTGTTACGAACACCGATTTTTTCTTCCCTTCATAGAAACCATATTGGGAATACAATGTGATTTTTGCCGAAGTATCTTTGATGACTGCATTTTTCCGAATTGTTCCTTCATCTTTCTTGCGATCGTAAAACATATCGTCGCCATATACATAGTGAGAGCCTTTGTGCAAATATGAATTCTTGTACAATTGCGCCAAATCTGCTTTGGTGTTGTACCAACCATTTTCTGTATGAATAACGTTCTCTTGACTTGTTACGTCGGTCGACCCCACAAAATAAGCGACATTGGTGCCTGTCTTATACTTTAAGGTATCAGTATTCATTACGTAGTTTGGATTTTTAAGAACCACATCGTTCTTGAAAAACAACATCGCATCGTCTACATAATATCGGCCTATTTTACTTGTAAGAATATTGGTTTCGTCTATGATTTTTCCGCCGCCGCGATAATAGCCCATATTTTCTTTTAAATCATAATCAAGAAAATGTGTGGTGAGTGTCATTTTCCCATGAATCATGCGAATGTCACCACGCAAACTTGCCATGCTTTGCGAACTACTATAATATAATGTATCGCCATATACTGTTACGTCTTTATTGACAATGCGCACATGGCCGTATGCCTCAAAACGATTGT
>DAIOSV010000003.1:77941-89138 GCA_036752345.1 Bacteroidales bacterium | reverse complement strand
ATTTTCGACATTACATTTTGTTTGTCCATAATTCCCATATAGTCATTGAAATCAATCACATTCGGTCCATAGAACCATTTTTCCATATCCATGCGTAAAGGAATGATATTCATTTCTTTTTTATTGTACGAAATAGAGCAGGGAAGAGTTATGGTAAAATTATTATCAACAAACGTAGTTGTGTTATTTTCTTTAATTTGTCCGCGACCAAGGTGGCAATTGAATAGAGATAACTCGTTATTTTTATTGATATACTTGATGTTCGTTTTCATGTAATGATATCCGCCACCAAGTACTTCAGGCCAAAACATAAGACTTTCAGGCTTGTTTTTATACATATACGACTGGTTTCCCTCTTTACTAAATCCGAATGTAAAACGAACTGAATCAATAGTAGCATTTTTGGGGACTTTTAGTTTCAAAGGTGAAAGAGTTATACTGGTGTTGTTGTAGGCTTCGTCAACGTAGTAATTTAATGGGAATTGAACCTCTTTTCCTGCGATGAAAATAGAAAAATTAGATACAAAATATTGAATTTGATTGATTTGGAATTGTGTACCTAACGAGTTCGTGTAGATTGTTTTGTTGTATTCTACCGGTTTCTCATTACAATAGTTCAAAAATTGTATAGAAAAATCTTGTGCCGATGCGCTCATCTGCACAAGAATAATTGAGATTGTGAATACTAGTTTAGAAAGGTAAGTCTTCGCCATCATCTTGTGCTTTAATTTGGTCAGGTGAAATTGCGGTTATATCAGGATTTTGAGATTCTACGCCATATGTGTTGTTTTTAGCTGTATTTGCAGAAGGTGCAGCACCTTGTATTGCTTTCCATGCTTGTACGCTTGTAAACCAGCCGCCGTTAGAGCCTTCTCTACTTTCAATATCAACAGTAACTGTTACGAAATTTCCATTTTGTAAATTTGAGGGATTAATTCTATCAGCCCAAACTGAGAAACAAACTTTGCGTGGGAATTGATCTTGTGTTTCAAGAACATAATCTTGACGTTTCCAGGTTTTTCCGGCTTTGCTTGTTCCGCTCATTGGTTGCAACGTTTCTATTATTGTTCCTTGCACTTCGGTTGGATTGGCTTGTGCTGCTGCTCCAATATCAATTTTCCAAGCACGAATGTCGGTAAACCAACGGCCATTGTATTCACGACTTTCTATATTGATGGAAACCGTAATCATGTCACCAATTTTCAGAGAATCAATTGGAGTTTTATCGCTATTCACCGAAAAACATATCTTTTTGGGGAATTGACCTTGAACTTCAATTAATAGATCTTGTCTTTTCCATTGTTGACCATTGCGTCCTGTTCCAGTAACAGGTTCAAAAATTTTAATAAGCTGTCCTTGAATTTCCATTATAAATAGAGTTTGTAAAATTTAGTACTAAAATAGGTATTACGATTTTGAATTTCAGTTTGAAACAAAAATAGTTATTAACAGTTAGAGTATGTTAGTAATTCTTCCGTTTTTGTATAAGGGAACCACATTGCATGTGTCTTTTGTGAGGCAGTAGTCTATACATTCAGCAACGCCATTTTTGCGTAAACGAGCCGGTTGAGCACACATACTAATAAATGCATCTAAATTATCTTTGTGGTTGTTCCACATATCTCGAGCCGAAACGGTTGAGTCACAAATTGTTTCAAATTTATCTGTTGCAAGAAGGGCATCGGCCATTGCGCCACAATAAATTGTATCTTCAATGTTATATTTCCCTTTCCAACCAGCACAGAGTAGAATTACGTCAGAGTCTTGTTCTAGAATCCAATTTTTGAGTGCCGTGAAGTTTGAAAATGCGCCAATAACAACCGCTTTGCATTCTTCTGCTAGTTGTATTGTTTTTGTTCCGTTAGTGGTGCTATATACAATGTCTTTTCCGGCTATAAGTTCAGGAATAAAGTTTTCTGGTGAATTACCAAAATCGGCAAAATCAAGTTTGATTCCGTTTCGCTCTGCTGCAACCAAATATCCCTTGTTTTTTTCTGCTGCCGCTTCCTCTCTTCCTTTTACTGGAATAATTGTGCGTACTCCGTTTGCAAATGCTGCACAAATAGATGTTGTAGCCCGAAAAATATCGGTAACTACGACAATTGCGTTTGTGTTTTTGAATAAATCAAAAAGGAGCGGGCTATAGCATGTTTCAATTGAGTGTTTCATTGTGTAGTTGTCTTTTTTCTTTAACATCAAGCATCACAATTATTGCAATAAATCCCCAGAAAAGGGATGCGATTTTGTCCATATCAAGGAAGTCGTTGAGAAATCCATGAATATAATAGGTGATGAGTCCTAGTAAGAGATAGAGGACGGTATCTTTTGTGAGTGCATTTTTTGTAGTGTTGTACAAGTTAAATCCGACTACCATGACTGTAATAAGTAATGCAATGAATGATAGTGCACCGAATATTCCGGCATCGGCAAGCAATCCAAGATATTCGCTATGTGCGTTTCCAAGGTCACCGGCGTTAGTGCTGATTTTTGTCTTGTCGTGTGAGTTTTGAAATGGTCCGTACAAAAACATATATGTACCGGGACCAAAGCCGGTAATTGGACGCTCTTCAAACATTCGAAGTGCACATTTCCATCGGTTTATTCGTTCTGTGTTTGAATCGTCGGATGTAATATTCGAACTCGATTTAATATGAGAAATAAAATCGGTACTTGAAACTTCGGTGTTTTTCGACATCTTGTAAAGAATATCGTTATAAAAAGGAGCGGTTACTACTATACATAAAACTGCTGCAATGATGAGTGTTTTAATTCTAATTCTGAGTTTTAATACTACCCAAAGTAATCCAACACCAATAATACCTCCCCAAGCTGCACGTGTATATGAAAATAGTAGTGCAATGAAGAGCAATCCTATGAGTATTGTAATGAAAAATTTTGCGCTAAAGTTTTCTTTGGTTCTGCGTAGTATAACAAACATTGCAGGAATGAGTAGTGCCAATGCTGCTCCGTATGATGTGTGATCGCGGAAAAATGGTTGCATAACCCGATATGATGCATCGTGTGAAAAAAATGACAGAGAATGGTTTGCGAGTGTGTATCCAATGACAAACATGAATCCCAATGCGTATGCAAGAATGTATTTTGAAATGTTCTTTTCGTTGACAACAAATTGTGTTACAATAAAATAGAAGCATGTGATGAACCAAATTCTTGTAAGTAGATATTTGAATGAAACAATTGGCAATTCAGAGAGTAGGCATGAAAAAAAGAGCCAACCTAAGTATATGTAAATACAAATACTGACAGGGTGTTTCAATACTTTTTTATCAAATTTCCGTTCTGTAAATAATTTGAGAAAAAAGACACACATTGCTAAGAATATTAACGGCTCAGTGGGTAAATTCATATTGATAGGAGAACCATGTACAAATTTCGACAATTCGATAGACAGTGGTGTGCAAAACAATATGATGAGCAATAGTTTATCTAACGCAAAAAATGCAAGGAAAAAAAGAACGAGTACAAAAGGAACCAGCATAACGATAAAAGAATCGCTATATATTCCTAGCATACTTGCAATTATGTATAAAATTGCAAGTATGTAAATTGTTATGATTGTCTTTTTCTCTGAAAACACTATTTTTCCTGTATTTGATTCGTCTCTTCTTCTTTTCGACGGAAGCTTTTAACGAGTTCTATAAAAATGATGGCAACAAATGAGAATGTAAATGTTGCAATAGTGGAAACGAGTACAATAATTGCGCGACGTGGTTTTTCCTTTTTATCCGATTGGGTTGCTTTGTTTACTACAAAGAAGTGGGTAAGGGTTTGTTCTGCGTCAACTTTTGCTTCTTTTAGCTTTTGGTTCAGCATACTGAGCTGTTCTTTTTCGTTAAACAAGAAATCACGTAACGAAATGTATGTAGCACCATATTTTGCCAGAGTGTCCATTTGTGCTTTGATTCTTTCGGCACCTTTAGTATTACCGTCGGAAACAGCTTGTGCGTAGGCTCTGCAATATTCTTTTGATTCTGATTCGTAGTCAAAAACGCCTTTATCCATAATTTGACTTAATGAATCTTCAAAGGTTTTTAGTTGTTTTACTTTTTCATTGTATTCATATTGTACAATATTAAGAGCATTAGCCGCACGACGTTTTTCCATACCATTCATCAAGGTATCTATTAGTCCGGCAATATCGTTTGCAATAAGAGCAGCAGTATCAGGGTATTCGTCTAATACGGAAATTTCAACAGCACTGTATTCGGTACGACGAAAAGAAATATTTTTCTTGAATTTCTTAAGCATTTTATCGTTTGGATGTGAAATGTTTGCAGAGTCAAGCTCGTAGTGATGCCAAAGATTGTATTTCGAAATTAATTTCTCACGAAGTTCATCGCTGTTAAGAACCTGAAGAATTTGTTCTGTTTCTTTGTCTTCACCAAAGATTGATTCTTTTTTTGCCGCATTTTGCGTTGCTATCAATTCTTGTGAAGTTGAAAGCGATGGAGCAGGGAATATAACCACTTTCGATTTGTAAAGTGGTGTAATACAAAGCGATATGATAATAGCGGCAACAAAACCAATAAGAGTTGTAATTAATAATGGTTTTCTATAACGAAATACTTTATATAGTAAATCGTTTGATTCGAAAGAGTATTCTGTGTTTTCCATAGTTATTTTAATTGTTCGTTGTTAAATAAACCGAATAGTTCTGCGTCAATTTTATTTGTTATTTTTTCAAAATCTTCAGGATTGTCTAAGAAATTAATTGAATCTGTGTCGATAGTGAGTATTTTACCCAAGTCATATGATTTAACCCAGGTTTCGTAGCGACGATTAAGGCTTTCTAAATAGTCAAGACGAATGGTGTTTTCATATTCGCGGCCTTTTGTTTGAATTCTTCGTACTAAAGACGGAACCGAAGCTTTTATGTATATAAGCAAATCGGGGGCTTGTAGTAATTGTTCTATTTGACGAAACAACGAAAAATATGTTTCAAAATCACGTGTGGCCATAAGATTCATTGCTTGTAAGTTCGGGGCAAAAATATAGGCATCTTCGTAGATTGTGCGGTCTTGTACAACATCTTTCCCAGAGTTCCGAATGTTCATTATTTTCTGCAATCGGCTGTGGAGATAGGAAATCTGCACGTTAAACGACCATGCTTTCATATCTCTATAAAAATCATTCAAGTAGGGATTATTATCAACTTCTTCGTAATTAGCTTCCCATCCGTAGTGTTTGGCTAACATTCCGGCGAGAGTGGTCTTTCCTACACCAATATTACCTGCAATTGCTATATGCATACTTAGAATTTTAAAATTTCACAAAGGTACAAAACTCTATTCTATTTGAAAAAAATTAAGGTTTGAAATATTCATAAGAGAAACCTTTGTGTAATAGAAGTTTAGTATGTCTTTGTAATTGAACCCTTGACGAGCCATTTCCATAGCTCCTTCTTGTGACATTCCAACGCCGTGACCAAAGCCTTTGCCATATATAACTACTTCGTTTTCTCTTGAATCAATGCAGAAAAACGTAGAACGAAGTTTCCAGTCGCTTCTAATCATAGCGAGAGGTATAATGGAATCGTTGCATTCGGTCGCTAAATATTTTTTTCGAGAATCTTGTTCAAATGAAAAATCAGTAGAATCAGAAACGGGATACCCATTTTTAAGAAGATAATTTCCCCAATCTTGTTTTGGAATTGTTTTACACCATTCGTAGCCATTTTTTCCTACACTATATGGATCTGGTTTGCCACGGAGATAGGGAATGTTTTTACTCCAAACATCTTCACTGTTACATGTTTCTCCTCCGGAGTTTGCAAAAAATGTGGCTTCTATTAAATTTTTATTTTCGTCAACCAACACCAAGCCTTGCGTTGCACTGATAGCTTCCATGATTTCGCTACTGTATCGGCAACGGCCAACGTAGGCTTGACAATGTACTGCATCGCAAAGATTGTATCCGTTTGGTAAATGTCGTTTGTAGAATTTTGCTGCATAGGTGCGGCATAGAATGGCTTGTGCTTTGTAATATTCAATGCCGGCTTTTGCTCCGCCTTCCGATTCTACGACACCGGCTATGTATTTTTCAAAATTCACGTCGTTAATGAGCATGAGTGTGCTGTTGGTGGCTTTTATATACAAATCATTGTCGTACTCTCTTGCTTTTGGATAATGGGAGTTGAATCGTATTTGGAAAATGTTGTCTTGTCTCACTCCACGGATAAGAAGAAGCGTGTCGGCCGAATAAAATCCGTGTGCCGTTGTTATATGTATTTTGTGGCCTCGTCTGGTAATTGATACTGATTCTCCTTCGTCAATTGAACAAAGAATATTGTTATGCGAAACGAAGTCGTAACGGCCTGATTTACCGTAAAATACAAAATTGTCAATTTTGTTGTCAGAAAATATTCTGACATTAATATTTTGCCCCAAAGTGATTAAAGTGCTGAGCAAAAACAAAATGACAAGTTTGAGTTTCATCTTACAATTCTTTCTGAATATTTTGTTCTCGGTGATTGACTACAACTGTTACGGGGAAATTTTGTTTCACAAATTGTGCGGTTCGCTCTGCAAAGTAAACTGATCGATGTTGTCCGCCGGTGCAACCAAAACTTATCATTAGATGTGTGAATCCGCGTTCTAGATATTTTGTAATACTTTGACTAATAAGCGCTTGCGCGTGTTTTTCGAATTCGTCACATTCTTCGTATGGTTTGAAAAATTCAATAACAGGTTGTTGTGTTCCGTTTACGTCAAGATATTCTTTGTAGCGTCCGGGATTTGGGAGCGCGCGACAGTCAAATATAAACCCGCCACCATTACCGCTGGAGTCTTTAGGCAATCCTTTTTTAAAGGAAAAACTTGTTATTTCTACTGTTAAATTTGATTCTGTCATGGCGCAGGTTTTAATTCAGTAAGTTGTTCTATAAGCGATGATAAATAGGGCATGGGAACAATCGCATTGATTATTGGAGTATGTTGTTTCACGTTTTGCAATGCGAGAGGAATACTTTGTATAAAATGTTCTTTATGTTGTATGTAACCTCTAAAACCGTATGCACCAAGTGTTTGTAATATTCGAATAAACACAAATGCTTGAAATTGTTTTCGAAAAATTGGTTCGTCTACGGTGATGTGTTTTTTCAGTTCTGAGATGTAAAAACTCAATAACGTTTCCCGTGTTTCGGCGTCTAAGTTCGCTTTAGCTTGATACAAAAGAGAAACCACATCGTATTGCAAAGGACCTTTCATGCCGCCTTGAAAATCAAGGTAACCAAGCTTTCCGTCGTTAATCATGATATTTCGAGCTTGGAAATCTCGATACATAAAATAGGACCTGTCGGCTGTTTCTAGAAAATCGAGTAGGCGATTGTAATCAACTTCCAATTTCTGTTCGTTGAATTCTAACCCATTGATTTTCAAATAATAATATTTAAAATAATACAAATCCCAAAGCATTGCTGTGCGGTCAAATTCGGGACGAACAAATGATTGTGAGAAATCAATAATTTTTCCACCTTTTATTTGAATTTGTATAAGGTCTTGAAGAATTCGTTTGTAGAGTTCTGTTGTTTCTTGTTGTGAGAGCCCTTCTTTTGCGTGCAATACGTCGGTTTTGCCTAAATCGGTGGAAAGATATATTTCATTTTTATAGTTGCCCAAAACCTCCGGAACGTTAATGCCTGCTTTATGTAGGCGAGAACTGAAGTAAATGAAAGTTTTGTTTTCTTCAATATTTGTTCCGGCACACGCCATCACGTCGTACGGCAGTTCGGAGTGTATGCGGTAATAGCCACGCGATGAACCGGCTCCCGGCAAAAGTTCTATGTCTGATATTTTTTCCGAAAAACGAAAATAAAATAAATCAGTTATGTGTTGTAGAATTTCCGAATTGTCCATCTTTTTGACTCTAAACTATTGCAAAGGTATGAAATTATGCAAATTTAAGGATTTGTAACAATACAAATTTATAATAGGTATATGAAAATCTATGGTTGCAGAAAATTGTAATTGGTGTATTTTTGCATATTAAATTTAAGAATTTCTTAACGATGAGACTTTTTAAAATCACTTTAGTAACAACAGTTTTAATGTCCTTATTTTCTGCTAGTTACGCGTTAGTTACATTGCCGTCGATTTTTGGTGACAATATGGTATTTCAACAAAATTCTACGGTGAAAATCTGGGGTTGGGCCAAACCGTATGAAAACATAAAGGTGAAAGTTGGTTGGGATACTACAACATACACCTATTCAACGAGAAGTGAAATGGTATGGGAGGTAGAAATACCAACACCTGCCGGCAGTTTTACTCCGTATGAAATTACCATAGAAGGCTGGCGCAAGATTGTCTTGAAAAATGTGCTAATAGGCGAGGTGTGGCTTTGCTCCGGGCAGTCAAACATGGAGTGGTCTCCACGCTTAGGTATTGTAAATAAAGACCAGGAAATAGCTGCCGCAAACTATCCTAATATTCGATTCTTCCAAGCGGTAGCGCGTAAATCGGTGGCACCGCAAGATGATTTCTATGGCGAATGGACAGTTTGTAGTCCTGAAACTATGATAGATTTTAGTGCCATAGGCTATTTCTTTGCGCGCGATTTGCAAAAGCAACTCAACGTGCCAATTGGGATTATAAATAGTAGTGTAGGAGGTTCTCCTATAGAAACGTGGGTTCCGGCGGAAACGATTAATTCTAATCCTGAACTATTGGCTCTTTCTAAAAAAATCACACCAATGCCGTGGTCTCCGCGTGAGCCGGGGTATTTATATAATTCTATGATTGCTCCTATCACCAATTTCAAAATAAAAGGTGTGCTTTGGTATCAAGGTGAAGCGAATGTCGAAAACTGTGAAGGATACGACAAGTTGTTGGAAAATCTCATTACGGTTTGGAGAAAATTGTGGGGAGAAGAGTTCCCGTTCTATATCGCTCAAATTGCGCCGTTTACGTATGGCGTTGAAGGACAATGTCCGACTATTCAATACAATCAGGCAAAAGTTGCAAAGAAGATGGATAATGTGAAAATGATTGTAACTAATGATTTTGTTGGTGATGTAACGAATATTCATCCGCAAGACAAACAAACTGCCGGACAACGTTTTGCAAATTTAGCGTTGGCTTTGACATATCAAAAATGGACAAATTTAAAACCTAATATGTTGTTCGGACCAGATGCGTATAGCGCTCGATACAATGCCAACAAAACGAGCGAGGTTTTCGTTTCATTTAATAATGCCGTTACATTACATTCCACGACAAAGAAAATTGACGGCTTTGAACTTGCCGGGGCCGATGGCGTATTTTATCCTGCAAAAGCAGAGATTGTAAATAATGGAAAAGAAATAAAATTGGTCTCTAAAGTAAAAGAACCAAAGCAGGTGCGCTATGCATGGAAAAATACGGCACAGCCTTCGTTGCGTAATGAAGAAAATATGCCTACATCTTGCTTCTGGTTCGACAAAATTGGAGAATAAAAGAATGTTGAATTCTTGGAAGTTTTACCAGAGGGTTCTCCTAATGGTACCGAGTAAATTGAGAGATAAATAATTATGAAAAAAATACATATAGAAACCTACGGCTGCCAAATGAATGTGGCTGATAGTGAAGTGGTTGCGTCTATACTTAAAAACGATGGATACGAATATACCAAAGATATAAATCAAGCAGATGTGATTTTGCTCAACACCTGTTCTATTCGCGAACATGCTGAAAATAAGATTGTACAACGTTTGAATGAATTGAAGAAACTCAAAACAGGAAATGAGTCATTGTTGTTTGGAGTGATAGGCTGTATGGCCGAACGCTTAAAAGATCGTTTGTTTGAGAAAAAAGGATTGGTAGACATTGTTGCCGGTCCTGATTCGTATCGTTCTTTGCCTCAACTACTTGCCGAAGCGCACGAAAAACGTCAAGCAATGAATGTGGAATTGTCGCTCACCGAAACCTATTCGGGAATTTACCCGTATCGCTACGATGACAAAGGCATTTCGGCGTTTGTGTCTATTATGCGTGGATGCAACAATTTTTGCTCATATTGCATAGTGCCATATACTCGTGGTCGTGAGCGCAGTCGTGATGTTGATTCTATATTGTCGGAAGTGCTCAAATTGCAACAACAAGGTTACAAAGAAGTTACCTTATTGGGACAAAATGTGAATTCCTATTCTTTTGAAAAAGATGGTGAAACGGTTTCGTTCCCGCAATTGATGGAAAAAGTAGCATTGGCGGTGCCTCAAATGCGTATTCGTTTTACTACTTCGCATCCCAAAGATATGGACGATTCATTATTATATGTAATGGCAAAATATGACAACATTGCAAAATGGATTCATTTGCCCGTGCAGAGTGGTAGTACAACGGTGTTGGAGCGCATGAATCGTCGTTATACCCGTGAATGGTATTTGGAAAGAGTGGCTGCTATTCGTCGAATTTTGCCTGAAGCATCAATCACCACCGACATTATGTGCGGTTTTTCTGACGAAACTGATGCCGAACAAGAAGAAACACTTTCGCTCATGCGCGAGGTTGGTTACGACACTTCTTTTATGTTTAAATATTCAGAGCGCGAAGGTACTGTCGCTTCAAAACGCATGCCTGACAATGTTCCAGAAGAGGTAAAAGTAAAACGACTAAACGAAATTATTGCGTTGCAGAATGAATTATCACGCACAAGAAATGCCGAGGACGAAGGCAAAATCTTTGATGTGCTGATTGATGGCAGTGCCAAAAAGAACGACGGAGAGTGGCGTGGACGTACGTCGCAGAACAAAACGGTGGTATTTTCGGCAACCAATGTAGTGTTGGGACAAATAGTTCGTGTTAAAATACAATCGTCTACGTCGGCTACATTAAAAGGAGTGATAGTAACGTGTTAAAAAACAACAATATGGAAGGGAAAAAGTTTTCGTACGAAAAAGCAATGCAAGAGCTTGAGGAAATCGCAAAACGCATAGAATCAGGCGATTGTAAGATAGATGATTTAACATCTGAGGTAAAAAAAGCGTGGGATCTCATAGATATGTGTAAGAATAAATTACAAGATGTAGATGACACAATTAAGAAGTCTATTGATAAAAAAACAGAATAAAAATTTTGTGTTATCGTAAAAAGTATATATTTGCGACTAGTTAAACCAAAAAATTAAACAAAATGAAAAAAGTATTAATTTCAGCAGTAGCATTGGTAGCATTCGCTATGACAGCAAATGCACAATTATTCTT
>DAIOSV010000003.1:56915-77841 GCA_036752345.1 Bacteroidales bacterium | reverse complement strand
TGCATATTCTTTAACTGAAAACATTGATTTAGAAGCAGGCTTGAATGTATTTAGCTTTGGTTTCTCACATCAATCAATTAAAGAAGAATCAGGTAATGTTACATCAACTGATAAGTCAAATCGTTTCAATTTCGCAGGAAATAGCAACAATCTTCTTAACGTAGGTGGACTTACAATTGGTTTTATATACAAGTTATAGTAGAACTAATACAATCAATATAAATAAAGGCTATCCAAATGGGTAGCCTTTATTATTTTATCGTAAAAGTAAGTCTTGTACGCACGCATTTGCTTCTCGAACAATGTCTTCCTCGCCGTCAACGTGGCGGTTGCGCATTACAAATTTTCCATTACAGATTACTGAGTCTATTGCAGATGAGTTTGCGGCATATATCCAATTGCTTGCAATATCGTGGCATGGCGTCATGCGTTCATCATTCAAGTTAACTAAAATGCAGTCGGCAAGAGAGCCCACCGCAATTTTTCCGGCGTTAAGTCTGTAGGCTTTTGCTCCCGATTCTGTTGCCATTGTGAGAATTTCTTTGCTTGAAAGTGGCATTTCGTTCATATCAGTTTTAGAAATGAGAGCCGCCATTTTCATTTCTTCTTGCATATCAAGATTATTGTTCGACGAAGCTCCGTCAGTTCCTAAAGCTACGTGAATGCCGTTTCGTATGAGTTTTGCAATAGGAGGAATGCCACTTTGTAGTTTCAAATTAGAACACGGATTTACTACGGCCGTTGCCCTTGCTTGTGCAAAGAGTCGATAGTCGTTTTCGTTGAAATGGAGGCAGTGCGCCGCAATTAATTGCGAATTGAGCGCGCCATATTGTTCCAATAATTCCACCGGACTACAATGATGTTGCGCATAGCAGTCGTCAATTTCTTTTTGCGTTTCAGCCAAATGTGTGTGAAGAATATAATTCTCCGCTTTTGCAATTGCAGCACTTCGTGCAAAAACTGCTTCGCTTACTGTGTATATCGAGTGAGGCATTACTGCCAATGAAACTCGTTCGGATTCACCGGTGTGCTTTTTGAGAAACGTAAAGTTCTCTTCTAAGTCTTCCGGCGAGGTCAATGCGTCTGAAATGGTAACGCCAATAGTGGCGCGAATACCCATTTCTTCTACTACCTTCATGGTTGCTTCGCGCTTATAATACATGTCGGCAAAAAACACCGAACCGGATTTTATCATTTCCAACACCGCCAATCGGCTTCCTATTTCAATGTCTTTGGCGTTAAGTTTTGCTTCTATTGGCCACACATAGTTTTGCAGCCATTCAAATAGCGGTTTGTCTTCGGCATATCCGCGAAGCAATGTCATGGCAGCGTGGCAATGTGCATTGTAAAACGCAGGGAAAATGGCAAGTCCAGTGCAATCAACAATTTCTCCATCAAAATCGGCTTTAGGGCTTGTTGGTTCTATAGAAGAAATAATGTTTCCTTCTATTTGAATGTCGCACATTTGTTTTTCAAAAAATACCGATTGTAAAAGAAGTTTTGTCATGCAAATGAAATTCTTGTTTTGCAAAGATAGAAAAGACTGAATGATTGGTGTTTAGTTTTTTTTGTAATTATCAATAAAACTTGTTCTATCAATGAGTAAAAAATGTATTTTTACATTATATGAAACGATTAGGATATAGTGTATTGATTCTGTTGGCCTGTGTATCATGCTCCAACAAAGGACGTCAATTTTCTGTTACGTCAGCTCCAAAAGGAGCTATATATAGTGGCGATTCTGTCCAATTTACCATTGCTCATAAAAAAGATAAAACGCCTGATTCTGTTGTGGTTGCGATAGATGGCAAAAGCCTGATATATCGAAACACAAAAGAATGTATTGTGCAAACCGAAGGGTTGCTTTTGGGAGACAAAAGTGTGGAATTGGCTGTGTATTATAAAGGGAAAAAAGAGGTAAATTACCGCACAATGCGTGTTTTGTCGGACATTACTCCTGCGCAATTACGCTACGAAGTTGTGGCAGCATATCCACACGATAAAGATGCCTACACACAAGGATTACAATATGAAAATGGAAAATTCTATGAAAGTGCCGGTCTGTATGGCGAATCATCGTTGCGATATACCGATGTAAAAACCGGAAAGGTGTTGCGAAAAATTGACGTTGATTCAATGTATTTTGCAGAAGGGTTGACACTCGTGGGCGATACCTTGTATCAGTTCACGTGGCGCGAACAAACGGGTTTTATGTACGATAAGAATACGTTCAAACAATTAGGACAATTTTCCTATACCACTGAAGGATGGGGAATGTGCTATAATGGCAAATACATTATCGTAAGCGATGGAACAGAGTTTTTATACTTCTATGAACCGTCAACATTTAAGTTGCATCACAAAATAGCTGTGTTTAACCATCTTGGAGCCGTCTCATTGCTCAATGAATTGGAATTCGTAGATGGATTTGTGTATGCTAACATTTATACAACAAATACGATTGTGAAAATTAATCCGAGCAATGGGAAAGTGGCTGCAGAAATAGATTTTTCAAACCTTTTGCCAAAAGAATTTGCCGAAGATGTTGATGTACTTAATGGTATAGCTTGGAATCCGGAAAGCGATCATTTCTACGTTACAGGCAAACTTTGGCCTCGTTTGTTCGAGATTCGTTTGTTTTATGGAAACGAAAAAATATAAAAATCATTTTATCGTTTGACATTGTAGATGAACCGATTTTTTGCTACATTTGTATGTAACTGCATTTGATTTAAAATTTAGTATTATGGAACAACATTATAGAATAACCAAAAAAGCAACACACACGTTGATAGAAATTCTTGTAGAACGCTTGGATATTCAAATAGCAACTTCGTTGAAGTCTGTTTTGGTACAACTTAATGGCAATCGAGAGAAAAACATAGTACTTGATTTAAAGAATTGTTCCTATTGCGATTCGTCTGGATTGAGCGCAATTCTTGTTGCGTATCGTTTGTGCAAAAACACAAACGGAATGTTTATACTATGTGGTTTGCAAGAAGCTGTAGAACGATTGATAACGATTTCTCAACTTGATGCTGTTTTAACCATTGTAACTAATCAAGAAAAAGCCGAGGAGTTAATTTTAAATAAATAATGGAGGATTATTCTCTTACTATTTTAGGATGTAGTTCGGCAACGCCAAATTCTCAACGATTTCCATCGGCGCAATTACTCCATTTTCTAGGCAAATATTTTTTACTCGATTGTGGCGAAGGTGCGCAAATGCAAATGCGTAGAGCTAAAGTACCATTCGATAATCTCAGCGCAATTTTTATTTCCCATCTTCATGGCGACCATTATTTTGGAATATTTGGGCTATTGGCTTCCATGAATCTTTTTGGACGAAAAAAACATCTCAAAATATATGCACCCGAAGGGTTAGAGGAACTCATTCGTTTTCAGTTCCGCGACCAAGAATTGCTTTTTCCGTTGGAATTTATTCCTCTTCCCAAAGAACCTTTTTCATGTATTTATAAAGGTGAAAATTATACAATTCATTCCATTTACCTTTCGCATCGGATTGATTGTTGGGGGTTCTATTTTGTAGAAAAAGAGAAAGGGCGAAACATAAAAAAAGACGCAATTACCCAATACGGTTTGGGTATTGAAGATATTAAGAATATAAAAAACGGTGCTGATCATGTGCTTAATGAAACAACCGTGATTCCGAATCATGAACTAACCAATGATCCGCCACGACCATTTTCGTACGCGTTTATAGCCGATACGGTATATAAACCGCAGATAGCTAAGTATATAGACAATGTTCGGCTGATGTATCACGAGGCTACATTCCTTGAAAATTTTTCAGATTTGGCGGTCAAAACATTTCATTCTACAGCAAAACAAGCTGCCCAGTGTGCGCAATTAGCTCATGCCGAGAAACTCATTATTGGTCATTATTCTGCACGTTACAAATCCATAGAAGGACACCTTCAGGAAGCAACTGAAGTCTTTGAAAATACCGAATTAGCATCTGATTTATATACCTATACACTTCAAAAAAAACCATATTGTATTTGGAAGCCTAACAACGTAACTGAATGATACTAAACTCTCTCTCTATCTTTCATTATCGCAATATTGACGAACTTTCGTTTGATTGCAACGAGTCACTCAATTGTTTGGTTGGCAAAAACGGTGTAGGCAAAACGAATGTGCTCGATGCTATTTATTATTTATCGTTTTGCAAGAGTAATGTGCTTGCTAACGATGCCATGAATATAAAACACGACGAATCGTCATTTATAATTCAGGGAACGTATAACATTGATGAAGCGCTCGTTAAAGTTTCGTGCGCCTATGAGCAGGCTAATAAGCAAAAAGTGGTGAAATGCAACGAACAGAAATACACGCGTTTTTCCGATCATATTGGGCTTATTCCTATTGTGTTCGTTTCGCCAAACGATGTGTTGCTTATCAATGAAGGTGGTGCCGAACGACGTAAGTTTTTAGATGCCTTTATCTCAATGTACAATCACGAGTATTTTTCTAATCTACTCACGTATAATAAATTACTACAACAACGAAATTCTTTATTAAAGCAAGAACAAGCAATCGATGAAACCTATTTGTCTATACTCGATGAAAAACTTTCGATACTTGGATATGCAATATACGAGGAACGAAAAAAAGCGGTACAGGAACTTTCTCAACTGACAAAGAAGTTTTATAGCGAAATTTCTACAACCGAAGAATGTTCTATTTCCTACATTTCGCAGTTGCATCAGGGGAATATGAAGGAAATGCTTGCCAAGTCAATAGAGCGAGACAAATATCTCACATACACCAGCGTGGGCATTCATCGTGACGATTTACAGTTTTACTTCAACGAAAACCTCATAAAAAACGTTGCTTCGCAAGGACAACGGAAATCTTTTCTACTGGCTCTTAAATTTGCTCAATATCAATTAATTACAGAATTTAAAAATGGGCAAAAACCTATTCTGTTGTTAGACGACTTGTTTGACAAGTTAGATCAAGACAGGGCTAAGAATATCTTTGATATGATTGACCGTCAGAATTTTGGGCAGATTTTTATAACCGAAACAGATAAAATTATGTTACAAGCTGTATTTGAGCAACGCAAAGGTGATGGTGCTTTTTGGCAAGTAACTGATGGAGGTGTGATTCAGAAACTGTAGCGAAATATTACGCATGTACATTTTTGGGAACGTATCGGCGAACGCGAACAGATTTTCCCTCGTTAAAATATTCAATTTCATCAAATATATAGCGACAAAGCATAATGCCACGACCGTTTACCCCTTCAGAGTTATGGGCAAAAGAGCCCATTTTGCACGGATTAAAGCCATTACCTTCATCGTGTATAGTCCATTCGTCAAATAATTGATCTTGATGAAATTCTATCGATACTTTACGATTCTTTAATGATTCATTTTCAAATTTCTTTTCTACAAGTTTTTCGAAAGATCCATCTTGTAGAGCAATACTTTTTTCCTCGTATGAAATTGCTAAATTTCCATGTTCTATTGCATTGATTATTAATTCTTCAAGACCTAGTTGTAAGTCCTTTTTGCACCAAGTAAGCGCAGGGTGAACATTTGAAATTAACGTGTCAACAATCTCCGAAACCTTTTCTAGATTGTTTCCAATGGTTTTTGAGAATTGCTTTGGTGTTAATGGTATATTTTTATTGAATTCTTGTTTCCTAACCTTTAAAAGGTATTCATATTGCTTGAGGCACGATAATAGTTCTGGTTCGTTGAGAGGGAATGTTACATAGTTATTGATACCATACGACATAGCTTTGTATATCGTTTCTTTCTTGTTTTCGGGCAAAACCATGATAAAAATTACTTGAGGAATTATCTCTCTGATTTTAGCCATAAATTCGGAGGCATTTTTCGATAAAATTGAAAAATCGCATAGAATAATATGGGGGAGAAATGCTCGAACTCTTTGAAGCGCATCGGAGCATGAATGCACAACTTTCATGTTAAAATTTGTACACGTAACAACTTTCCCGAGAAAGTGAGAGGTACAGTCTTGGTTGCATATCCCCAATATTTTATAATTCGGCTCCATAATAATGTGTATTTCAAATATACATTAAAAAAAATCGAATTATACTGGTAGATTTGTAAAAATTATTGTCCGTTCATCTATTTTTCCCCTTTTGGGGCTTTTTTCTTTCTTTTTCCTCTATTTCCGTCCTTTTTCCCTCTTTTTCTATCTATTTTCTTCCTTTTTTATCATTTTTAAAAAATAGGAGTGAACTGAGGTATCATCATTTAATTCGGGATGAAATGCAGTTACTAATTGATTTCCTTGTTTCGCTGCTACTATTTTGCCATCAACTATAGAAAGGATTTCAGTATCGTTTGAAACGCTTTCTATGTATGGCGCACGAATAAATGTCATAGGTATTTGCTTGGTAATTCCGGTAAACGTTCCTGTTGTCGAAAAACTGCCAAGCTGGCGTCCGTAGGCATTTCGGCGAGCATAGATATCCATGGTTGCAATACGTTGAAGAGGCTTATCGTCAATGCGTTTGGCAAGCATAATAAGTCCTGCGCAGGTGCCAAAGGCCGGCAATCCTTGCATAATGGCTTCGCGAATTGGTTGGAGTAGTTGTAAATTGTCTAAAAGTTTTGCCATAGTGGTGCTTTCGCCTCCGGGTATAATAATCCCGTCTTTTTCTTGATTCCAATCGGCAAGCTGGCGAATTTCAAAACTTTCAGCGTGGCATTTGTCAAGCATTCTACGATGCTCAACAAATGCTCCCTGAAGTGCTAAAACAGCTATTCTCATGTTATTTTCCGCGTTCAGCCATGAGTAGCTCTATCTCTTGCTCGTTAATGCCAACCATAGCTTCGCCTAAGTCTTCTGAAAGTTCGGCAAGCATTTTTGCATCTTTAAAGTTGGTTACTGCTTTTACAATTGCTTGTGCACGTTTCGCAGGATTTCCGCTCTTGAAAATACCACTACCAACAAACACACCTTCTGCTCCTAATTGCATCATAAGTGCTGCATCGGCAGGCGTAGCAACACCACCTGCAGCAAAATTCACTACCGGTAATTTGCGATGTCTGCGAACGTATTGTACTAAATTAAACGGAACCTGCAATTGTTTTGCGGCTTCGTAAAGCTCGTCATCATTGAGCGAAGCGATTCTTCTAATTTCGCTTTGCATCATTCTCATGTGTTGCACAGCTTGAATCACATCACCGGTTCCTGGTTCTCCTTTGGTACGAATCATAGTGGCACCTTCGGCTATACGACGAAGTGCTTCGCCTAAATTTTTTGCACCGCACACAAATGGTACATCAAATTTTGTCTTGTCGATGTGATATACATTGTCGGCAGGTGAGAGTACTTCACTTTCGTCAATGTAGTCTATTTCAATTGCTTGGAGTATTTGTGCTTCAGCAAAATGGCCTATACGACATTTTGCCATAACAGGGATGGTTACCGCGTTTTGTATGCTTTTAATCATTTTAGGATCGCTCATACGTGATACGCCTCCTGCTGCACGAATATCAGCTGGTATGCGTTCCAATGCCATAACGGCGCAAGCTCCTGCTTCTTCGGCTATTTTCGCTTGTTCGGGTGTTGTTACGTCCATAATAACGCCCCCTTTTAGCATTTGTGCTAAATTTCTGTTCAATGTTTGTCTGTCTTGTGTCATTGTTATACGTATTTTGATTTGTTTCGATATTCTCGTGGAGTAAGTCCTGTGAGGTTCTTGAAGTATTTGGTGAGATGTGCTTGCGATGAAAATCCAAAGTCGTTGCCTATCTCCTGAATAGATTTTCCGGTAGTGCGTAGCTCTAATTGTATTTGTTCTATCACGTATTTGTCTATGATAGTCTTAGGTGCAGAACCTGATATTCGTTTTGTTACTTGCGACAAATAGCGACTGCTTACGTTCAGTTGTTCGGCGTAAAAATGAACGTCGCTATAGGTTTTGCCGTATTTGTTGATGGTATCAATAAAGTCGTTATATAACTCATTACCTCGTCCGTTTACATTTTCGGAGTATGCTATTTTTGAATTCACATACGTTTTTGCCGCTTCAATCGCTTCGGGTATTGATTTTCCTTTGTTGAGGAAAACTGCTACTGCACTCGAAAATTTGTTTGCGTAGCCGTGCATGTTAGTCTCGTCTAGTAAATAGAGCGTTCCAGGTATATGATTTGCTTGCGACATTTTCAGATCTTGTTTGCGCGTAATTACTAGGTGACAAAGTGGAATAAGTTTTTTTTGTATGGCTTGTGTTACCATTTCGCCCATAAGTAATTCTCCGGAACTTGAATAAATAATGGTATCGAAGAGAATATATTTTGGTTTGTGTTTCGTGAGTGCCGCTACAATTACATCAAGAACTTCAATATTGCGAATCATACCTATTTTTACAACCTGCGGCTGCACGTCGTTAAAAATAGCTTCTATTTGTCCCGAAACAATAGAGGCGGGAACGTCAAAAAATTCTTGGATACCCAACGTTGTTTGTACCGTGATAGAGGTGATTGACGTAGCTGCATAGTCACCAAGTTCGGAAATGGTTTTTATATCGGCTTGAATACCGGAACCGCCTGTGCTATCAGAACCTGTAATGGTTAATATTGGGTTTCTTGTGTCCATAGTTTCGTTATTCGATTACAAAAAGAATAGGTTTTTACGTAATAAAAAAATAATGTTCTTCTTTTGACAAACAAAAACTCATTTTGTATAAAATATTTTTATTGTCAATTTGGTTCTTATAAAGAACGTTTGTTAATTCGTGTAAAAATACAAAAATGGAGAATCAAGATTTAGAATATTGCCAATGTTTAGAACAAATTGAATTGTATCGCAGAAAGCGGGAACTTCTTTTTAAAGAAATGGCCGAATTGCGTGCGTATTTGGATAGTATACCGGCTGATGACAATAGTCCGGGTGTTTCGGAAAAACAAGAAAAGCTCGAGAATATGGAAGCTTTAGATGAAGAGTACGGAGCCAAAATGCATGAGTTGGCTATTATGCGCAATTTATTAGAACCATAACTGATGGTTGTTGCCGTTCTCTAAAAAGAGGCTTCGTTAGTTTCTTTGTTACAAAATGCTTTAAAGTCGCAGTAGGTACACGTATCGGCAATTGTGGTAAGTTCAAATTCCTGTTCGGCGCTTATCATGGCATTGGTCAGTTGTAGTAATTTTTCTTCGAACTGTGTGAGCAGTTCACCGTCAAATGTAATAAGTTCTTCACCACCTATATCAAGAGTGGTCTTATTAGCATCGTTTCCAAAGAGTTGTATAAAAAACAGATTTGGTTGGTAGGAATTTTCAGAATGTAATTTTTTGAAAATATATGCATAAAACAAGGCTTGAAACGCTTCTTTGGGGTATGTTTTATTTTTCGTAAACAGTGTTTCTATGTCTTGTATGCTAATTTTTTTTCGAAGTTTTTCTTCATTACAATTGCCGGTTTTGTAGTCAACAATGCGGTACACGCCTTGGCAGAAGTCGAGCCGGTCTATACGCCCGCCAATGTTGATGCCGTTGGGTAGCAGTAACTGGGCTTCATCGCTTTCAAGCGCAACAATGGTAAATGGTTTTTGCTTTTCTGCTTCCAAAAAGTTGTTGATGCGTTTGAGTAATGTCAAAAATTCTTTGCTATTCTGGTCTCGTACGTTTTGCGGAGCATTGTTTTGCTTCATTGCATCAGTCAAAACCTGCTTCAAGGCGTCTTGGTCTTTGAGTATGGCGTCAATTATGGCAGGAGTAACTTCTTTGTTTACGTAGGGTTTGTAAATGGTTTCCATTGCCGTATGGAAATAGTTACCGATATCCACGGCTTGCGGCAATTCTTCAAAGTCTTGCGGTTTTCGCAATCCTTTAATGGCTGAAAAATAGAATTGCCGTTCGCATTGTATGAATTTTATGAGCGCCGTTGGTGATAGCTTTCGGGTACTTTTGATATCGCGAACGAATGTTTCAATTTCATTACCGGTATGCGCCGATGAATATTCAATTGCATTGTTTGGCGAAATAGTGTAATAGTATTCCGTTTCCTGTATGCCTGAAAATTTCTTGTTGGGATTATTTTTCCCGTCCGAAAGGTTTTTGAACGGACTTTCATAGAGCAGCTGAAGTATAAATCTGCTTTTTTCTGCTTTGTTTTCGCCCGAACTCTCGCTGTAAAGTAGAGTAATATTTTCGGAACGTTGGAGCAAACGGTAAAAATAGTACGAATACATTGCCGACTGCTCTTTGATGGTAGGCATACCAAACGCCACACGCAGGTTATACGGGATAAACGAACCACCGGTCGATGTTTTCGGTAGGTTTTCGTCGGTTACTGAAGTCAGTATTAGGTTTTTGAAATCGAGCATACGGGCTTCCAAAATACCCATAACTTGCAGACCTTCCAAAGGCTCTCCGGCTATGGCTATCGTTTTGTTTTGCAGTGATTTTTTGAGGAGATTATTTATGAATGAAATTCGCTCAAAATGAATATGCTGGCCATCTATCACGGTTTGCAATGCAGCAAGTTCGGTGTATATGGTGTAAAAAATACTTTTGTCAATATCGTCAAGAGCATTCTGCGTAGAGAATTCTATAATGGTCTCTTTGAGCGAATTAACATACGTGTCGGTTTGCACGTCAGCTTTGAAAATGTAATCAAACTTGCTCACTTCTACACATTCTTTTTGGGGAATAGTGATTTTTTTTTCTTTTACAATTTTAGAGCGCAGGCTGATTGCATTCTTTTGATTTTCAAGAGAAAAGAGTGAATTCTCGCAGATGCGCAGAACGTCTTTGTAATAAAATGCGTTGGAGCTTACGTTTACATATAAGTCTAAAATGGACTCAAATAGAGTGTATGCCGCAGAAGAACGGATAGGATAGCCCAACGTAATATTGTATTTGATATCCGGCGGAATAGAATTCAAAATAGGAACTATCAATTTCTCATCGGCAAGCACTATGGCGGTATCTTCTACGGTGGCGTTTTTTAGTACCTCACTGCAATATTTTGCCTGTGCCAATTCGTTTGGTGCTTTTACCAATTGTATGGTTTTGTCGTGGAGAAAATTGGAAAAATTGCTTTCGTCCAATTCGTTTTTAAATTCTTGTAGATTCTTGCGGATAAAAATGCCTGCTTCGTGGCTTTGGTCTTGCTTGTAATACGTGTCGTAGTCCCAATAGAAAAAGGCCTGCTTGCGATTTTGGAGAAATGAAAATAGTGATTTCTCGCATTCACTCAAGGCATTGAATCCTATGAACAAGTAGGTTTTGTTGCCAAATAGTTCTGCCTTTTCTTCCACAGGTAGCTCTGCTACGGAACGAATAGCCATTCCTTCGTAGCAAAGGTGCTGTTCTTGTAGTTTTTGTGTGAAATCGGTATAAATTGACGGCAATAGTTTCCATAGGTTTAGGAAGTTTTTGCGTACATCGTTTTCGCTTGACTTTGTTGGTATTTTTGTCGTGTCCCAAAAGTCGCTGATTATCTTTTTTTGCTCTTCGTTCAAATAGTCAAACAACGACTCTATGTCCTTAATGTCGGCAATGTTGGTGAACAAATCTTTCGCATTGATTTTGTATTTGTCTATGTCGTCAAAATCGGAGAGAAGCATTTCGCCCCACGGGTAGAAGTCTTCTAGGGTCTCGGTGGTTTTGGCAAAGGTCCGATATGACTGGTAGAGCAAATGCACCAAGGTAAAATCATCGGGAATGGTAGCATTTTGTTTTTCGAGGCAAAATTCCTGTATAGTCGAGAGTTTTGGCAGGAATACCATCTGCGATATGTGCGTTTGCATCGATCGTTTGAAGAATACCATAGCACGCTTGCTCGGAAACACTACCGTTGTATTTAAAAGGTTTTCACGGTGTTTCTGCAATATGTCGGTAACGCAAAGGTCGATGAAAGAGGTCATATCGGTTTTTTAGGTTCGATTTTATTCAAAAAATTAAAATTTCGCTATCAACGGAATGTGTCGTTGTGCGAATGGTTTCTCTGAAACACGAATAGCCGGGCAAAGTTGTTGACGTTTATATTCACATCGTTTTACCAAACGGAGAGTTTTGTCTATTGTTTCTTTTTTAACGTCCATTTTGTACAGTTCTTTTTCGCTTTTTTCGGCTTCAATGTACTGGTACAAAATTGCGTCCAATGTGTCGTAATCTGGCAGAGAATCTGAGTCTTGTTGGTCAGGACGAAGTTCTGCCGAAGGTGCTTTAGTGATGGTGTTGGTAGGAATAATTTCTTTGTCACGGTTGATGTATCGAGCAAGTGCGTACACATCGGTTTTGTACACATCGCCGAGCACTGAAAGGCTCCCGTTTGTGTCGCCATAGAGTGTACCATAGCCCACGGCTATCTCGCTTTTGTTTGAGGTGTTGAGCAATATGTTTCCGAATTTGTTGCTCACTGCCATCAAAAGAACTCCGCGTATGCGTGATTGCAGGTTTTCTTCTGCTACCGAAAATGGCATATCGCCAAAGAGTGGCGCAAGTGTATTGAGTGACGTGCTGTATATGTCTTTGATAGGAACTACGTCATACGTTACGTTCAGGTTTTTGGCAAGTACTTCAGCATCGGTCACGGAGTGTGAGGTTGAATATTCCGACGGCAACAGCAATACGCGTATGTTTTCGCTTCCAATGGCTTCAGATGCCAATGCGAGCACTACCGCCGAATCAATTCCACCCGAAAGTCCGAGCGTGGCGGTGGTAAAGTTATTTTTTCTAAAATAGTCACGTATACCCATTACCAAAGCATCGTGCAGTAGGGCAATGGTATTCGGTTGTTCTTCTGCTATAGGTTGATATTCTTTTTCAGTTTCGAAATAGGCAAGTGTTTGTTCAAAATAAGGAAGTTGCACAATGCAGTTTCCTTGTTTGTCTAGCACAAAGGAATGTCCTTCGTAGGTGTTTTCGGTATTGGCTCCGCATTGGTTTATTGAAACTACGGGGTATGTGCATTTTGAGAATTGCAAATCTTTTGCACTGTCCTTGTGTACGTACGTTTTCGCAGTACAATTGATTGCTAACGAAATGCCGTCAATTTCTTCGGGAGCGTCATTGCCCACGCATACGGCTATTTTCTTGTTTTTAAACTCAAAATAGTTCGGCTCGTTGTCGGTCACAAAATAGGCTTGCTCGTTGAGTGTGAGTTGCTTTTTGTTGAATCGACGGGTAATAGTGCCGTTTTCAATAAGAAGTACCGAGTCGTACACTTTTTTCTCGTTATCGTCGGTGCTATACGACGGGCAGCCTACGAGTACAATAATGCCGTAGGTCTCGCTTGCTATGCGTTGCAATACTTGCATGGTGGTTTCCATAAAATCTTCTTGAAGAAGTAAGTCATAGGGGAACGAACCGCAGACACTCATTTCCGGGAATACAATCATATCGGCGCCTTGTTGGCGTGCTTCAAACATTGCTTGTAAAATTTTTGAGGCATTCTTTCCAAAGTCACCAATGGAATAATTTTGTTGTGCTAGTGCTATTTTCATTGTTAAAAAATTGTCAAATCGTTAGTCTGTTTATTTTCGTGATTGAACATTGCGCAAGCCTCAGTAATAGGGCAGTGCGCGCAGTCGGGATTGATGGCTTTGCACGTATATCGGCCGTGAAGTATGAGCCAATGGTGCATATCGTGAACCAGTTCCGACGGAATGTGTTTCATGAGTTGTTTCTCGGTCTCGAGAGGCGTTTTTGCATTGTGTACCAAGCCAATTCGTGCCGAAACGCGAAACACGTGGGTATCAACCGCCATGGCCGGTTTGTGAAACACTACCGCAGCCATCACGTTTGCCGTCTTTCGGCCCACGCCCGGAAGTTGTTGCATCAGGTCCACATCGTCGGGTATCACATCGTGAAATTTGCTGTGAAGCATTTGTGCCATTTCATGCACGTGTTTTGCCTTGGCTTTTGGGTACGAACATGTTTTAATGAAATTGAAAATATCATCTTCACTCGCTTCTGCCATTGCCTGTGGAGTGGGATATGCCTTCAAAAGCGCAGGCGTTATCATATTCACTCGTTTGTCGGTACATTGAGCAGAGAGAATAACTGCAACAAGCAACTCAAAAGGCGTTTTGTAGTCTAACTCGGTTTTCGGGTTTGGCATTACTTTTGCAAAGCGTTCAATACAATAGGTATATTTTTCTGCCAGAGTCATATTTAATGATAAATTCTTTTTCAAATTTAGGTAAATGAATTAATTTTGAAACGTATAAATCTAAAAATAATGAAGATCCAAAAAATTTATATTGCACTGATTGCCGTAGCCTTTGGTTTTACGTCGTGTGATGATATTCTTTCTGATAGCACTGTTTCTACTACCGACGTAGTGGAAGGGTTGAAAACGGCACTCAAAATCGGTACTGATTCATCAACTACGGAATTATCACAAGAAGATGGATATTATGCTAATCCGTTGATGCGAATTCCTCTCCCGAAACAAGTAGACACGCTTCGCCAAGCAATGGAATTTGTGAGACAAATTTCACCTGCTGCTGCCTCTATTATTGATAGCAAACTTGAAAATCTTGAATTAGCAATCAACCGTTCGGCCGAAGATGCTGCCGCCGATGCCAAGCCAATATTTACCGATGCTATTACCAATTTGAGCATCAGCGACGGATGGCAGATATTGAATGGCGAAGTTCCTAACGACTTGACCAAAGCAGAAGGATTTGATTCGTTGGCTGCTACGAAATATTTGAAAAACCAAACCTATGGTGATTTGCTAGCTGCTTTTTCTCCGAAAATGAATACAGCATTGGATAAACCATTTGTCGGCAACGAATCTGCTGCTGATATGTGGAATGCCGTTACCGCAAACTATAATGGTTTTGTATCTCAATATGGTACAGCTGCACGATTGGCAGCAACATTAGCGGGAAGAGATGATTTGCTTTTCAACGAAGTAAATCCGAATCTTGGAGAACTTGTTACGGGAAAGGCGCTTGATGGCTTGTTTATAAAAGTAGGCGAGCAAGAACGTGCTATTCGTCGTAATCCGTTCCAATGGGCAAGCGACATCATTCGTAAGGTATTTGGTTCTATTACTTCCGTAGCAGAAACGGGAACAAATTCAACAGCAATATAATGAAACAGTTATTGACGATAGTAGCGTGTATGGTTAGTGCGTCGTTGGCGGCTCAACCAGGATGGCAGAAGGTGAACCACGAAACGTCTATGGTTTTTACGGGCATTGTTACCGTAAATGGTCACAATGCTGCCACAACCGACTTGGTGGGCATATTCGTGGGCAATGAGTGCCGAATGGCAGTGCCGGTTTTGATGCGCAACGATACGTCGAAGGTTTCGGCTGTTGTTCACTTTGGTGCAGCAAACGAGAAGGCAACTATTCGTTATTGGGATTCGCGTACAAACACAATCTACAACGTAGATACCACGTTTGAGATAGTAAACCAAGGAGAGTTGAAGGATTTTCCAATAGAAATTAAAGCCGCCCAAACGGCAGTTCCAACAAACGAAACGGAATCGATAGTAGTGTATCCCACACCATTTATCAATGCGGTGCATGCACGAGCTCCGCATACTATAACGAAAATCACGGTAGCATCAGCCAATAATCAGATTGTAACCGAACAATATTTCAATGCAAATGAAGTGGTTGTTCCGTTATCAGTTACCCCCAGTGTGTATGTGGTAACCGTTGAATGCAACGACGGTACAACCTATTCGCAAAAGGTTGTGAAACAATAGGTTTTGTTTGCCATACACGAATTGCGTACGTTGTTGTAGAGACGCAATAAAATAATCCCGTCGCTGATTTTACAATTTCTCTATGAAATCAGTTAATAGGTGAAATACGTCGTTGAATTTGGATAGTGGCAGTGTTTCTGCGTTGTCGTATATGTCGTGATAGGCTTGTGTGCCACCTTCGGTGTAGATAAAAAAGCATGGTACGTTTTTCTGATAGAATGGGCAATGGTCGCTATTGCATGCTTCGCCACGTGCTTTTATGTTGGAAACATAGTGTTTCTCGTTGTTAATTGTGCTGAGTAGTTCATATTGGTTTGAAAATGTTTTGCCATTTACCACGCCAATACCCTGGTCGCCTGTGCCGGCTATGTCTATGTTTATCAGAAAATCAACATCTCCCAATTCAAAAGGTGGGTCTGCTACGAGTGCTTTTGCACCAAGCAATCCGAGCTCTTCGCCACAGGTTGCAATGAATATAATGCTCTTGCGAGGTTTGTTTTTACTATAGTATTCTGCAAGGGTTAGCAGCATAGCCACGCCGCTTGCGTTATCGTTTGCCCCGTGAAACGTGGTCTGTTGTCCCATCATACCCAGGTGGTCGTAGTGTGCAGTAAGTACAATAAATCCTGCGGTGGTATCAGTACCTTCAATAAAACCGCACACATTCGCTGTATGTACAGTGTCGAGTCGTTGCGTGGCATTGAATTGTACCATTTTGAATTTCTTAGAAGGAATGTTTTTGTCCGAAACAATAAAGTGGGGAACGTTCCCATAGGTGCTGGCTATGTTGTGGGTAAGTTTTTTGTTGGTAATGGTAAGAATGCCTCCTATCACGTACGCTCCCGACCAGCATAAGTCCATTTCTATCCATTGGTTGATGATATTGATTTCTTTTGTGGTAAACGATGTGTCTGTTTCGTTGAACACAAGGCATACATTAGCATATTTTAAATTGAATTTCTTCTTTAGCTCTTGAACGTTTCTATTTGCGGCAACGTCGTGTAAATCTTGGGGGTCAAACGGAACGCATTTGAGCATAGCATTGCCGCCGCAACTAATGGCATCAATCAAAAAATCTTGTCCCGGAATGAGTTGAAACCCGTCAAGCGAGAGACTCATTTCTTTAGGGAATACATTTACCGGATATGAAACAGACTGGTTGTAGCTGCCATAGTATTCAAATGGTTGAACGTGGTATGTCCTGAAACAAGAATCAATATACTGTTCCGCAATGCCAATGCCATCGTTCACATAGCCGCGTCCGTACATTCGTTGCGAAGCAAGTTGTGCAACGTGGCGCGCACCCGTAGCCATTTGGGCTTGCAGACAAGCTCCAAGGCCAAACACACATACTACTATTGCACAGATACGTTTCATGGAATTTCGGTTATGCCTACATTGTCAGGTAGTTTATAGTTGTCAACGATTTTTGCTATAGTATTAAAGCTCTCACTTGTTTTGAGTTCCAGTTGGTTTATACCTGCAGTATGCAGTTTGTCTATGCACGACTGAAGGTCCATCTTTTCAATGTCAAATGCAGGAGCGTAGGCAAATGATTGCTCGTCACTTGTTTTTACTTCATGCACCAATTCGGCATCAACTAAGGCCGAAAGAACAAGTTTGGTAATGCGATGCGGAATTTCTGTGTCTTCGCTAATTTCAAGAGAAGATTGCGGTGGTTCTGCATTGGTAAAACGTTGTGTTATGGAATGAAGAATGAGAAGCGCCAATTTTGTTTTGAGTTGAGGGCTTAATTTGGATACTTCCATTTCATATTCAAAGTTTTTCACATTCTGAATAGAATACGCAATACCGGCACCAAGAAGAATGATGGTCCATGACATTTGCAACCAAACAAGAAACAATGGAATGGCGGCAAAACTTCCGTATATAGCATTGTAGTTTGAAACGCCAACTTGAAATTCGAAATAGAAATATTGAATGACTTGAAACGCAATACCAGTAATGATTCCACTAATCAACGCTGCCTTAAATTCAACTTTGGTGTTTGGCATTACAAGATATAATATGGCAAAAGCAAACCAGAGTAAACTATAGGGAAGCAGTTTCATTCCGAATGAAATGAGCCCATTGAATTTGCTTACCCATTCAATTTGTTGCGCCATAGTACTAATCCAATCGGAGATGTACGACGTTACACTATATGAAACAATCAAACAGATAGGAGCGAGGAGCATAATGGTAAGATAGTCGCTCAGTTTTCGAGTGAAGCTGCGTTGTTTGTTTACCGACCAAATTTCATTGAATGCACTTTCTATGTTGCCCATCACTTTTATAACCGTCCAAAGCAATACCACAATACCAATACCGGCAATCAATCCACCTTGCGTTTTGGCAAGCATTGATTCGCTAAATTCAATAATCATGTCTACAATATCTTGTTTGTCGGCAAAGAGCGAAATTAGGTACTGCTCCATGTTTTTGTCGAACCCGAACCCTTTGCCTATACCAAACGCCATGGCGGCAATAGGCACAATAGAAAGAATGGTGTAGTAGGTAAGCGCAGACGCTTTATCCAAATATCGTTTTTGAATGAATTCTTTTCCCGAAAGAATCATGATTTGCAGCAACCGAATCAGCTTGGAGTGGCGAACAGTGTCTTTCGCAAGATTAATGCTCCATACGTCTATCGTGATAAAGTGAATAATTTTAGCTATGCGACCTTGTTTTTGCGTTTTCATGTTACGTACAAATAATAATACAAATGTAGAAAAAAAAGATTTCGTAATTGACTTTTCATTCTATTTCTAAATACAGAACTCATAATCCATAACACATAACTTCATTTCACGATTTTTTGTGTACATTTGTCACACATTTCTTGGGGCTGATTGGAATTGACGGGGAGTTTATTGGGAATGTAAGCATGTCGGGCAATGGGGTTTGTCCCGTAAAAACGTACTCTAACACAATAACTGGCGAAGAAAACTTTGCTCTTGCTGCCTAATCGAATCATAGTAGATTTGGGCTTTACGCTGTTCTAGGAACAGCGGCGAGACATTCCGCAGATGGCACGTCCTTAGTCGTCTGGTTCCGGAGTGCTATAAATAGGGACTAGGCGAAACAATTCCTGTGCGTTCTGCCAAAACTCTATTCAGGATACGGAAGTAATAGGGTGCCCGTTCTCAGTTCCTTCCCGACAATCAATAACGTGGATACACATGTAGAAAACATTTTCGGTACTTGACCGGACCGGAGTTCGAACCTCCGCAGCTCCACCCAACGCAGAGACGTGGCTATGTAGCTACGTCTCTTTTTTCTCTACGTCTTTGTCCGCCATTAACGTGGTTTACGTTTAAGGATAAATGGTTATTTGGTTAACCGGTTAATCGGTTAGAGGGATAACCAATTAACCAACTCACCAATTTACCAATCAACATTGAACTATAAACTTTAAATTTTAACCAAATTAAAAGAAACTTTTCTTTCAAATCTGTCGCCACATTAAAGGTTTTATCTATATTTGTATTGGAAAACCCTTATAAAAATTGTTGTTTTTGTTGAGGGAAATTAAAATTAGAAGTAATTATTAAATTTACGCCTATGGAAAATGTAATTTATCTCGTATTAGTCGCATCGCTATTAGCATTGGGCACAGCCTACATGTTTTATCGACAAATGTTACTGAAAGATGAGGGTACCGACCTCATGAAAAAAATTGCGGAGCACGTCCGCAAAGGTGCTATGGCATATCTTAAACAGCAGTACAAAGTCGTAATTATTGTATTTTTGATTTTTGCGATGCTTTTCTTTATCATGTCGCTTTTTGGTTTACAAAACGGATGGGTATGGTTCGCATTCCTTACCGGAGGTTTCTTTTCCGGTTTGGCTGGTTTCTTTGGAATGAAAACAGCAACGTATGCTTCGGCTCGTACTGCAAATGCTGCACGTGCATCGCTTAATAGTGGTTTGCAAGTAGCTTTCCGCTCGGGAGCTGTTATGGGACTTACCGTTGTGGGTCTTGCGTTGTTAGACATTTCGTTGTGGTTTTTGATTCTTGATTATTTTATTCCGGTAGAAAACCATTTGGTTATAATCACAACAACCATGTTGACATTCGGTATGGGAGCCTCTACACAAGCATTGTTTGCGCGTGTTGGTGGTGGTATCTACACCAAAGCAGCCGATGTAGGTGCTGACTTGGTAGGAAAAACCGAATACAACATTCCAGAAGATGATCCACGTAACCCTGCTACTATTGCCGACAATGTTGGTGATAACGTTGGAGACGTAGCCGGTATGGGAGCCGATTTGTATGAATCATACGCAGGCTCTATACTTGCCACAATGGCTTTAGGTGCTTCTGCATATGCGTCTATAGAAGGAATGCAACTCAAAGCAGTACTTGCTCCAGTCTTGATAGCAGCAATAGGTGTTGTTTTGTCACTTCTTGGAATTTTTATGGTTAAAACGAAAGAAGAAGCTGATATGAAGCAGTTGCTTGCTGCTCTCAGCCGCGGAACAAACACCGCTGCCGTATTGATAGCCGTTGCAACGTTTGCAATTTTCGCAGGTTTATTTGGCACCGAAACCAATCAATGGTGGCAAGTTTCATTGTCGGTTGTTGTTGGTTTGTTGGCAGGTGTGATTATTGGTAAATCAACAGAATATTACACTTCACAAAGTTACAGACCTACACAAAAAGTATCAGAAAGTTCACAAACGGGTCCGGCAACGGTTATCATTTCCGGTCTTGGACTTGGTATGCTTTCAACTGCAATACCCGTAGTTACTGTAGGTTTTGCAATCATACTTGCATATTTGTGTGCAAATGGTTTTACTGTAGATTTTACGGCAGAAAGTCTTTCACAAGGCTTGTATGGTATTGGTATTGCTGCAGTAGGTATGCTTTCTACTCTTGGTATTACGTTGGCAACCGATGCATACGGACCAATTGCCGACAATGCCGGTGGTAATGCCGAAATGAGCGGTTTGGATCCTGAAGTTCGTAGACGTACCGATGCTCTTGATGCACTAGGAAATACAACGGCAGCTACCGGAAAAGGTTTCGCTATTGGTTCTGCAGCATTGACGGCTCTAGCTTTGTTGGCTTCGTTTGTGGAAGAGATTAAAATTGCCCTTATTCGTATTGGAGAAACGTTACCGAACGGAGTAGAAGCAGCTCAATCTTCATTGATTGACTTTATGGATGCATACAATGTAAACTTAATGAATCCAATAGTACTTGTTGGTGTATTCATAGGTGCTATGATGGC
>DAIOSV010000003.1:38393-56815 GCA_036752345.1 Bacteroidales bacterium | reverse complement strand
GTTGGTGGCGTTTTGGGATTGCTTATTGGTAGTTTGAGTTCAGGATTCGTTTTGGCGATATTCATGGCAAATGCCGGTGGCGCATGGGACAATGCAAAGAAATATGTAGAAGAAGGAAACTTTGGCGGCAAAGGTTCTGACTGTCATAAAGCAACCGTAGTAGGCGATACCGTTGGCGATCCTTTCAAGGATACATCAGGTCCTAGTTTGAATATTTTGATTAAGTTGATGAGTATGGTCTCAATTGTGATGGCCGGACTTACCGTTTCTTATTCGTTGTTTTAACAAACAAAGACATAATTTTATTGAAAAAGCAAAATCTCAAACGAGGTTTTGCTTTTTTATATTTGTACTTTTGCATCAAAGAAAAAATACATGACACTTACGGTCGTTATTTTGTTGATGCTGCTTAGTGCGGGGGCTGCGTTTGTTCAACGCGTATGCGGATTCGGTTTTGGCGTTTTTATTATGACAATGCTTCCGTTTTTGTGCCCATCGTATGGCGAAGCAACTGCATTGTCCGGATTGTTGGCAGCCACGCAGTCATTGTATGTTCTGGTGTTTATGTGGCGATTGGTAAGTTGGCGAAAACTAAGTGTTATTCTTCTTTCGTGTACCATTTTCTCTTATATCGGCATTCATTTTCTGTCTCACGCCACTGATTCTTTTCTCAATGTTTTGCTAGGTGTGGTACTTATTCTTTTGAGTCTGTTTTTTCTATTCATTAGTCCGCGAATCAAGGTTCGTCCAACTAAGCGATTACAAGCATCAATGGGCGCATTGAGTGGTTTAATGGGTGGGCTCTTTGGCATGCATGGTCCTCCGGCGGTGATTTATTTTCTTGCCGTAGAGAATGATAAGAATCGATATATGGCATTGAGCCAAGCATATTTCCTATTAACAAACTGCATTATGACCTTCTTCCGTTTTAGAAGCGGCTTTTTAACTGAATTTGTAGGCTGGTCGTGGTTGTATTCGAGCGTAGGAGTGGTAATAGGTTCGATATTAGGTAAAAAACTCTTTGATAGTCTCCCGACTAATACAATACGACGAGTAATTTATATCTATATGATATTCAGTGGAGCAGTGATAATGTTTAAGTAAAAAGGAATTCTTTCTTATCGTAAAGTTTTCCGTGATTGATTACTTAAAACAAAATCTTTACATCAATTCCTTTTGCAAGCGAATATGGATTGTCAACAATGCCATAGTGTAGTGCAGCAAGAGAAATTCCGGAATAGATGTAGAATCGTTCTTTCAAAGGAAACTGTAAACCTGCCGTGCACGATGCACCATATCCGAATTTTGAAAATGAGGTATTCGCATCGGTATTAGAATAGGAGAGAACGCTTTGGGTGAGATTGCCAATAGAAATTTCGTGCGATTTCGTTTCTAAAAAAGAACCAACAACGGCACACTCCACAAATGGCTTGTATGTCCCTGTTGTGAAAACTTTATGTACGCCTAAGTCTATGTTAAATCTCGATTCTTTGGCAGAAACGGTTCCTTGTTCAATAACTTCGTTAGTCAGATTGTCGCCAGGAGAACTTAGTTTAATTGAAAAATTGCTATGACTAATAGAAGGACCAACATACACAATATTTAATACCACGGCAAACGATTCTGTGAGGTAATATTGAAGCGTTCCACCCAGACTTAATGCCGGTTTGTAGGTAATATTGTTTGGATATTCGTAGAGTGTGAAATCGTCATTGTAATAATCTTGCAACTGGGTGTAGTTGTATGTGTTGTTTATGAGAATTTGTTCTAGGTCGGCACCATTATTTCCACCACGACAGTCGTACATTTCTGCTTCAGCATTCCCTACCAATTGCCAACCTATGTGTATGCCATAGTTTAGGCCGACTCTACTTGTTGTTTGGCTAAAAGCCGAAAGGCAAGATAGTAATCCTACACAACTAATTAAGAAATTCTTCATAATTCCCAATAAAAGGTTTCGGCTTCGGTTTTGCCTGCTGTCTATGATAGATAATATCAAAACTCATAGGGGGAACTTCAATGTACAAAAGGAGATTTTTTGTATAGAACTTACATTGCGTGAATGATTGCAAAGTTGTACTATCAACAGATTCCTTCATTTGTATTTCAATCGTTTGCGTTGAGCGCGATTTATTGAAGCATACATATGCAAATTCTTCAAAATACTTACGACGATACACTAAGATTTGTTTTTCTATTTTTTCAAAAGAAAAATCGCCATAGATACAAGGAAGAAAATCTTTACGGAATTGTCCTATTTTTTGCGACACAGCAAGATTTTCGGCTTCGTTTTCTGAAAGTCCGGTGAAGTACATCGGACGGCGATTGTCAGGGTCACCACCGCCTGGGATACCAATTTCATCGCCATAGTAGATGACCGGAATACCTGGAATGGTAGCATTGAAGGCGAGTAGCATCAGAAGTTTTTTATATCCAATAGGGTTTTTTACCGTGATATGACGGTTCCAACCTTCGTATTCTGCATTTTGGTTGGTCCATAAGTCTTCACCTGCATACGAAATAAAGCGAGGAAGGTCGTGGTTTCCAGAAATGTTTCCCATAAGGTGGTGCGAACCAAAGAAATCCATTTCTTGACGTAGACAAATGCTCAGTTTTTCAAAATGAACATCTTCATATAAAAATGCCGATCGTGTTTCGTAATAGAGGTTGAACGAGAATTGTGAGTCGTGAATGCCACAATTTATATAACTCTGGAGCATTTTACGACCGCCAAACGTTTCTCCGATTTGAAACAATCGTTTATGTCGGGGAATCATAACTCGTTCTTTTAATTTTCTAGTTAATTCACGCCAAAACTCTATTTGTATGTGTTTTGTAGCATCGTGGCGAAAGCCGTCGAGGTCATATTTTTCAATCCAATTTACGGCAATATCTGTCATGGCATCTCTTACGGCAGGTTTGCTGAAATCGAGTGTGGGAAGGAATTCTTCAAACCATGTTGTAAAGCGTTGGTCTTCCCATCTACCTATGTTTTTTGAACCGTCGGGCAAGTAGAGCGGAGTAGACCACGTTGGATTTTCTATAATAATTGGATTGTCTTTGTACACATGATTGGCAACATAGTCAAGTATGATGTTGATGTTGTGTTTATGGGCACTTGCAACAAGGTCGTGCATGTCTTGTTCGGTCCCAAAATGCTCGTCAATTTCGGTTGATTTCAAAGGCCAATATCCATGATATGCTGCGGATTTTCGTCCATTTTTTTCTATGGGGAAATCCGGATTTTTTACCACCGGAGAAATCCAAATGGTTGTGATTCCTAGTTGTTGAAAATAGCCATCTTCAATTTTTTGTTTTATCCCGGCCAAATCGCCTCCGTAGAAGTTCAATTTGGCATGAATTGGTTCACAACAAATTGGTTTGTCATTTTTCGGATTCCCATTATTAAATCGGTCAACTAGTGCAAAGTAAATTGATTGTGTTTCCTTGTCGTTTCGATTGATTTTGTCCGATTCAGTAACAACATTACCATATTCTAACGGAATAAGAATGTCGTTGGTCATTGTTGCTGTATTGTAGCCATATACGCGAATGTAGCTTCGTTCTATTTTTTTCGCTTCATTCGGAATGGTAATTACAATACGATTGTGTTGGCGAAAGGTGTTTGTGTCGTTTATGACAATGTTTTGCCAAAATACAAGATACCCTGAAACAGAGTCGGTTGTGGAAATGATAATTTGATCTTCGTACGTTTGCTCTGTTTCAAGCGTCATTTTATCAGAATTGGCAAACGGCACGCGCATCAGAGAGTTGTATCCTCCATAGCCGTTTTCAAGTACTTCGTTATTATGAGGGTCTTTAATCCAATTACCATCAACAATGAGTTGGTATGAATAGTTTCCCGGTTCTATTTCGAGTGTATATTCCCAATACGTATCCTTTTTTGAAAAGTTGTAGCCATTGGGATTCCAACTATTGAAATCGCCCGCTACCATAACAGACGAGACGTTGCTTCGTGGGTAAAATTTCAGGGTATAAAGAACACACTTAGGTTTAATGAGAACAATTGATTCAGTAGCACCATCCTTAAAAATGATATTCAGATTGCTTACAGGCAAAAGAATTGAAGAATCAGTAATCACCAGTTTTACTCTTGTTGGTTTCTTATTGATCCAAACTTCTATACCAAGAGGTGCCGTTACATCAACTATATTTTCTGTGTCAACAAAATAGTCTTCCAGAAATATTGTGGTTTCTGTAGTAGATAAATGGATTTCTGATGAAATACTGCAAAGTTTATTGCTCATGTTGTTCTAATGCATGTATGGTTACTTCGTTGTCTTTTACGTCTAACTCTATTGTAGAATCGGGATTTATTGGATGTGCTAGAATGTATTCAGAAAGAGGGTCTTCAAGATATTTTTGAATAGCTCGGCGCAATGGTCTTGCACCATTCTTTTGATCGTATCCTTTTTCCACAATAAAATCTTTTATAGCATCAGAAAGATCCAAATGAATATTTAACTCTTTTATTCGTTTGTAAATATCTTTGAGTTCAATGTCTATAATCTTGTGAATATCCGTTTTGCTCAAGGTATTGAATTGAATAATGTCGTCAATACGGTTGAGAAATTCAGGAGAGAACACTTTCTTTAATTCCTTGTTGGTAACATCTTTCGTGTACTCTGTTGCTTGTTCTTCCTTAGATTTAGAACTAAATCCAACGTTAGCACCAAACTGGGTAAGCGAGCGGCTTCCAATATTTGAGGTCATAATGATGATAGTATTTTTGAAATTGACTTTACGTCCGTAGCTATCGGTCAAGTGTCCTTCGTCAAGCACTTGGAGTAAGATGTTGAACACATCGGGATTTGCTTTTTCAATTTCGTCAAGGAGAATTACCGAATATGGTTTACGTCTTACTTTTTCGGTAAGTTGTCCACCTTCTTCGTATCCAACGTATCCCGGAGGCGCTCCTACCAATCGTGATACAGCAAATTTCTCCATATATTCGCTCATATCAATGCGAATGAGTGCATCGCGTGAGTCAAAGAGATATTCAGCTAAAACTTTTGCAAGTTCAGTTTTTCCAACACCGGTAGGTCCCATGAATATAAACGAACCGATTGGTTTATTTGGGTCTTTGAGGCCGGCACGATTTCGTTGGATAGCTTTCACAACTTGTTTAATCGCTTCGTCTTGACCAATAACCGATCCTTTGAGTTCATTGTACATTTGAAGGAGGCGAGTACCTTCTTCTTGCGCAATTCGTTTAACCGGCACGCCCGACATCATGGCAACAACTTCGGCAACCGTATCTTCCGTAACCGGATTGCGATTTTCTTCTAAAGATTTTTGCCAATCTTGTTGTGCTTGTTCTATTTTTAAGCCCAATTTATTTCTCCGGTCGCGTAGTTCTACTGCACGCTCAAAGTCTTGTTGTTTTACTGCATCAGATATTTCCGCCTTAATTGTATCGACTTCTTGTTCCATAGAAATAATGTCGGGAGGAACTACCACGTTTTGTAGGTGTACGCGCGAACCTGCTTCATCCATAGCATCAATAGCTTTGTCGGGAAGACAGCGGTCTGAAATATATCGTTGCGTAAGGTTTACACATGCTTTAATAGCTTTGTCGGTGTAATATACGTTGTGAAAATCTTCGTAATGAACTTTAATTTTGTTCAAAATGTTGATTGATTCTTCAACGGTCGGTTGTTCAATGAGAATCTTTTGAAAACGACGTTCCAATGCACCATCTTTTTCAATATTTTGGCGATACTCGTCAAGCGTTGTGGCGCCAATACATTGAATGTCACCACGAGATAATGCCGGTTTTAAGATATTTGCAGCATCAAGAGCTCCTGACGAACTTCCGGCACCAACAATGGTATGGATTTCATCAATAAATAGAATGATGTTTTTAGAATTTGTCAATTCTTGAATCAACGACTTAATTCGTTCCTCAAATTGTCCACGATATTTTGTGCCGGCAACCATCGAAGCCATATCAATAGAGATAAGTCTTTTGTCGAAAAGTGTGCGTGAAACTTCGTGATTTACAATTTTCAAAGCTAGACCTTCAACAATGGCCGATTTTCCCACACCCGGTTCTCCAATGAGAATAGGGTTGTTTTTCTTTCTACGACTCAAGATTTGGGCAATACGTTCTATTTCCGTATCGCGACCTTCTATGTGGTCTAGTTTTCCCTCTTTTGCCGCATTAGTCAAGTCATTCCCGAATTTGTCAACAATTGGTGTAGATGATTGTGCACTTGATTGTTGTCGTTTGCCTTGGGGATGTTGTGGATAGCGAGGTTCAAAGCGTCTTGGAGCATCATCCGATGAATCGTTCGGTTCATCTTCGTCTCCCTTATCAAGAGGCTTTTGTATATTTTGTTCTGGATATTCATCAGTCGATTCGGTACGTGGCTCATTCTCGTCACTATTTGAATTGCTGAGTAAATCGTTTGTTTTTTTAGCGTCTTTAGACATTTTGTATTTGCTGAGAATTGCGTTTTTGTACGCAGAATATGTTATTCCTTGTAGTCGTAAACTTTTGGCACAAATAGAGTGTTCATCACGCAAAACAGCAAGAAGGAGATGTTCTGCGTCAATTTTCGGAACAAGAAGGTTTATAGCCTCAAATTGTGCAATTTTCATGATATTTTGCGCATCGTTGAGTATAGGAATTGAAGGGTTTTCTTCAGTGTTCAATATATCGTCTTTTCGCAGTTCTTGTTCTATTGCTTGTTTTACGGAAGCAATATCACTATTAAAGTCAGTCAAAATATCGGTTGCAAGACATTGATTTTCGCGCAAAAGAGCAAGACACAAATGGTCTATACAGAGATAGTTATTTCCCAGTCGTATAGCTTCCTCTCGACTGTTCCGTAAGATTTCTTGTAATTTTGGTGAATAATCCATATATGTAAATTTTCGTAAATATAGGAAAAACGAGGTAAAATACCATGTATTACGGAGTTAAATTAAAAACGGCGTTTTCTTATTAGTTCGGTATCAAATCATTATGAGTCACATGATTTATTAACAACAAAATGTTGATAAAAACACCATTAAACACCTTATAGATTAGTCAAAAAATGAGATATTTGCTATGAATGGTAAGTAGGCAAAAAGCCTTCTGTGAAAACTTTAAAACATGTCAGAGGAAGTAGAAAAAACAAGTGAAGAGAGAATTCTTCGATTGGATATCGAAAAAGAAATGAAGTCGGCGTACATTGATTATTCAATGTCCGTGATAGTATCAAGAGCCTTACCAGACGCTCGAGACGGTATGAAACCGGTACATCGTAGAGTTTTGTTTGGTATGAGCAAAATGGGAAATACTCCAGATCAACCGTATAAAAAATCAGCCAGAATCGTCGGTGAGGTTATGGGAAAGTTCCATCCTCATGGTGATTCTTCAATATATGGAACATTGGTACACTTAGCACAGCCATGGAATATGCGTTATCCATTGGTTGACGGCCAAGGTAACTTTGGCTCAATCGATGGTGATTCGCCTGCAGCTATGCGTTATACCGAAGCTCGCATGCAAAAAATTGCTGTAGAAGCGCTTGCTGATTTGGAAAAAGATACTGTTGACATGACTCCAAACTTCTCACAAGAATATTTGGAACCATCTGTATTGCCAACAAGAATTCCATTGCTGTTAGTAAACGGTTGTGCCGGAATTGCCGTAGGTATGGCTACCAATATGGCACCTCACAATTTAAGTGACTCAGTTGATGCAATCATTGCATATATTGATAACAATGATATTACAATATCAGAATTGTCTGCCATAATCAAAGCTCCTGATTTCCCAACGGGAGGAACAATTTATGGGTATCAGGGCGTTCTTGACGCATACGAAACAGGTCAAGGACGTATCGTGGTCCGTGCAAAAGCACGTTTTGAAACAGAAAACGGACGCGATTTGATTGTGGTTGACGAAATTCCTTATTTGGTTAACAAAGCAGAATTGATAAAACGTACTGCTGATTTAATCAATGATAAGAAAATTGAAGGAATATCGGAAGTTAACGATGAATCTGATAAAGATGGTATGCGAATTGTATATACACTTAAGAAAGATGCGGTGCCAAACATCGTCTTGAACAAGTTGTATAAATATACCTATTTACAATCGTCTTTTAGCGTGAACAACGTGGCTTTGGTTGATGGTCGTCCAAAAACTATCAACCTTAAGGACATGATTAAGGTATTTACCGAACATCGTCACGAAGTTATTGTTCGTCGTACTAAATTTGATTTGAAAGAAGCTGAGAAACGCGCTCATATATTAGAAGGATTAATTATAGCGTGCGATAATATTGATGAAGTCGTACATATTATTCGTGCTTCTAAAAACGTAGGCGAGGCTCGTGAGAACTTGATGAAACGTTTCTCACTTGACGAAGATCAAGCAAATGCCATTGTTGAAATGCGTTTGCGTCAGTTGACCGGCTTGCAAATGGATCAACTTCATGCTGAGTATGAAGAGTTAGAAAAGAGAATTGCATACTATCGCGATGTTTTGGCTAACTATGATATGCAGATGCAGATTGTAAAAGATGAATTGATTGAAGTTAAAGAAAAGTACGGCGATGAACGTAAAACTGACATTGTAAAAATGGCAGACGAATTCAATCCGGAAGACTTCTATGCTGATGAAGACGTTGTAATTGCAATCTCACACCTTGGTTATATTAAGAGAACTGCTCTTACAGAATACAAACTTCAAAATCGTGGTGGTGTAGGTTCTCGTGGTGGTGATGCGCGTGATACTGATTATATTGAACATTTATATATTGCCAATATGCACGCTACTATGTTGATATTCACCGAACAAGGTAGATGTTTCTGGCAAAAAGTATATGATATTCCTGAAGGAACAAAGACATCAAAAGGACGCGCTATTCAAAATATTTTGAATATTTCGAATGAAGACAAAGTTAAGACATACGTTACCGTTGATAATTTGACAGAAGACGACTATATCAAGAATCATTATGTAGTGCTTTGTACCGAAAATGGTATTATAAAGAAAACAACTCTTGAAGCCTATTCTCGTCCACGTCAGAATGGTATCATTGCATTGTCAATTCGCGAAGGCGATAGTTTATTGCAAGCTTGCTTAACCGATGGAAATTGTGAGATATTGATGGCAATTCAATCAGGAAAAGCGATTAGATTCCCAGAAAGCAAATTCCGTGCTATGGGACGTACCGCTTCTGGTGTAAAAGGTATTACTGTACCTGATGGCGAGAATGTTGTTGGATTAATTTGCGTTCCTGCCGATACTAAAAAAGAAATTTTAGTCGTTTCTGAAAATGGATATGGCAAACGTTCAAAAGTTGATGATTATCGTGTTACCAACCGTGGTGGAAAAGGTGTTAAGACGTTGAATGTGACCGACAAGACCGGAAAACTCGTTGCTTTTGAGGCTGTTGACGATGATGATGACTTAATGATTATGAATAAATCAGGCCTCACAATCCGTATGGAAGTGTCTTCGTTACGAGTAATGGGACGTGTAGCTCAAGGTGTTAAATTAATTAACTTACGAACACAAGATTCTATTGCAGCTATTTCTACAGTTCACGTTGACCCGGAAGATCGTCAGGCAAATGCTGAGATGACCGAAGAAGGTACCGATTCAGAACAATCAGAACAAACGGAAAATCAAGACGAAACAAATACAGAAAATAACGAATAATAAAATGAGTATGAAAAAAATAGTTGTAATTGCAATGCTTGCCATTTTCTTTGGTAAGTTAGCATATAGCCAGACAGATGAATTTGTAATGACGTGGGCTATAGTAGAGAGCGAAGCAAAAAAATCTGATTTGGATGTTGCTAATGCAAAGAAAGCCGTTAAGTCAAAAACATGGACTGAGCGTGGCCGTAAATACTTGATGGTATATACGTTCGATGCAGAGAATATTTATTATGGCATAACGCAACAACAAGTTCCAATTATAATGAAAACCGGAGCTAAATCGGAAAGACAATCTGGTGACACTACTATCTTGTCTTACGATCGTGTTGATTTTTACTTGGTAGATAGTTCGGTTGTGAAATATGAAAGAACAGGAAGAGCAAAAGAATTTTTCTTCCCTACGCACACCGCTGCTCTTGAAGTTGCTACAGAGTCTTATTTGAAAGCAAAAGAACTTGATCCGGAAGGAAAACTTACGCCGCTTATAAATAAACAATTGAAAACAATTTCTGACTACTACCAACGTGAGGGTTTGTTTTACTACTATGCAAAAGATTATAAAAATGCTGCAGTGTATTATACAAAATCAGGAAATATCATAAATACCGGACTTACCGGTGAATCTGATTCTGCAAGAATAGCTTCATTGAACAACTGTGGTATTATAAATCGAGCTGCCGAAGATTGCAATCAAGCTATTACATTCTTCCAAGATGCGTTGAAAATTGCAGGAAGCAACCAAACTTCAAGTATGTACGATGGTATCTATTCTTGCCAAATGGAAAATAAAGATACAGCAGCTGCTATTCAAACATGTTTAACAGTGGTAGATAAATTTCCATCAGATTCAAATACTATTGTGTATTTGAACCAATTGATTGACTTGTATCAAAAAACAAATCAATCTGATTTGGCTATTACCTATTTGAATAAGGCAATTGAAAAAGATCCTTCAAATTCATTATATTATGTAGTTTTGGCAAATGCCTATGAAAATCAAAAGAAATCTGATTTGGCTATAGAAACATATCAAAAAGCATTGCAAATCAATCCGAAAGACGAGAATGCAAACTTGAACCTCGGCGTTTTGTATGAAAATAAAGGAAACGATGCTTTGCGTGCGGCTGATGCTTTATATGGCAAAAAAGGCTACCAGACAAAAGTTGACGAAGGTAAAGGATATATGAAAAAAGCATATCCGTTCATTGAAACATACGCAGAAGTAACAACTGATACCTATCGTAAACGTAATGCATATTTCGATTTAATGAGTATCTATATGAAGTTGGGATTGATGGATAACTACAAAGTATCTAAAGCAAAATACGATGCTTTGAAAATAAAATAATAATTTTTTCATAATGGAGAAAAGCGAAATGTCAAAAGCATTTCGCTTTTTTTTGAATATAGATTTCTGGTTGTTTCTTCAACAGGAGAGAGAATTTCCTTTGCAACACTAGAAAACCAAAGGCATAGGTACAAAAAAATACCCACTAAACTTCTCATAGTTAGTGGGTATGTATTGTGTAGTTACGAGAGAATTCTAGCGTGCTGTTTCAAATTGTTTAATGAAACGAGTGTCATTTTTGAAGAACAAGCGAATGTCTTTCACTTGATATTTCAACATGGCAATACGTTCTATGCCCATACCAAATGCGAATCCTGTGTATATAGTAGGATCAATGTTGCAGTTTTTTAAAACATTAGGGTCAACCATACCACAGCCGAGAATTTCAAGCCATCCGGTGCCTTTGCAAACAGGGCAACCTTTGCCACCGCATATAGAGCATGAAATATCCATTTCTGCCGAAGGCTCGGTAAAAGGGAAGTATGAAGGACGTAAACGAATTTGCGTGTCGTTTCCGAACATTTCTTTAGCAAAATACAACAATGTTTGTTTTAAGTCGGCAAATGAAACATTGGTATCAACGTACAAACCTTCTACTTGATGGAATATGCAATGTGCACGAGCTGAAATTGCTTCATTACGGAATACACGTCCCGGGAATATGGAACGAATAGGAGGTTGTGTGTGTTCCATTACACGAACTTGTACTGACGAAGTATGCGTACGCAAAAGAATATCATCAGCATGACGTTCAATGAAAAATGTATCTTGCATGTCACGTGCAGGATGTTCCGGTGGAAAGTTGAGCGCAGAGAATACATGCCAATCATCCTCAATTTCCGGTCCTTCAGAAACGGTAAAACCTATGCGTGAAAATATGTCTATAATTTCGTTACGTACGATAGAAAGAGGATGGTGACTTCCTAATTGAATAGGAGCTCCAGGCAATGTTAAGTCGCCTAAAGAGTTCGTGTCATCATCGGTTGTATGCGATTGTTGCAAAGCCTCAAATTTTGCTTGTGCAGCATTTTTAAGTTCATTGATTTTTTGACCGAATTGTTGTTTTTGTTCTTTCGGTACATTTCTGAATTCTTCAAAAACTTTGTTTAGCTCGCCTTTTTTTGAAAGGAATTTGAGACGAAATTCTTCTACTTGTTCTTTATTTTCTGCCTTAAAATTTTCTACGTCGGCAAGTATTGTATCAATAAGATCTTGTAACATATTGTATTTATTTTTCAACTGAAACGTTCAATATCATTATATCTTGAAGAGGGCGATTCATTTGGTCGGTCTTTACTTTTGCAATCGAATCAACAATGTTTAAGCCTTCAATAACTTCACCAAATACGGTGTAGTCCATATCAAGATGTGGCGTGCCGCCTATTGTTTTATATATTTCTTTTTGTGCATCGGTGTATGTAATTGGTTTGAATGTTTTGAGCGTATCTTTGTATAACTCAAGAACATTATTGTATTCTTTTATGAAACCTTCTCGATTTTGAGCTTTCTGAAAAGCAATGAGCGTATCTAAATGAGATTTATTCTCTGGTTTATAAAGTTCTTTGTTGATGAATTCATTTTTTGCTTGTTCTACTTTGTTAAGTGCCATTTGATCAAGTTGCTCTGCTGTAACTTGTTGGCCAATAACAATATAGAATTGAGAACCCGAAGACTCTTTCTTTGGATTTTGTGGACCACCTAAACGTGCAGCAGCCAACGCACCTTTTTTATGAATACAATTTGCATTGAATTCTGCCGGAATTGTATAACCAGGACCGCCAAACCCAAGTTGTTCACCTTGTTTTGCTCCTTTTGATTTTGGATCACCGGTTTGAATCATGAAATTACCAATTACACGGTGAAAGAGAAGACTATCATAGAAATGTTGTTCCGCTAACTTAATGAAATTGTCACGGTGAAGTGGCGTTTCATTATACAATTTTACCTTAATAGTACCAAGGTTTGTTTCGATAGTTACGATAGGTTCTTTCATCTTCTGTTGAGGATTTTTCTTTGTAGGCATAGCAAATGCGACAATCAGTAAAACAGTAGCACAAGCAAGACCTATTTTATATGAGAGTTTCATTTTTAAAATTTTCTGCAAGTTAAAAATATTGCACCGAAAAAACTCATAGAAAGGCAATATTTTTCTATATTGGGGAAAGATTTAATACCAAATTCAATGAATAAACAAGATGATATCGTTTTTTTACAACGTGCAATAGCTATAGCCCAGGAAAATATTTGCAGCGGAGGAGGTCCGTTTGGCGCCGTGATAGTAGAAAAGGGTGAAATTATTGCAGAGTCGGGAAATAAAGTGCAAATTGATAATGATCCAACGGCACATGCCGAGGTCTTTGCTATCAGAAAAGCCTGTTTGCAAAAGAAAAATTTTTCACTGGATCAATGTACCATATATGCTTCCTGTGAACCATGTCCTATGTGTTTGGGAGCTATTTATTGGGCAAAAATTCCTCGCTTGGTATTTGCTTCTACACGCCAAGAAGCGGCACATGCCGGTTTTGATGATGCTAAAATATATGAAGAAATGACACTTCCATTTAACCGTAGAACCATTGCTACCAAGCATATCGATTTATCCGAATCAAAACGAGTGTTTGAAAGTTGGAACCTCAAAGAAGATAAAAAAAGATATTAGTAAGAACTATATACTAAAACGTAGCCATTCATGTTATGTAAGCAATATCAAAGAGTAATGGATGAAATTTATCCAATCTCAGATTTGTTTGTAATCTTTTTAAACTTTCGGTTTGTTAAAAAATGATATTGTCTATATTTGCCGAAAAATAAATTCAGTACTATGCAACAATTGAGCGAGCAAGAGCAAATACGTAGAAATTCCTTGCAAAAGTTGCGTGATTTGGGCATTAATCCTTATCCGGCAGACGAATTCAAGGTAACAACTACATCAAAAGAAATTCTTGAGAAATTCACTCCTGATTGTGGCTTGTTCCAAGATATTACATTGGCTGGCAGACTTATGTCACGCCGAATTATGGGAAAAGCCTCGTTTGGCGAGGTACAAGATGCTACAGGCAGAATCCAATTATATATCAATCGCGACGAGATTTGTCCTGATGAAGACAAAACAATGTATAACGAAGTGTTTAAAAAATTGCTTGATATTGGCGATTTTATTGGCGTTTCGGGATATGTGTTTGTTACACAAATGGGCGAAGTTTCAATTCACGTGAAACAACTTACGGTATTGAGCAAATCATTGCGTCCACTGCCAATCGTGAAAGAAAAAGACGGCGTGGTATATGATGCATTTAGCGACCCAGAGCAACGCTATCGTCAACGATATGTTGATTTGGTAGTAAACAATGGCGTTAAAGACGTGTTTGTGAAACGTGCAAGGATTATCGACACTATGCGATCATTCTTTAATTCACGTGGTTATTTGGAAGTAGAAACGCCTACATTGCAGTCAATTCCAGGTGGAGCAAGCGCTCGTCCGTTTGTTACACATCACAATTCGTTGGATATTGATTTATATTGTCGTATTGCAACAGAATTGTACCTAAAACGATTGATAGTAGGCGGCTTTGAAGGTGTATATGAAATAGGGAAAAACTTCCGCAACGAAGGAATGGACAAATTCCACAATCCGGAGTTTACTTGTGTGGAAATTTACGTTTCGTACAAAGACTACAATTGGATGATGTCATTTACCGAACAACTGCTTGAAACTATTTGTCTTGCCGTTAATGGTTCTACGGAAACTACATTTGAAGGAAAAACTATCAGTTTCAAAGCACCGTTCAAACGCATTTCGATGCTTGATTCTATCAAAGAAAAAACCGGTTTTGATTTAGATGGCAAGTCAGAAGATGAAATTCGTGCTATTTGCCACAAACTTAAGTTGGAGCATGTTGACGAAACCTTCGGTAAAGGAAAAATGATAGATGAAATTTTCGGTGAATTCTGCGAAGGCACATACATTCAACCTACGTTCATCATTGATTATCCGATAGAAATGTCGCCATTGTGCAAAAAACACCGTACTAATCCGAACCTTACCGAACGTTTTGAGTTGATGGTAAACGGAAAGGAATTGTGTAACGCATATTCAGAGTTGAATGACCCGATAGACCAATACGATCGCTTTAAAGACCAACTTCGTTTATCTGAAAAAGGTGATGACGAAGCGATGTTTATAGATAAAGATTTCGTGCGTTCGCTCGAATACGGAATGCCTCCTACATCAGGTATGGGAATGGGAATTGACCGTTTGTGTATGATTATGACCGGTGCTCCTTCAATACAAGATGTGTTGTTCTTCCCACAAATGAAACCTGAGAAGAAAATTCAAAAAGATGATATTTCAGTATTCACCGCTGCGGGAATACCTCAAGAATGGGCAGAAGTAATTCAAACACTTGGTTACCTTAAATTAGCAGATGCTCAAGCTGTGAAATACACAAAACTACATATTGAAATGTGCGGTTTTAACAAAAAGAATAAATTGAATTTGGAAAATCCAAAACAAGAAGATGTAAAATTGTGGTTGAATCAATAAGTTATAAAAAATGACAAAAAAAGTAGCATTACTCGGGAGTGGAAGCTGGGCTTCTGCAATCGTAAAGATTCTTCATATAAGCCAAAAATCGGTTGCTTGGTATATTCGCGAACCAGAAATATTAGAAGGTGTTGCAACGCAAAAGCACAATCCAAGTTATGTGTCTGATATAGAATATGATACTCGTAAACTTGAATTATATGCCGAAGCTGATGATGCGGTACGAGATGCCGATATCATTATTTTCTGTGTTCCTTCTAAATATATCGATTCTCTTTGCAAAAATATTACCATTGACCTTTCTCAAAAACAATTGGTAACTGCGGTAAAGGGAATGGAAACAGAACAACAAATGTTGGTTTCTGAATTTTTACAACAACGTTTTGGGGTAACAAAAGATCAAATGGCGGTTATTTCAGGGCCATGCCATGCTGAAGAAGTAGCATTGGAACGTATGTCATACTTGACCATTGGTTCTTCAAATCAAGAATTTGCAAAAGAAGTTGCTGATATTTTATCGGTAAGCTTTATTCGTACCTCATTGTCATATGACATGGAAGGTATTGAATATTCAGCAGTTATGAAGAATATCATGGCATTGGCAACCGGAATAGCTCACGGATTGGGATATGGCGATAACTTTACTTCGGTTCTTATTACCAATGCAATTCAAGAAATGAAACGTTTCTTGGATACCGTAAAACCAACGCCACGTGATATCAACGATTCTGTGTATTTGGGCGATTTGTTGGTAACAGCATATTCTCAATTTAGCCGAAATCGTTCTTTCGGAATGATGATAGGAAAAGGGTATTCTGTAAAAACAGCAGAATTAGAAATAAATATGGTAGCCGAAGGGTATACCGGAGTCGCTTGTATCAATTATGTAAATCAACGTTATGGTGTAGATATGCCAATAACTCAAGCGGTATATAATATTTTGTACGAACATCGTTCTGCACGCCGCGAATTCAAATCGTTGTCGGAAAAATTCAAATAAACTATATTCAAATGAGTGAATTGCCTTCTCAATACAATCCTTCGGAAGTAGAAGCGAAGTGGTATCAGTATTGGCTTGATAATAAATATTTTAGTTCAAAACCAAACCAGAAAGAACCATATACCATTGTGATTCCTCCACCCAACGTTACGGGCGTACTTCACATGGGGCACATGTTAAACAATACGATACAAGACATTCTTGTACGTCGTGCCAGAATGACCTGCAAAAATGCGTGTTGGGTACCAGGAACAGACCATGCGTCTATTGCAACAGAAGCAAAGGTTGTGAATAGATTGGCTCAACAAGGAATCAAAAAAACAGACTTAACTCGTGATGAGTTCTTGAAACATGCTTGGGCATGGACTGACGAACATGGAGGTATTATATTAAAACAACTTCGCAAACTTGGTGCTTCTTGCGATTGGGACAGAACAGCGTTCACCATGGATGAAGAGCGTTCCGAGAGTGTGCTCAAAGTATTCTGCGACCTCTACGAAAAAGGAAAAATCTATCGTGGCGTTCGTATGGTAAACTGGGATCCCAAAGCGATGACAGCATTGTCTGACGAAGAGGTTATATACAAAGAAGAACAAAGCAAGTTATATTATTTAAAATATTACGTTGCCGACGATGTAGAGTCTGCAAAGGATAGCGGAGTGATTCATAAAGATGAACAAGGTCGCTATGCAGTAGTTGCTACCACTCGTCCTGAAACCATTATGGGTGATACGGCAATGTGTATCAATCCTAATGATCCAAAGAATGTTTGGCTTAAAGGAAAAAAAGTTCGTGTTCCTCTTGTAAATCGCGTGATTCCTGTAATAGAAGATGATTACGTTGATATAGAATTTGGAACAGGTTGTTTGAAGGTTACTCCGGCTCACGATGTGAATGACTACATGTTGGGAGAGAAGTACAACCTTGAAACAATTGATATTTTCAATGACAACGGAACGTTAAGTGAAAAAGCTGGATTATACGTTGGACAAGACCGTTTTGTGGTTCGTGAGCAAATTGAGAAAGATTTGCAAGCAGCAGGTTTGCTTGAAAAAGTAGAGGCGTACACCAATAAAGTTGGTTTCTCTGAACGTACCAATGTTGCTATAGAACCAAAACTTTCAATGCAATGGTTCTTAAAAATGTCTGATTTGGCAAAGCCGGCGCTTGATTCGGTTATGAATGACGACATTAAATTCTATCCTTCAAAATACAAAAATACCTATCGGTATTGGATGGAAAACATCAAAGACTGGTGCATTAGCCGTCAGTTGTGGTGGGGACATAGAATTCCTGCATATTATTTGCCGAAAGGTGGATTTGTTGTTGCAGAAACTCCCGAACAAGCATTGGAAAAAGCACGCAAACAGTCTGGCAACGAGCAATTAACTCTTGCTGATTTGCGTCAAGATGAAGACTGTCTTGATACATGGTTCTCTTCTTGGTTGTGGCCTATTTCGTTGTTCGACGGTATCAAAAATCCGAAAAACGAAGAAATAGCATATTACTATCCAACTTCAGACTTGGTAACCGGACCGGATATTATTTTCTTCTGGGTTGCTCGTATGATTATGGCGGGCTATGAATACGAAGGAAAAATGCCGTTCAAAAACGTGTATTTCACGGGTATTGTTCGCGACAAAATCGGTCGTAAGATGTCTAAATCATTGGGAAATTCTCCTGATCCACTTGCGTTGATAGAAAAATTCGGTGCCGATGGTGTTCGTATGGGTATGATGCTCGCGGCTCCTGCAGGAAACGATATTTTGTTTGACGAATCATTGTGCGAACAAGGACGAAATTTCAACAGCAAGATTTGGAATGCACTTCGTTTGGTAAAAGG
>DAIOSV010000003.1:27196-38293 GCA_036752345.1 Bacteroidales bacterium | reverse complement strand
TGGCAAGTATTGAAAGAACGCAAAGAAGGCGAGAGCATCATGGTTTCTCAAATGCCAAAAGCAGACTGCGAAAATACTTCGCTTATTGCTGATTTTGATGTCGTAAAAGAAGTAATTGCCGGAATTCGTACAGTTCGTTTGGAACGTAATATTCCTATCAAAACGCCTCTTGATTTGGTTATAACGAAAGGTGAACACAATGAAGCGTTTAATGATATTTTGGTTAAAATTTGTAACCTTACTTCAATTGCTGCCGGCGAGAAAAATGCAACTTCGGCTTCGTTTATGGTGAGAACAACTGAATATGCGCTACCATTGGAAAACATGGTAAATGCCGAAGAAGAAATCAAAAAGATGGAGGCAGAAATTGCATATCTTGAAGGTTTCTTAAATTCAGTGATGAAGAAACTTGGAAACGAGAAATTCGTTGCGAATGCAAATCCTGAAGTGGTAGAAAATGAACGGAGAAAGAAGGCTGATGCTGAAACAAAAATCAAAACAATGCAAGAAAGTATTGCAGCTTTGAAAAAATAAGCTTGAGTCTATTCAAATAATAAAGGCTGTCCGATTTTCGAACAGCCTTTATTGTTTATGGTGGAATTGTTTTTATTTGTTACAAATAACCATTTTAGGATAATTTCCTACATTGTATGATTTAATGAGTGTTCCATCGCTGGTATAAAGCGCAGCAGTATGTGTCCCACTATATGGAGCAGACAATAACCAGAATTCGTTTTCTTCGCTATCGAATGAAATACCATACGCATTTGCGTCATCCATCAATTTTGTTTCAGAACCGCCATTTTCGCTTATGCGGTAAGTACCTCCATCAAGATAATAGATTGTGCCGTTGTTGTAGGTCATTACGTTTTCTCCATAGCATGCTAATTGATGGTCGAAAGATTTAATTGTCGATACCGCATATGACGATGCATCAAGTTTTACGATAGAAGAATTTGAAACAACAGTATAGGTGTTATAATTTGTAAGACCTTTGCAAAGAATCAATACATTGCCTTGTGCGTCAAGCTCCAAATCGGCAGGAACATCACCAACTTTTACCGTCTTTAAAACAGCAAGTGTGTTAACATCAATTACAGTAACAGTGCTGTCGTTTGACCATCCGCCCATGTTGGCAACAAATAGTTTTCCGTTAGAAACAACCATTGCATTCGGACCAGTCCCCGTTTTTACTGAATCGGTTTTTTCAAAAGAAGAACCATTAACGACGTATACGTAACTATTGTCTGAAACGTTTCCGTTTGAAACAAAAAATTCATTGTCGTTTCGTTCTGCGACATAGCGAGGATATGAGAACCCTTTTGCCGTTCCTTCGCTTTCAAATGTGTTGGTATTAACAACTTCAACCTTTCCTGAATTGTTTACTACAATATATGCTTTATCGCCAATAATAGCCATTGATTGTGCTACATCACCAAGCGGACGACCATTTGCTTCTGCAAAAATTTCTTTATGCAATGTATCATTTTTAATTGCATAAATAGAAGCATCATTGCTTCCAAAGTTTCCTTCACACACGATAAATGCAGCATTTTCAAATGCTCCAAGCGGTGTTACTTTTTCTTCTTCACATGCCGATAAGGTGGCGATACCAACGAAAAATAAACTTGCTACTCGTAATTTGTTTTGTTTCATTTTATGTATTATTTAAAATTATATTGAATACTTATTTCATAACTGCGTAATGGGAGCGGATAGGAGCGAATTTGCTCATACACTTCGTTGGTGAGATTCTTCACCATTGCATTTACTAGAATTTTTGACGTTTTTATATTAAATGATTTTCTCAACCCAAGATTAATAACATAATATGCGTCAAGTGTTTTGGTGAGATTGTAGTATCGTTTGCTTTCGTAGTTTGTAAAAATTGAAAGCGTCCAGGTGCGATAAGAGAAGTCGGAATGATATTGCAATCCAATTTTAGGAACGTAGTAGAGTATATGCCCAACGCTTTGATTTCCTTCGTCGGATTCGTTAATTTTAGAAATATGAGGATTGTTGAAATTCACCCCAATAGAATGATTCATTAGAAGTTTTTTGAAGTTCTGTTGGTAGTGTATGTTTGTTTCCACTCCTTGCAAAATAGCCTGTGCCGTGTTGTTCGGGTGCCAAACCGCGCCTTGCGGTGTCCATAGTATCATATCGTTTATAATGGAGTGGTAGTAGCCAAAGTCAAAGTCAAGCGAAAGAGAATCTTTTTTGAGAGGAGAAAAACGCAGACCGCATTCTCCTGCAAAACCGTGTTCCGGCTTTAAATCAGGATTTCCCCAAGCTATCCAATAGAGGTCGTTAAACGTAGGAGTGCGGTATTTTTTTCCCGCAGTTGCTCGCAGTTGCAGTTTATTTTTAAGAATCACATATTCAACCCCGGCATTTGCTATCAGTGGAATTTTGTATTGCGAATTGAATTCTTTTCGTACCGAAAAATTTCCTGCCAATTTTGTTTTATTGTAGTGAATAGAAGCAATGCCGGCAATCGTATTTTCTCGTTTGGTCGTTCCGTAATCACCAACATCTGCTATCGCAATTTTGCCTTGCAGTTCTGTGTTTAGAGAAACAGAATTAGAGATTTTTTGCCGTAAACGAAGAATGTGCATATTGCTTCGGTTGATTATTTCACTATAGGTCATGTATGTTGAGCATGTCGGCGAAATTTTCTCTGTATATAGTTCATAATCATCAATATATGATGTTTTGTAAGTTACTGTCGTTTTGGGATAAACCAAATTAAATGATAGTAAAGCACGTAGCGAAGAGTCGGTTTGTGATTCTGCATTATTTGGTTCGCACCCTAAAAGTGCCGGCAAATTAGATTTATTTACTTGATACCAAACAGCAGCGTGAGCAAAGAGGTGAGATGAGATGCGGGCATGGAGATTTTGTATCGTTCCATATTTATAATAGTCAGCATGGAGGCGATTAAGCGTCTCCAAACGAATGTAATCATAGTATTCATAATCACTTTCGGATTGCGTGAAAAACATTGTTCCGGAATATTGTATGCGCGTGTTTCCTACGGTGTATCCTACGTTTGCTTTGTAGGTATCAAAACTTCCAACCGAAAGAAAACAAGATGCTTTTGCTTGTTTTTCCCAAGTAGGAGAGTTTTTTAGCCCAACAGCTCCACCATAGGTTCCGCTGCCAAAACTGGTAGCCGAAGCACTATGGTCTATCTGTATTTCGTTGAAACCCGTAACCGGAATGAGCGACATATTGTTTTCTCCCGAAGAATTGGCATTGAGCGGAAACCCTTCCCAGGAAATTTGTGTCCGACTACTGCCACCGCCACGGAGCGAAAGAGAACTTGTCATTCCTTCGGTACCATAGTTTTTCAAGATAATTGAAGAGCTACGTGAAAGGAGTTCGCCTACGTTGTTGCTCTGTGAGCTTTGAATGAGTCCGGTATCAATAACTTCAACCTTTGCTCCTTCATTAAGACGATTAACCGGGGCAGAAACAGTTACCGTGTGTAGCCGAATAGTATCGCCTACAGATTGACTAAACGCATTCCCTGCAATACTAAATAATCCTAAAAGTGTAATAAGTTCTTTTCTCATCTTTTTACAAAATGATTTTCTCGCTCATTTTAGTAATTATCAGAGTTGGCAGGTCTTCTGACTCATTCCTTCTTTAACTATCTTCCCATTCGTAACGAACAGTGATATAGAGAGTTGTTAAAGAATTGTTTGGAATATACAGCTGCGGAAACAGTTTAGGTTTTTCACCCAATTCCCTTTTCACTTGACATACGAAATGGTATGTGCAAGCACCAAATCTTCGTGACAAAGATAGTAATTTTTGTGTTCGTTATAGGATATTCAATTTTTTAATATCATCAACAATTTGTTTGTCCGTTAAATGATTGTCAGCAAGAACTTTATCTACGGAATATCTATCAAGAAATTCTTTTTTGAGTCCGTAGGTAAGCACTCTCATGTCTGAATTGCCATAGAAACGAGCAATTTTTTCTCCAAATCCACCATCAAGAATGCCGTCTTCGAGAGTTATGACGATTTTATGGGTAGATTTCAAGGTATTGAGCAATAGCTCATCTATTCCGGTTATGTAACGCGGATTAATAAGGGTTGGATTGCAATGTAATTCTTGTTGGCATTCTTTTACAACAGCTTCTCCAAGTTGAAAAAAGTCACCTAAGGCAATTACTGCGATCTCTTTTCCTTGATGTACAACTTCATAGGTGTTAAGTTTGCTATAATTGGAAGGAACAGCGTTTTGTGAGTGATGAACGCCATTGCATGGAACACGAACGGCAATAGGATGTTGTGTTTGTTCAATGCTCCAATCAAGCATCGCTATATATTCTTCGTAATTGGTTGGCGCAAGGTACACTAAGTTGGGAATGTTTGACATTAAAGGAATATCGAAAATGCCAAGGTGGGTTATGTCGCCCATTCCGTATACACTGCCGGTTGTAACTATCAGCGTAACAGGAGTCATATTAATGCAAATATCTTGCGATAACTGATCATAGGTACGCTGAAAAAACGTTGAATGTGTTGTAAATACAGGTTTTCCACCGTTTTTTGCAATCCCGCTGGCGAATGCCATGGCATGTTCTTCGGCAATGCCAACGTCAACGAATTGTTTTCCTGCTTCTTTCCGTTTCGCTTCGTTAAAATTAATATTGGCAGGCACAGCTGCGCTAATTACTACGACTCGCTCATCGTTACGAAATTTTTTGAGTAAAAATTCCCGAGTACTTGTTCCATAATCTTCTTTGTTCGTGCTTGAGAGAGGAGATTCGCCGGTTGCAATATTGAAGGGCATATGCCAATGCCATAGTTCTTTGTTACTTTCTGCAGGCATATATCCTTTCCCCTTTATGGTATTAATGTGAACAACAATAGGGTGGTTGATGTCTTTTACCTGCGAAAAAGCTGTAATAAGAGCATCTATAGAGTTTCCTTCGTCAACATAGAGATAATCCAAGCCCATTGCTTTAAATAAGTTACATTCGCACGTTCCTTTTGTGTCGCGTAGGGCTTTAAGATTTTTGTACAATCCACCATGATTTTCAGCGATTGACATATCATTGTCGTTAACAATAATGATAAAATTGGAGTTTTGTTCACCTGCAAAATCCAATCCTTCAAGTGCTTCTCCACCGCTTAAAGAGCCATCTCCAATAAGTGCAATAATATTGCACTTCTCGTTTTTTAAGTCTCTTGCTTTTGCCAAACCGCATGCAAGGCTAATAGAGGTGGAGGTGTGTCCTATTTCAAAAAAATCGTGTTCGCTTTCTGCCGGATTTGTATATCCAGAGATGGAATCAAATTTATCTGCTTCAAGAAATCCATATTTTCGGCCGGTCAAAATTTTGTGTGTATAGCTTTGGTGCGAAACGTCAAACACAAACTTATCTGTTGGCGAATTGAACACATAGTGAAGAGCAATGGTGGCTTCCACTATCCCTAGATTTGGACTCACGTGTCCACCTTTTTGACTCGTACGATTGAGAAGAACCTGACGTATTTCAGAACTAAGCGTATTAAGTTGTGCTACTGAGAGTTTCTTTACATCGGCTGGCGAGTTGATAGATTCGAGATACATAGTTTTTAGTTTTATGCAAAAATATAAAAAATGAAGCTAATCTGCCTATAGCTTTTAGCAACAGTTTATTTTATAATGTTTGCACCCCAAATTACCGCCAATGTGCCAAGTATAATGCTCAACGTGAGATATAAAAGAGAGACAAGTAATTCTTGTCCTTGCAGAAGCAGCAGATTTTCGTGCATAAATGTAGAAAAGGTTGTAAAACTGCCACAAAAGCCTACTGTAAGAAAGAGGCGAACCGATTGATTCCCTATATTGTATTTTTCAAATATGGCATAGAATAAACCAATACAAAAACAGCCAAGGACGTTTATGACAAACGTTCCTATCGGAAAATGGTAGAAGGAAAATTTTTGAAAAAATTGGGTAAGTAGCCAGCGGAGTACACCACCGATACTACTACCCAATGCTATCATGCAAATATTTTGCAGCATTATTCTTGCTTTAAATTGTCTGGAAGAAATTTAAAGAATGTATCGCCACGGAATCCCATACGTAAAGACTCAAGCGCAATAACTTCATTTGTTGAAATGTTACCAAGGTTTACGTTGCTACCGATTTCTTTGATGAACATTGCTTGTTGTGGTTTTTTAGGTGCTTCCCACATGATTTTGTTGATATCAATATCTTTTATAATTGCATCAATCAATTCACGGTTTGCGCTACCATCAGCCTTGTAAATACCAACATTTCCCGCCTCTCGAGCTTCTGTGATTACTTTTTGTGAACCAGCTTCAAGTTCAGCCTTTATGAGCGAAACATATTTTTCTGTAGGAATTTCAACACTTGCATCTTTTGAACCAACTTCAGAAATCACATAGAAGTTTTTCTTCAATTCTTTGATGTAATTTAGTTTTTGTTCTAGTGGCATATTCATTGAACCGTCACTTACTTCACACATTTCAATGTTGTATTTTTCTAGAAATTGTTGGTATTCTTTGAAAAGACCACGTACGATGAAGAGTTCAAAGAGTGTTCCGCCAAAATACGAAGTGATATTTGCTGCTTTATATATAGCAATTTTTCGTTCTAAATTTTTGGTAATAAGACCTGTTCCGAATCCCAATTTCGCAAAATCGATAAAATCGCCGGCATCTTCTGCCATTCCTTCGGCTTCAACACATGTCAAACCTTTGTCAATCACCATAGTTTGACCTATTTTGCGAGGTTTTGCTTCTCTCTCAGGAATAAATGATAATGGAAAATTCATTTGTTATATATTTTATAGTTTATTTTTTTGATTGATGTTCGTTGCGAAGTAAGTCGTTAACTTCTTTTACCGGATTAAATGTAATAGAAGGTACTTCAACAAAAATGGTATTCCAATTTGACATAGCTCCATTCCATAATCCCGGAAGTTCCAATGCTTTGAGAGTTTTTCCATCTTTACTTTTCGAGGTAATGATACCGGCTTCGTTGTCAACGAATTTTTTCAAATCGTACTTCTTATCACTAGAATCCATTACACCACATACTATGTCAACTGGGTTGAAGTGCGTTGATGCGTTGAATTTTTCTTGTTGTTCTTTTGATTTGGAATCAATTTGTGCTTTTTCTATTATTTGGAGTGTTTGAGAACCATCTTTTTCTTGCACAAAGAATGGTCCGCCACCCGGTTCTCCTTCATTTTTTACCATACCACATACACGAATAGGGCGGTGCAAAATGTCTAACAAATAATCTTTGCAATCGTTGCGAGCCCATGTTTCGAACCCTTCTGGCAAGATGTAGTTTAGTTCATTCTCTAAGAAATCAATTGCTTTGCGCAAGCGTTTGTCAGACAAGTGGCGACAGTATTTAACTTTTTTATACAGCTTAAACAGCGTTGATTGATATTGAATTAAAATTCCGGCAAGAGCTTTTTTGTAAAGAATAGTCGTGTCTTTGTAGTCGTCGGGAACTATGTTATCAATATTTTTTATGAATATAATATCGTAATTGAGTTCATTCAGATTTTCAATGAGCGCACCATGTCCTGCAGGGCGGAACAACAATGTATTGTCTTTGTTTAAGAATGGTGTATTGTCGGAGTTCGCTGCAATAGTATCTGTCGTTGGTTTTTGAATACTATAGTCAATGTAAAATTTCGTTTTGTATTTCGCTTGATATTTGCTTTTAACTTCTGCAACTTTTGTTTTGAAGTTCTCCATAAACTCAGGTGAAACGGTAAAATGAAGGTTTACATCATTACTTCTATTTTGTGCATAGAGCGCACCTTCTACCAAATGTTCTTCAAGTGGTGTACGATTGCCGTCTTCATATTGATGAAATAAAATCAATCCTTTCGGAAGATTTCCATAATTCAACCCTTTGTCGGTAAGAATGTGCTCTAATATTGGCTTGTAATCTTTCTTTTCAAGGAGTTCATTGATATTGTATCCGTGTTTTGCAAGGACAATTTTGAGTTCGTCATAGAAAGCAAATGAATCAATATTTTCGATGAAGTTTTTTGCAGAATACAAACCACTGTCGGAAAATATTTTTTTGTATGATTCGTCAGAGCCATCGTAGTCGTTCATGAGCCCATAAAGCATTTTGAACATACGAGAAGCTGCACCTGAAGCTGGTACAAATTTTACTATAGATTTCTTTTTTCTCTTTTTATCATACAATTTTGCAAAATCAGCAATTTCCTCATCGTCAAAATGTTTGATACCTTTATCAAGGATAGCAGGAGCAACAATATTGAGTGGCGTAAAACCTGTTTCAAATCGTTTTAGTTGTTCTTCAATTTGTTCGGGAGTCATTCCTCGAAATTGGATTTCATGTAGATTAGATTCAGAAAACATACCTATATGATTTTATTGTTCAAAAGTAGGCATTTCATTTAGCATATCAAAGCTCTTAGAATTTTTTTTGTGAAAATTAGGATTCAAAAAACTCTTTTTTAAAGTTCACTAAGTAGATTTTTTCACTTGCACGAGTAAATGCGGTGTAAAGCCAACGCAAGAATTCTTTGGTAATCATATCGTCGGTAAGGTAGCCGTGATCTATATACACATGATTCCATTGACCGCCTTGTGCTTTGTGGCAAGTAATGGCGTACGCAAACTTAATTTGCAGTGCGTTGAAATAGGGGTTTTTCTTGATTTTTTCGTATTGAGTTCGTTTGTTTTTTACATCGGCATAGTCGGCACTCACTTCTTGATAGAGTTTATTGTTTTCTTCATAAGTAAGTGAAGCCGATTCGGATGAAAGAGTGTTGAGCAGCACTTTTACCGTAAGTTCCATGTCTTGATAGTCGGGGAAACGAAGTGTAACATCGGCAAAGTCAAATCCATAGAGGGTTTCGTGTTTGTTGATTTTGCAAATTTCGGCTATGTCTCCGTTGGCTATAAACGGAACATCTTTGTTGCCTTCGGTCCAAAAATAGTTATTCTTTACTATCATTATGTAATCCCCTTCGCTGATGCTCGATTCTTTCCAGAGAATCATACGGCGAATGCCATCGTTGTAGCGGTTCGCCATTTTGTTGGAACGTGTAATGACTATGGTATTTTCTATGCCAACTTTGTCTTGCGACGATTCTAGGGCTTCAAGCAGCATCCTGCCATCAATGCGAATAACATCTTCTGCTTCTTCTAATTGCGGTAGTCGTATGTCATCGTTTTCAAGAAGAGAACGTATGCTGGTAGCACTTTGTAAAATGCCAGAATCTTTAGTTTGGCGTATAACTTGAGTGAGTGAAATGCACTGAGGTTCTTTTCCGAAATTGGCTGATATATATTGCGAATCAAGGGCCGGAGATTTATCAACGCCTATAGGTGGTAATTGTGCTGTATCACCAAGAAGAATGAGTTTGCATTTATGTTCGTTAAAAACAAAACGGAACAAATCGTTGAGTAACGAGCCCGAACCAAAATTGGCATTTTCACCGATAGTATCCGACAACATTGACGATTCGTCGACAATGTACACCATATTTTGCGCAGCATTGAAATTCATTCCAAATTTTTGAATTCCATCTGAAACGCTGTGTTGGCGATAGATTTTCTTATGAATAGTATATGCTGGTTGTGCCGAATAGTTAGAGAGAACTTTAGCTGCGCGTCCCGTTGGAGAAAGGAGCATAAACGGTATTTTCATTGATTCGAGTGTGTCAACCACTGCTTTGATTAACGTTGTTTTACCCGTTCCTGCATATCCGTTCATGATAAAAACCTCTTGCTCAGAAGTTATAAATTGCGCTAATTTTGAAAAAGCCTGTCGTTGTCCATTGGTAGGTTCAAACGCGAAATTTGTTAGTAATTGTTTCTCTATAAAATTTGAGAGCATAGGATCGAAAAAATTATTTTGTAATACTAGCAATAATGCGTACAAAAAGTTTTATATTTGGCAACTAAATTTTTACAAAATATAAACTAATATAAAAATGAATAAAGGTCTTAAATTAGGTGTTGAAATTGCCTTGGGAGTTGCGATTGTTGGTTTAAGTTATGCGATCTATGAAACTGTGATGGTAGATATTAGATTTGATAAAGAGAAAACAAAACGTCAAAAATTAGTTATTGAAAAATTAGAGAATGCTCGAGAGCTTCAGTATGCGTATGAGGCTAAGTATAATAAGTATGCAGACAATTGGGATGAATTAATTCGTTTTGCAAAACAAGATTCTTTGGAATTTACTAAAACAATTGGTGATATTGAAGATTCTGTTGAAGTAGCAGAAGGACGTGCTTGGCAAGAAACAGTTAAAATTCCTGCATATGAAAAATTAATGATGGACTCATTATTAACTCAAAATTTTGTACTTGAAGAAATTGCAAAAGTTCCCGGAATTAAAAAGGATACTGTATTTGAAATCGCTTCAAGTTCAATTATGTCAGGTGGTGCAAATATCCCAACATTCCAAATGGGTGTTAAATGGGATGTGTTGTTGTCAGATCTTGACCGTCAATTGGTTGTAAATGCAAAATCGTATTCTAAGAAAATTAGTGGATACGAAGGATTGCGCATTGGAAAATTAGACGAAGCATCAACTGAAGGAAACTGGAAATAGTTTGTTATGCGAGATATAACCTTTGTTACTGAAACGTATTCTAAACGAAAGCCAAAGGATTATGAATTATCCATTTCGATTCGTCGAGATGGATTTTCTTTTTTGATAACGCATAAGCAAGATGTAATGGCGTATTCGTACGTTATTGCTGTTGGCGAAGGAAGAGAAGCGGCTTTCAAAGATTTTCTTGCCCAAGATATTTTACAGCCTGAATTCAAATCAGTCTCAATAATTATAGTAACGCCAAGGTTTACGCTCGTTCCAAAGAAGTTTTATGATGATACATTGCTTGATAAGTATGTAGCAATGAACTTTGAAAAATCGGAGAATGAGTCTATTATTACCTATGAATCGGTAAATACAGAAGCGGTTGTGCTTTTTCCTATAGAAACGACATTCTGGGCAATGTGCAGATTGACGTTTAAGAAGAACGAAAGCGTTTCGTATGTACCACAAGTGGCTCCAATACTTGAAGCAAATTGTAAGTCACGTAAAGAAAAACT
>DAIOSV010000003.1:0-27096 GCA_036752345.1 Bacteroidales bacterium | reverse complement strand
TACCACAAGTGGCTCCAATACTTGAAGCAAATTGTAAGTCACGTAAAGAAAAACTGTGTGTTTCGGTTGAAAATAGTTTCTTTACGGCTCTGTTTATAAAAGGAAAAGAACTTCGTTTTTGCAATGCTTTTGAATTTCATAATGTAAATGATTTTTTGTTCTATGTAATGAACATTTTTGAGCAACTACATCTTAATCCTTTGGAAGTAGAGGTGGAATTGTCTGGAAAAATCAATGAAAAATCAGCATATTACACCGCTATACAGCTATTTGTTAAAAAGGTAGAGCTAGCAAATCCTCCCAAAGAGGGATGTAAAGGTCTGCCATATACATTATTCTACAATCATTGTAACGTAGCTCTATGCGAATAATTAGCGGAGATTTTGGCGGACGGGTAGTGACGGCTCCCAAAGAGTTTGATTTGCGGCCAACAACCGATAGAGCCAAAGAAAGTCTATTTAATATTCTCAACAACGAATTCGATTTTTCAGAAGTCAGCCTACTTGATTTATTTGCGGGAATAGGTAGTATTTCTTTAGAATGTGCTTCGCGTGGCTCGTCAGACATAGTGAGTGTTGAGAAAAACGGCAAACATGCAGCATTTATCAAACAAACGGCAGCAAAGTTCGGCATCAAAGGAATGAAAGTGCTGAACGTGGAAGTACGCGATTTCCTCAAAATAGCCAATCGTGAATTTGCCATTGTTTTTGCCGATCCTCCATACAATTTGCCATGGTTGGCAGACATTCCCAATGCTATTTATGCAAGCAAAGTAGTTGGTCCCGATACGTTAGTTATAGTGGAGCATCCAGATTCGGTTGATTTTTCAAACCATCCGAATTTTTCTCGTGTATGTAATTACGGTAAAGTACATTTTTCGTTTTTTAGAACGAAAAGCTAGAATACTTTATTCCTCATCTTCGTCAACCTCGCGGTCTCTGAAACCAAGCATGTAGAGAATTCCATCAAGTCCGATGGTACAGATTTTATTGTCGGCATGTTCTTGCACTTTGGGTTTCGCATGGAACGCAATACCAAGACCGGCTATGTTTATCATTGGAAGGTCATTAGCGCCATCGCCCACAGCAATTACTTGCTCCAAGTGAATATCTTCTTTGAATGCTATTTTGCGAAGCAATTCGGCTTTCATTTGACCGTCAATAATCTCACCAACGTAATTCCCGGTTAATTTTCCGTCTTTTATTTCAAGTTCGTTTGCAAAAACATAGTCTATCCCAAGTTTCGTTTGCAAATAGCGGCCGAAGAATGTGAATCCTCCGGAAAGAATGGCAACCTTGTATCCAAAGCGTTTTAGAGTGCGAATAAGTCGGTCGGCACCTTCGGTCATAGGTAGTTTGCGTGCAATGTCGTCAAGTACTGATTCATCAATACCTTTGAGCAATTTAATACGGCGGCGAAAACTTTCTTTGAAATCAATTTCGCCACGCATAGCCGATTCGGTAATTTCTGAAACTTCTTTTTCAACGTTTGCATATTTTGCCAATTCAACAATAACTTCTGCTTGAATAAGGGTAGAATCCATATCGAAACAGATAAGACGGCGATTCCGGCGGAAAGCATTGTCTTCTTGGAATGCAATGTCAAAACCAATGCGTTTTGATATTTCCATAAAGTCTGCTTTCATTTTCTTTTCATCAGTTGGATTGCCACGAACTGACAATTCAACGCAGGCACGGTTTTTAGATTCAGCACCAGCTATGAAAGAGACACGACCACTCAAACGTGTGATGTTATCTATATTCAATTCTTGTTTGCACAATACTGATGTGATTTCGGCAAGATAGCGAGCTTCTATATGGCGTCCAAACAATGTGAGAATGTAACGTTTTTTACCTTGATTTTGTACCCATTCTTCATAAATAACATCATCAATTGGGGTGAAACGTGCATTGATGTCGCATTCGTAAGCTTTGAATAACAACTCTTTGAGAACCGGACCGCTTACACCTTCTTTGGGTAAACGAAACAATATACCTAGCGATAATGTATCATGAATTACTGCCTGGCCAATATCAAGGATATCCGCATTGTATTGTGATAAAATAGATGTTAGAGCAGCAGTAACGCCCGGCTTATCTTTCCCGGCAATGCTCAAAAGAATTACATCTTCGCTATTGTTTCTCATTTCAGAATTTTTTTTGCAAAAAAACATAAAAACACAGAAATAACAAAAAAAGATTGCTGTTTCATGGCAGAAAAATGAGAATTGCAAAATCGTTTAAATTTATAGATGATTGTTTCTTACTAATATTCACTTTCAGTTTTTAACTAAATTTTATAAAATAATTATGATTTGTTCGGAAAACTTACTAATTTTGCATTAAATTAAATGTGGAATAATATGGGCCAGACTGTTTTTATACCAAAGAATTATGCGCCGTTGTTGGACTTACAACAAACAGAGCTAGCAATTAAATTAATTAAAGATACGTTTGAACATAATCTTTCAGTTGGATTGTGTTTGCGTCGTGTTACAGCACCATTGTTTGTACTCAAAGGTACAGGTATCAACGATGATTTGAATGGTACTGAGCGCAAAGTAACATTTCCTGTTAAGGCTCTCAATGACGAACAAGCAGAAGTTGTAAACTCATTGGCAAAATGGAAACGTATGGCCTTGGCAAAATATAACGTTCAACCGGGTTATGGAGTTTTGACCGATATGAATGCAATTCGTCCTGATGAAGATTTGGATAATATTCATTCTATCTATGTTGATCAATGGGATTGGGAACGTAGAATTACCGAAGAGGAGAGAAATATAAACTTCTTGCACTTAATGGTAAAACGTATTTATGATGTAATGAAACATACGGAATTTGTTGTTTCTGAAGAATATCCACAGATTGCACCTATTTTACCTGAAAAAATCACATTCATCACTTCTGAAGAATTGTTACAGCGTTATCCGAATCTAACACCAAAAGAACGCGAATATGAGATTACCAAAGAATGTAAGGCCGTTTTCCTTATAGGAATTGGAGATGAACTTTCAAATGGTGAAAAACACGATGGAAGAGCTCCCGACTATGATGATTGGAGTTTGAATGGCGATATTCTTTTGTGGAATCCGGTTTTAGAGAATTCGTTTGAAATTTCTTCAATGGGTATTCGAGTTGATGCGAAAGCAATGGCGTATCAGTTGCACAAAGCAAATGCAGAGAATCGCAAGGAGCTTTTGTTTCATAAAAAATTACTCAACAATGAGCTACCATTGTCTATTGGAGGAGGTATTGGACAAAGTCGTTTGTGTATGTTCTTCCTTCGTAAAGCACACATTGGCCAAGTACAAAGCTCACTTTGGGGTGATGAAACTATTGAAATTTGTAGAGCAAATAATATTAATTTAATATAATATAAACGGCTGTGTTGGTGGTTGCATAAAATCAATGATTTTCTACGATTAATACGCTATCTTTTGTATTTTTGTGAAAATTTATTGAGCTTATGATTCAATCGATGACGGGATATGGACGAACTGTTGTAGAACTTCCCGGAAAAAATGTAATTATAGAGATTAAATCTCTTAACAGTAAACAGCTAGATATAAATTCTAGAATAATAGCAACATATCGCGATAAGGAATTGGACGTACGCAGTTATGTGTCGTCACAGTTAGTTCGCGGTAAAATTGATGTTACTATTTCTCTCGAAGCAAAAGAAGACGTTACAGAACGAAAAATACACACCGCTTTAGCTAAGACGTATTACAAAGAAATTAGTGAGTTAGCATCGGAATTACATGCAGAAAATTTCTCAGTAATGGATGCTGTTCTTCGTTTACCTGATGTGTGGAGTACCGATTCTCAATCTTTTGTGACTGATGAAGAATGGGAAAAAGTGATGGGTGGTGTTGTTTCTGCGACAAAAAACATGATTACCTATCGTTTACAGGAAGGCGAAGCTTTAAATAAAGATTTGCGCTCGAATATCTCTGCTATCAAAGATTTGTCAGCTAGCATAGAACCCTTTGAAACTGCTCGTATTGAGAAAATTCGTGAAAAAATAGAGTCTGCGTTGGCCGAATTTATTGCATCAGACAAGATAGATAAAAATCGTTTGGAGCAAGAAATGATTTTCTATATTGAAAAACTTGATATTAACGAAGAAAAAGTTCGTTTGGCTCAACATTGCAAATATTTTTTGGATACAATGGACGAAGACCCATATGCCGGTAAAAAGCTAAATTTTATAGCACAAGAAATGGGCCGAGAAATTAACACCATGGGCTCTAAGTCAAATGATGCTGATATGCAACGAATTGTGGTGCAGATGAAGGATTATTTGGAAAAAATCAAAGAACAGGTATTGAACGTTTTGTAGTAAATCGCATGGACACACACAAAATGTTGATATTATCAGCTCCGTCGGGTTCCGGGAAAACCACCATTATACAGTATTTGCTTAAAAAAGGAATGCCGTTGGAATTCTCTATATCTGCAACTACACGAGCTCCTCGAGGTACAGAACAAAACGGTAAAGAATATTATTTCTATACGGTAGAAGAGTTTAAGCAAAAAATTCAACAAGGCGATTTTGTGGAATTTGAAGAAGTCTATGCCGGGACGTTTTACGGCACTTTGAAGTCGGAATGCGAAAGAATTTGGAAAAATGGTAATGTGATTGTTTTCGATGTTGATGTAGCAGGAGGTATGCGTCTCAAAAAAATGTTTGGCGAACAGGCGTTATCCTTGTTTATTCAAGCACCTTCAATAGAAGTTCTTCGAAGTCGTTTGGAAAGTCGTAAAACCGATTCGCAAGAAGAGATAGAAAAAAGAATAGCCAAGGCTGCGTATGAAATGCAATTTGCGCATCAATTTGATACGATTGTTGTGAATGATGATTTACAGCGAGCATGCAATGAAGTTGAGCAATTGTTGCAAGATTTTTTGAAATGAAATAAACTTTGTATATTTGTAGAAATAAAAAAAAATAGATTATGAAAAAACTATTACTTTTTCCTTTAGTACTTGTTTTAGCTTGTTCTACAGCTTTTTCGCAAGGTACAATCAAAAACAATTCGTACTTTAATTTAATTTGGTCACGTCCTATTATGGATAATGGTGTAATTTATGGATCGGAAACACCCAATAATTTACGCGAATTCTATAAAGCAAAATATGGTACTGATCTTAGTCATTATTCAGGTGCAATTAATGTTGGTGCTAATTTCTACATTCATCCAATTGGTTGGCTTATTGAGGGTTTTAAAGCAGGTCTTTGCTTGGATTTCATTGATTTAGGAGCAGATTATTATAAATTTTCAGGATATCAACAAAATCCTGGAGGATTACAAGCGAGCGAAGAAGAAAACTTTACTGATTTGAAGGTTTCTTATTCTTTAAATGTCGGTGTAATTGCAACAATGAGTCCCGTTAAAAATTTCTACATTGATTTGACAGCTAAATTGTGCCCAACATTTGCCGTAAATTATTTTAAATTACCGGCGTATCAAGTTGGTACTAAACCATTTGAACGCAAAAATACCGGAACAGAATGGGGTGGTTATGAAGTACCGGGAGTTGATTATAGAATTCTTGGCACTAAAGACGCAGAAGAAACTGGTATTGGATTGGGCTTGGATTATGCATTCGGTTTCAATATTCGTTATTCAAAAATATCAGTAGGATGTGAATGGTTATTGGGCAATATAAAATATTCATATGAAAACTGGGACGAACAAAAAGTTAATAACCAACAGTTGAAAGTGAAACTAGGTTTTTCATTTGAATAACCTTTTTTCAAAAAATAGAGAAGGCTATGTAATTTTGGTACAGAAATTGCATAGCCTTCTTTTTATAAACTAAAATAGAGAAACTATGAAACGTATATTTATACTATTGGCAATGGCGGCAGCAACTTTAACTGCTTGCAACGTAGGCGAAAATGGCTTAGACGGCGATGCCTATATTAAGTTGAATTGGTCAGAAGTGGAACCATCGTATATTGATGCAGGTGGCGTTGTTCCAAATAACTTTGTATGGGATCAAAATTATTACACACAGCCAGGAACATATACAATTTATACGGAGTATAAACGTATATATGCTTCCACAGGAGAAGAAGTGATATTTCCGTACAGTGTTGATATAAAAATTTTTGTAATAGAAGGAGAACCGGGACGTACAAATGGTCGTGATGGACAAGATGCGAATGAAGATGTGTTTTTTGATTTAGATTTGTTCCCTGGTGGAGATATAGATTTCACGCATGAAATAGTAACACGTGCTACGACAAAATCAGCTACAATCAATGAAAAGGTAGTTATTAAAGAAGGTACAGAGCAGTCAGGAAAATATGGAATGAAATATACAATCTATCGTTTGCCAGAATATGTAAAGTAAATTTCAGAGTCAGAGTAGTACAGATAAAAAAAGACATCTCATTTGAGATGTCTTTTTTTATGCTCTATAACGAGAGATTTTAAGCGATATTGGTAAATACAGCTTGCACATCGTCATCTTCTTCCAAACGGTCTAAAAGTATCTCAATTTCGGTTAATTGTTCTTCGGTAAACTCTTGTACATCGTTAGGAATACGTTGTAATTCTGCTTTAAGCAAATCAGCTCCATTATCTTCAAGAGCTTTAGCCATACTCCCATAGTCTTTGTATCCGGCATAAATTACAATCATATCTTCTTCTTCTTCAATTGATTCCAAACCCGCATCAATCAAATTAAATTCAAGTTCTTCGAGATTGATATTTTCTGTTTTTTTGATTTGAAAAACAGCTTTGCGAGAAAACATAAATTCAAAAGATCCACTAGGAGCAAGGGAACCCCCCAATTTATTGAAATAAGACTTTACGTTTGCAACGGTTCTTGTGGTATTTTCTGTAGCACATTCTACCACAACCAAAACCCCGTGAGGACCTTTTCCTTCATACACAATTTCAGTTAAATCTTCAGCATCTTTGCTTGTTGCACGTTTTATAGCTGCATCAATGTTAGCCTTTGGCATATTTTGAGCCTTTGCGTTCATTATGGCAGTACGCAATTTTGCATTTACGGTAGGATCAGAACCGCCTTCTTTTGCTGCGAATGTTATATTTTTTGCCAATCGGGGAAATACACGAGACATTGTTCCCCATCTTTTTTCTTTTGCTGCTCGTCTATATTCAAAAGCTCTTCCCATAGTTATATTGTATTATTAATTTAGAATTCTTTGTCTGATTCTTCATCATCTTCGTCGTCCTCTTCGTCATCAACTGGAATGTCATCAAGGTCGTCGTCATTATCTTCTTCATCTTCGTTTTTCGGCTTACATGTTTCATCTTCGTCTTCGTCGTCCGTTTCTTCAATCTTTAAATCAGCCGGTTTTTCGATAGAATCAATTTCTAAATTCAACAAGTCTTCGTCTTTTGGAAAATCATCATCTTCCGCAATTCTGTCAATTTGTGAATCAATGAATTCGTCCATACGAATCATGTAATAGCGGTCGCTTGTCTCATACGGAAGCGCAAACCGTTCTTGTCCTGTCTTAGGATCAGTGTAAGACACTAAAAAATCGGCAAAGCCATTAGGGTAGAGTTGAATTAGTTGGTCCCGCATGGATTTGTCTAATTTGTCAAAATCTTTAATAACACGAGGTTTCGATTGCATATTGTATACTATTTACAAATTTGTTCAAAAATAATAATAGTCTAAAAAAAACAAAAGGTATTGAAAAAATTATCTCTGAATATTGTCAATTATTTGTTTTGCTAGGGTATTGGCAGCATCTAAAGATGAACTTTCTGCATAAATACGTATGATTGGTTCGGTATTTGATTTACGTAAATGAACCCATCCGTTTGCGAAATCAATTTTAACGCCATCTATTGTATTTACGCGCTCGTTTTTGTAGAGTTCTGCTATATTTTTCAAAATAGCATCAACATTTGTTTCGGGCGTCAATTGAATTTTGTTTTTTGAAATGACGTATTGAGGATATTGTTTCTTTAATTCCGTACATGTTTTGCCTGATTTTGCGAGTAAACTCAAAAACAGAGCTATTCCAACAAGGGCATCCCGTCCATAGTGGATTTCTGGGCAAATAACGCCACCATTTCCTTCGCCGCCAATTACGGCATTGGTTTCTTTCATTTTCGTTACTACGTTTACTTCACCTACAGCCGCAGCGGTATAGGTTTGTCCGTATTTTTTTGTTACATCTGAAAGGGCTCTGGTAGAAGAAAGGTTGCTAACGGTATTGCCCGGAGTGTATTGTAACACATAGTCAGCAACCGAAACAAGCGTATATTCTTCACCAAACATGGTTCCGTCTTCGTTGATAATAGCGAGACGGTCAACATCGGGGTCAACTACGAAGCCAACGTTTACATTTCCTTTTTTGATTGCTTCGGCCGTTGTTACAAGATTTTCGGGAATCGGTTCCGGAGTGTGTGCGAACTTGCCGGTAGCCTCACAATTGAGTTGTAAGACATTCTTTACACCTAATTGTTTCAATAGTGATGGTAAAATTAAACCACCTACCGAGTTTACGCAGTCAATTGCAACGGTAAAGTTAGCTTTTTTAATAGCATCAACATCAACTAACGAGAGTGCCAGCACTTTTGCAATGTGTTTTTCGTTGTATGTGTCGTTGTTTTCTATGGAACCAATGGAATCTATATCAGCATAGGTAAATTCTGCTTTTGCTGCGCGAGTCAATACATCATTTCCTTCAAGTGCATTGAGAAATTCGCCTTTATTGTTAAGTAACTTAAGCGCATTCCATTGTTTCGGGTTATGGCTGGCTGTAATAATAATGCCACCGTCGGCAGATTCTTCAGTTACTGCAATCTCGGTAGTGGGAGTGGTAGCTAAGCCAATGTTTACAACTTTGAAACCAAGCGCAACAAGCGTTTGCATCACCAAACTGCTTACCATGTCGCCAGAAAGGCGAGCATCGCGACCGACAACAATTGTATTGCTGCCGTTTTTTACATTGTCTTTTACCCAAGAACCATAGGCAGATGTAAAGGCTATAATATCAACTGGCGTTAAATTATCATTTACAGAACCGCCGATTGTGCCTCTAATACCAGAAATAGATTTAATGAGACTCATTGTTATTGTTTTGTCGGCAAAAATGATAAATATTTTTATATGGCAAAATGTTTTGCCAAAAAATATTCAAGAAATCTATTGTAAGAAGAAGAATTCTATTAATTCCGACAAATCTTTGCTTGAAAGATTAGCTCCAGGACCTGCATCAGGACCTTCGTCAAAGAATGAATTGATGGTATTTAGAAGTTCATCCAAGTCAATGAAATCATTTTCGTCAGCGTCACATTTTTTGAATTTCTTAGGAATACGCTTGTAGAATTGCTTATTGATAGTACTACCATTCAACAAATCGGGGTAGAATTTGTACAATTCTTCTTGAGAAAGTCTTTCTCCTTTTGTAAGAAGATCTAATAATTGTGCTTCGGTAATACTTTTTCCTTTTGCGTCATGCGAAAATCCTTTTGTATATACTTCCACATCGCGATAGTTTGGAATACCATCTTTATCATCATCAAACGGACAACCATCGGCAAAAACGCGAACACCTTTAGGTGTGTACGGACAATCATCTTCTGTTTCATCAATACCATCAAGATCGGCATCCCATTCAGTGTAGTATAATTCGTTAGGATTTGATTTGAATTTAGATAAAATTGCCAATTGAGATAAATAGGTTGTAACGCTCACATATGCATATGAATATCCGTCGGGAAATTTAGAACTTTTACGGCCTTCTACGCCTTTATTGGTTATATCGTCAAGGGTATTCGTTGCGGTAAAATTATATCGATATCCAAGGTTGATTTTGAATGATTTTGAGATATTGTATGTAAGACCTAATTCAATGGGGAACGTGGCAACGATAGGTGTGTAATATTCACGTTGTTCAATGTCTTCTTCCTGCATAGAGGTCTCGTAGTTGTAGTCGCGATAGAGAACTGATGCTCGTGAGGCATTGTAGTCGGTTTGAGCAAGGTTACGAAACGTTCCATCAGACCATAAATAAATGCGTTCACCATTTGCAGCATAATAATCACCACGTGCCTCAGGGCGTTGTAGTATAGAAACTCCTATACTTACATATGGTTTAATGATTTTGCTTCGGTTGGTAATTCTTCGAAAGTTGTCAAAATTATAATGTACAAATGCGCCAAAGGAATTTATCTCTGTTTTGAAATTATATTGTGTCATAATTTCAGGGTAGTATGACGTCCCTCGTATTTGACTTCGTTCATATCTAACACCAAATTTCACAGAAGGGGAAACTGGTTGTAATATTTCAAAATGAAACCCATTGTTTCCAATAGAGAAATTTGGGGATTCATCGTTTTGTACATCACCATGGTATGAAACGATGCCGGTTCCTAACGTAAAAATAGGTAAGGATAGGGAATGTTCTAGTGCAGGCTTGTTGATCTGTAAAATTTTATCGAACGCTGAATATGCCTTTTCTTGGGAATAACCCAGAAAAGGAACAAAAAACGATATCAGTAAAAGAACCCTGCGTCTCATATCTTAAAGCCAACACACAAATCTACTATTTTATTTGGAATCTTCAAGCTATTTAACCCATTTTTGGTTAGATAACATGAGAGCTTCTTGTACCGTGATACGTTTTTTGCCATTATACGCTACCACAAATGCACCTTTTACTGGGGTGCTTTCCCATATTTTATTCCGCTGATTACGAGCGTTTAGGTATGTATCAAAATCTTGAATTGTGTATTTAAACCAATTATCAATTTTTTCAGCTGTAACTTTTTCGTTTATGTTACGTTTTGCATAAAAATTCTCGGTGTTTTTTATTGCATTGTGGGTTGCACCTACTTGTACTTTATATCCTACCTTGTTGTTTCCCGTTGGAATTTTTACTCCACGTTGTTCTACATTGTTTTTGTTAGAAAGAGTAACGTTTTTATTGGTCGGTATTGTTGCAGAAGCAACCGTTTTTGGTTTTGCTGCATATGACTTCGCATCTAAATTCGCAATCTCTTTCGTTGAGCTTGCAGGGGAAACAGATACCGTAGAGGTGGCTACTTTAGGTGATGTGGTAGGAGTAACAGTTGTAGTAGTCGTGACTTGTGTTGTTGTTTTTTCTACTTTAGTTTGACTAATAGCACTTGGTTCTGAATCTATACGTGTAAGTGTAGGAACTGTTGATTTTTCAGCAAGAAGATTTTTTATAATATTCGGATTGTTCTCTGTGGAAACGATTTCTTTTGTAGATGTGGTCTCTGTTGTTTTGGTTACTTCGTAGTATTGATTTTTTTGTGCTGCTACAGGTTCTGTAACAATTGGTTTTGTAGCTGTTGGTTTTGTAGTTGTCGATTCTGTAACTACAGGTTTCGTAGCTATAGATTCTGTAACGATAGGTTTTGTGGTTTTAGGTTCAGCGGTTACTGGTTTTTCAGATATTGGTTCCGCAACAGCTACCGTAGGGGCAGGAATGTCTAAATTGCTTTGAAAGTTGCTGATTTCTTTTGCAGAAGGCTGATCCATCGTGTTTACAGCATCGGTGTTAGCAAAGAACTTTGTTTCCGGTTTCGATACATTTTGTTCTTTCTTATCAATATTTGCAGATGCTGTTTCTTTAGTGTAATAACCTTCACTTTTAGTTTTTTCTACCGGTATAGGTTGACTTTCTGTTTCTGTTTCTGTTGATGCTAAACCGGTACTTTCGCTTATGCGTTTATCTTCATCAGTAATCACAAAACTTTTACTTTCATTGTCGTCATATACGGTGAACGCACCATTTATATATAAGTCTTTAATATTGTATCCGGGTTGCGGCAATACTTTATATGTAACAATGAATTTTTCTGTTTCGGGGGCCTTAACCCACATAAAACGAGCAATGTTTTGTACGGTAGAAACGGTACTTCCGGCTGTCTCCAAAGCCTGAAATGTGTAACCGGCAGGAAGCATTTCTTCTATTTTGCACATTGATTGCACATTGGATTTGTTTGTGGTAATAGAAATAATGGCATTGTTATTTAAGAAATCAACGGTACGAGTACAATTAATGTCGTCATAATTGATTTTTTCATGAAATGATTCGTTTACTGTTCCGGCAACAATAGGAGATACGTTTCCTAAAACAGATATTGTTCGTGGTGTAAGTTCTGTGAATTGTTTTATGTTTTCTGAAACATAGCTGAATTTTCCTGACAAAACGAATGATTCACTTGCGTTTTCTGGTACCGTAACGTTAAATTTAAATGTAAACGATTTATTTAAAGGTAATACAACCCAAAGCATGGTAACTGTATTCTTCTCAAATTTAAAATTTTGCTCAGTAGAAGTGGCTTCAAATCCTTCAGGTAGGGCGCAGGTAAATCTTCCAAATCCGCTAATTTCGCCTTTTTCTATAGTAATAGTTACTGGCACGGTAGTGCCGGACTTAATAGTGTCAGGGAAATCGCTCGTTACGGTAACAATATTAGCCAAGTACAAATTTACTGCTGAAAAGAATAAAACACCGCCGACTAATATGGTTAGCAAATGTTTTGCATTTTTAACACTAATAGTATTCATAAGGCTTACCTAAATTTATTGTGTTTACAAAAATAAGGTGCATTTTCCGAAAATGCAAGTAAAATGCACGAAATTGTTCATAGTATTGTTAATAAAATGTGAATTTTTTATTGAGTCGGATGCCTGAAATGCTACAACCCACAATGGATGTGGTGCAATTTTAATGCGTTATTAACAATTGTGAAATTTTCCTAGTATTTTTTCAATTATTTACAATTGTGATAAAAATTCTACGGATTTGTTGCAACTCTTTCAACACTCAAAAGGAGTTGCAATAAATTAGATAAGTTGGGAGGAAGATTAGAAAAGGAATAAAAAAACACGGAAACTCTCAATTCAGAATTTCCGTGTTAAGTAGAGTAAAAACTCTTAAAATCTATTGTATAAGATTTTTACCTGTCATGTCTTTCGGTTGTTGTACCTCGAGTATGTGACAAATAGAAGGAGCTACGTCTGCTAAAATGCCGTTGTCTACTTTTGCATTCATGTTTTCGCTAATATATACAAAAGGAACTGGATTGAGTGAGTGAGCTGTGTTTGGCGTTCCGTCAGCATTGATAGCGTTGTCAGCGTTTCCATGGTCTGCAATGATAATAGTTTCGTAGTGCATATTTTTTGCAGTTTCTACAACATCGTTTACACAAGCATCAACAGCTATAACAGCTTTTTCTATTGCTGAGTAAATTCCGGTGTGTCCAACCATATCGCCATTCGCAAAGTTTACAACTATGAAGTCGTATTTGTCTGTTTTAATAGCTTCAACGAGTTTGTCCTTTACTTCGTAGGCACTCATTTCTGGTTTTAGGTCGTATGTAGCAACTTTAGGAGAAGGAACTAATATACGGTCTTCGTTTTCGTATGGAGTTTCACGACCACCATTGAAGAAGAAGGTAACGTGAGCATATTTTTCTGTTTCGGCAATATGTAATTGTTTTTTACCAAGACTTGCAATATATTCTCCAAGTGTGTTTTGTACGTTTTCTTTGTCAAATAGAATATGTACACCGGTAAATGAAGCATCGTATGGAGTCATACAATAATATTGTAGATTCGGAATAGTCTGCATACCTGCTTCAGGCATATCTTTTTGAGTTAGGACGACTGTTAATTCTTTTGCTCTATCGTTACGATAGTTGAAGAAAATAATAACATCTCCTTCTTTTATACGTCCGTCAACGGTAGCGTTTACAATTGGTTCTATAAATTCATCAGTTCCTTTGTGTTCTAAACTATCTGAATCATAGCTTTCTTGCATAGCTTTAACCATATCTGTAGCTTGTTTTCCTTTGCCTTGAACTAATAGATCGTATGCGATTTTAACACGTTCCCAACGTTTGTCGCGGTCCATAGCATAAAAACGGCCTATGATTGAAGCTATGCTTCCGGTGTTTTTCGCTAAGTGAGCTTCGAGTTGTTCAATAAAACCTTTTCCGCTTTTTGGGTCAGTATCACGACCATCCATAAAGCAGTGAACAAATGTGTTGTCAATATTATAATGTTTTGCTATTTCAATCAATTTGAACAAATGATCCAAAGAACTATGAACACCGCCATTTGATACAAGTCCCATTAAGTGAACTTGTTTCCCTTTTTCTTTAGCATAGCTGAATGCATTAATAATCTCTTTATTTTGCATAATTGAATTGTCAGCGCATGCACGATTGATTTTTACTAAATCTTGATATACCACGCGACCGGCACCAATGTTAAGGTGACCGACTTCAGAGTTGCCCATTTGGCCATCCGGCAAACCAACATTTTCGCCTGATGCTTCAAGTTGTGAGTGAGGATATGTTTTTAATAAATAGTTCCAATATGGAGTTGGAGTCGAATTTATTACATCGGCCTTGCTTTTGTTTCCCAAGCCCCAGCCGTCCAAAATCATTAACAATGCTTTCTTTCTCATTATTTTACACATTTAGTATTTTGCGTGCAAATTTATAATTATTTTGGAATAGAGGCACGTGTAAAGACTATTTCTATTTATGCGTTTAATTATGTCTAATATCTTTTGATTTGAGTATCATTTTAGTTACAAAGTCTTCCTACGGGTGCTCAAGATTCGTTTGTTATGTTATTTTTGCAGAAAAATAAAAATGATGAAAAGAATTCTTTTGTGTGTGATTGCAAGTATGTTTTGTGGGCTGTTGTTTGCGCAGCAAGAAGTTGGCTTATGGGAAACTTTTGACAATAAACGCAACAAACCAATGTCGCATGTGCAGATATATCAAAAAGACGGGAAATTATATGGTAAAATTGTAAAAGCATTAGACAAGACCTATACCACTTGTACAAAATGTTCCGGCCCTGACAAAGACAAACCTATTGTTGGAATGATTATAATTCGTGGATTAGAGAAAGAAGGGAGCAAATGGAAAGAGAATGATGGTATTCTTGATCCAATGAGTGGACTTCTTCTTGATGGTGAATTGTGGATGGATGGCCCTGACAAAATGAAGGTAAAGGGTTCTTACGGTTTCTTACATGATACCCAAACCTGGCGTCGCATTAAATAAGAGCAATTAGATAGGGTAAAAATATCATAACTCCTATTGCAGCCGCCGCAATAGCGCAGACAAGCACAGCTCCTGCAGCAATATTTTTTACTTGCCCAATATGTTCGTTTTGTGACGAACACACTTCATCAGAAAGAATCTCAATTGCCGTATTAAAAGCTTCTGCGGCAATTACCATTCCTATTGCAAAAACAACTGCAATCCATTCTGTAGTTGTTATTGCAAAGAAAAATCCTGCTAGTATTACACAAATAGTGGCACATGCATGAAATTTAGCGTGCCGTTCTGTTTTAAACAGTTGAGCTATACCTGAAAATGCATATCCAAAGCTTCGTATTTCTTTTTGTATTTTCATCGTTATCATTTTTTCAAAAGTATACATTTATTTGGAGAAATTTAGAATAAAAACTTTTCGGCTCTATCCTCCAAGGCAATAAAGAAGTTGTATCTTTGCGCAATTTTACAAGAATACATGTCTCAACTTCCTACATTGGTTTATGATTTGGCTCTAATTCTCATTATGGCCGGAGTTGTGACGTTGGTTTTTAAAAAGTTAAAACAACCACTAGTTTTGGGATACATTGTGGTTGGTATTATAGCCGGACCATATATAGACTTATTGCCATCGGTAACCGATAAAACTAACATTTCCACATGGGCTGATATTGGTGTTATATTTCTTTTGTTTGCTTTAGGTTTGGAATTCAACATTAAAAAGTTGATGAACGTAGGAGCTTCGGCATTCATTACTGCATTTACTGAAGTTATTTCCATGTTGATTATTGGATTTGTATTTGGTAAAATAGTGGGATGGGGAAACACTGAAAGTTTGTTTTTGGGAGGAATGTTATCAATGTCGTCAACTACCATTATTATAAAAGCATTCGATGATCTTAACGTACGCAGGCAGAAGTTTACCGGAGTTGTCTTTGGCACGTTGGTCGTAGAAGATATTGTCGCCATATTGATGATGGTGTTGTTGCCAACAATTGCTGTAAGTCAGCAATTTGCAGGCATGGACATGATTGAAAGTCTCTTCAAATTGGGCTTTTTCATGATTCTCTGGTTTATCGTTGGTATTTTCGCTATCCCTTCTTTTTTTAGAAAAGTAAAACCATTGGTCAACGATGAAATGTTGCTCATCATCTCATTGGGATTATGTTTGGGAATGGTTGTGTTTGCAGTACAAGTAGGTTTCTCGGCAGCATTAGGAGCTTTTATTATGGGATCCGTTTTGTCTGGAACTATTGAAGGACCGAAAATTGAAAGACTCATCAAAGGATTGAAAGACTTTTTTGGTGCCGTATTTTTTGTATCGGTTGGAATGTTAGTAGATCCATCGGTTTTATTGGAGTATTGGGGCACAATAGTAATTATAACATTTGTAGTTATATTTTTTAAACCAATTTGTTCTGCATTGGGTGTATTGCTCTCAGGGCAAGATTTAAAAATAGCAGTACAGTCGGGAATGAGTTTGGCGCAGATTGGGGAATTCGCATTCATTATTGCTTCGGTTGGTGTATCAATGAACGTGATAAGCCCACATATTTATCCGATAATTGTTGCCGTTTCGGTAATTACTACCTTTACAACACCCTATTTTATTCGGTTAGCAGATCCACTGTATGAGAAAATATTAGAAAAAGCACCCCAAAAAACATTGAATAGAATTGAAAAAATTTCACATGGAACAAGGCTTTTAAACCGAGAAACAGACTGGAAACTATTGATAAAGAAAACATTAGGCCGTGATATTATTTATAGCGTCATAATGTTGGCAATTCATGTCATTACATTTAATTTCATAAGTCCGTTGCTGATGAAAATAGTACCGGAAAATCTTGTCAAAATAATTGCCGGAATCATTGCTTTGGTTGCTATGGCACCATTTTTACGTGTTATGTTGCTCAACAAAGGAAATGTGGATTTGTTTCAAAAACTATGGATACAAAGTTATTTTAATAAAGGTGGACTTATTTGTGTCGTAATATTTCAAGCGGGAGTGGCGTTATTCTTCATTTGTACCGTATTGGCAAAGATGTTCAATATGTCGCAACGAGTTGAAATATTGGTGGGATTAGCAGTATTTGTTCTAATCGGATTGTCGCGCCACTTATTGCGTGGTTACAATCGCATAGAACGTCGATTTGTTGATAATTTGAATATTCGAGAAAATCGCATAAACAACACCACATTTCATTACAGTATGTCTTCACAAAAAATCGACAGAAATCTTCACCTTGCTCAAGTAAAAATTCCCGTAAATTCTTCATATATAGGCAAATCGTTGCTCGAAACCGAGATAAAACAATCTTTTGGATTAATTGTGGTGAAAATAATTCGTGGCACATTGGAAATTGACTTGCCCGAGACAACAGAAATTGTTTACCCTCAGGACATATTGATGGTATTGGGTAACGATGAACAAATAACTAAATTAGAGTTAGTGTTAGAAGTAGAAAGTGACGCTCTTGAAAATACAACAAGGACAGAAATATCGCTAGAATCATTCATGGTTGAAGAACATTCAAAATTAAGTGGATTAAGTATTCAAGATTCCGGAATTAAAAACATCAAATGTATGATTGTCGGAATAGAACGACGCGGAAAATCAATGCTTAATCCTCATTATACAATGATATTCGAATCGGGAGATTTGGTTTGGGTAGTGGGAGATAAGCTTCAATTGCATGAATTCTTAAAAAAAGTAAATTGAATAAGCAAAACTTTCTAAATAAAATTTTACGTAAAGCATAGCAAATATTAAAGAAAGTTCTATTTTTGCATGCAAATAAATTTATAATTCGAAATAACAATGGCAGAAGAAATAGAGAATCAAGAACAATCAAAGACAATTGGTGATTCACTTACAAAAGTTGAACAAATTATAGAGAAAAACAAAAAACCATTACTCTATGTGTTATTAGTTGTTGTTTTGTTAATTTGCGGCTTCTTTGCATATAAGAATTTATATTTAGGAAAACAACAGGAAGAGGCTTTGTCGGCAATGTGGCCAGCAGAAACTCAATTCCGTGCTGATTCTTTTCATATTGCATTGTATGGAAACGAAAACGTAACCGGTTTTGTTGATATTATTGATCAATATGGTCGTACTAAAGCTGGAAATGTAGCTCGTTTTTATGCTGCTTGTTGCGAAATGCGTCTTGGCGAATTTGATGCTGCCGTTGAATATTTAGATGACTTTTCTACCGATGATCCTATTTTGGAATCAGAATCAATCTGTTTGTTAGGTGATGCCTATTCTGAAATGGGAAAATATGACAAAGCAGTTTCAAAATATGAAGAAGCAGCCGAAGATGCAGACAATGAATTGTTAAGTCCACGTTGCTTAGTAAAAGCAGGATTAGTATATGAAAAATTGGGGAAATTTGATGATGCAGTAAAAGCATACACCAAGATTAAGACTGACTATAACGGCTCTCCAGAAGCAGCTTCAATAGACAAGTACATTACTCGTGCCCAATTGAAAAAATAATGGCTACTTCGCTAAAAAACCTCTCTGATTTCGATAGTACATCAATTCCAGATGCTTCTGAACTATCTATTGGTATAGTTGTTGCAGAATGGAATATTGATGTGAATACCAAAATGTTGAATGGGGCAGTAGAAGTATTGCAGAAACACGGGGTTAAGAGCAAAAATATATTTGTAAACTATGTGCCGGGTGCATTTGAATTGACCTATGGCGCTCGCATAATGGCTGAAAATTACGATGTAGATGCTATTATCACATTAGGAACAGTTATACAAGGTGATACCCCACACTTTACATATATCTGTCAGTCAGTGTCTTATGGACTTACCGAATTGAATTTATCATATGAAATCCCATTCATATTTGGAGTTCTTACGGTTAATACCATAGAACAGGCACTCGAGAGAGCAGGTGGAAAATACGGAAACAAAGGCTCTGAAGTCGCTGTAGCAGCCATAAAAATGGCTTTGTATAATTAGTCTATTCCCGGATTCTTTTTTACACATTATTGGATAATTTTAATATCTTTGCTTGTCTTACGACTTAAAGATATAAAATTACTATGGATGTTGTAATAATTGGTGCCGGCAATGTAGGAACACATTTTGCCAAAGCGTTAAAAGCTGCGGGAGTGAATGTGGTTCAAATCATGAGCCGTACCATGAAATCAGCAGTCGAATTGGCATCGGAAATTGGTTGCTCATTTGCAACTGATTATGCTGATATTAACAAGAATGCAGACTTGTATATACTATGTGTAACAGATTGTTCCATCGGCTTGATATTGCGCCAATTGAAACTTGGAAAAAAATTGATAGTTCACACTTCGGGAAGTATTGGTATTAATGTATTTTATGATTATGCAGTAAACTACGGAAACATATACCCGTTGCAATCATTCTCGAAATTCAAAGATATAAATTACGCTGAAGTACCCGTTTTTATTGAAGCTAACACCGATGAAAACAAACAGATACTGATGGATTTGATGAAACTAATTACACCTCATGTGCAAGTGCTAAATTCACAACAGCGATCAATTTTGCATTTGTGTGCTGTGTTAATCAATAATTTCCCCAATCATTTGTGCACTATTGCAGAAATGTTGATGAAAGACAATCAACTCCAATTTGATTTGCTAAAACCTCTGATGAGAGAAACGCTTGAAAAAGCAGTGAAATATTCACCATATATCTCTCAAACCGGTCCTGCAATACGCAACGATGAAATGATTTTACAAAAACATCGTGATGCTTTGGCAAATTATCCTGATGTGTTGCAGATATACAACGCTATGACTGATAGTATTAGAAAAACTCATTCTGAAGATAAATAACGTATGACGAATTTTAAAGATAAATTAAAAAATATAAAAGCTTTCGTATTCGACATAGACGGTGTTTGGACTAATGGCTGGGTGTATGTCGATGCCCAGGGTAAACAAATGCGTACAACCAATGCAAAAGACGGATACGCAGTACATTATGCATCAAAATTAGGATACAAATTTGCCATCATCACTGGAGGCAAATGTGACTCTATTATTTCACGGTTTCACGATCTAGGCATTGAAGATATTTATATAGAAGCATGCGACAAGACAATCTATTTAGCAGAATTTATGGCTAAATATAACCTCAAACCCAAAGAGGTTATGTATATGGGCGATGACATACCCGACTATCGTGCTATGAAAAAATGCGGGTTAAAAGCATGTCCCGCCGATGCCGTTCATGAAATACAAGAAATTTCGGATTACATTTCGGCGAAAGATGGCGGAAGCGGTTGCGTGCGTGATGTTGTAGAACAAACTTTACGTGCACAGAATAATTGGCTAAGAAAAGAAGCATTCACTTGGTAAAAAATAGAGGTATGAATTATTTAAAGCTTATACGATACAAGAATCTATTGATTATAATAGCAACAATGTTTATTATACGGTATGCTTTAATTAAGGAATTTATGCCGTTTCAACTTTCCTTTTTTGGATTCTGCTTATTGGTGCTAGCTACCGTGTGCATCTCGGCTGCCGGTTATATTATCAACGATTATTTTGATGTAAATGCCGACATGATGAATAAACCGGATTCTGTGATTATAGGCAAATGTATCAACCGACGCAATGCAATGATACTCCATTGGGTGCTGAATATTATAGGATGTGTTAGTGGTGCTGTTGTGTCATATGGAATTGGTCGTGAAAGCTACTCTTTGATGTTTATATTCATAGTAGGAATATTATGGTTTTATTCAACCACGTTTAGCAAGGAACCAATTTTAGGAAATATTATAGTAGCTATATTAGTAGCCATGGTTCCGTTAATAGAGGTGATGTATGAATTATTACCAATATTGTCGTTGCCAATAGAAGCTATTACGCAATTGAATATCAATTTCGAAGAAATAATGTTGTGGAGTTTTGGTTATGCAATTTTTGCATTTCTCTTAACCTTATTACGAGAAATGGTGAAAGATATTGAAGACGTAGAGGGTGATAAAACGTATGGTAGAAATACGTTACCCATTGCCTTTGGCATAAAAACCGCACGTCACACGTCTGTTGGTGTTGGAATCGTAATATTGATAGCATTTGCTTTTGTTCAAGTATGCAAACTTCACGATGTATATTCGTTATTCTTTATAAATATTGGTATAACAATTCCATTTTTGTATTCGTTGGTGATATTCATTAAGGCAAAAACCTCAGAAGATTACGCAAAAGTTAGTCTTAGCTTAAAATTGGTGATGATGATGGGATTATTGTATTTATTGGGAAAACTCATTTGATATGCATCAGTTGGCTCAAAAATTACAGAAGTATCATGTTATATTAGGTTCGGCATCACCTCGGAGAAAAGAATTGTTACAAGGTTTGGATATACCGTTTGACGTAATTTTGAAGAACACCCAAGAAATTATAGATCCAACACTGCCTTTTGAACAAATACCATTAGATATAGCACAACAAAAATTTAAAGCCTTTTTGCCAGATTTATCTGCACAAGATTTTTTAATAACGGCAGACACTTTAGTTTTTTGTGAAGGGAAATCGGTTGGAAAACCAAAAAATGAAGCCGAAGCAAAAGAAATGATTTCATTCTTGTCGGGTAAAACACATTCAGTCGTAACCGGAATGTGTTTTGGAACCAGACAAAAACAAGAGGCGTTTTACCAACTCTCGCAAGTTACATTTGCCACCATGAACGAAGCAGATATTGACTATTATATAGCTAAATATAAGCCATTGGACAAAGCCGGTGCATACGGCGTACAAGAATGGATAGGATATATGGGCATAGAATCAATTTGTGGTTCATATTACAATGTCATGGGTTTGCCGGTTCATAGTTTATATTACAGAATATTGGATTATGAAGAATAAACTTTTGTTGGTCACATTGTTGTTGTTTTCGTATGCAACACATGCTGCAGAGGGAATGTGGATTCCTTTGTTAGTAGAGCAACAAATTTTACCGGAAATGCAAGCAGAAGGGTGTAAATTGACCGCCGAACAAATATATAGTGCAGAAAAGGCTTGCTTAAAAGATGCCGTTGTTCGTGTAGGTGGTTGTACTGGAAGTTATATCTCAAACCAAGGATTGGTGCTTACCAACTATCATTGCGCACAATCATTTGTTGCAAAAGCGAGCGAAGGTCTTGTTAATTACATAAGGGAAGGGTTCTTCGCGTCGTCGCAAGCAGAGGAGATTCCAACGAGTAAACTTACCGTTGAAAATTTAATCGCAATGTATGATGTAACAGACCGATGCAGCCAAGGCTTGTCTCCAATTGAAGTTACGGCACAAATAGTCAAGGATTCATCACAAGAATTTCAATATTCAATAGAGGAATTTTATGGCAATAGTCAATTTCTGTTGTTCAAATCTAAAAAATATACCGATGTCCGTTTGGTTGCATTTATGCCGGCTGATATTGCATCGTATGGCGGCGATGTGGCAAATTGGTCATGGCCTCGTAGTTGTGCCGATTTTGCATTGTTGCGTGTGTATGAGAATGGCAAACCAATTGTTCCAAAAAAGTATTTGGAAATAAATGCAAAAGGTGTTTCGAATGGCGATTTTACAATGGTAATGGGATATCCGGGAGAAACAAAAATGTATGGAACGGAACAAGAATTGAAGGATATTTATTCCATATTGAATCCTGCGCAAATTGCCATGCGTGAAGCTACATTGCAACCTATGGCTAAATACATGTCAAAAGGGCAAAAAGAACATGATGCCTATCTGGCTCGATATTCTTCATTGTCAAATTATTATGAAAAATGGAAGGGCGAACAATATGGAATAGAAACGTCTGATGCGTTAAAAAAACGACACTCTCGTGATAGCCTTTTGCAAACATGGATTTCGTCAAACGATTCATTACAATCACAGTATGGGACACTTTTTTCGGATTATAACAAATTATGCAGAGATTATTATGTAGCATACACACATTTGGTAGTTGGTCTTGAAGGGTTATGGAGAATGCGGATTCTTCAGGCTCCAAGCTCTATTGTCGTCGGAAATAATCCATCATTCATGTATGAAGATCAATTTGTGACCAGTGTGGCAAAATGTAATATGGAACTAGAGGGTTCTGTATTTGAAAACATGCTATTTTTTGCATATGCATCAGGATTAACAAAAACACCAACGTTAGAACGAATCTATTCAGGTAACAAACAAGTTTATACACAATTTCTGGATTCGGTACTCAATAAAAGCGTGTTTACGGACTCTGCACGTGCTGCGCAATTTAGTTCTCTGATACACACCAAACATAAGTTTAAAAAACAGGAAAACAGTGTTACCTATTTGTTGAAAAACGATGCCTTGTATCGCATTACCAATGAGATATATAATGAAATAGTGAATAAAACTTTTCCCGAATATGCGAATGCAAAATTATTATTTGATAGTGTTGCAAATCGCATGATAAAAGTTGTATATGCATATACCAAAGGAGCTATGTCTCCTGATGCTAACAGCACTATGCGTATTAGTTATGGAAAAGTAATTCCGTATGGAAATATGAGTACTACAACCTCAGAATATTTTATCGCAATGTTATCAGATTCTTCCAATGCCTATAAATCGAATGAGATTTTTAATACACTGCTTCGCAATAAGGACTTTGGAAGCTATTCAAAAGACACATTGTTCATGAACTTTGTCGCAACCAACCAAACGTCAGGAGGAAATTCTGGTAGCCCTGTGCTTGATGCTGAGGGTAGTCTTGTTGGGGTAAATTTCGATAGAAATTGGCAAGGTGTTATGAGTGATTTTAATTATGATGAAACCTATTGCAGAAACATATCAGTAGATATACGATACATTTTGTTTTGCATAGAAAAATACGGCCATGCAAACAATATCATAGCCGAGTTAACGTTTAAAAAGAATTTAAAATAAAAAATTATGGGAAGAAAATTTGCGTCACTTGACACAACGAATAAATTATTGATGTTGCTGGTTTTACCTGTCTTTTTTTTAGTACTAAAAGAATTGTCTGCCATTTTTGTTCCCTTAATAATAGCTAGTTTTTTTGTTTTGCTATTTATGCCGCTTATACGATGGGCAAATCGTAGAAACGTGCCTCGTTGGGTATCAATCGTTGTTATTTTTGTCATATTCTTTATCGTAGTACGGTCATGTGTTTGGCTGCTACAACTCACTGGTAACGAGTTCCGTACGACAGATCCGCAAACGTGGCAGAATATACTTGCAGAGTTCAATAATTTTGTCGTTCATTTTATGCAATTAATTGGACTCAACGAAGATGTGTTCCTTGAATACATGAAAACAAATGACATAACAACAACAATTTACGACAATATAGGAAAAGTGTTTACAGCAGTGCAACGTACTGCATCAATCATATTCATGTCTGCTTTCTTTATGGTTTTGTTGATTGCAAGCTCCTTTAATGCACAAAATTTATTGCAAGTAACGCTTTTCAAAGACAAAATGCCTTCAATGCGTACATATATTACAATTGAAAAAAGTATTTCAAAATTTATCTTGGTAAAATTTCTCATCAGTTTGTTTACGGGAATTTCATTTTCGGTACTTTGTTATTTCTTTGATGTGAAATTTGCCATATTTTGGGGAATGCTTGCTTTTATACTCAATTTTATACAAATGATAGGCTCAATCATTTCAACTGCAGTAATGTGCGTGTTTGGTCTTACACAAATTGCTACAATGCCTATGATAGTATTGTTTATTGTGATAGCTATTTTAATACAGATATTTTGGGGTAGTATATTGGAACCAATATTCATGGGACGAACATTCTCAATCAATACTGTTACTATTATTGTGATGCTATTCTTCTGGGGATACGTATGGAATATACCGGGAATGATATTGGCTGTACCTTTGACTGTGATGGTAAAAACAATATTGGAACAGTTTGATAAGACAAAGCAAGTCGCTCAATTAATGTCTTAATAAAAATTTTTGTAAAAAAAGCCGTAAAGGGGTTGTGTTTTCTAAGAATTTTGTACTTTTATACATAATTCTTTAGAAATAAAACTATGGCAGGAAAAAAACCAAAGATTTTTGTGCTTGATACTAATGTTGTTTTACATAACTATCGAGCTATATATGCGTTCCAAGAAAATGATGTAGTAATTCCAATTACCGTATTGGAAGAATTAGACAAATTCAAGAAAGGGGAATCGGAATTAGGGTGGAATACACGACAATTTACCCGAGAATTAGATGCGCTCGCTGGAGATAAAGTCTTTACCGAAGGTATTCCACTGGGAAAAGGGCTCGGAAAATTGTTTATAAAAACCCATGCAAAATATCCTGATATAGTAAGGGACTCTTTTGTAGAACAAATTCCCGACCACAAAATTATAGCTACAGCCGTTATTGTCAAAGAAGAAAATCCTGATAGAATAGTTATAGTCGTTTCAAAAGACATTAATTTAAGAATGAAGGCTAAATCAATTGGATTGATTGCCGAAGATTTTGAAAACGACAAAATATACGACATAGATAGAATAGAAGAAGGTATTCGAAATATAGACAATATAGATATTACTTACATTAACAAACTCTATGCAAAAAATACGACAGACAATGTCGTAACTCCTGAAGAAATAGGTATTCGTCGTCCCGAAAGCAACGAATATTTTATGCTGAATAACGGAAACACCTCTGTAATGGCATATTATAGTCCAGTGACAAATACTATTTCTCGTGTAAATAAGTACCGAGTAACAGGCATTGAACCGCGAAATTCCGAACAAGCATTTGCTATGCATGCGTTGCTTAATGATGAAATAAAGTTGGTAGCATTGACAGGAACCGCAGGCACAGGAAAAACCTTGTTGGCTTTGGCTGCAGCATTGGCTCAACATGAAAACTTTGACCAAGTGTTGCTCGCAAGACCAATCGTGGCCTTAGGAAATAAAGACTTAGGATATTTACCAGGAGGCGAAAAGGATAAAATCAAGCCATACATGTTGCCTTTGTTCGATAATTTACAAGTAATCAAGCAAAACTTGAGAAATAATAGCACTAAAATAACTGAGATAGACGATATGTTGCGTGATGGTATCTTGCAAATCTCACCATTGGCATATATTCGCGGTCGTTCTTTGTCGCACGTTTTCTTCATAATTGATGAAGCACAAAATCTAACTCCACATGAAGTAAAAACAATCATTACACGAGCAGGAGAAGGCACAAAAATTGTTTTTACTGGAGATATTCAACAAATTGATTCTCCCTATTTGGACACATATTCAAATGGGCTCTCTCATTTAAGCGCAAAAATGAAAGGACAAAATATATTTGAACATATAAATTTGATTAAAGGAGAGCGAAGCGAATTGGCAGAATTAGCAAGTAAATTACTCTAAAAAATGTTCATAACTCAAAAAAAATGTTCATAACCTCTAAAAATATAGCAAAAATGAGGGGTTTAAAAGAAAAAAAAACAAAAAAGTGTTGTATATGTTAAAAAAAACATATCTTTGTTAATGTTGATATTAGAACAATTAAAAAACAATTTTAAATAATTAACTTAAATTAAATTATTATGAATAAACAAGAACTAGTTGCAGCAATCGCTGCAGAAGCAAACTTAACAAAAGCAGCTTCAGAAAAAGCAGTAAACGCTTTCGTAAAAGCAGTTTCTGGCTCATTGAAAAAAGGTGATAGCGTTCAATTGATCGGTTTCGGAACATTCTCAGTTGGCAAAAGAAATGCTAGAGTTGGAAGAAACCCACAAACTGGTAAAGAAATTAAAATTGCAGCTAAGAAAGTAGCTAAATTCAAAGCAGGAAAAGCTCTTTCTGATTTAGTAAAATAGTTTTTATTAAATAATAGAAAAAAAAAGAGGACTCTTCGGAGTCCTTTTTTTTTGATAATATAGGAACCGATACACCATAGTGTCTTATTGTGAAGAAAGGTTAGGGTATATGTGGCGCAAGTAGTAATACCAATAAGGTGTTGTCATCGAGAAAACAATGTTCAACTCTTGTTCTTTGCCAAATTTGACTATCTTTGCAGTCCAA
>DAIOSV010000002.1:91020-92588 GCA_036752345.1 Bacteroidales bacterium | reverse complement strand
ACTGCGTGCGAAATAGAAGAATTAAAAAACACACTATCACCCTCGTTCAATATAACTTTTTCATCTTTGAAATGAAGTTCCATTGTTCCATCTACAACATATAAAAATTCTTGTCCTTCGTGAGAACTGAATTGTACGTTTTCGTCACTCGCATCAGCCGTTACAATAAAGAAGTTCGCTTTTTTCCCGATGAAATCAGAAACTAAGGCTTTATATTTATATCGTTTGTGACGTTCTACGCTTACGCCTTCTCCTTTACGGGTAACCGAATAGGTCATACGACGAGGCTCTTCACCTGTTAGTAATGTAGCAACATCAACCTTATACAAGGCTGCAATTTTCAAAATTGAACTAACTGGTATATCAATTTGTCCCGACTCAAAATCTTGGTATTCATATTTATTAATACCTAATGATTTTGCTGCATCTTCAATTGACATCCCAAAAGCTTCACGGGCTGTGACAATTCGTTCTGCTATTTCTTCTGTTTGTTCTCTCATAGTATATAGTATATAATGATTTATATTTGTAATCCTCCACAAATTGGAATAACTTGTCCGGTAACGTAACTTGAAAGTCCTGAAGCCAAGAATGCGCAAACATTTGCAACATCTTGCACCGTGCCAGGTCTATGAAGTGGAATACGTGCTTTCCATTCTTCTATTATATGCTCCGGTAATTGTGCTGTCATATCGGTCAGAATGAATCCCGGAGCTATTGCATTGCAACGAATATTGCGAACGCCGAATTCTTTGGCGATTGATTTTGTTAAACCAATTATTCCGGCTTTTGATGCAGAATAATTTGCTTGGCACATATTTCCTGAAATACCAACAATGGAACTTACGTTTATTATACTTCCAAAGCCTTGTTTCCACATATATGGTTGTATGGCTTTAATCATGCTAAACACCGATTTTAAATTCACATTTATTACGGAATCCCATTGGTCTTCGGTCATTCGTTTAAGCGCTCCATCACGAGTAATGCCGGCATTGTTCACCAATATGTCTATTTTTCCAAAATCCTCTACAACTTGTTTTACAACCTTTTGAGCATCTTCTATCGATGCTGCATTTGATGCATAACCTTGTACTTTATGGCCATGTTGAGCAATTTCTTGTTCGGTTTCGACCATGTTGGCATCTTTTTTTAAATCGGTAAATGCAACATCACACCCTTCGGAAGCAAACATAAGGGCGATGGCTCTGCCTATTCCCCGATTTGCACCTGTAATGAGTGCCACATTTCCATTTAATAAATTCATAAAAAGTCTATCCTGCGCAAATATACTATTTTTTCAAATAACCAACCATGTGTATTAGTGTTTGTAAGCCATGGCGATATTTTTCAACTTAAAAATCAACTTCGGTATCCTTTGACTATAATTTTTATCTTTTTTGAATAAAAGAATTGCTAGCTCATAGCTTATTAGAATTCCTTAGTATACACTCTCACAATAACTTACATGCATTTTAACGTCTTTTGCTTTTTTGCTTTTGACGTACAAAATATTCTGGTTTTGGAATGTAATCTGTAGAAAGAATTTTAAGTTCCGTACGACGGTT
>DAIOSV010000002.1:82405-90920 GCA_036752345.1 Bacteroidales bacterium | reverse complement strand
TCTTCCAATGCCGTCTTTGAAGATTCATTCAATGTCCATTTTCCAAAATCATAAAAAATGTTTGGAATTTCTACCGGCCTACTCATTGTAATAAGTCCAAGATTTTGTTTGAACGTGGTATCATCACTGATATTCGCTGTTGATACTTTCACTTTTTGCTTTAAAAAGCCGTTAAAAGAACCTATCACAATATAGTCAGTGTATTGCGCCAATTTAAAAGAATAAGAACCATCAACTTTGGTTTTAGCAGTTTGCAACGAACCGTTACTTCCAACTAAAGTTACATCTCCTCCCTCTATTGGTTTATTGATTCCAACATCTGTCATAACTCCCTCTACAGCCAATTTCAGTTCCGGCAATTCAAAAGAATAGATATCGTCTAATCCACGAGTTCCTTTGCGATTGGAGGTAAATAAACCACTTTCTTTGTTTCCTTGAAAAACAATACCATAGTCGTCTTGAGAGGAGTTAATGGGACTCTGCATATTTACAATTTCCCATTTTCCATCGGAACCTTTTGTTGCTCTAAAAATATCAAGTCCTCCCATACCGGCATGACCATCTGACGAGAAATAGAGTGTGCCGTCTAATCGAACATATGGAAACATTTCATCTCCCGGAGTATTTATTTCCGAGCCGAGATTAATAGGGCGTCCCCATGGTGTGTTAGCTGCTGTGCGCTCCACTTTCCAAATATCGGAACCGCCATGAGAACCTTTCATGCGCGATGCAAAATACAATGTTAATCCATCAGGAGAGATTGCTGGTTGGCCTATAGAAATTGAGTCTGGTACTATTTCTTGCAATTCGGTAGAGTTCCACGAACCATTTTTGTATGCATTTGTATATATCTGACAACCGATTTTTTTGCCCGTCTCTTGTAAACAACGGGTAAAATACATGGTAAAACCATCGGATGTTATAGAAACAGTTCCATCATCAAAGTCACTATTTATAGTTGAATCTGCAATTAGTTCTGGTGCTTTCCATTTGTTTTTTCTATCGAAACGAGCCTCATATACATTGGTATAATTCATACCCGAGACTTGATTGATGTGCGGTTTTACTCCTTCTTCTATACGCGACGATGTAAAATAGACAACATCGTATGAGTTATCAAAATACATTGGAGAAAAATCGTTGTATTTTGAATTCAGCGGTTTTACATTTTCTACAATATATCGCGTTGGATGCTCTGTATAGGCAACAGCTAACGAACAAGAAGCAATGCCATTAGCACCTCGTTCATCTTTTGGCTGAGACTTTTTGTATGCTGTAAAATTTTTTTCTGCCTCCTCATATTTCTCATTTCTCAACAAATAATAGGCATACCAATAGCGAGTTTCCTTATCTCGTATAGTTTTCTGATTGGCTAACTTTTTATACGCCACTTCGGCCTTTTTTGAATCGTTCAAATAACGATAACATTCGGCTATTCGGGCTTCATAGGATGATTTAATATAGCGTGACTCTTCATTGTCGGCCAACTCTTCATACATTGTCACCGCTTTAAAATATTCGCCATTTGCAAAAGTTATATCTGCCTTTTTACTTATCTTCTTTTGCGAAGCACATGACCCCGAAAGTAAGACAATCAAAGCAAGTATAAAAAAATGCGTATTGGACGAAGTATTTGACATATTATACGGTAACGAAATTTTGCATTAATTATTTCGTAGCAAATATAGGAAAAAGTGTAATAGAAAAAGAAAGGCTGCCATTTCTGACAGCCTTATCTTAATTATTTTTGTTCTTCCGGTTTTGATTGACGAGGAGGTCTTTCCATTAATACCTTTCGAGACAATTTAAACTTACCTTTTTCTATACCAATAAGTTTTACCTCAATAAGATCGCCTTCTTTCAAGTAATCGCCAACTTTCTCTACACGTTCCCATGCTATTTCTGAGATATGAAGCAAACCATCTTTTTGTGGTAGAAATTCACAGAATGCACCAAATTCAACGATTGATTTAACCTTTGCGTTGTACACTTTACCTACTTCAGGTTCTTGTGAAATTCCCATGATGTATTGCTTAGCTTCTTCCATTCCGTTTTTGTCTTTTCCGGAAATTTCTACGATTCCAAATCCATCAACCTCTTCAATAGAGATAGTAGTATTGGTACGAGCTTGCAATTCTTGAATGTTTTTACCACCTGAACCAATTACAGCGCCAATAAAGTCTTTACCAATCTTCAAACTTTCAATTCTTGGAGCATGTGGTTTCAAATCAGCACGAGGTTCTGCGATGGTTTCTTGGATTTTATCAAGAATGTGTAAACGACCTTCACGAGCCTGATTCAATGCTTTTTCTAGAATTTCATATGACAAACCGTCAACTTTTATATCCATCTGCGTAGCAGTAATACCATCACGTGTTCCGGTTACTTTAAAGTCCATATCGCCAAGATGATCTTCATCGCCCAAAATATCAGACAACACAGACCATTTCACGTTTCCTTTGTCTGTTATTAACCCCATAGCAATACCAGAAACCGGTTTCTTAATCTTAACACCAGCATCCATAAGAGCTAATGTACCGGCGCAAACTGTTGCCATAGAAGAAGATCCGTTTGACTCCATAATATCAGAAACAACACGTACGCAATATGGATAATTTTCAGGAATCATTCTCTTCAATGCTCTCCATGCTAAATGTCCGTGACCAATTTCACGACGACCAACCCCTCTTTGAGCTTTTGCTTCGCCCGTTGAGAATGGAGGGAAATTATAATGAAGTAAAAAGCGTTCTTTACCTTGGAATAAAACATCGTCAACGATTTTCTCGTCTTGTTTTGTCCCTAATGTTACGGTTGTCAATGATTGTGTTTCACCACGGGTAAAAATAGCCGATCCGTGAGGGCCAGGTAGGTACCCAACTTCACACCAAATTGGACGAATGTCTGTTGTCTTACGACCATCAAGACGTTTTCCTTCATCAAGAATGCTACGACGCATAGCTTCTTTTTCAACTTCATGGTAGTAACGACTAACCAATTCAGCCTTTGCTTGAACGTCTTCTTCTGATAACGATGCTAAATACTCGTCTTTAATTGCTGAGAACTTATCTCCTCTATCATGTTTGTTAGTATTAGAAGATGAAGCTACAGCGTAAGCTTTGTCATAACATTTAGCCCAAACATCTTTACGAAGCTCTTCATCATTTTCTTCGTGGCAATATTCACGTTTTACGGTTTTTCCAACAAGTTCCGTCAATTCTAATTGAGCTTTACACATTGGTTTAATAGCTTCATGAGCGAATTTCAATGCTTCAAGCATTTCTGCTTCTGAAACTTCATTCATTTCGCCTTCAACCATAAGGATGTTATCATATGTAGCACCAACCATGATATCAATATCAGCGCGATGCATTTCTTCAAAGGTTGGATCTATAACTAGTTTTCCATCAATGCGAGCTACACGAACTTCAGCTATTGGGCCACCGAAAGGAATATCAGAAACGGCCAAAGCAGCAGAAGCAGCTATACCTGCTAAAGCATCTGGTTGATTCTTTCCATCAGCAGAAATTAACAAAACGTTTACGAATGTTTCTGCATGATAATTATCGGGGAATAATGGACGTAATGCTCTATCAACTAAACGAGCGATTAAAATTTCATAATCTGAAGCTTTTCCTTCTCTTCTTGTAAAACCACCCGGATATCTTCCGAATGCGCCATATTTTTCTTTGTACTCAACTGTAAGCGGCATGAAATCTGTTCCTGGAATGGCATCTTTTGCGCCACATACGGTAGCCAAAAGCATTGTGTCACCCATTCTTACGACAACTGAACCATCGGCTTGTTTAGCCAACTTGCCTGTCTCTATTTCGATAGTTCTACCATCGCTCAGAGTGATCTCTTTTTTAAAAACTTGTAACATATTGTGTTTCTTTTGTGTGTATAAAATAAATTGAATAGCTAAACGAATACAATAAACAATGGAAGGCAACTAAAAAATTGCCTTCCACGATAAATGATTTATTACGTAAACAAATTATTTACGGATGTTTAATTCTTTAATTAAATTACGATACTCTTCAATATCGCGATCTTTAAGGTAATTCAACAAATTACGTCTCTTTCCAACTAATTTCAACAACGCACGTTGAGAAACGAAATCCTTGTGATTGTCTTTCATTTTTTCAGTCAAAGCATTGATTCTTTCAGTAAAGATTGCAATTTGACATTTTGTTGATCCAGAATCTTTTTCTGACTTGCCGAATTTCTTAACCAATTCTGCCTTTTTTTCTGTAGTTAAATACATAATATCAATAATTTTCTCTAATCGTTTTTCAAGACGCAAAAGTAAATGTTTTTCTTTAATTCCAATAAAGGAAACGGGTTTTTTGCAAAAAATTGTTTAATTCACACGAATTATCTCTGCCCCTATAGCATTCAAGCGTTTATCTATGTCTTGATATCCTCGGTCTATTTGCTCTATGTTGCTAATGGTGCTTACACCTTGTGCCGACAAGGCAGCTATAAGTAATGCCACACCGGCTCTAATATCAGGTGACGACATATTGGTAGCTCTAAGTTTGTGGTTATTGCCCAACCCTATTACTGTTGCTCTATGAGGATCACAAAGAATTATCCGACATCCCATATCTATAAGTTTATCGACAAAGAACAAACGACTCTCAAACATTTTTTGATGTATCAGAACACTTCCTTCTGCCATTGTTGCAACAACCAAAAATACACTTAAAAGGTCAGGTGTTAAACCCGGCCATGGAGCGTCTGCTATGGTCATTATAGATCCATCCAAAAATGTAGAAATAGTATAGGTTTCTTGAGCGGGAATGTAAATATCATCATTACGTTTCTCAAATTGCACTCCTAAATGAGAAAACGCTGACGGAATAAGCCCCAAATCAGGATATGACACGTTTTTAATTGTAATTTCGGAACCCGTCATTGCCGCTAATCCCATAAAACTACCAACTTCAATCATATCGGGCAAAATAGAATGTTCGCAGCCATTAAGTTTTTCTACACCTTCAATTATTAATAAATTTGAAGCAATGCCGGAAATTTTTGCGCCCATTCTGTTCAACATTTTACAAAGTTGTTGAATGTATGGTTCACATGCTGCATTATAAATAGTAGTTTTTCCTTCGGCCAATACTGCCGCCATTATGATGTTTGCAGTACCGGTAACAGAAGCCTCATCGAGCAACATATATGTGCCCTTTAGATGTTCGCCGGAAACAGCAAACATGTTCGTTTCTGGATTAAAATTAAACGTTGCTCCTAAGTTCTGGAATCCAATAAAATGTGTATCTAAACGACGGCGACCAATCTTATCTCCACCAGGACTTGCAATATAGCCCTTGCCAAAACGTCCCAATAGAGGTCCCACCAACATAATTGAGCCTCGCAAGGTTTTTGTCTTTTCCTGAAAATCTTTTGACAATAAATAATCAAGATTTACGTCATCGGCTTGAAAGCAGTAACTGTTGTCACGCAAACGAGTTACATTTACCCCAAGGCTCATAAGTAACTCTATAAGATTGAGCACATCACGAATCTGAGGGATATTTTTAATTACAACAGGTTCGCTTGTCAACAATACTGCCGACAGAACTTGTAATGCTTCATTTTTCGCACCTTGTGGTTGTAATTCACCGTGCAGCTTCCTTCCTCCAGTAATTCGGAATGTTGCCATAATTAATTTTGTCTTTTTTTGTTGTTATTATTCTTGTTGTTATTGTTTCGTCTTGCTTGATTGTTGTTGTTTTGACGTTTAAAATTATTAACCTTCTTTGGCATTGATGTTGTTGGCACGTTTACGTTCATTAATCTCGTATCTGAAGCCAAATTCAACCGACCTTTAGAAAGTCTAATCAAGTCATTAATAACGATTTCGTCTGTCACTGATTTTTGATTCCAAATAACATAATTGCGTTTCATGTTGTTGGCAATCATATGCACCAAAGCATCTCGTTCCTCACTCGATTCCATATCGCATGCAGCTTGGATCATGCGTTCTACGGTATATCCATAATGGCGACAACGAATCTCGTTCATGTTATATTGCAATCTTTCCGGTTTTTCAGCATCTGCGGGTTTTGAAATAGGAAATGGAAAATCAACATCAAGCTTGAAATCGCAAAGCTGAGCTAAATAATCCCACATTTTTTGTTTATAATCTTTGGTCTCGCGCACCGAAGGATTCATATTTATCATGATAGCAATAAGTTCCTTCGCAGCTTCTGTGCGATTTGCTTTGTCTGGTATTGTCAATAAATGTTCTGCCATCATTTGAACATTACGTCCATATTCGGGCAAAAAGAGAGACTCTCTTGTTGTATTATACTCCATTTAAAATAAAATTTTTCAAAGGTAATAAAAGCTATAAATTTTCAACTATTTGTAGTTTTGCAAATTTCAATAATAGTTTCTTTTCGCCCCAATTATCAAAGGCTATAATCACAGCTGCATTTGCATCGCTCCCCATACGTTCCTTTACGGTACCCATACCAAACTTAGCATGAGCAACGCGTTGCCCTTCCTTAATGGATTCAGGATTGCTCGGGACTATAGTTGCGGGTTGTTGCTGCTGTTTTTCATTATAGTGTGCAAATGGTTGTTCTTTTTGATAACGAGAAAACGACGATTGTGCTGCAGGTACTTTGTTTACAGTTATCGGATGAGTTTTCTGCGAATATGAATTAAAACCACTTCCTTGTTTGTTTTGATATGATGAAAAACTATTGACACCACGCTGCTGATATGACGAAAATGACGGAGTTTGTCCAAAATCGTCATACATTGAGGCAGAAGCTTTCAGCGAACCATTCAAAAAGCAAGAATCAATTTCAGATAAGAATCGGCTTGGCGTTGAAGGAATAAAACTTCCAAATTTTCTTCGTTTCCACGCAAATGAAAGCGTAACCGTTTTCATTGCTCGCGTTAATGCAACGTAGAAAAGCCGACGTTCTTCTTCAATATTTTGAATGGTTTCCATACTCATTTGAGAAGGCAACACATTTTCTTCTATACCGACCAAAAAGCAATGTTTAAACTCTAGCCCTTTAGCAGCATGCATAGTCATTAGAAGCACTTTGTTGGCATTATCGGTGTCTTCTTCGTCAATATCTGTCAAGAGTGCAATTTTCTGCAGATAATTATGCATTGCTATGGATTCAGGATCTAATTCATTTTCCACAAACTCTTTAGCACCGTTCAACAACTCTTGAATATTATTGAATCGGTCATGGGCTTCTTCTTTCGGATACTCTTTTTCTAATGCTTCTTTAAATTCTAGTTTTTCAACTATTCGAAACATCAATGAATAGGCATCTGTCGTTGGCTCGTCAATCATAAAACTTTGCATCATTTCTGCAAAATCTGACAGTTTTTTCTTGGCAGCAGCAGGTAGCATATCACGAGTTTTTTCTATTTGTGATATAACTCCCCATAATGAAAGATTGTTTGCGTCAGCTATTGCATGAAGCCGTTCTATGGTTGTATTTCCAATTCCTCTCACGGGATAGTTGATAATCCGTTCTAATGCTATATCATCCTTGGGATTTACAACCACACGAACATACGAAAGTACGTCTTTGATTTCTTTTCGTTGGAAGAATGACAAGCCTTTCACGATTTTACAAGGAATTCGCTTTTTATTCAGTTCCTCTTCCAAAATACGTGACTGAGAATTGGTTCTATACAATATTGCACAATTGCTATACGATTCGCCTTTGTCCACTAAATCGGAAATAAGCATTGCAACTTTAGTACCTTCTTCCGAATCGGTTGCCGATTGCACCAAAGAAATTTTTTCACCATCCTCTTGATCTGAAAAAATCTTTTTGGGTATTTGTTTCGTGTTCTTTTTAATAAGACTGTTGGCTGCCTCGACTATCGTTTTCGTTGAACGATAATTTTGTTCCAACTTAAACAATTTGCAATCTTTAAAATCACGCTGATAGTTCAATATATTCTCTATGCGAGCGCCGCGAAACGAATAAATACTTTGGGCATCATCGCCTACCACACATAGATTATTTTCGGGCAAAGCTAATTGCTTAATAATGCGATACTGGCAACTATTGGTATCTTGAAACTCGTCAACCAAAATGTACCGGAACAACTTTTGGTATTTTTGCAACACCATGGGATTGTCGCGGAATAAGATATTTGTCATAAGTAGCAAATCGTCAAAATCCATTGAATTTGCTCGTTTGCAATCAGCCACATATCGTTTATAGATTTTTGATACTGCTGGCATTCCATTCATGCTGTCGTATTTGGCAGCATCGGAAAGTTCGTACATTTCAGCAGGTATTAAATCATTTTTCGCTTTAGATATAATTGAAGCTACCTTTGATGGCTTATATATTTCTTTATCAAGTTCTAATTCCTTAATTGCTTGTGTTATTTGCTTCTTCACGTCATCGGCATCTAAAATCGTATACGATGCATCATATCCCGGCAAACTTGCAGCTTCAAATCGCAATATTCGAGCAAATATTGAGTGGAATGTACCCATTGCCAAATGCTGAGCCTC
>DAIOSV010000002.1:59307-82305 GCA_036752345.1 Bacteroidales bacterium | reverse complement strand
GGCGATGTAGGTGGTGATATCATCTTAAGAGGATTAATAGGAGTTCCTTTCTTATACACTCTAAAATCCAAATGAGGTCCCGTTGACAATCCACTGCTACCTACATATCCTATCAATTGACCTTGATGGACTCGCGACCCGGGCGAAATTCCTTTAGCGTATCGTGATAAGTGCATATACGACGTGGTATAGGTTGTATTGTGTTTGATTGTTATCATATTTCCGGCGCCACCAGAATATCCTTTTTTTATTACAACACCATCGCCAATAGTATGTACCGGAGTACCAACTGGAGCTGCATAATCTACGCCATAATGAGGGCGGACAATCTTCAATATAGGGTGCATTCTACCTCCCGAGAAATGAGAACTTATTCTGGAATATTTTAATGGTGATTTTAGAAATGCCTTGCGCGTTGATTTTCCATTTTCATCAAAGAATTGCATTATACCGTCTTGCTCAAACGGAATAGCATAATAATCTTGTCCCATATGATTGAAGACCACATAGTTTATTGATTCCACACCTACCGAGGTCGTGTCAACATATTTCTCTGTATATACAATCTTGAAATTATCTCCTTTTTGCAATCCAAAGAAATCTATAGACCAAGCGTAAATTTCAGATAAGGCTATAGCGACACTCGGATCTATATTATTATCGACCATGGTATTCCATAAAGAAGATTCTATAACTCCTTTTTGTTTGCGTTCGACATACGATACTTTCTTTTGACCCAAGTATACCGAAGGAATTGAATCACTCATGTCAAACACTATATAATCGGCAAGACTAATTTCGTACACCAAATACCGCAACGAACTATCAGAATACATTTTAGTGTAGATATTACCTGTTTTAAATTTTCGAACATCAAAAAGGGTATCACAACTTGTAATTACCTGATGAGTTATTTGATCATCCAAACCTGAAGACAACAACACGGCAGCAAGGCACTCTCCAGCATCTACTGTATCAACTTCTACTTCTAAATTATTCACTTTAATGCCATACATAAACACATCTTTTGGCACAGCATCATCTTGTGTTTTATTTGAGCCATCATTATTACAAGCACTAAAATAAAAGATTGAAATGACAGCTATTACGAATATCTTTCTCATACAAACAAAATATGGCCAAATATAAAAAAAGAGGACTCTTCAAAAAAGAAGAGTCCTCCATACTTATCAACAAAACATTGTTTAATATTCCCACAAATCGTGTTCGAACGTAAAAATGAAGTTTTTAATTTTTTCTGCTTCATATAATTGTTCGATACCGAATCTGTATGTGTTTACTTCACGATTGTTGTAAACATTGTTTTCACGAGAAATAAAGCTACTGAAATAACGTCTTTGGAACACATCATAAAATGATTTCTGATCGCCATCGCTATTAGGATTGAACACTTCATTTCTTGCTAGAATAGGTTCTGCAGCTGGATAGTAAATCTTATATGGTAATGATTTACGAATTTCTCCATCTTTTACAAACTCACGCAAAGATGTAACCCACATAATACGAGGATCCATTACTGAACGTTGTTTATCAAATACCCATTCTTCTTTCAAAATCAAGAATTTAATAGAACTTGGGTCCATTTGTTTCTCTATTGGCTTCATAGTTTCTGTACCATCTTCATTTTGAATATAAATGGTATCAATACTTGCGCCAAGTTTTGTCTTGAAATCATCAGCTGTAATAGGAACTGCACCATCACTCATTGGATCATAGGCAAACAAATAACCTTTTTCGATTGCATCGATAGTTAACGCCGTATAGCTATAACGTGTTCCGATTTTACCTGTTTCATTATTTGGGAAATACAAAGGAAGGTTCATTTTCTCACGGAGAGGTAATGTTCGTTCTATTTGTTTTGACCACATAACATCAGCATAACGTATATTCTGCTTAGGAGCAGGTTTTCTATCATTCATATGAGGTTTGTCATATGGGCTGTCAGGATATTCACTCGCTTGAGCGAACAATGCCGAAGAAAAAGCGACAGCAATAATCAATAAACCAATCTTTTTCATATCTCAATTATTTATAGTTTCTACTCAACAACAAATTTCAAAACACCTAGGTTACGAGGCCTTCCATCTGGTCCGACAGCTTTTATATCCTCGAAATACACTTTGGAATTTTTTTGTAGTTTGCTGAAGATATTATTTTTAACCTGAGGGCTGATTCTGTTTCCTTTAACTGTTTCTGATAAGAAATATGCTCCAACTTGCGCACTTACGGTAAATGAGGTAACTGTAAAAGTCAAGTCAAAGTCAAAATCCTTCATCTTAGCATCAACACGTGGAGCTGCTTGCAAACGTGCTTTGTCCATTTTTCCGTCGCTCATACCCATGACTTCTGCAACAGGATCTGGAACTGTTTTGATACGGAATTCTACGCTACCCATGTTTTGTTTCTTTCCATTTAACTCCGCAACAACTGCAATAGAACACTTACCAGCTCTATTTACTTTCACTATATATCCGCCATTACCAGATTTTGAAATTGTTCCATAACCAGCTGGATTTAATGATGCTGAAATTTTATCTGCAGGAACACCTGGTACTGAAATTTCTACAGGGTTTTCTGGACCTATGTAAAATACATTCATCTTTGTTGGAGAAACAACCAAACTTGGTTTTGCAACTTGATAATCTCCTTCAACTTTATATACCAATGTGTCCGATGAATTTGGCTTAGGCATTTTTATTAATGCCGTATATTTTTGATCACCAATACCACCACCATTTACTTTATACACCGGCAAACCACTTTCAGGATCTAGAGGTAATTTTCTTCCATTTACGTATACATCCAAAGCTTGTGTAGTATCGAATGCTGCTAAGAATATCTGTGATGAATATTCATTACCTTGCATAATATAGGTACTTGGAGCTAAAATCACTGGTGTCAATTTATTGAATTTGAAAGATGTTGCATCCAATTGTCCATACACTAGATTCAACAAATCACCTTCAGCATTACGAACCGCAGACTGCCATTGGGTTAAAATGGTTATTGCACCCATCAAAGGCATATGTGCAAATTGAGATTCTGCCCAAGGAATTGGTTGTCCTGATTCGTGAGCTTGTGGAATTTGGTCTGCTGTATTCAAAGAAACATTAACGTTTCTTGCAAACGGAGATGTCGTATCGCTTCCAAAACGAGCTGCAGTTTCGAGTAACCATTTACGATAACTTGCAATGCTGTCACGCAATTGAGTTCCATAAGCTTTTTCTGGATTATCAATACCAACAACAATTTGAGTTACAATATCCAAATTATCCTTTGTCTGGCATCGAGCTTCCAAAGTCAATGTATCACCGGTATCAGGATTTGTTGTGTAATAACGAGTACTACCATCTCTTTCTTTAAGTTGGAATACACCTTCTGTACTACTCAAGTTTGTTCCTAATTTATCAGCATAAAAAATTACTGTATCCTTACAATACTGCAAATTAGCTATAAGTGCATCTGCTCTTTTTCTTAACTCAACTGAAGCATCATAAATAGCTTTTGCTTTAGCTGGGTTTTGTGCATATGCCTTATTTATCGCCTCATAAGCAATTTGATTCTTGCTCACAAAGTTTTTATTTGTTTCGTTCATAGAGTTATTTATCTTGATGAACGAATCAAGTACGTCTTTCGAAACATTCAAGGCCATCAATGCAGTATAGAATAGGTACATCATACCAATCATCTTCTGCCTAGGCGTTTCTTTTCCGTGTCCCATTGTCTCTTATTCTTTATTAATTTCTAACTAAACTATTTCCGCGTATTATTTAATGCTCATTGCATTCAACATGTTGCCATATACAGTATTTAAAGCTGCCAAGTTTTGACTCAACTTAGAAATTTCAGCTTTGTATTGTGCAACATCATTTGCAGTTGATTGCAAATCAGACATAATAGAATTTATACCGGAAGTAATTTGTTCTGTTGCGTTAAGATTTTGGCTTGAATTCTTTAATTGCATTTCATATACTGCATTTAAAGCAGACAAATTCTTTGATAAAGCTTCTTGTTGTTCTGCTTGAGCTTTTGTTGTGTCACCAATGATTGAGAAGTTTGTATTCAAACCTTGCAACATTTGTTGGTATCCTGTTCCTGCTGTAGCTATCATACTTGCAGTTTTATTACCTTCTTCTGCTATTGAATTTGCAGTTTGTTGTGCAGAAGTAGCAATTCCTTCAACTGATTTTGACAACTTATCGGCAGAAGCAGAAAATGCACCTGACAATGAAGACACTGAATCTTTTGCGGTATTAATATTTTCAACATATGCATTTGTAGCAACGGCTGCATTTGAAATATCAGACATGCTTGAAACATTCTTGTTCAATGCATCTAAATTATTTCCTAATTTTTCAAATAATTCTGGACCAAGTTTTCCTTGTTCTAATAATTCATCAAATTTTTGAATTGCAGAAGGACCTTGTGCACCACCAGCGACACCACCTTCAATTTTACCAGACAATTTATCTTTCAAGAATGTTGTTAATGGTGTTGTATCTTGTACATTTTCAACCTCTTCGTTTTCTGGAGCTGGTATTAATTCTGGGTAAACCAATGTCCAATCGATTTCAGCATGAACTGGTTCAAATGCTGAGAAGAAAAAGATGACTGCTTCAGTTAACAACCCGACAACAAGCATAGGACCTGCACCAGGATAGTGCTGAATTTTAAACAAAGCTCCAATCATTACTACAGATGCACCCCATCCGTACACTTTTGCCATAAACTTTTTCCATCCGTCGGTTTCTACCAATTCCGCAATACTCATCATAACTTTAAAGAATTAAATGTGTGTTTAATATTTACTGTTTTTTATTATTTTTTAATTAATATACTTGTGATTCTTGAACATTTTCACCATAAGCACGACCCAAATATGTTTGTACACATCTGAAACCTATATAACTCTTAGCAGAATCTTGATATTCGTATGTTCTTGAACTACATTGCATATAGTATGCAATATCCTTCCATGAACCACCTCTTACAACTTTTCTCTTCATCACGATTGGATCATCATCCAATGCACTATAATAGTTGTCAGTATTGATATCTCCCGTGAAACTGTATGCACTTTCATCAAAAGCAGTTTGTGTCCATTCCGCAACGTTACCTGCCATATCATACAATCCCCATTCGTTTGGTTCATAGTGTCCAACAACTAGAGTTTGAATACCACCATCATCAGTATAATTACCTCTCATTGGTTTGAAGTTTGCAATAAAGCAACCTAAATAGTTTCTTGTATAGTTACCACCCCATGGATAAGGAGATGATTCCAAACCACCTCTAGCTGCATATTCCCATTCGGTTTCTGATGGCAAACGATAGTCATTGACAATTACTTGTTTTGTACCACGCAAATAACCATTCTTTAATTGAGTTCTCCAAACGCTGAATGCTACTGCTTGTTTCCAAGACACACCAACTACTGGATAGTGATCATATGCTGGATGCCAAAAATACATTGCAGACATTGGGTCGTTGTATGAATATGTATAATCACTTACCCAACATAATGTATCTGGATATACGTTTATTTCCTCTTTAACTATATATGAAGATCTGTCTTTAATTGCTTGTTCGGTACCATCTGCACGTAAAACTGTTCCTTCATATTTACGTGTTTTGTAGTTATACGCACGGTTTACTTTTCCATTTGCGTTTTTCTTCTCTGCTGCTTGCTTGAAGTCCATCCAATAGAATGTAAAATTCAAACGGCGAGTGTCCAATTCTTGTTTTTTGTAGAATCTTTCATCGCCTTGCAAGAAGAATGACAACAAAGCCTCCTTATTATCAGCTTCATTCCAGTCAATTGGAACTGTCCAGTTTATGTATTGTTCGTCATCTTCCAAGTCTTCACCAAACTCGTTGACCATAACATAAACCTCGTCTTTACCAGCTTCTTCTTTCAACGTTACATACGCTAATGAATCGAGTACCCAATTTACAAATTGGCGATATTCATTATTTGTAATTTCTGTCTCGTCCATCCAAAACGCTTGAACTGAAACCGTACGGTTTTGTGCTGTCTGTGCCCAAGCAACATCTTGATCGCTAGGTCCTACGTTTAAACTTCCTTGCGGAATAAACAACATACCGAATGGGACTTCATTATTCCAAACCGGTCTTGTTTGCGTACCAGACAAATCGCCACTTTGATAACTAGAGGAACAACTCACCATCAAGGCGAAAATCGAACTAAAGAACAATAACTTTTTCATATCCATTCATATTAAAATAATTTGCAAGATAATAGTTTTTTTTTATTTCGCTACAAAAACCTAACACTTTTATAACTTTTATTTTCCTTTTCCACCGAGAGATTAAAGTCATACGAGACCATAACTTCAAGACTTCCAACACTTTCTTCTCCTATTTGTGACGTTATTATATCATATGAAACAATCGCTCGTAAACCGTCTAATTTAGACCCATCTTTGAATTGCACCCCCATATTAAGTGATACATCATGGGCACTTGAATAACAAACCCCTACTATTAGAAGATTATTATACACTGTTCTTAAATCAAAATTCGCCTGTAAATTTGTAAAGGTTGTTTTGAGAGTCATTGATGGAATGAGCACTATTTTAGGGCTGGATGTTTTGTATTCATACCCTGCCGAAAGCCAATAATGTCGTTTCAAATAATTCAGTTCTCCTCCGCTATACTTCAATGTAGGCTGGTTTAATTCCGTTACAGCAAATGCTGCATATAAATTTCCTGTTTGATAGAACATTCCAAAACCTAGAAGTAAATTGGAAAATTTTTCTTGCGATGCCACACTTTGTTCCAAGTAGCTATCCGAAGAACCATCTGGGTATATAGCCGAACTCAAATCCCATTCTGCTGAATTTAAACCGGCACTTACACCAAATCCTAAACGTCCAAAACGCAAATCCAATTGATACGCATAATTTAATTTTGCTGTCAATCGTTTTTCAAAACCTTCGGTTGTTTGCGCAACAGAAAGTCCGACTCCACTATGTAACTTAGAAATAGGCATTGAAACATCAAACCACGTTGTTGCCGGACCTGCATTGTCGGCAAAACGCATATACTGCTTGCGCATAACCATATCGGCTGTACCATAATCATATGCTCCACATATGGCGGGGTTGTACGATGATTGATGGAAAGAATACAACGTACTTCGGGGGTTCAACTGTGCTATTGCTATATTACCAAACAAGATAATAGCTACCGTTGTAGTTGAAAAAATTCTTAGTAAATGATTCTTTCTTTTCATTTGAAATTACTCATCGTTGAACTAGTGCGTAAAGAAAACACATTTTTTTTACGATTGCAAATAAATTGCAAAAATTAGTGTCTAGTTACTAGTGCAGTTTCGGTTCTTTTTATATTATTTATACATTATAATATTGTATTTTACACCAAAATTTTTTTTACCATTTCAGAAATTGCCTTTCCATCGGCAGTGCCAGCTAGTTTCTTGCTTGCAATCCCCATTACTTTTCCCATGTCTTTCATAGAAGTTGCTCCTACTGCTACAATAATTTCTTTAATAGCTTTTTCTAATTCTTCTGCTGATATTTGTTTTGGCAAATACATAGACAACACATCGGCTTCGGCATTTTCTTTTTCAGCCAAGTCCTGACGGTTGTTTGCAGCGAATTCTGTAGCAGAATCGCGGCGTTGCTTAATAAGTTTCTGCACAATTTTCAACTCTGCGTCATCTTCTATATCAGAAGCTCCTGTTTCTGACTTTGCTATAATGAACGCTGTTTTTAATGCACGAAGTGCGTCTAATTTTACTTTGTCTTGAGCTTTCATTGCTGCCATTAAGTCTATGGCAACTTGTTTTGTTAATATCATCGTTATTTAATTTTTGATTTATATTTTCGAATACTTCTTAATCGCTTTCTTTCCAAAATTTTATGTTCTATTTCGTTGACAAACGGCTTCAATGATGGCAAACTCTTGTCGTTTACTGCCAAATAGGTCAAAAAGATTCCCGCTATTAATATTACAAAGATAGGATACCACATACCAAACCAAGGACTCATAGTGGCAATTTTCACTCCTTTCTCGCCTATCATAGTTAATATGTAATACATAAGGTAAAACACGAATGACACAATAACCGGCACACCGAATCCACCTTTGCGTACGAGTGCTCCAAATGGAGCTCCGACAAAGAACATGATAAGACAAGCGAAACCTAATGTAAATTTTTTATGCCATTCTATTCGTAACTTATTCAACCCTTTTTCTTGTTCCACCTTATTTTGTATCGCAGCCAACAAGTACGATTCCGACGAACGTGCAGTATTCAATGCCTTTAGAACGATAGTTGATTGGTCTTCAACTGAAAAATTTTTCAAATTTGTATCTACTTTTATCGTATCCGCAGGCGACAAACTATCAACCTTTGCTTTACATACATTGTTCGTAAAATACTGGACAAACGACCTATGATTACGTTCTACATAATCTAATGAAAGAGAATCTATCATGTAGTCAAGTTGACTTACATTTTGCATCTGTGAATTATGTTTAAACAATTCTACATTGGTTCTATTGAATGCATAGTCTTCCAATTCAAACAATACTTGTTGTTTTGAGAATGAATATTGACGGAAAGGTCGCTTCTGTCTATATTGATCTATATTCGTTTTGTCTATAACATCTTCGTACGATTCACCACTGTACAAGGTTAATACAAGATATCGTTTATCATCGGTTATTTTCATTGTTGCCGAATCGGCTAGTATCACACTAGTATTCCCTGCATTTCCTCGGTGGTCGTATATCATCATGTCGTACATGACGTTGTTATCTTTGCTTTTTGAAGAAATTTTTAATCGCACTTGATCTATTCCATCAAAAAACACTCCTTCCTTGATATTCATTTCGGGACGCTGATTTCTCACATCGAACATCAACGACCATAATCGTAAATTGGAATACGGCAACACATTATTGGCATACACAAATGAAAATCCCACAAGGAACACGTTAAAGATAATCAGCGGACGCATAATTCGCGACAAGGAAATTCCTGCTGATTTTATTGCGATTAATTCATTTGTGTCGCCCATGCTTCCATATGCAAAAATTGATGCGCAGAGTACTGACAAGGGCAAGGACATTTGCAAGATGCCCATAGCTGCATAGAAAAACAATTCTACGATAATTTTCATATCCAACCCCTTACCTACCAAATCATCAATATACCGCCACAAGAATTGCATGAGTAACAAGAACGTTGTTACAAAAAATGTTATTAAGAGCGGAATTAAATATGATTTCAGGATAAAGATATCCAACTTTTTAACACCCAACATACTGCATCTACGCGGCTAAAATTCTCTTTAACCCTTCTATTTGAAAATTCCACAATCGAACAACATCGTCGTATTCTTCTTCATCGGAGAAATCGGTTACACGCAAAGAACTGTTCCCTGACAAATCTGATTGCACAATGCGGAATTCAAAATAATCTTCTTCGTCATCATCTTCCCATTGAAAACGTATATATTCATTTTCAAGTGATTCTACAACTATCGCACGCGATACTTCTTTATGCCATAGGAACGAGAATATCTTTCCATCGTCGCTTGCCACGTCTTCTGCAAACCATGCTGCAAGGCCTTCGGGTGTTGCTAGTCGTTTGTATAATACCCTTGGCATTGTATTCATTTCATATTCCAATTCTATTTTCTTTCTCGACATACGTTTTCTATCTTTCGCAAGATACAACTTTTTTATTAAAGCCGCCTTTAGAACAGCAAAAATATTGATGGCCGTTTTTGTATTTCGGGCACGTGTTTTTTCCATTCGGCTATGGTTCTCGTCTTTATATCCTCTGTAGGTAAGGTGATATCGGTGGCTATACACAGCTTCGTTGTTGGTCGTAATAAAGTTGTCAATTCGGTAAATAATTGTTGATTGCGATATGGCGTTTCCATAAAAATTTGTGTCTGTCCGGTGCTGAGCGCCACAGATTCCATCTTAAGTATCTTTTTTTTGCGTTCGTCCTTGATAGGCACATAGCCGTGGAATGCGAAGTTTTGTCCATTAAATCCCGATGCTATCAAAGCCATAATGATGGAATTGGGACCAACTAATGGTATTACCCGTATGCCTTTTTGATGTGCTTTTGCAACTACCAAATTGCCAGGATCGGCGATACATGGCATTCCTGCTTCGCTCACTATACCCATATCATGTCCCTCAAGCAATGGACGCATCATTTCATCAACTTGTTCATCAGGTGCATGCTTGTTAATCTCAAAAAAATGCGTATTCTCTATATCTTTATCAGGACATACTTTTTTAATAAACCGTCGTACTGTTCGTATATTTTCTACAATATACCAATCCACAGCACTAATTATGGTTCTATTCATCTCGGGGAACAACACTTCATACGTTTGTTCACCCATTTCGGAAGGAATTAAATATAGTTTCCCATTCATCTTTTTAAAAAAAATCTTTTACTTTGTAAAAGTAAAAAAAAATCTTTTACTTTGTAAAAGTAAAAAAATACCAACAAGGTGCTACAACACCTTTGTAAAAACAAGAGAAAAATGTTTATTATTAATTTTATACAATTCATTCTTCTTGGATTATGGACATTCATTTTTGTATATGTCCTTACATTACTACTTCCGTCACGTGCATCACTTTGGCTTACCACGCACTTATGGGCTCCTGTTAACGCCCTCATTGTAATGAGTTCAATAAAACCAGAAGGGTTAGAGAATATTGACCCTAAGAAAAATTACATTTTCATGGCAAACCACACATCGTTTTTTGATATTCCATGTCTATTTTGGGCATCAAAACGATTACTCCATTTTTTATGCAAAGCAGAGCTGCGCGGCAATATTCTCACAGGCTTTATGATACGAAAACTTGATATGGTTTTTATAGATAGAAGCAATGCGCAAAATTCGGTTTGTAGTATGCGTCACACCGAAGAAATTATTTCCAAAGGAAATGATATCGCAATATTCCCCGAAGGAACTCGGTCTAAAACCGGAGAAATGCTTCCTTTCAAACGTGGAGGATTTAAACTTGCCATATACTCTAACACAGAGATAGTACCGGTTACTATAAAAAACTCTGCAAAAGCGTGGTCACATTCGAATCTTCGATTTAGACCAACAAAAGTTACGGTTCACTTCCACGAACCTATTTCGGTACAAGGACTTAAAGATACCGATGCTCTAGCGCTATCAAAACAAGTTTTTGAGATTATTAATTCAGAATTGAAACGATAACAAGAATAGGACTAATGAGATAAATTATTCTTTCTCGCTATCACTAATTCTCCTGAAACAAAAAAGTCTATACTTGGTGTATAGACTTTTTTTTGTTGAAGCACGTGCTCTCAATTTTACTTACTACACGTATATTGCATAAATGCTGCTGATGTCTCTTCTTTGTACGTTTTAGAGACTGGTATTTCCTTCAAAGGTTGAACATCAAGTTCCAACACCAAACCTTCAACTCCCTTGCGTAACGCAACAGCATGGTTGAAATTAACCATATATGATCTGTGACAACGAAACAATGTCGTATCCTTAAAATCCTCAGCCAAGCGTTTTAATGAATTTCGCAAAAGAAACTCAGAAATTTTACCTTGATTTTGGTATTTAATGATAACATAGTTGTCAGAAGCTTCCAACCAAATAACACTTTCTGCTTTGACCGAAAACTTCGGTTCTCCCTTTTCATCTCGGAACTGCAACACATATGGTTGGTCTGTTGAAGCTATTCCTCCCATCGTTTCTTGCACCTTGCCTTGCAATTCCATCAAACCTTTCTTTTTATCTTTAAATGCAAGATATAGCCACGCGATTACCGTAGGAATAAGCAAGACAAAGAATACCGCCACAAATACATTCCAAAACAAATCCCATGTTTCTACTCCTCCTACCAATCGAGGCATCCATATTTTTGCTATAGCAGTATATATGATTGACATTGATGATATTTCACCAAAAATCCATACCGCGTACACCCAATAAAAAATACGATGACGTAGCGCGTATTGATAAAACAAAATTCTACTGATTGACAATACTACAAAACCGACTAATACTACCCCGCAAGACCACAAAAAATATTCAAGTTGTTCAGTATTTCCAAGGTCTCTCGTGTTGAATGGCTTGTATATATTGATGAATAATAATGCAAAGAATACAGAGAAAAGCACTTGTTCTGCCAACCCTGACTTGCTTTTTATATAATTGGGGAGTTCTTCTCGTTGTGAAAATTCAATTAATTTCATAGCCTATAATTAATTTGTACAAAATTAATTTTTTTTTTTGATTATCATCTATGATATATAAACATCTAACTTTCATAAAATATTTTTTTTGCTAAAAAAAATAAGGAAAAATCAAATATAAAACCTCTCTCAAAAAAAAGTGCGGAATGTAGTATAATACATAACTCCTAACTAAAAAAAACTATCTTTGCATTGAATAAAAAACAATACAAAATGATACAAACAGATTTAGACAAAGCAAGCTACAGCTTGGGCATGAACATTGGCACGAGTTTACAAGGCGAAGGTGTTACTGAAATTAATGCCGAAATGTTCGCAAAAGGCCTTGACGATATAATGAAAAAGAATAAGTTAGAACTTTCACTGCAAGAAGCCTACGAAACCATTCAAGAATTTTTGGAGAAAGCTAATTCTAAAAAATTTGAGAAAAACATAACAGAAGCAAATGATTTTTTCAAGAAAAATGCTCAAAAAGCAGGTGTGGTAACATTACCTAGCGGACTTCAATATGAAATTATGAAAGAAGGAAACGGACCAAAACCTAAAGCTACTGACACCGTAACGACGCATTATCATGGCACTCTGCTTAATGGTACCGTATTTGACAGCTCAGTACAACGCAACCAACCGGCTTCATTCCCTGTAAATGGTGTAATTCAAGGCTGGGTTGAAGCTTTGCAACTAATGCCTGTAGGCTCTAAATGGAAGTTATACATTCCTTCAGAATTGGCTTATGGTAGCAACCCTCACCCGGGAGGACCTATAGAACCACACATGGCACTCGTTTTCGAAGTTGAATTATTAAGCATAAACTAATTCACAAAACAAGGCGGTAATTTCCGCCTTTGTTTTTATGTATAAAAGCTATATATTTGAATCGAAATTTGTGGTTCTCAGTATGAAAAGATTTGTTATATACACGTTTGCATTCTTGTTTCTTTCTATCCAAGCTTTTAGTCAAGGAAACCTTAAAAAACAAGCTGAGCAAGCATTAAAGGCAAACGAATATACGTTTGCTCTCAACAACTACAAAAGTCTATTCTCTCTCATAGAGAACGAGGACCCAGAAAAAGCAAAAGTAGCTTACGAGATAGGATATTGCTATAGAAAAATTTCAGAACCATTACATGCACAACTTTGGCTTCAAAAAGCTATTGATTTAAAATATGAAGACCCCATTGTGTATCTCTATTGCGCTGATGCTCAACGCATGAACGAAAAATTTGATGATGCAATTGCAACATATCAACAATATCGCACGCTGGTTCCGGGCGATAAACGAGGAAAAGAAGGTATGGAATCTTGCAACACGGCTAAAAAATGGTTGCAAAACCCTACAAACTATAAGGTTACCAATCTGGCATATCTTAATACTGAGTCTTCCGATTATTCTCCATTCTTTCTCTTTGACAGCATAAGCAATTCTCTCTATTTCTCTTCATCGAGAGACAATGCAAATGGTGACAAGATACATGGAGGTAGCGGACAAAATTTTTGCGATTTATTTTCATCAGCCGAAGATGCTAAAGGAGCATGGTCAGTTCCTGTTTCTATTTCCGAACTAATAAATTCGCCACAAGATGAAGGAACACCGAGCCTTACCAAAGATGGAAAGCTCTTATTTTATACGCAATGTGAATACGGAGAAAAACGTAATCATTGTCAGATTATGTCTTCAACAAAAATAGGAGCTTCGTGGGGAGAACCTAATATGTTACGTTTCCCAGGATCAGATACGAGCGACTACGTTCACCCAAGCATTTCCGGCGATGGCCTTACTCTATATTTCGCATCAGACCGAGTTGGTGGCTATGGCGGATACGACATTTGGTATTGCTCACGTGAAAACGACAAAGAAAAATGGGGAAAGCCGAAAAATGCAGGACAAACGATAAACACCAAAGGAGATGAATTATTCCCCTACTATCGTAGTTCAGATAGCTCGCTCTACTTTGCATCGAATGGTTTTATTGGAATGGGCGGATTGGACATTTATCGTGTAAACTATGATGACAAAGGCAAACAATACGTGCTCAATTTGATGAGTCCAATAAATTCATCATCTGACGACTTTGGAATTTCTTTCAGAGACTCTCTTGAAGAAGGATATTTCAGTTCAAACCGTCCAGGTGGCAAAGGATATGATGACATTTACTATTTTTCTATCGCGAAACTACATTTCTCGGTAAAAGGCCAAGTTATTAACGACTTGACCGGCGACCCTGTTCCAAACGCCGTAGTGAGTTTAATAGGAAGCGATGGATCGTCTCTTGAAGTAAAAAGCGACAAAAATGGTTATTATCAATATCCATTGAACCCACAAGCAAATTACGTGCTTTTGGCTACACATGAAGGATATTTGAATAGTAAATATAAAATATCAACCTATGGACGAACCGAGAATAAAGATTACGAAGCAAATATTTACCTTACCTTGTTAGATTATCCTATAGAAGTGCCTAACGTACTTTATGATGTCAATTTGTGGAATTTGCGTCCGGAATCTATCGTATCGCTCAACAAACTATATGAAACACTCGAAGACAACCCCAATATTGCCATAGAACTTAGTTCTCACACCGACTACCGCGTTGGTTCAAGAATGAGCAACGAAGAACTATCACAACTTCGTGCGCAATCGGTTGTAGATTTCTTGATATCGAAAGGAATTGACAAAGGACGTCTTATTGCAAAAGGATATGGAGCAAGCAAACCTAAAGTAATAGATATGCGTTATGCCGAATTATATGACTTCTTGCCTATTGGCGTAACACTTACGCCTGACTTTATTAAGAAATTGCCACTAGAACAACAAGCAGTTTGCCACCAAATAAACAGACGTACAGAATTTAGAGTTATATCAGCAAATTATAAAAAACAATGACAGTTGAATCACGATATATGCAGCGTGGAGTTTCTGCAGGAAAAGAAGACGTACACAATGCAATTAAAAATATAGACAAAGGACTTTATCCACAAGCATTCTGCAAAATTATTCCTGACATATTAGGAGGCGATCCTGCATATTGCAACATAATGCACGCCGACGGTGCAGGTACAAAATCATCACTCGCATACCTCTATTGGAAAGAAACCGGCGACCTATCCGTATGGAAAGGCATAGCGCAAGATGCTCTTATCATGAACATTGACGACCTACTTTGCGTAGGAGCCGTTGACAATATATTAGTTTCATCAACTATAGGACGAAACAAACTAATCATTCCGGGAGAAGTTATCTCGGCAATCATTAACGGTACCGACGAACTTTTAGCAGAACTCCGCAACATGGGTGTTGGTGTGTATGCTACAGGTGGCGAAACAGCAGATGTAGGCGACTTGGTTCGTACTATCATAGTAGACAGCACCGTAACATGCCGAATGAAGCGAAGCGATGTGGTAAACAATGCCAATATACAAGCCGGCGATGTGATTGTTGGTTTAGCTTCGTACGGACAAGCAACGTATGAAAAAGAATATAATGGTGGAATGGGAAGCAACGGATTAACGTCAGCACGCCATGATGTATTTGCGAAATACCTTGCTCAAAAATATCCTGAAAGCTATGATGCTAACGTTCCTGATGACCTTGTTTATTCAGGTAAACTAAAACTTACCGACACCGTACAAGACTCTCCTCTTGATGCAGGTAAATTAGTACTTTCACCCACACGAACTTACGCTCCAGTGATTAAGAAATTGCTTGATGCTATGCGCCCTCAAATTCATGGAATGGTACACTGTTCGGGTGGCGCACAAACCAAAATATTGCACTTTATCAATACCTTAAAAGTAGTTAAAGACAATCTATTCCCTGTACCTCCACTCTTCAAAACCATTCACGAACAAAGTGGTACAAGTTGGGCTGAGATGTACAAAGTATTCAATATGGGACATAGAATGGAAATATACGTTTCTCCTGAACAAGCCGAACAAGTTATTGCCATTTCTCGGTCATTCAATATTGATGCGCAAATAGTTGGACACATTGAAGCTTCAGACAAGAAAGAATTAGTCATCAAAAGTGAATTTGGTACGTTTGAATATTAACGTAACGAAAATGTGTGCAATAACTGCACGTGTTGATTTCTTTGATACCAATCATTATAAACTAATGCAACTTCAGTACAATTGAAGCTTCCGAAGTCTGTATTCCGATATTTTGAAAGCAATTCTACCAATCGTTGCGGGTTTCGCAATGGGTTAGAAAATCGTATAACGGTAGAATGAGCCGTTTCTAAATTATACCGAGCATCCATTGATTCATATAGCCCCGACATTCGCACCTGCGTACGGACTGACTCTCGAAGCTGTTGCAACGAATCATCAGACGGAAACCCTTGCACCATTACATACGAAGGCGAAGCAGTGATACCTTGAAACGAAATAGAAAAAGACCGACTTGTTTTCATAGCTTCCGTCAAAACATCAATATATTCCTGCACATTAATTCTTTTGAGTAAAAAATTTTCAGCACAAGAAATCACTGAAAGTACCGTTATATGTATATCTAAAAATGGATAATAATATTGTTCGGGTTCATATGAATAGATATCTGACAAAAAAGAAGCAATATTCTCTTTAACCTCTGCCGATGGATATAATACCAATGAAATTCCCCTACGGGTGTCAAACATTGCCTGAACCCTAGCATCCATTTGATAATCTCCGGAACCAATCTTTGTTTCGGAATTTTTCCACATATCTGTATAAACGTTGAGTAAATTCATGTTAAAAAGCGAATAGCACAGGTTTTTTCTGCAAAAAAAGCATTTTTTTTAACTTTCGGATTGTTTATTCAGAAAAAAAAATTATCTTTATATTGTGAAAAACATATATACAATTAGACATGGTAACTCAAATAACATCTCAGAATAGGAGCTACGAACTTAAAAAGCTTAAAGCTGTTTGCGTAGCTGAGGAAAACCAGAAGTATATTATTTCCCAACGCAAAAGGAAGCATGGGAAAACTCTAGCTGATTCCGCGAATTCAGGATTAAAAGCAACTCCCTGTGATGTATTCATATATATTATTGGGCAAGACGCAGAAGCTAATGAACTTCAAGAACAATTCAAAACTACCTGTAGCTATAATAAAACAAAGACATTTGCCGACCCTAAGGCATTTAAAAAATATCTTGATAACGTTAAATATCCTCCATGCGCCATTATTATAACTATCTACATTCAATCTGATGATGCGACAGAGGAAAGTATTGAAGCTGATTTCTCAACTTTGGCGGAAATAAAACAAGAAGATCCAAGCATGGATTTGATACTTTTATCAACGGCGACAACACATGCGCAGCGTTTTGACTCTATGGTTTTGAAAAATTCCGAAATGTTAGGAAAATTCGTTACCGTTATTACATGGGCTATTCGCGAACAAGATCGTATTCGTAAGCAAGTGGAGGCTAAACAATTCATTAAACTTGGTATCATAGTGTTCGTTTCGGCTATAGCACTCCTCTTTATTATTGATTTTGTAACAGGCATATTGTCACCGGTAAAACAAGGATTCTTTGGTATTATCCCTATACCACAATAGCAGACGCTTTGTCAGTAGTGCCACACTCCAATATGACACTATGACAAGTTTTGTTTGATGGCACATAAATTGACAAAAGGTTATACAAAAAATGTATAACCTTTTTAATTTTTACAGATATGCAATCAGGTAAAATTGGTGTAACCACCGAAAACATCTTCCCGGTCATTAAAAAGTTCCTTTACTCTGACCAAGAGATATTCTTACGAGAACTTGTATCAAATGCCGTTGATGCAACTCAAAAACTCAAAACACTCGCTAAACTTGGAAAATATGATGGCGACGTAACAAATGCCAACGTATCTATTTCCATTGACGAAAAAACTAAAACAATTACCATTTCCGATAAGGGAATTGGTATGACAGCCGAAGAAATTGACAAATACATCAATCAAATAGCATTCTCGGGTGCTGAAGAATTCCTTGACAAATACAAAGACAAAGCAGAAGCTATTATTGGGCATTTCGGACTTGGATTCTACTCAGCTTTCATGGTGTCGGAATCGGTTGATATTATCACAAAATCATATCAGAAAGATGCCAAGAGTGTAAAATGGTCTTGCGATGGCAGTCCTAATTATTCAATAGAAGAAATAGAGAAAGCCGATGTTGGGACTGACATTGTGCTCCATATAGACAAAGAATCTGAAGAATATTTACAGAAAAATAGAATTGAAGAATTACTCAAGAAATATTGCAAATTCTTACCTATCACGATTGTTTTTGGTAAAAAACAAGAATGGAAAGACGGTAAATACGTTGACACCGACCAAGACAATGTGATAAACAACACTAAACCGGCATGGACCAAGAAACCTACCGACCTGAAAGAGGAGGACTATCAATCGTTCTACAAAGAACTCTATCCAATGGCTGAGGACCCTCTTTTCAACATTCACCTAAATGTTGACTACCCTTTCCATTTAACCGGTATTTTGTATTTCCCAAAAATCAGAAACAACTTTGAGGTTCAGAAAAACAAAATTCAACTCTACAGCAACCAAGTATTCGTAACTGACTCGGTAGAAGGCATTGTTCCTGACTTCTTGACGTTGCTTCATGGTGTGCTCGACTCTCCAGACATTCCGCTGAACGTATCGCGCAGTTATTTGCAGAGCGACAACAACGTAAAGAAAATTTCGAGCCACATCACCAAAAAGGTGTCTGACCGCTTGCAAGAAATTTTCAAAAACAACCGTGAAGAATACGAAAAGAAATGGGACGATTTGAAGTTGTTCATCACCTACGGAATGTTGAGCGAAGAGAAGTTTTATGACAGAGCAAAAGACTTTGCATTGTTCAAAAACGTTGATGGTAAATATTTCACATTCGAAGAGTACAAAACGCTCATTTCTGCTAATCAGACTGACAAAAACGGTACGTTGGTGTATTTGTATGCCACTGACCCTGAAACGCAATACAGCTACATTCAAAAGGCGAAAAACAAAGGCTATGACGTATTGCTACTCGACGGACATCTTGACGCGCACCTTATTAGTCAGTTGGAACAAAAATTTGAGAAATGTCTATTCAGCCGTGTAGATGCTGACATTGTAGAGAATCTTATAAAGAAAGATGATTTGACCGACTCAAAGTTGTCACAAGATGATACGCAGGATTTGACGGAAGTTTTCTCTTCACAAGCGGGCCAAAATCTCTTGGTACAGTTTGCCAACCTCAACGCCGATGAAGCTCCTATTATGGTTACACAGTCTGAATATATGCGCCGTATGAAAGACATGGCTCAGATGAATCCGGGCATGAGTTTCTACAGCCAAATGCCAGACAACTACAATCTTGTAGTGAACGCAAACCATCCTTTGATTGCGAAAATCAACGACGACAAAGTGACAAAAATGAAAGATGCGCTCGACAAAATCAATGCTGACTTGAAGCCTTTGCAAGACGAGAGAAAGAAACTTGACGATGCAAAGAAAGACAAGAAAGAGGACGAAATTCCGGTAACTGACAAAGAGGCATTGGAATCTGTGACGAAACAAATTGCTGACTTGGAAAGCAAAAAGAAACAAGCGCTTGACGAATACGGAAAAGGCAATCAAACGGTAAAACAATTGATAGACCTTGCGTTGATTTCGAACAATATGCTGAAAGGCGAAGCGTTGGAATCATTCGTAAAACGCAGCGTAGAAATGCTCTAAGAGTATTTGATTCACATCAATAACAGAAAGGCAATCCTTGAATGGGTTGTCTTTTTTTTATGTACTTCGATATCCCAAAGGAGATATTGTTCTTCTTCTTTAACCGGTTCAATAGTATTTTTCAATGCCTCCGAATCCCGAAATGAGTGCATTGTGATGCGTTTTGTCTATAAAGTTTTGTAAGCGTTTGGCAAATTCTTCGGGTCGTTTGCGTGCGCTGTCTATATAGGCTATGCGTATGCGTTTGTATGATTCGGAGAAACGGCAGTAGTTGTTCCACGCCGTGGGGTCTTTTTGTATTTGGGCAATAATATCGGAGGGAAAGGTAAACTCACGGGCCAAGATGGCTTCCACGGCAGGCTCACACGCGGGATGAATGCGCTTATGAGCGGCCAACCACCTATGGCGTTCTATATTTGGCTGCGAATACGTGCTCTGTGGGTTTCGGGGCGTGAAGCGTTGCACGGTGTGCTCGGCATCGTAGGTTTTGTTTATGCTGTCAATCCAGCCAAAACAGAGTGCTTCTTCAACGGCATCGTTATAGACGATGCGCGGCTTGCCGGTTGCCTTCTTGGCATAGACCAACCACGCCTCGCTCTCTTGATTGTAATGCTCTTGAAGCCATTTACGCCATTCGGCTGGTGTGGTTATGTGTAAAATATTTTGCATTAGCAGTATGTTTCCTTTTTCTAGGTGGTCGTTTCCTTTTTCTAGGTGCTTATTACCTTTTTTTAGGAGGCTATTTCCTTTTTTTAGTTCCCTATTCCCAATTTCTAGCTGCTTATTTCTTCTTTTTAGGAGTTCATTTCCTTTTTGCAGGTTCTTATTTCCAAATAATAGTATCTAGTTCCTCAAATATACTCCTTTTGTAGAAACGGTAGGCTATATCGTGTGAATTGTTTTGTGTACAATTCATTTATCGTTTTACGAGTAACGGATATCGGTGATTCGGTAAAGAATACTTACCCGTAGGCTTTCTTTTTAATAGAAGAAGTTAAAAGATTGTATTTCCTTTATTTTTCTAACATGGGGTTATACATCATTATTGCATTGTTTTCAGTGATGAGTTCTTCTCTGACGGAATTGTCGGTCAACGAGGTAATCCGTTTCCATATTTTATTGTGTCGGGTGTAGCCGCCCCACCATTGATGTTGAAACATATGGTCGGTTTCGTAAACGAAGTATGATTCGTTGAGAGGGTCTGCTGATGTTATTTCTCCGTTGAGATATTCATCGTCGAGCCACAGATTGATTTGGAAAGCGGTGTCGGTGTTGTTGGTTATTTGCAAATCTACGTAATTGTATGACAGGGTTGCACCACAGCCAAAGGGAATGGTACGATTGCAATCGGGAAAGACATCGTAACTATGTCGCCAGCGCTCTGTAACGGTTAAGGGAGTGTGCAATGCCATCCAATAGAGCAAATTTCCCAACTGACAAAGCCCTCCTCCTATGCCTTTGGTAATGGTACCATTGTGCAGAATTAATCCTTCGAGATAGCCTTTTGCTTTGGTAGGACGCCCAACGAGTTGCCACAACGAGAATGTTTGTCCGGGATTGATAACAACGTGATTGAGTTTGAAAATGGCGCATGCCAAATTGGTAACCTTGTTGTATTGCAGCACCATATCAACGTCTTTCAATGGGCGCAACAAGAATGATTTGTGCGTGTACACGGTATTCGGAAACGACACCGCCGGGTTGACACGGGCAAACTGTTTGTCTTGGAGAACCCAACGAAGTTTTCGTTTTAGGATAAAATATTCTTTGCCTACCAATGCCCGTAGGGCACTTCTGTGTTCGGGTTTCTGTACGGCGTGATACATATAACTATTGGCTAGCGTGGATTTTGGGGATTGTTATTTTTTGTTCTTGATATAGATGTGTTTAATGTGGGTATTTTCAACTTCTTTCTCCTCAATATGAAAATATTTTGTCAATGACTTGATTAAAGGAGTGAGTTTGGAGAATCCATAATTTCTCGGGTCAAAATCGGGTTTCTTTTTTATAATCAAAGCGCCTACTTCTGCCAAGAAAGCCCATCCATTGTCGTCGGCTATATCGTTGACAGTGGTCTTCAACAGTTTGATAAGGTCAGCATTGATTGTATCAACTTCGGGCACAGAGGCGCGTGCAGTGGTTTTCTTCTTGTTTTGCGTGGTTTTCTCTATTTGTTTTTCTTGATTCAGTGCTGCTCCAATTATTTCTATGTAGATAAATTTGTCGCACGCTACGATGAAAGGATTTGGCGTTTTCTTTTCGCCAATGCCAATTACCAACATTCCCGACTCTCGAAGGCGCGTTGCCAATCGTGTGAAATCGCTATCGCTTGACACTAAACAGAATCCATCAACTTTCTGACTATGAAGAATGTCCATGGCATCGATAATCATAGCCGAATCGGTAGCATTTTTGCCGGTTGTGTAACTGTATTGCTGTATAGGGGTGATAGCGTGTTCCAATAGTGCGGGTTTCCAGCCCGAAACGGTTGGTCGCGTCCAATCGCCATAGATTCGTTTGATGGTGGGAACACCTAATTTTGCAATTTCATCAAGCATTCCTTTAATACTTGAATATGGTATATTGTCTGCGTCAATTAGCACAGCTAATTTCAATTCGTTTTTTTCTCTCATGTTTGTTTGTTTTTTTGATTACCGCTTAGGGTGTATTTATGTTCTTCAAAGATACAACATTTGAGCATGCAACACGTATAATTTGTCAGATTTGTTTCTGTGGTTAGGTTGTTCGTTACTCGTTTAACGTTTTACGAGTAACGGATTAATTGGCGATTAGCTATTATGTGTTTTGATGCATTTTTATGGCTACGAATTGAAGGGCGCTCGCGGTGGGGAGGTATGAATTAGAGAGAATGGTTAGTTTTACGTCCATTAGTATTTTATTTCTATTATTTTCCATTCGTTGTTTTGCTTTTGCATGCGCACCACTATTTCTTTTCGGTAGCTAGCGGGTTGCTGTGAGGAATCGAAAAGAATGCCGTACAC
>DAIOSV010000002.1:58016-59207 GCA_036752345.1 Bacteroidales bacterium | reverse complement strand
GGAGTCAAGCACCTGTAATTGCTGTTTTCTTTCGGCAAGGAATGCTATGGTAGTGGGGCCGTCTCCTTCGTTGTATTCCATCCACAAAGTTCTTTTGCCGTTTTCGAACGTACCATATTGCCACAGGTATTTGCCGTGCCAATTGAATTGTGCATATTCGCCATGTAATTCGTTGTCTTTATAGTTTTCAATACCGGTGAGGTAGCCTGCCGAAGCATACTGGCGCCATTCGCCTTGTTTTTTGCCTTGCACATAGTTTCCTTCATCTTGTATGTTTCCGTTAGGGTAATAGGTTTTCCAATATCCCTGTTTATTTATGTCAAAGAGGTTGCAGGTTTGTTTCATATACTCCATTTGTCGATACTCGGGGAAGAAATCGCTACTATACTGACCTGAGGAGTAGAGAATGGTATCGTTGTAGTATTTTCTCCATTCGCCCACAGGACAGCCTTTGGCAAACGCTCCTTCTATGCTGGTTTTGTTTTGTGGGCACATGTATTTGCAGTAGCCGTCTAATGTGTCGTTCATAAAGTTTTCAATGGCGATTACCATATTTGTGTCGGGATGGTATGTGAGCCATTCTCCTTGTTTTTGTCCATTGCGGTACGTGCCTTTTTCTTTAAGGTTTCCCGTCTCATAATGGAATATCCACTCTCCTTCTTTTTTTCCATTTACATACAATCCACTCACATTTAACTGGTTTTCGTCGTGGTAATAGTTCCACACCCCGGTTTTGTTCACCTCAACATCGTTTACATAGTCCGTGAGCATGTATAGGTAGCTGAAAAGAGTATAAAGGTCGAAGTGGTTGGTGGAGTCGTTTGCGTTGGTGTTTGGCATAAGGCTTCCTACTGAGGCCACCGCACCGGTAGTCCAATGGTACGTTTTCCATTCTCCCTCAAAGTTTCCGTTGTGCATAGAGCCTTGGGCGGCTATTTTGGAGAATCCGGTCTCTTCATCTACAAAGAAATATTGCCATAAGCCTTCGGGCTTGCCATCAACGAAATATCCTTTGAGAATTATGGGCGCTCCTTCTATCTCTCGGTCGTAGTAGTTCCAGAGTCCTTGCCTTAGGTCATTGCTATATTTGCCTTTGCTCTTTATATATCCGTAGAATTCCTCCCACTTGCCGACTCTTTTGCCATTTTTGTAATTACCCCGAGCTATTTCTACTATTTCAGGCTCCTTTCC
>DAIOSV010000002.1:34302-57916 GCA_036752345.1 Bacteroidales bacterium | reverse complement strand
AATAAAAAAACTGTCACGCATGGATACGCTTATAGCATTTCTGAATCACCTGGCGGAATTTTTTCAAACGCCCTTAACGAGTCCGATACTGATACTCTCGTTACTCCTCTTTATAATATTGCTTGTACCAATTGTTTTCGGTAAATTGAACATACCGGGCGTGATTGGGTTGATACTTGCAGGCGTTATTATTGGCCCCTACGGATTTGGAATACTTGAAAACAGCTCTTCAATTGACCTTTTTTCGACAATTGGCTTGCTCTACATCATGTTTATAGCTGGTTTGGAACTCGATATGAATCAATTTCGTATCGTAAAAAACCGCAGTTTGGTGTTTGGTTTGCTCACCTTTTCTCTGCCTCTGGCTATTGGTTTTCCAGTATGCTACTACGTACTGAAATTAGATTTTTTAGCGAGTTTGCTCACCGCCAGCATGTTTGCATCGCAAACGTTGGTGGCATATCCTATTGTGAGTAAATTCGGTATCACTAAAAATCAAGCGGTGGCGATAACCGTGGGCGGTACCATCTTGACCGACACGCTTGTATTGATTATGCTTGCCATAATTATCAATGCTAAAGATGGTGCTCTTGATGTTGCTTTTTTGGCAAAAATAATTATCTCGCTTGCTATTTTTTCGGCCATATTGTTTGGCGTCATTCCACGAATAACGAAATGGTTCTTTGGAAAACTGGAGAGTGAGAAATCGTCGCACTTTATTTTTGTACTCGCAGTTTTGTTTTTTTCGGCATTTTTGGCCGAGATATGCGGATTGGAGTCAATTATCGGGGCATTTATTGCGGGATTGGTGCTCAACAGGCTTATTCCACACTCGTCAGCCTTGATGAACCGAATTGAATTTATAGGCAACACGCTTTTTATCCCATTTTTCCTTATTTCGGTAGGAATGTTGTTGGATTTAAGCGTATTACTACAAGGCTATCGCCCGCTATTAATTGCAATCACATTGTCGTTGGCAGCATTTTTCGGTAAATGGTTGGCAGCATTTGTTACGCAACATATTTACCGATATACAAAATACCAGCGCGTACTTATTTTCGGATTGAGCAGTTCGCATGCGGCCGCCACGCTTGCCATTATCCTTTCGGGATACAAAGCCGAAATATTAGACGAGAACATTTTAAACGGAACTATTATCTTGATTCTAATAACCTGCTTGGTTGGCTCATTTGTTACCGAAAAAGCAGCCAGAAAAATCGTGCTTCACGAAAAAAACGAGGACACTATTCCGGAAGTGGCATTACCTTCAGGCAATATACTTATTCCTATAGCCAACTTCTCTAACATCCCACCACTGCTTGATTTTGCCATTTTACTAAAAGAAGCAAAATCAAAGCACGCCATCACCCTTTTGACGGTAGTGCCCGACAATGAACAAGCAAGCATCAATATAATTAAGGCAAAAAACAAGTTAGAGAGTTTGGTACAACAGGGTTCATCGGCCGAAGTTAACGTTCAGGTTACGGCTACCATTGATCAGAATACGTTTGGAGGCATTTCACGAACTGCTCGCGAAACTATGACCGACCTTATTATTATGGGATGGTCGTATAAACACAATGGCGTGTTTGATAAACTTCTTGGAAATCCACTAGTACAATTTATAAACAACACGGACAAAAACATTTTTATTTGTTCGCTCGATAAACCAATGATTGGCATACGCCGTATTTTCCTATTTACAACCCCTCATGCCGATTTGGAGTTTGGATTTGAACAATGGCTTATACGGGTTATGCGACTTTCAAAAGAATGGGCAAGCCACATTGAACATTATGGAAGTCATACCACTGCTACTGAAATGGAACAAATTCTACAACAAGACCAAAATCCTACCATTATTCGTTCTACAAAATATGACGATTGGGAAGCTGTTTCGCATATATCAAAAAAGATTAAGGAAAATGATTTAGTTATTTTTGTCATGTCACGTCCGGGATTCCCTTCATACTCAAAACGATTTGAACAATTTACCGATAAATTGCCCAAACAATTGAAAGGGAATAACATGATTTCGATATACCCGCATCAACCACCTCATTATTCAAACATGATATAAGACGGTTGGTTTCCCCTTCCTTCGTATTGTTGCAAAAAAATCGGGAGAAAACAGTTTTGTTCCCTCCCGATGGCATTGAATTATTATGAATTCTTAGAACTTCTATTGAATAAGCACGGTTTGTGTAAATGATTCACCATTGCTCGTAACTACAAGCACATACACACCTTGTTTGTATGCTGTAACATCAATTTGATGAATATGGTCAAATACCTCAGCTTGATATACCACAGCACCCGAAAGCGACGTTAATTTCACCATTTCTATTTCGTCCTCTGATTGGATGTATAACACTGAAGAAACGGGATTTGGATATATAGAACAAGAATAGTGCTCGTATTGGTCAATTCCGGTTTTTTCAATGTAGCGGAATGTAGCCTCTATGGTACATGATTCGGTTGCGGTGAAATATAACGTTGACAAATTTGACAACTTTTTGCCATCTTGTACCCACGAAACAAACTCGTATCCCGATGTCGGTGTAGCTATAAGCATAACATCATCGCCCTCGGTGTACGAACCTGTACCGATTACCGTACCAAATGTATCATCGTTTACGGCAACTGATACTTCAACAGGCTTTGGTTCAGGAATAAATTCCGCATAAATATTGACACTTGCCGAAGCAACAAACGTAAGCGTTACATCGGTGCTGATAATTATGCCGTCTTGTACCCAACCTCTAAACAAATATCCTTGTGCGGGCGTTGCAATCAGGGTAATAGTTTCTCCTGCTTCATACTGTCTATTGCTTATACCGGAAACCTTTCCACCCAATGATACCAAGATGGTATATAATGCTGCCTTTTGTTGTAACTCTACGGCAAGATTTCTGTTCGCAGTAGCTGTAAAGGTATATGTTGCCGAAGTAGTAATAACAGTATCAGCGTCAGCATCGCGCCATGCAACAAAACGATGTGTATCGTCAACAACAACAGCCAACGTTACCGATGTATTCTCATCAAAAACACCCGTTTTCAATCCTTTAACCGATCCTCCTTCAAAATTGGCAACAGTAACGGTATAGACCTTAACAAACGTTGCTGTGAGGTTTCGTGCTTGAGAACACACAAATGAATATTCAGCACTAGTACTTACCGCTACACCATTTTCTTCCCATTGTGCAAAACGATAGCCTGCATTAGGCACGGCGGTTACCACCACGGTTGATTCTTCTTGATATTGATTGGCACCCAGTACCGTTCCAGCTATTTCATTAGCAGACGTTACCGATACTTGGAATGATTGATATTGACGTTCAAACACCGCATTAAGTATTGTGTCGGACGTGATAGTAAACGAGAGAGAAGCATCGGTAGAAACTAAAGTTCCTGTTGTATCTTGCCATCCGGAGAATGTGTATTTCGCATCAGGAGTAGCGGTAATTGTTACCGAAGAATTTGCCTCGAACAAACCTGCCCCCGATACCGTTCCACCGACTGTATTTTGTAACGTAACCGTATATCCAACATACTGCGCTTCAAAATTGGCAACAAGCGAACGATTTTGAATAGCATTGAAGGGAATTGTATTTTCTGTTGAAACCTCAACACCGCCTTCGGTCCAATTCACAAAGTTGTAGCCTTGATTTGGTGTAGCGGTAAGCGTAACCGTTGCTTGCTCGTAGTACGTTCCTGCTCCGGAAATAGTACCACCTTGCGTTGGTTGAGAGATAGCCGAAATTTGATATTGTGGAATTTCTATCACATTGGCAACCAAGGTTACCGAAGAATTTACTACAAACGAATATGTTACATCGGTAGAAACCACAGAATTATTGAGTGTCCATCCTTGGAACGTATATCCGGTCTTTGGTTCAGCTGTTACGGTAACAGAAGTTCCCTTATCGAAGACACCTTCTCCGGAAACAACAACTCCATTCGCACTATTTGACGAAACGGTTACCGTATCTTGTTCTATAAATTGAGCCACAAAAGTTCTATCGGCAGATGGATTGATAACTATTGATTGTTGTTGAGAGAACAACGTATCAGCCTCATACCAACCTGAAAAACGGAAGCCATCGTTGGCAAAAGCAGTGAGTTGTGCGCTACTTCCCGAGCGATAGGAACCAGAACCCGCAACGGTTCCACCTACCTCAGAAGACGATGTAGCGGTAATCATGTATCGTGTGACAAAATATGCGACGAACGTGCGATTTGTCGCAGTTTTAAACGTATATGAAGCTGCTGTAGAAACAACAGTATCAGCTTCGTTCCAACTTACAAATTCATATCGGTCAGCATCGTTAGACACTGCTACGAGTGAGATAGTAGCCGAATCGCCGACACACAAAATATCGCCATTCCCCGAAACAGCACCTGCTTCAGCAATATTAGGAGCGGCAACTATCGTTACATATTTTTTGAAATTGGCCGTCAACGAAATATTTCCCGTTGCCAAGAAATTATATGTTGGACTTTTTGAAACCTCAACATCATCGACAGTCCAATTTATAAATTTATAGCCAGGCAATGGCATTGCAGAACAACTTACGCCATCTCCTTCAAGATAATAATTGTTTCCCGTTGGAATAACCGTACCACCTTCGGTTGCTGACACTGAAATATTGTATTGTTTTTTATATACCGCTTCGAATGTGTGTGATTTGTCAATACTAAAAGTATATGATGGAGCCAACCATACGGCAGTTCCATTTTCGTACCAATATTGGAATGCGTACTCTGTAGAAGTTGGTGTTGTCGAAATTGTTACGTTCAAATTTTGGTCGGTATAATAATTTCCTGCTCCCGAAAGTGTTCCAATAGTTGGATCAAGATTGGCAAACGCAACCGTGTAATAACGACGAACCGTAATTTGAGATTCGCTCGGAGCTGCCGTCATTGGATAGTTGGTAGAAACTACACGCACTTTGTACGTGCCTGCACCTACCGATGAAGGTATTTGAGCAGAAATAGTTCCACTTGTATTGGTAGTAACGCGACCAATTTCTGTAGGATTGTCAAAACTTCCATTTGCATCGGAAAGTTGTGCTATCACTTGATTTGCGGAAACATTTAAGTTGCTCACACTCATAGAACCCGTTAGCGTAAAGGGTACTTCAATAGGAATAGACTGAGAAACCTCACCTTCATAACTTGTTTGCGTAAGCGTTCCGGTAGTCAAAGTTGGGTTATAAATTAACACCATATCATCAACTAGCAAAAAGTCGCTCGAATTACCGGTACCCGGTGTTTTATTGGTTGCCATTGTTACCAAAATATATTGTGGATTGGTACAATTCCCTTTCGGAACAAAAGGAACCGTCTTTCTTTCCCACACAAGATTAGAGCTTGACGAAGTTGTGCGTGTATATTCCAAATTGGCATCGGCTACCTGCTGCGTAGCATCACCATCTTTGCCATTACCATACAAAATAAAATCAGAATCACCATGTACAGCAGCATGGAATGCAGCTTGATACGAGGAACTTGATGTATAAAAACAAAACCACGCAGTTATGGAATCCGGGACAGTTTCTATTTTTGTATAGAATTCACTAGAACCACGGTCAGTGTACATATGGTTATTATCACTGCTTGCAGTAGTACTTTCTGCATTCATACGGCCATTTGTCAACGAACCATTTGCAATAATTTTTGTAATGATAAGATTTATTTCATTTGCATCTATTTCCACTGAATGGATTCCCTGAGATCCAGGACGAACATGAGTAGATTGAGAAATTTGATTGCTCAAATAACCTGCCTTACTGCCATTTGCCGACATACTTGAGTGCCAACAATAGGGTTCTGAGCCACTATTCTTTGAACCACTATAGGTTTTCCACGCTGCTTCGAAATCGGAGTTGGGGATTTGAGTACCATAATTTTGAGAGAAAACAGAAAGGTGGGTCATAAATACCACCAATACGAGAAGTATAGATTTTTTCATATTATCTTATTTTAATAGCAAAAATACACGAGAAGGTTATTTTATTCACTTTTTTATTCCAAATATAGACGAAAGGCTAGTTTTGCGAGACGAGTCCAAACCGATTTTCAATATACTTTTTAATGGTTTCGGCAATCAACGTATGTCCTTCTTCGTTGGGATGAATACCATCGTCACAAAGGCATTTCCTATAATCTTTCATATCCAAGAAAACCGAAGTGATGTCAATAATATCAACACCATTTTCGCGGGCAATTTTAAACACTTCCAAATTATAACGTTCATGCCAATTAGTGATATGCTGCACATATCCTTCGAGCCATTTAAGTATATTACCTTTATTCAACGTTTTAGAAAGGGTATTCAAATACCGCTCCGCATCAATAGGAGGCAACGACAACAGAATAGGTACCTTTCCCATCTCTTTTACCTTCTGAATCAAAAACGTATATTTTTCAGTAAACTGTTCAATAGTACAACGAGGATAATGATCTTGATCAGGGGTTTCGGCAATTTCTTTCCAATTATAATCGCAATCGTTTCCTCCGCACTCAAACACGATATATTTATAATCCTTCAACCTATCGTAGTAGCGCAGAAATGATTTTTCTACCGTATCTATCGTACTTCCGAATTTCCCGAAATTCGTAATGGGCACACCAAAAGTGGAACAACTTAAATTTGCAAAATTGTTTTCTATCTCTTGGTATTTTTCTGTCTTCTTGTCAAAAACAATCCCTTTAAGGACAGAATCTCCAAAGGCACACACCTTGCTTGTTAAACTTTCCATATGCTGTATTTTATTGCATATTATTCATTTTCATTGAAAAGTTCTTCGGTATTTCACCCCTTTAAGCAAGTTTATACATCATTTTTTGGGTTTTAATACTTTTTTTGGCAGATAATTATCCCTCATGCCATAGAATTTAGCAAAATAATTTTCAAAAGTGAATAACAAGTAAATTTTATAGAATACGCAAAAATTCCTAATTCTATCATTTTCGACAGAATTTTATTTCGCAAACTCTCAAGAATTGATGCGGACTTCCTATTGGCTGATTCGCCCTATTCTGGCAAATAGGTTGTAAGGCTTTCGTAGCTTACTTTTTTCCGACGCGCTTCTTTCGGCAATTTTTTGTAATAATACATGAGCATGATTGCCGTCAAGATTGTTGACAATACGTCGGCAACGGGCATTGCATACCAAATGCCTTCTAGACTATAAAAGTATGGTAATAGACATACCGCCGGAACTAAAAATAAAAGTTGGCGGGAGATTGATAAAAAGATTGAAACTCTTGGTTTACCAATTGATTGAAAGAAATTAGACACGACTACTTGAAACCCAATGAGAGGGAACATAACGGTATAAATCATCATTCCGGAACGTATCAAATCGGTCATAACCATATCATTGGTGAAGCAATGTGCTATTTGTAACGGGAACAAGCGCATACAAATGAATCCCAATGTGGTAATTGCCGTGCCAACCCAGATTGTCATCCACAGTGCTCGCAACATACGAGAAAGCGATTTTGCACCAAAATTATATCCCACAATAGGTTGCATACCTTGCGACAAACCAAGTACAATGGCTGTCACAAAATTCACTACCGTATTGATTATTCCATACGCACCAATTGCGTAATCGCCGCCTGTGTCTTTGAGTTGCCAATTGAATATAGCCACAACTACACTCGAACAAATATGAATAAGGAATGACGACATGCCAATTGAAAAAATATGGCGCGTAATATTCCAACGTAACGAGAAGGCAAACGCCTTAAAGTGGAGATTTGACTTCGATTTACAGAAATGAGTTAACGTCCATATTAATCCAACAAATTGCCCACCTATGGTGGCTATTGCGGCACCTTCTATACCAAAATGCAATTTGTATATGAGCACGTAGACGAACAACAAATTTACAAGCATTGACACCAACACCAGACACATTGTTTTAGCCGGGTAGCCCGATGCTCGCATTATGGTATTAAGGCTGAAAAACAATTGTGTAATTGGCGTTCCTATAAAAATAATCTGCATAAAAGCTTTAGCATAGGGCATTGTTAAATCGCTTGCGCCAAATAAGCACAATATTTCATCAAGAAAAATTAGGCCACACAATGAAATAGCAACACTAATTATCAAATCCAAAATCAAGGCGTTTGCCAACGTACGCAACGCATCTTCCCGGCGATTTTCGCCCATTCGGATTGAAATAATAGTAGCAGCTCCCGAACCTATCAAGGTCCCAAAAGCAGAAATAAGACTCATCAAGGGCAACGCAATAGTGATACCGGTAATAGCCAAAGGACCGACTATTTGCCCGATAAAAATTCTATCAACAATGTTATAGATTGAGGTTGCCGCCGTAGCTATGATTGCGGGCGTAGAATACTTCAACAAAAGATTTCCAATATTCTTCTGTCCCAATTCCGTCTCAATCGTGCTCACACCTTGTTCAGCCAATGTTTGTTTATTTTGACGCAAAGGTAGAAATTTATTTCAGTGATTATTAAGGAGAAATGCACTTTTAGTTAATACATCATCCAATATCCTCTAGCCTTTGGAGCGACTTGTAAAGCGGGCATTGGCAAATGATAAAAGTTGGCATATTTACAGACATAATAGGCTACATTTTTCTTCTTGAACAATTTTGTCAAATTGAAATCAAGACCGATAAAAAACTGATGATGCGTATCGGCGGCAGAATATGACGGATCAAACTCTCCATATTGTTCTGCTTTGATATTTTGACCACTGAATCCAATAGCAAAATCAATACAATACGGGAATTTATACTTTGGCTTGTCTTTGCAAAAAATAGATGCCCAGTCAAATGTCATCCAAAAATACTGACGGTCGTAGTCGTCAATAAACGAGTATGCACTTGCCGATTCGGTTGCAACCTTATATTTGTAATACACGGTATTGTATGAATAGTCAACATCATAACTCCATTTGAAATTGATGTTTTTGAAAAAGGGAACTTTTGCCTGCAACACCGGATAGAATGCGCCTAAAATGTTTGCTGTCTCATCGTAAAGGCTAAAGCCCCAATATGGTGCATAGCCATCTTTTAGCTCTATAATAGTTGCATTAACGGTTGATAAGGCAGCGCCACCCCACAACGAGGTATTTTCGGAGAAACCAATCACGCGTAAAATGTCGGAGAAACCGTTTGAGGCCAAACAAGATGCCGTATAATGTCCAAGTTTGTCCAAATTTAAGGCATACGTTAAATCTTTTCCATCGTCGAAATGGAGTGCGGTTTCTTTTTCACTCCACCACGTGTGATGCATATATACATATACGCCAGTAATTATAGCTGGAGAAACCGCACAAACGGAAATTATTCCGGGAACATTCAGTTTATTTTTTGTAGAAATAGAGTCGTCAGAAACAACAGTGAAGACTTCTTGTGCATTAGCTGCGACAAAACAAAATAAAAAAAAGAGGGTCAGTATACATTGCTTACTTTTTCTCATTTTTTTGAGCCTCCCATTGTTGGGCTATTGCGAGCAATTCGTTGTACCATTCTACTCCATATTTTCGAATAAGTGGCTCTTTCAAAAACTGATATACTTTGATTTTTTCTTTCTGTCCTTTCACTAACGCGTCAGCGCATATGCTCCAACGCTGATAATTTAAAGCCTCGTAGTCATTATAGCTATGACAACGAATTGGATATAAATGACAAGAAATAGGTTTTTGTACCGGTATTTTTCCGTCGCGATACGCATGTTCTATGGCACACCACGATACACCATTGCTGTGTTCTACAAAAGCACATTCGGCACAATCTACCAAGGTTGTTACCTTTTCATACTCTCTATCAAGGTAAAAAACGCCCTTTTCCTTTAATGCCGCTTGATTCTTTTCAGAAAGATATGGCAAAATTTTGTCAAGATATTTTTGATAATCTTCGATTTCAGAATCAGTTAAAGGAGCTCCTGCATCACCTTCTATACAGCAAATTCCCTTACACTTTGAGATATCACAACAAAATTCTTTTTCAAATATATCAAGACTAACAATCTGTTTTCCTATTTGTATCATGGTTACGGAATATAAATTTCCAAAATTTGTGCTTCGCCCTTCGGGGTTAATTCAACTTCATGCAATTCGGCCGGAATCAAAACGGTTTCACCTTTCACCATTTGTTCTTCATAATTTCCTCCGAAATTGATAGTAACCGAACCTTCAAGACACATATATATCACAAACGAATCAATAGCATAATAATCCTTTTGCACCGCAGTGTCAAACTTTATATAATTTGTTTGGAAATACGGAGACGTGACCAACTTTGTCGTTTGATTTGTTTTGGCATCATAGCGTGTTTTGTAATCATTTTTTGCTTCATAGTCTATCACATCCATAGCCAAATCAAGATGCAATTCGCGACCATTTCCGTGTTCGTCAACTCGGTCCCAATCGTAAATGCGATACGTTACGTCTGACGTTTGTTGTATTTCAGCTATGAGCAACCCTTTGCCTATAGCATGCACACGTCCGGCAGGCAAGAAAAACACATCACCCTGCTTTACCACCTCAGAATGAAGCAATTGTGGCACAGTTTGTTTTTTTATTGCCTCAGCAAATTCTTGTTGAGACGAATTTTTCTCAAATCCAATGATTAGCTCACTATTTTTTTCTGCATTGAGCACATACCACATCTCGGTTTTTCCGTATGCTTTGTGGCGTTCTTTTGCCACCGCATCATCGGGATGTACCTGAACAGAAAGTACATCGTTAGAATCGAGGAATTTTATTAAAAGTGGGAATTCTATGCCGAACTTTTCGTAGACTTTTTGACCTACAAGTTCGTCCATATATACTTCTATTACTTCTTGTAAATCATTGCCTTTGAGGAAGCCGTTGGATATCACAGAGATATTGTCTTGTACTGCTGAAATTTCCCAACTTTCGCCACACGTAGCAGAATTTCCATCCTTACGACCAAGCATTTCGGCAAAACGATTTCCACCCCATATTTTGTCTTTATATATATGTTTAAACTTTAATGGATACAGCATAGGTAATTATTTATTGTTTCCGCAAAATTGAAGCACATGCCCCATTCTATCGCGTTTAGTTTGCATATACACTTGATTGTATTCGTTGATAGGAATTTCGATAGGCACATTTTCTACTATTTTCAAACCATATCCTTCCAATCCCGCACGTTTTTTAGGATTGTTTGTCATTAAGCGAATCTTTTTTACACCTACTTCATGTAAAATAGTAGCTCCTACTCCATAATCGCGCTCATCGGCACCAAATCCCAAACGCAAATTAGCATCTACAGTATCTAATCCCTCTTCTTGCAATTTGTACGCTGCAATTTTATTCATAAGTCCAATGCCACGACCTTCTTGACTTAGATAGACAATGACACCTTTCCCTTCTTTTTCTATGGTTTTCATAGCTTTGTGCAGCTGTTCGCCACACTCACAACGCATAGACCCGAAAATATCACCCGTTGCACACGATGAGTGCATACGAACCAATACCGGCTCGTCGTCGTTCCATGTGCCCTTTATAAGCGCCACATGTTCCAATCCGTTTGACTTTTGGCGGAACGGAATAAGATGAAAATGTCCATATTTCGTAGGCAAATCAACCTCTTCTCCTTTATCTACAATTGATTCTTGTTTGAGACGATACGCTATCAAATCTTTGATAGAGATTATCTTGAGATTATGTTCTTTGGCTATTTCAATCAATTGTGGCAAACGAGCCATAGTACCGTCTTCGTTGATAATCTCGATTAATGCAGCCGCTGGTGCAAAACCCGCAAGACGGGATAAATCAACTGCAGCTTCGGTATGCCCTGCACGACGAAGAACGCCTCTATTTTTTGCGCGAAGCGGATGAATATGCCCAGGACGAGCCAAGTCTGACACTTTTGTTTCCGGATTAGCCAATGCTCTAATTGTCATTGCTCTATCGTACATAGAAACGCCGGTGGTGCAACCACTTCCAATCAAATCAACCGTTACGGTGAATGGAGTTTCATGCAAGGAAGTGTTTGTAACCACTTGCATTTCCAATTCTAACTCTTTACAACGGTCTTCGCTAATTGGCGCACACAATTCGCCACGTCCGTTGCGAATCATGAAATTCACTTTTTCCGGTGTTACTTTTTCGGCTGCAATAATAAAATCGCCTTCGTTTTCACGATCTTCATCATCAACAACAATAACAAATTTTCCATCTTTAAAATCAGCTATCGCTTCTTCTATGGTATTAAGTTTAGTTTTGATTTCTTCTGGTTGGTTCCCACACATTTGAGTCATTTCCTTTTTTATAATTGATAAATCCTAATAACAATGCCAAATTCATGCTATAAAAGTGCGTAACAAAACGGAATATCGCAACATTCACGCTGCATTTCTTTAAAAAGAAATCAACACCCAACAGCAGTAATAAAAAGAGTTGCCCCGCAAACAGTAATTGGTAGAACCATCCTACGGGCAACAATGCAATATTAAGTAAAAAAATAGCAATCAGAGCGAACGGCGTAAACCATCTGAAAATTTTATGAGAAAGAAACATGAATCCGACTTTGGTACATGGATTTGCAAGATGTTTGAATACTTTCAAATTCATAAAATTCCCTTTTGATATTCGTACTTTTCTCCGAAACTCTTCGTGCAATGTGTTTGACACGTCTTCCTGGCATTGCGATTCTTTTGACATTATAACGCCGCCACCTTGCTCTATCACTTTCATTGTGATATAAAAGTCATCGACGCAATAGCCTTGAGGCACGCGTGTATAAGCCGAACTTCTTATGGCATATAGACCGCCAAACAAACCAATCACGGCATTGCCCCACAATCCCTCACTGTATTTTACCAAAAATTCTCCTGACAAGTAGGTTTTTTCCTGCATTGAAATGCCATTTGCCTTTATGTTGGTGTTCTTAATTAAACTGCCAACGGCAGAAATTTTAGGGTTCTTAAAATGTTTAACCAATTCAAAAATGGTATCTTCTTCAAAATAGACATTCGCGTCGGTCAAGAGAAACACATCACATTGGTATTTTTCGCATAATACGTTAATGATTTCAGGTTTCCCCGTGCGTTGTGCGAATCTTTCAAGACGAAGCGAGGAAAATTCTCGTGCACACGTTTCAACTATCTCATTTGTCTTGTCGGTAGAGTTATCAGAGCCAACAACAACGGTAATCAAATCTAACGGATACTTTGTTGCATATACACTTCTGATTTTCTTTTCTATTGTTGATTCTTCATTATACGCAGCAATTAAAACTACGACAGAAGGCAATGATTCTGAATAAGAATAACACAGAGTATTTTGCGTACGTCGTTTGGCTACAAGATTTATAAAAATGGGGTACAAAAGATACGTATGCAGTATCATTGCTACACAAGCCCAGAATATAATTTGAAGACAGAAAATCATGAATTACTATATAACGACAACAAGTTAGCCAAGATTTGACGATTATCAAATTTTGTGGACACAAAAATAGTCGCATTTTCTCCAAGATTTGCACACAACTCTTTATTTTTTACCAAACGAACGATTGCATTCGTAAAATCTTGTGGAGTATCGGCAATGCAAAAGTCTTTGTCATTTTCTCCCGAAATTCCTTCTGCTCCAATTGATGTAGATACAATGACTTTTCCGTACGACATTCCTTCCAATATTTTTATTCGCATACCTCCACCGGCAAGCAACGGCACTATCATAATGGTATGTTTTGACATAAATTCGTATGCGTCGGGAACCTCGCCTTCATAGACCACTCCGGGAACTTGTAGTTGTTCCACAATCCAAGAGGGTGCATTTCGGCCCGCCACGAATAGTTGCAAGTCGGGAAACTGGCTGCGCAACAGAGGCAAGCAATTTTGTATAAACCAAGCCAATCCTTGCTGGTTTGGACTCCAATCCAAAGCACCAAGGTGAAACAACGAAATTGGTTGCTCTACCACAGTTTCTTTCTGTGGTAAATCATTCACAAAAATTCCGGTAGGTGCCAGGAATGAAGGCTTGGCGTTTCCAATTTGAGTGTAAGTATCTGCATCTCGCTGCGTAATAGGTACAATGTAATCATACGTGTTGAGCATTGATTTTTCAAAATGCTCCACCCGTTTTGCCAAATTTTGCAAATAGATTCGTTTGACAAAATTCTTTGTTTCGTGGGCCAAGCGAGCCCAAATTTCATACTCCACGTTATGTGCACGATATGCTATTTTCGCAGAGGAACATTCTCGTATCAACGGAATATATGCACACAAATACAAGCCTTCCAACTGCACTACGTCAAATTGTTTTTCGTTGAATACACCACGAAGCAGTGTCTCAAAATCCTTTGAAATGAAGCGCGTAGCAGTATATGGCAGACGAGAAAACAACAGATTGCAAAGCGCATCTTTTATGGTTAAGTCGGTATCGAGAAATAGTGTTCGAAAGTCTGCCAACGCAGCAATATTGGCGGGCATTTGCGTCACATCATAATAGTGTTTTTTTGTATTGATAGCCACTACGGTAACCGAATGACCCGCTTCTTTCATTCCGCGAATCATTGCAAATGTGGCAATTTGGCCTCCATCTTTTGGAGGATAGGGAAATTTATTGCAAACAACTAAAATATTCATACAACCCGACTATATACTATAAAAAACGCCGACGGAAATTCCATCGGCGTCCTTTGGAGTATGTATTTATTATCTCGAAAAACGTTTGTTAAACTCAACAGAATTACGAGGATTTATTTCTACATAAAAACTAGTACTTTTTCTCTCTGGGAATTTATACACGCCATATCCTTCGGGAGTTTGACCAACTTTTTTGCCTCTAAAATGTTTTGCATCCATTTCTCTAACGGTTGAAACATAGAATGTCTCAACAATTTCAGTAGAATTTGCAAAATTTTTATCGTTTGAAATTACTAATTTACAAGTAAATACAACAGGGCTGTTCTCCTTCGTATAATCAACCTTATAGATGGTTGCTTTTTCATTTTTTATGGAGTTATGTTTTTCTTGATAGCTTGTTGCATTCGTATCTAACACTAATCCACAGTCTGTATTTTTTTCACTTGCTATAAGGTAATAGTTTCCTTTTGTATAGGTGCTTTTAGACAAAATTTCAGAAACCTCGTCTTTTTTACCCTGAGTTCCCATTGTAATTTTCTGCCACTCGTAGTCCATATCAGTCAATGTAGGCTCTACTGCTTTGTATTTTTGATATACGTTATATTTATTACCTTCTAATTTGGTTTCATCAGGAGTCATTGGCAATTCTGCGCCTTCAATTGTATAGGTTGATTTAGACCAGTTCACATATATTGGACTATCAGTCTTGTTTTCTACCTTTACTTGCATTTTTCCTTGGCTTGACCAAAACAAATAACTTACGTCGGCCAATGCATTCTCCGCATGGTATTGTTTGTACTCGTTCAACGGAAGATTGCTTACGGAAGCAACATCGTATATTTGAACATACCCTCTCGCATTATTTACATCTTGTGCTTGCGTATTTACTGCAACTATGGCAGACAAACCAAGAACAAACAAAGATCCGACTACTTTTTTCATAAACTATTTTTTTATTGTATAGTACAAATATAGAAAATTTATTTTACATACATCTTACTTTTATTTTTTTCTAACTATGCCATTTTAATATATTTGCTTCGCTATGGATAGATTATTTTCTCTTTGTATTAGTTTACTTTCTGCGACTGCTGTTTTTTCCCAAAAAACCATTTCGGGAACTATCCAAGACTCGGACTCTCACCTAGGAATTCCTCATGTATATATTGAAAACATATCACGGAAGATAGTTGTAGAAAGTGATGAAAACGGAAAATTTGAAATTTTCTCTCACACCAACGACACGCTCGTTTTTTCGTCAATTGGATATTATTGGGAGAAATATATTGTTTTTAAAGATAACAATATCATGGTAAACCTCACGCCACAGATATACGAACTAAACACTGTCCTAAAACGATTCCCGTATTCCTATGATGAATTGACCATGCGTGTGTTGAACATGAAAGCCACCAAAGATACGCTGAATCTAAAACTTGAACATGAGCCGTTTCAAGCGGTCAACAATCATGAGCCGGGACAACTCTCCTATACTATGACTGGTGCTATTACTGCGATATATAATGCTACAAATCGTCATGCTCAAAATGCAATCAAAGCAACAGAACTTCTGAGCAAAAAAGAAAACATTCTCATTGCAAACAAAAAGTTCAACAAAGAAATAGTTGTTGCAATGACAAACGTTCCTGATGCCTATTTTGAACAATTTATTGCTTTTTGCAACTTTAGTGACCAATACTTAACGGAGACATCTGATTTTCAAATTATTATGATGATTCTCTGGAAATACGAACGCTTTACAGACCTGCATCCTGAATTGAAAAATTCAAAATAAATAAACAAGAAAAGGCAGACGAGTTAGTCTGCCTTTTCTTTATAATCATACTTCAATACACTTTTATCGTATCAACATTACGTTACCGAATTTTGATTTCTTGCCGTTTCCTACATCAAACCCTTCCCATGACTGACCATCAAGGAACGTAGCTTCCATTTTCCAGATATACGTATCTGATACCATCAATTTTCCATTGCAGCGGCCATCCCATTTGCCTACAAACGCTCCATCTTCTACGGCATCAGAGTACCAAACAAGATTTCCCCATTTGTCATAAACTGATATTTCACACGTTTTAAGGTTGTACCCTTTGGGTTGGAAATACCGAACCTCTTGCGATGGATTTGTTGGAGCAAAAGCAGTTGGAACAAATAAATTCGAGGTTACGTTAATAAAGACACATTCCGTATATGAATCAGAACATCCAAATGAGTTTTGAACGGTGAGTATTGGGCAATTGTATCCAAACAGATAATCGCCTTCTTTAATCGGAGCATAACGATGTTTGTATGGAACTTCCAAGTCAACAGCTGACTGATCAGATCCTATGTGACCAAAATTCCAGAACAAATTGTATGTAACTTCTTCAGCATACAAATCACCATTTGCGGTAAATTCTTTAATTGAGTCTTGCACGGTACTGTCGGTAAGTTGTATTACATTGGAGTCGCCAGGTAATGTCCAAACAAATCGAGCTTGAGGATTATTGGCAATTTTAACAACCATAGTATCTGCACCTTGACAGCCTGCCCACGTTTGTTCAAAGACGACCAAAGTATCAATTCCAGCATGGCTCCAATCAATATACTGAACTGATGACGATTTTGGGTCTTTCGTATAATTCAAATTGTCACCGGTAACCGACCAATGGTATTGACTTCCTTCGCTGTATTGTGTGTAATATAGTTCTGTTGTATTAACACAAACCGAATCAGAACCGAATAGCTTTGTTTGTGCGGCCGGGGCTAATGTCAATGTAGTAGTGACAGTATCACTATGGCAACCGGTAACCATATCCATATCATATACCAAGAATGAATAATCTCCTACCGGCAAGTCGGTTTGCTGTTTTGAAAATTCGTAACGTTGTCCGTGTGCTTCTACAGGCAATATACCATCAAGACTAATCCAGGTGACGTTTGGCGTACCAAATGCAAACATTGGTTCTATTTCTTCGCCTTGACAAATCACATCAGAAAGCACAATAGGCTTACGAGCTTTTGCACTTGTAGAGACTTTAATGGTGTCCATTACACTTTCGCAATATGAATTATGCAAATCATTTTTAACCATGTATTGCGCACGAACCGTGTATGTTACATTTGACGTATTTTGAGATGTAACAGGAACATACTGAGACAAAAGCAACGAATCATTTGCTACGGTCTTGTTGCCCGGGAATATGTACCAAGACACATAATCATCATTACCCATTGTTGGAGAAACAGTTGCGACCATAGGCTTTTCTGCTTCGTAAACGCAACGTTGTATCGACGATGTTTCTTCTCCGTCTACTGTAATAGTGACTTCAGGAACAGGAATAACCGTAACCTTTGCTTCTGCTGTTTCACTGAGACAACCATTTTTCTCACGAACAACATAATATGAATGATTTGCTGTTGCTTCATCTATCATATAATTTCGGCCCTGAGCAACTTTTGTTTCCAACGTTGATTCTCCATACCATATATCTGTATAACCATCGGTGGACAATGATGCTACAGTTCCATAACAAACTACATCGTTTTGCACTTTTGGAGTTTTAGGTTGTGCAACAACTGTGAAACTTGTTGTCACATAATTACTTGCACATCCATTTGCAATCTGACGAACATAATACGTTACCGTACCACTTTGAGTAATTTGATGTGTGAATTCATTTCCAGTTGCCAACAATGACGTAGTATCGGAAGAAGAATACCACGCTACTGTTACACCAGGTTTCTCAGCAACATACAAGACGTGTTCGGTATCGTAGTCACAAGAATATTTTTCGGTTGTAACCATTGGTATTGAAGGCAATTCTACAATAGTATATGTTGCAGATGTTCTATCACTTTCGCAACCTTCAACTGTTTGTGTTGCATAGTATGAATATTCGCCTGCATACGTTTCTGATGAAGAATAGCATGAAGTTTTTGCCAAGAAATTTGATGCGGTTGCATCGGGATACCAAGTTACGGTTCCCACATTGCCTTGAACGCAAACAGATGCTTTAGGAGCGCCATAACAAATAGTTGCATTTTCTGTTGTTGGAGCGGCAGGTACAGCTTTTATGGTAAACAATACCGAATCAGATTCTGACAAACAGCCATCAATAGTTTGCGTTGCCCAAACGTAGTGTTCTCCAACTCCTGTTGCTGCTGGGATAAACGATGTGCTTACCTGGTCTGGTGTTCCGGCAGGATATGATGGACTATTTTCATACCATTGTATAGAGCCATCACCTACCGCAAAACATTGTGGATTAGTTTGACCTTGGCAAACATTATCTTTCCCAATTGACACACCTGGTTTTGCAGGTTTCATAACCTTTAACGTAATTTTTGCACGTTTACCTTCACACGCAGAAGGAAGAACATTCTCGTTGTATTCTCCTACATAATACGTATACGTTGCTGCTTTTGTATGGTCAATTGTTGGGGTAAATACTCCGGTTGCACTGCTTGAAAGCGGAGTTCCACCGAATTCTACATCATAGAAATTAAATACTTCCGGAGTTGTTGCCGTAGGACGTGTGCCGGAAGTCCATGTACCAAGTGTTGCTGTCAATTCCGGAGCATTATCGTAGTTACAAATTGCAGCAGGTTGCACAACTATCGGTTTCGGCACTGGGCAATTGATGATAGAAACTTTTGCTTCTGCCTTCTCACTTTGACAAGTATTGATAGTTTGCGTAGCAAAATATGATTTGTTTGTTACCACATTTCCTGGATCACCGGTTTCATATGGATTATTGCTTGACAATTTTGTGCCTGTAGCATTGTACCAAGAAATTGTAGCAGATGCATCAGTTGGCGTTGCAGAAACAGATACCATTGCATTGTCTTCGACTAATGAAGAATGACCAGTAACAGCCGGAACCGGTGTGTATTGTACGGTCAAATCTTTCTTTTCGGTGCTCGTGCATGTTTTTCCATCGGTGTAGGTATACGAAACGCTATATGTATGTGATACTTTTCCGAATGTAGTTGGATTGAAAACTCCGGCAGAACTCATTCCATTGTTTTCAACATCGTCAACCTTCCAAACTCCACTACCCGCGCCATTTGTATGATAGTCTACAGTAACATTCCAAAGCACATCGCCTCCGTCATAACAAACGAGTGTTTTATTTCCGGCTGGCAAAGTTATTACCGGTTTTGGATTTACCGTTACCGTAACTTTTACTTTTGGAGATGTACAAGCAATTAACGTTGACGGATCGGTAGCAACATATGACACCTGATAGGTTGTAGTGCCTGCGTTTGCGGTTGTTACAGAAGGTGCGTATGTTGCTGATGCACTATTTTGCAATTCATTCCCTATAGCATCATACCAAATCCATTTGTCAGCAGCTACTGTTGTTGTTGAAGGCAATTTTGCAGATAAGTCTTGTAAGCCAGATTCTCCTTGACAAATTTCAACACTTGAAACATCAGCTTCTTTGAACGGACAATTACTGATTGTTACCGTACTTGTTGTTTTCTGACTCTCACAACCTTTGCTAGTCTGAGAAATAGAATAGGTAGAAACATGCGCAACTGCGGGATCATCAGGAGTTGTCCACGTATTTACGGTTGTTTGTTTGGATGTTCCTGCCGAGTACCAATTAACTGTTGCAGAAGTTTCAATATTTTCGGCAGTCAAAACTACCGGAATCGGGTTTGTAATTAATCCATTATAATTAGCAACAGAAGGAACTTCAGGATATTCTACACTTACCGCCAAATCATCTTGTGAAGTACAATTATTTGCATCTGTATAAGAATAAACCACAGTGTAATCGCCATCGGTAGTGCTATTAAATTTGGTATTGAACACACCCAATGAAGAGATAGCAGAAGTCTGGCCAGTTACCGACCAATTGCCGGTATTGTTTGCGGTTCCATTAACCGTTGCCGTCAACTGAACATCACCTTCGGCATAACACAATGTGCGTCCAGGATCGTTGATTGCGACTGTTGGTAATTTATGGATAGTAACGGTAACAGCTGCCTTGTCACTCAAACATTGTTGACCGGTACCTGCATCAGTTGCAAGATATGCTACATAGAACGTTGTAACTGCTGCCATAGCAGTAGAAACACCTGAAGCATATGAGGTTTCCGGTCCATTGTACAACGGATTTTTGTCGGCATCAAACCAAGCCCATGAATCAGCAGCAACAGTTGTTGTTGAAGGTAATGATGCAGACAAGTCACTCAATGTAGTAGCATTCTGACAAGCTGTCGCCGGAGTTACCGTAGGTTTCAAGAACGGACAATCGACTATTTTTACAACCGACGTTCCGCGCTCACTTTCACAACCATTTACCGTTTGTGACAAATAATAGATAACGGTTTGAACCGTTGCAGGATCATTACCTGTTGCAAATGAATTTGCAGTTTCAAGAATAGTTGTTGACGATGCGGTTTCGTACCATTTTACAACAGCACTCGTTTCTAACGAAGAAGCTTGCGCAGTAACAACAACCGGTTGCGGATTAGCAGTCAAACCAACAAAACCATCTGACGTTGGAACCGTTGGAAATTCAACCGTGAATGGTTTTGATGCTGAGTTTGAACAATTATTTTCATCTGTGTATGCATACGTTACCATGTACGAACCATCATTTTCACCCCAATACTGGGTATTAATGACACCTGTTGTGCTATTGATTGCCGCAGGATCGCTCGCTATAGACCATGTTCCTGCTGTAGAAGCAACACCATTGATTTTTCCTACTGCTGTATATGTTTTTGAAGCATAGCAAAGAGTTGCAATATCATCTATTGCAACTGTTGGATTTTCTTTTACACTCGCTGTTACAATAGTTGGACTAGACCAGCAAGATCCGGTTTCATCATATTCCGCTACATAATATGTATATGTTGTTGCAGCAGTTGTAGAAACCGTAGTTGAATATGAATTTCCATCAATCAATTTGCTAGCAAGAGACTCATCAGAGAACCATGCAAGAGATTTGCTTGTAGAAGTTCCTGCAAAAGAAGCATTTAACGCAATGGTGCCATCGGTGCCAACACAAAGAATTGTGTCTGTCGCTATCGGTGATTTTGCAGGACAATTAGATAAAACCAATGTGGCTTTTGCTGATTCACTGTAACAAGCAGTTCCATCAACCATGCGAGTTTCTTTTGCATAATAATAATACGTTCCTTGTAAAGTTTCTGGCGATGTATATGACGCACCTGTGCCCAATTGCGTTCCGCCACTGGTTTGCCATACTATTCCATCTCCCGCAGTAGTTGCAGTAGCAGAAACTGATGCAACATCAAGCAAGGTTCCATATTCGTCTATCGTTACCGTTTTTGGATTTGGAGCATCAATTGTTGGCGTTGCAACTTTATACACTGTAATAGGATAATCTGCAGAATTTGCACAACCATTTACATCAGTATACGAATACGTAATAGTCTTTGTTCCGACACTTGACGTTGAAGGATTTAATGAAGTTGTTTTTGTTTCAACAAGACCATCTTCGTTGGTGCAATTTATCAACAAATCAAATCCGGCTTTGGTGTAGCAAGCCGAATCAGGATTTGAAGCATCAAATACTACTGTAGGCAATGCATGAATTGACACATCTGCAATTGCTTTGGAAGTACAACTATTTGCATCGGTGTATGTTAATGTAACAATGTAATCTCCCGCTGCATTACTTGCAGGAGAGAATGTTCCATTAGAGGCAATTGTTCCGCCATTATCTACAGAATACACAAAATTTCCTACAGTTTGTGAAGGACTCATTGTTATGTCAGAAGAATTAATTCCACTCTTACAAACATCAGTTTTGCTTGGTGTAATTGTAATTGAAGGTAATGCGTAGACCGTCATTATTAATGAATCAACATTTGACGGACAATTGTCATCACTAGTAAACTGATACGTAATTTTATAATCGTCCGGGGTCTTGCTACTTGGAACAAATGATGCTGTTGACGAAGTAGAAGAAACATTTGTCCACGTATGCGTTCCCGTGAGCGTTGACGGAGTAATTTTTGCTGTAATAGTTTGAGCATCAGTAACCGAGACACAATGAGTAACATCATCGGCTGATATAGTGACTACAGGAACTTCATTGACTTGAATAGGAACACTTGCCGTTCCAGTACAAGAACTTGCGTCTTCTACATCTACTGTCAATGTGTACGGACCGGCCGGTGCTGTTGCAAGGAATTCCGGTGCAGCCATTGTTGTTGAATTCAGATAACTAGCAGCGGTTCCCGACCATGTTTGTTTTACATATCCTTGCGATAATGAAATATTTATTGCCGTACCGGCACATACTTCCGCTTTGCTGAGATTTATTTGTGGTTCAAGTTTACTCTTTACAATAACAGTAACCTCGGCAATATCACTTTCGCATTGGTCAACTACCTGACTTACATAATATATTGTATTACCTTCGGTGTTTGTTAACGGCGTTGGAGCTGTCGTTGTTGGGGTATTCGTTTTACTTGTTCCATACCATAATAAATTTGAATAACCAGCTATTGCTAATGGTTGTGCTGTTGCATTTAAGCAATATGAAATAGTTGTAGGAGTTGGAGCAACAGGTTTTGCTACAACTGTGATGTCTTTTGTCACCACTGCTGAGCTACAAGAATGAGCATCGGTATATACATACGAAACGGTGTTTACTCCTGCACTATATGAACTTCCGTCAACGGTTGCTGTCAATTCCGAAACTTCCGTGGCATTTGTCCATACACCAGTACCAGAGCCATCATCACTTACGTTTGCACTTACTGTAATATCTGCATCACTACAAACATAATTCTGAGTCGTTGTCAATTGTGCTGTTGGCAATGCATATACCGTAACTTTTGTTGACGCAGAACCACTACAGGTTGAGTTTTTGTCTACAACTTGCACATTCAATGTATAGTCTGTATTTGTCAAAGCGGTAGCATTAAATGTAACCGATTCTAATGATGTACTATTCAATTTGCTACTTCCATCACCAGACCATGCATAGGTAAATGAGGTAGATGTAGAAGTAAC
>DAIOSV010000002.1:0-34202 GCA_036752345.1 Bacteroidales bacterium | reverse complement strand
ATAGTGTATGTTGTTGTTGCAGAAGTTCCCGCACCGGTTATAGCCTCACTAAATGTATAAGGAGCCGTTCCAGCGGTAAACGTAATCACGACATCAGCTTTTGAAGTTGATTCAGGACAATATGAACCAGCTCCGGTAATTGTGTATTTCGGAGAAGCATTTTCCGTAATTGTTTTTGCTGGCGTGGTATATTCACAACCGTCAAGAGTTACGACGCAAACATATTCACCCTTAGTCGCAGCGATTACGGTAGCAGTTGTTGCTGTAGCTGTTGCATCTTTTTCCCAAGAATACGTTGCAATCGTTAAATCAACGGCTGAAGTCAAAGACAAAACGATTGTTGATGTTGTACCACAATAGCTGTCTTTTGTTGCAGAAATTGTACTTACCGGGCTCGGTTTAATCGTTACTTTTATTTCAGCTCTATCGCTTTCACAATCTCCCGACGTTTGCGATACGAAATAAGAAGTTGTTCCCTCCACTGTAGTTGAAGGAATTGGAGCTGATGCCAACGCTGTTGTTGCAGTTCCGGATTCATACCAAACCAAAGTACCACTGGCTGTGGCAGTCAACGCTGTTGCTGTTGCACCTTGACAGTAACTAACATCTTGTACCGTTGGTTTTGCAAGCGCACCGACAGAAACTACGATTTCTGCCATTTCACTTTCACAGTTATTCAATGTTTGCGTTACATAATAAGAAACATCGCCTTCTTGCGAAGCATCAGGAGTTGGCGCTCCGGTTAATTCAACTTTTGAACTATTATACCACGTTAAATCCGTTCCGGTAGCTGTTAATGCGGTAGTTGGTGCATTCAAGCACAATGAAACCGGCGTCACTACTTGTGGAGCTTCTGTTTCTATAACGTCAACCACAAGTGGAGTACGCTGACTTTCACAACCATCAGTTTGCGATACATAATACGTTGTTTTACCTACCGTAGTTGTTGATGGTGTTATTGATGATGATGGAGTTCCATTCGTTTCAGTAGTATACCATTTCAAATTTTTACCAACAGCAGTAAGAGCAGATGCAGTTGCATCTTTACACAAAGTAAGAGGTGACGTAACTGTAGGAGGATCAGGACAAACCGTTGTTCCACATTTTATGGAATTTACAACCTTCAATGTGTCTTGTCCGTATACCTTTGCCATACCATAATTATTTATATAACTATTGCATGAATATACTTTCGCATCGAATGTGTATGAAATTTCAGCATTTGGAGCAACCGGACCTGCAACTACCGGCCACGTAATTTTCTGTGTTCCAGCGTTGTATATTCCGCTTCCCGAAATATTTGTAATGTCTGTAAGTTCATTAGGTATCTGATCGAACAGTTTAACATCGAAAGCATAGTCAAAATCAGATTCAAAGGCAGTTACATAGGTGTTGCTGTTTCCGTTACTTGACACATAAAAACCAGTATATCCCGGCGATGTAGTAAGTCCAGACCAATCTTTCAAAACACTTTCCATGTCGTTGATATACAAATACAAATGATCTTCGTTTAAAACGAACTTCAAGACCGGAGCCGTTGTACTCCCTTTAAATTGAAGTGCATTAGCCCAACCCGAAGCAGATTCAACCAACGTTCCGTTATTATATAAGAAATAGCCGAAGTTATTGTTCCCGTCATTATTAATAATAATCTTCATAGCAATTCCTTTGAAACTTGCAGTTCCCGGAACACCACTCTCATAACGGAAAACGACGTACGTTTCCTGATTGTTGGAAGGGTTAGCAAAAGTTATTGTAGCCGAGCCGTTTACGCCATACGAATTTTTTGCACCGAAGAATACTGCTCCGCTGTTCAACGCATTTAATTTAATACCCGACGCAGAAATTTCCGGCATATTCTTCCCTTCAAATGTTTGCCAATCAACAGACGAAGCACAACTTGGCTCAACGTGCGAACCCGTTGTGTTTTTGTACTTCAATTCATAATTAATGACATCTCCAACGCTCGCTGATTCCACACTTGCGATTTTGAACAATGAATTTTGCGGTTCTATATATGGAGGCAATTCGGTGCATGTTGTTGTAAGTGACACCGCTGAAGAATCGGGAGAATCAGTGTCAGAATAAATCCATGCTGCATTAATATATGTAGCATCGGGTGCACTTGGGCAACCTAAATCTTTTGCCACACAGGTGTACACGAATTTATCTTTTTCTCCTACCAACATTTCAGGCACAGTCCATTTTACAATACCAGAATAGGATGCACCTGATGGAGCTGCTGTATATGTTGCATTTACACCTAAACCTTTGCTATCAACAAATTCTTTCCATTCTAATTCCAAAGGAATAGTATCAACTATGGTAACGTTGTATGCCTCTTTACCTGGAAGCGGACCACGTCCCTGAATACGACGCCACGTATAACCATCAAATTCTTCAACCAAAACGCGGTCGTAATTATCCAACGAAGTAGGATTGCAAACGTGACGAGAATAATTATTGATTTCATACCCTAAATCGTCATAATCAGCCCAACATGGTGAAACTAAAACAAACGTTTCTGTCTGACCATCAAGTGTTGTACCTGTTACGGCAGTTGAAAATGACCAATCGTCTTGCACACGGGTTGTCAAATCGGTATTAGGCATTGAAGCAAGTGCCGTACGGAAGAAACAAGGACCATACCCACCTTTGTGAATCAAATAGGAATTATTCAATTTATCATATACATGAGTTGACGGAGCCATTAATGCCCCCGGGAACTGAATCATCAAACGTTGATTCCATTTTCCGTTTTCGTCCTCACCTTGCGGAATTTTTTGGTATGTAAATTTAGTCTCCGAGCCATCGGGCATCCATCCGTATTTTGCCATATCGTTTCCGTTATCAAGCGTAAACGACCAGCCTGTCGGGTTTGTTGACGCATCGTACAAACCTACTGCAGCCGCATCGTACATAAAGTACGAAACCCTATAATTGCTCAAATTAATGTAGGCTTCACTTGCATCGTTCCAGAATCTATAGTATTGATAAAATTTATACGCATTACCCGACATATAATAGTTTCCATACGACAAGCGCACATTGTCGCGACCACCATTCATCCATGAATCTTCAGTTGATTTATTTTCAAAATCAACGGTAAATGTTACGACATCGCCGGGATTTAATTCGTTTCTATTTGCTTCTTTATTAATTAACAATGATCTGTTTGCCAATATATCAACGCAGTTGCGCTCCATAGTATAGGTGGCATGGTTCGGATATTCGTTGCTAACCCATTCATCGAAATTATTTCCCGTTATGGTACTCGTTTCGCACACCCTTGAATTAGCCAAACTTGTAATTCTAACAGTAAAACCGACAGAATCTTGCGTTGCATTCAAACCACCAGTTTTGAAACCGCTTACAGTGCCTATATTCCAAGTTACTGTATGCGTTGCAGCATCATAAACACCTCCGTCCGTTGCACTAACGAATGTGTAATCCTCATCCAATGGCGTTTGTATTTTTACTCCCTCGGCTGCCAAACTTCCATAGTTTCTATATTGAACTGTATATTTTACTTTATCTCCTTGATATGCATATGTTTTGTCAACCGACATATACACTTTCATATTTGCCTTAGGATACATATCTTCCGGCGCAGCAAGATTACCTGAGCACACCAACATTCCAAGGGTTCTAAACCAACCGTGAAAATATTTCGGTGTGCTTCCTATATAGCGTTCTTCAGAATCGTACGTTACATTTGTATTGTTGCCGTCCCATGTTACTTCACACTGACGATAAATGTCGCCCAACAATTCCAAATCTTCTGAAGCTACAGCAGCTACCGATCCTGATCCTACAGAATAGTTCGTATGATATGCTGATGTTATTCCACCAGTTGGAGTCCATTGCTGTGGTATTTGAGAAACACCAAACCACGAAGGTTGACCGGCATCAGGCGATGCTCCTAATTTGCTACATATCTGCGATCCTGAATTTGATGGACTTTTTAACAATGAAGCATGACGCACACCCATGTCGTATTCAGAAGTATTTGTTCCTGCTATAACTTGGTGTGTTGACGGATCCCAATCATAATTAGCATGTCCATGCCACAAATAATCAAGTACATGTCGCCATGCATAACGAAAATCCTCTCCATCTACATACACGCCAAATGTCGGATTTGCGCCATAATCACCAACTGATACATTTCCAATTGAAGCATACAATCCCTGATTATAGGCCTGTTTATTAAGCCAGTTACCAGAGGCGGCGGCTCGCTTGAACTGATGTATTTCCCACGGTGCAACGGCACTATTTTTTGCATCAACACCATCACCGTTTTTCAACCAACGCCAGAATTCCTCAAAATATGAAGGTGCATCGTAATCAATATAGTTTCCTCCATATATACTATACAAATTCGGCCCGCCGTTGTATGGTCCGTTTGCTCCGGGATATGCAGCCTGACCTTGCGTAGTAAAACGCCAACGGGTTAATTCTCCCCATGAATTTCCACGTTTTTGATACCCATCAATACCGATGTCACCGCATAAATAACCGGTTACCTGATGACTTCCAGGATCTATCTGCGGAATCGTATCAACTAAGGCACCCACAACACGCTGAGTTTCATACTTCAATGATATCGGGTTACCGCTGCAATCTTTAACGACCACTCCGTCCTGCATCATCCACTCTCCCCATTGCTTGTATGCTATAAGCATTGCCATAGCAATATCCATATCTCCATCGGTTGCGGAGTGACTATCTGAACCATACGCTGCATCAAACGTTTTATCTTTCCACGCTGCCATATATGGACCGGCATAATCGTTTGATGTGGTACCTCTCGTGTTGCCATCTCTAAAACGTTTCACACCAGCAAAACGAATATCATGTATCCACATATATAATCCGTTAAATGTCTTTTGATCAGCAAAAATGGCGGCAGCAAGCAAAGCATAGCCATCACCTTCAGAGACGAAGGTTCCATAGTTATGGGGAACATCATCCCTGTTGAACGAAATATATTTTACACCACAATATGTGCCCTCATAGCGACAACGGTGCATCATAATTTCGTATGCCTCGCGACCAGCTTTTTCCATATCGGCATGCGTAACACCTTCGGCATTATATTTTGCGAGAGATTTACCTCCACCCTTATATTCTTCAAATTGCGGATATGGGTATGATGGATTTCCTGAATTGATATTGATGTCAATGAACACCGAAGGGTCGTATGTTTGCGCTATACCATGCAATGCCCCAAACAATGATACAAACATCAATACAATTAAACGCATAAAAGTTCTTTTCATAAGAGAATTTTTTTGAAGTAATTAAAGGGCAAACAAACCTTACACAACACATTTGCCCAATTTAAAATCAAACAAAAATACAAAAAACATATAGTATAGACTATCAGAATTTTAAAAACGTTTCAAAAAAAATGAAAACTTTCGCTAAACATAACAATTTGTTCAAATTCAACGAAATGCATTAATTTGTTTGAAGGAACAAATTAGATTTTCCGTTTTATTGCAAAAAAAACAGACGAATTCAAGCAATCTTTGTTTTTTTTCATATATTTGCACAACTGCCTAATGTCAAAAAAAGGCAGGGATAACAATTTTGTTTGGAAAACGATAAGAATAGGAAACAATGAAAAAAATTTACATTTCTATTATTGCTGTAATTTCATCTTTGCTTTTTGCAAATGTGGTACAAGCGCAAGATCCTAACTATTCTCAGTTCTATTTGAAGGAGACATATTACAATCCTGCGATGACCGGTATAAATCCCGGCTTGAGAGGAACAATCACCGATCGTCACTTGTGGACGAGTGTCCCAGGAGAATGGGGAACACAAAGCGTTTGCTTCGATTACTATGATAATAAATTTGCACAAGGTGGTATTGGAGCTTTCCTAACAAGAAACACGCAAGGTGAAAATTATTTAAGCACATTTCAAGGTGGTTTAGCATACGCTAAACAAATCCGTGTTCTTCCTGATCTTATGTTCCAAATTGGTGCCGGAGCACAATACATCCACAAGAGTTTGGACTATAGAGACATGACTTTTACTGATCAATTAGACCCTCGTTTTGGTGCAATATATGAAACAGAATTTCAATTACCAGAAGGTGAAGACCACGGAAGTCTAGGTGTTTTAGATTACAATGCAGGTACTGCAGTACAGTTCAACATTCGCCAAACTCCAGTAAAATATTTAGCTACCGGTATTTTTGGTGTAGCATTCCACCACTTATCACAACCAGATATGTCATGGTTGGACGATGGTCAAGAAGCTCCTCTTCCTATGAAATTTACAGCACACGGTTATATGCAATTTAGAATTAACCGTCAAGGTTTCCACAACAGATATTTCTTACTTTGCCCTGGCTTCATATTTGAAAACCAAGCAGAATCAAACCAATGGTTTAAAGGTTCTGAATCTGGTGCAAAAACACTTACTTTCGGTATGAATGCAACAATTCCTTCAAAAGTATCATTTATGTCTTCTCTCTATTTAGGAGTTTGGTGTCGTAAACAATACTACAAAAAAGAATCTTTGAAGGAAATTGCTAATAGTATAAAAGCTAAAAGTTTCGATGCTCTTATTCTTACTGTTGGATACATTAAATACTCGAAAGACAAAAAACAATTGTACCAATTCTTGTATAGCTATGATATGACTATTTCAAATGCCGGACTATCAACCGGTGGTACTCATGAAGTTACTTTGAGTTTTGAAATTCACGATTTGGCAATCAAGGGAGCAACGAAGAGACGTTCTGCTATACCTCACCCGAACGAGAAATTCTTGAGATAATAAAAAACGTACATGATACAAAAAAAGGAAGTCAACATTGGCTTCCTTTTTTTTGCAATAGCATCCATCTCGTACCGACAATAAAAAAGGGAGATATAACTATCTCCCTTTTCAATTATTTCTTGGTATTGTTTGTTTACATTACTTCAACAATAAAATAATTCTTTTTACCTTTTTGAACTAGTATATACGCACCATTCAAAACCTCATTGGAATTGACAATCATATCTATGGCAGAAACTTTTGTTTTGTTTATGCTCACGCCTCCACCTTGGATTGTTTTTCTTGCTTCGCCTTTGCTTGGGAAAATTGCAGTCTTTTCGGCCAAGAAATCCAATACAGGAATTCCGGCTTCTATTTCACTCTTTGCGATTTGAAATGTTGGTACACCTTCAAAAACTGATAAAAATGTTTCTTTATCAAGCTTCTTCAAAGAATTACTTGTTGCGTTTCCAAACAAGATGTTTGAAGCCTCTAATGCTGCTTCATAGTCGTCTTCGCTATGAACCATAGTGGTCACTTCTTTTGCTAAGCGTTTCTGCAAAATGCGTAAATGAGGAGCTTGTTCATGTTCGGCAATCAATGCATCAATTTCTTCCTTTGAAAGCATGGTAAAGATTTTGATATACTTCTTCGCATCGTCATCGCTCACATTCAACCAAAATTGATAGAACTTGTACGGTGAGGTATAACGACGCTCCAACCAAACGTTACCACTTTCTGTTTTTCCAAATTTTCCACCATCAGCTTTTGTAATCAACGGACAAGTCAACGCATATGCTTCTCCTCCGTTCATTCTGCGAATCAACTCCGTTCCTGTGGTAATATTTCCCCACTGATCAGAGCCTCCCATCTGCAATTTACAGTTTTTATGTTCGTTGAGATACACGTAATCGTATCCTTGCAAAAGTTGATATGTAAATTCTGTAAAACTCATTCCACTAGAACATTCGCCACTAAAACGCTTTTTCACAGAGTCTTTTGCCATCATATAATTAACGGTAATCAACTTACCAACGTTACGAGCAAAATCAAGGAACGTGTAATCTTTCATCCAATCATAATTATTCACAAGTTCTGCCGCATTAGCCGCGTCACTATTGAAGTCTAGGAAATGTTCCAACTGCTTGCGAATACACGAAATGTTATGTTTCAGTGTTTCTTCGTCAAGCAAATTGCGTTCGGCTGACTTGCCCGAAGGGTCTCCAATCATACCGGTTGCACCACCTATTAAAGCAATTGGTTTATGTCCACAGCGTTGAAAATGTCTCAACATCATCACCCCACACAAGTGTCCAATATGTAAAGAATCAGCTGTTGGATCAATGCCCAAATACGCTGTTGTCATTTCTTTTGCGAGTTGTTCTTCTGTTCCCGGCATCATGTCGTGAAGCATTCCTCGCCATTTCAATTCTTCTATGAAATTCATTGATATAAACTTTTCGCAAAGATAATATTTGTTTACTTTTGTACAACCACAAAAAAATAGAATGAATTTCAATGACAATACCGCCGCTCTCCAAGTAATTCAGTTCATAAACGGAACGAATCGCTCGATTTTTCTCACAGGAAAAGCTGGAACGGGAAAAACCACCCTACTGAAAAATATAGTAGAGAACACTCACAAAAGCGTTGTAATAGTTGCGCCCACGGGCATTGCAGCTTTAAATGCAGGTGGTGTAACCATCCATTCAATGTTTCAACTGCCTCCTTGTTGCTTTGCACCGGCATTGAATTTTGAAGAAGAAGAAATTCCGTTTGCAATCATGCCGTTGAAAAAAGTTCCTCGTGAAGTCTCAAAAATGGCAGGTTGGAAACGACAAGTACTTCGAAAAATGGAACTTCTGGTGATTGATGAAGTGAGTATGCTTCGAGCAGACCTTTTAGATGCAATAGACACAGCTTTGCGCAGCATTCGCAGAAGAAAAAATCAACCATTTGGAGGCGTGCAAGTACTTTTTATTGGCGACATGCTTCAACTCCCCCCGGTGGTAAAAAAGGAAGAATGGAATTTTTTGAAACAATACTACCAAAGCATGTATTTTTTTGATGCTCACGTGTTGCAAACAGCTCCTCCGTTAGTTCTAGAACTCGAAAAAATCTATCGACAAGACGACCAACTTTTTATTGACATATTAAACAATTTGCGTAACAACCTTTTTGTACAACGCGATGTAAATGAGCTCAATAAGCATTATGTTCCGAATTTTATTCCCCCGGAAAAAGTGCCGTACATTTTTATTACCACACACAATAAAAAAGCTGATGCCATAAACGATGAGAAATTGCGGAAAATCAAAAAAGAATCGTTCACGTTCAAAGCAGACATACGCGGAACATTTCCCGAAAATATCTTTCCTCTCAATCCTGATATGGAATTAAAAGTTGGTGCTCAAATTATGTTTGTGAAAAATGATTATGAACAAGGGCAAAACTACTACAATGGTAAAATTGGAGAAATTCATGAACTTACAGAAGATACCATTTCTGTGGTTTTTCATGAAACGGGACAAATTGTAAAAGTGGAGAAATTCACCTGGGAAAATACTCGTTACACCCTTGACAAAGCTACCGGACAAATTGAAGAAGAAGTTCTTGGAACATTTACTACATACCCAATTAAATTAGCGTGGGCTGTTACGGTACATAAAAGTCAAGGTCTAACATTCAAAAACGCAATTATTGACATTTCTGAGGCATTTGCTCCAGGACAAATATACGTAGCCCTTTCACGACTTGAGTCACTTGAAGGCTTGGTACTTTCAGAGCCTATTGTTGACAATTATCCTGACCAAGACAAACGTGTGCTTTCGTTTACCAATAATAAAGAAAGCGACGTGGAACTTGAAAATATCTATAAAGTTGAATTACAACGATATATAGAACAAACGGTAATTTCTAGTTTCAATTTTGAAGCTCTCAAAGAAGAATTTGAGAATCAAATTGCCGAATTTGAGGACTTGGAAGAAGACACACGGTCACCAAAGCGGTACCTCAAAACAAGTATCTTAGAATTAGAACCGAAGATTGACCACCTTGTGAATGTTGCAGGAAAATTTTCGGTGCAACTTCAAAACATTATTAACCATCGCGACAATAGCACGTTGCATAAACGAATAGAAGACTCTATTGTCTATTTTAAGCCTCTCTTTGAAGATATCTCTACCTATATCTACCAAATTATTGCAAATGCGAGTTCGCTACGAGGAACAAAGCAATATATCAATGAGTTACAAACGTTTGAATTGGTGTTTTTTAACACAGAACAAAAAATAAAGAAATGTTTGCGCATGCTTGAATCTGCACTATCAGGCAAATCTTTTGACAAAAAGAGCCTTGAAGTACCAACTGACTTTGAAGCGCGGAAAAAAATGTTCTTGCAAAAAGCAACAATAAGTAAAAAGAAAACGACAGCATCAAAATATGAAAACAAGGGCTACGACACCAAAGAAGTCTCTTTTCTGATGTATGCCGATGGGCTGTCTATTGATGACATTGCTGAAGAACGCGGGCTTACAAAAAAAACAATCTGCAAACACCTTGAATACTATTTAGCCGAAGGCGAATTGAATATAACCGATTTTGTGCCTGAAGATAAAATCAGAGAAATTAGCTTAGTTGCTGCAAAAAAAGGTACTCTCACCCTCTCTGGAATTAAAGAAGAGTTGCCAGACTGTGATTATCAAGAAATTCGTTTTGTATTGGCAGCCATGGAAGGTGGTAATCGCTAGATTCACTACTGTACATGAAGAATTTTACCTTCATATGAATCACCTTCCGCTACAATATGCACATTATACATTCCGCGCGCTAGGGTCGAAATTGGAATTGTAAATTTTCCATTTTGCATAGTATATTCGCCCGACATGACAATATTGCCAACAGGGGCAACAAGCGAAACGTGAATTGAGGTATATATTTTTACTTTAAATTGAAGATAAAATTCATTGTTGCTTATTGTAGGATACACTATAACACTGGGGTTCTTTGTTACCGTTCGTTTTGATGAGTAGAGCAATGGATACTGTATAACTTTTGCAGAGTCAGGATTGAAATGATATTTCGATTTCGCAATAATGGGCTGAACACCAACATTATACGGCAACTCATAATTCACATACGACAACCACATGCCATCGAAATAAAAATTGCCGTCAACTGACGATTCTACATCGCTATAGAGATATACAGAAAGGTTTTGTTGGTATTCGGCAGTATCTATACAAATGCCATAATAAAAGGTGGTATCTACATACAACAGCGAATCAAGATGGATTTGATTGAAATAGTCTGACTTTAAACATGCGTTGCTGATAGTTTTACGAGCTAACTCTTTCGTTAAATCAGAATTCCACACTACCACATCGGTCGTTTTTGAGTTATTGGGAATACTCGCAACAGCGATTTTTATTCCTCGCACATACGTTGGACTCAACAAATCCATTTTATTTGCAAAGCACGTGGTTTTTAACTCATTTGGTCCCGACCAGTTTGATACTGACTCATCTGAAAGCGTATAAAAAGGTGTCGTATTCTTTATTGTACCCAAAGAATCTATGCCAAACAAAGCATCTGTTGCTTCTGAGATATTAGTATTTGAGATTTTGCTTGCAAAGAAAGGCCTTTCAAATGAAATTGTTTGTAACGTGTCGGGGCTATCTGTAACATGAAGCAACACACCATAATGTGCAGGAAATCCAATGGTTTCGGTATTTACCCACCCTTTTGAATGACGCACAAATGCAGTTCCCTCTGCCTCAACCGCCGACATATAGCCAGTGAATGCAGTTGAATTGTTTGCTATTTCGTATCCCACCCAACAATTACCATTAATAGCAATAGGCTCCGGTATAACAAAATGAACCCAAATAGAATCTTGCAACATACTTTTTGCCATTGGAATAGAATACACAACCGTTTCCGGTGCTGTAGAACCTGTCCAAACCATAAAACGGACATCAGATAAATCTTGGGTTGTATCTATCTTTCCGCAGATGTTCACATCATAGATTGATTTGTTCAAATAGAACCGTTCGGCAAACATTCGCCACCCTAATTCATTCGTTCCACTCCAAAGCCCAGCGGCTTTTTCACCAAAATCAAAGACATGTAACGTATCTAAAATTGAAACATTAGTGGCAACATTGGCTGGCAAAAAATAGGGATCGTACCCGGAACATACAGCTACGTTAGAATTAATTGGATCGAGCCATGGCTGTAGCCGATACTGAACACCTTGATAGTAATCCCATGCCATAGAAAACTTTGAGAAACAATCATTTATCGGATAGGTACAATTTGCTTCTCCTCCGGATAATGTACCTATAATGCAATGATTGCTATTAAATAACGAAGAACCAGAAGAACCTCCCTCTGTTGTTCCATATTCCCAATCTAGTACTTCCCAATGTCCATTTGTAGCATACAGATGATCCACCGTTTTGAAAGTGGTACTCACTACTTTATCATTATCAACCGAAATTTTCTTCACATCACCTTTGGGATGATGTATACAGGTCACTCCAGCAGATATCATTTGAGATGTTGTCCATCCGGCATAATACGGTTTGTAATATTTTGGAGGTATTTGATTCATTTTTAGCAACGTGAAATCAACTTTGGAATCTGGTGAAGTGGCTACTAACGAAGAACCTGAAATAGTATTGGGAGACGTCTTTGATGCATCATTTCCACACTCTGCATTTTCGTAATTAAAATAAAAAACCGTTTTCAAAGCTTCGGCATTTGTTGATAAGCAATGATTTGCCGTTAGCACATACGGGGTATTATCCTTTGATGTGTTACCAATGAGCGTACCCGTACACATTGTGATTCCTTGTATAATGAGTTTACAAACAGCTTGTTTTTCATTTTGCCAATTTTGTCCTAATACACAATTCACATCTACATTGCAACTTGCCGCCGCCGATTTTAAAGTGGTAGAATAAAACAATGCATTTTTATAATCATGTGACACTTGCGTCAGCGTCCACGAACCTTTACTGCTTGTTTTAAGAGGCTCTACGTAACGAACAAACACATTGTCTCCTTGCAATAATGGCGTTGCCAAAATAGTTGTTGCATTTGATTCTGTTTGCGAAAAAACAATTCGGCTATCCGATTTTTTAGAATATACCGATAGATATGCGCCAGAAGGAATCTGTACTTGCTCAAAAATTAAGTTTAACGAATATGCACCATCTGACTGAATTGAAAATGCATATACCAAAGAGTCGTCAAGTTGCAAAGGCTTTATGTCATCTTTTGAAATATGGACAAAAAACGGATAGGCAAAAGTATATTTTCCATCTTTTTCATCTTCGTAATCAATTGTGTCAGGCAACGGAGGCATTGTAAACTGACGAAAAAATGTCGCAGATGAATCAAAAGAATGCGTTTGCGATTGGGCAAAAGAAAAAAACGATACACATACAATGCATATCGTTAAAGAAACTTTTTTGAAAGTATTAATCAAGTTCGAGTCCCAAAACAAGCACATCATCTATTTGTTTTCTTGTTCCTTTCCAATCTTCAAATGCTTTATCCAATATGACAGATTGCTCTTCCATCGGCAAAGAACTTGATTCGAATAGCAATTTTTTGAAACGTGTGCCTAAGAATTTCTTGTTATTTTCACCTCCAAATTGGTCTTGGAAACCATCTGAAAACATATACAATCGCGTACCATGCGTGTATGGGAACTTATGATTGGTGTATATAGTACCACTTTCTGAAGTAATAGATCCGCCAACCGAAGCCATATCACCTTCTATTGTTTCAATTAAATCATCGTGAACGCAATATGCAATATGATTTGCGGCTGCAATTTGCACAGTACGACTGTCTTTATCTATCAAACACAACGTAATGTCCATGCCATCTTCTTGCGAATCAGGTGATGCATATTCTTTTTGATTCAATGCGGTACGAACCCCCGTGTTCAATATATCAAGTATTTCGGCAGGTGTGCGTAATCGTTTGTAGGTAATTTGTTGCAACAATGTAGCTCCAATCATCGACATGAAAGCTCCCGGAACACCATGTCCCGTACAGTCAACAACGGCAACATACATTTTATTTTCTTTTTCCAAAAACCAATAGAAGTCTCCACTCACTACATCGCGAGGTTTAAACAAAACAAATGCATTTGGAATATAATCGTGAAGCAACGTTATAGGCGGCAATATTGCGTCTTGAATACGTTTTGCATATCGAATACTATCACGAATCAAGCGATTCGATTTTGACAATTCTTCATTGTTTCGTACCAACAAATCACTCTGTAACTCCAATTTTACTTTTTGTTGTTCTATTTCTGCGGTACGTTCTTTAACCTTTCGCTCCAAATTTGCATTTTCTTCCTTGTATACATGTTCACGGTACTTAATATAACTATATATACCAAGTCCAAGAACTAAAATCAACAAAGAGTAAAACCAAGTAGTTTTCCAAAACGGAGGAACAATTGTTATTTTCAATTCTGTTATTTCATCACTCCAAACGCCATCGTTGTTAGTTGCAGTGACTTCAAACACATAATCACCACCAGCCAAATTCGTGTATGTCGCCGATCGTTTGCTGGCATCGGTATAGTTCCAATCTTCATCAAAACCTCGTAAGCGGTATTTATACTGAACCTTAGATGGAGCTACGTTGTTTAAGATTGAAAAATCTAATGAAAAGTTATGTTTATACGAAAGCTTCAATTCTTTGGTAGTTGTAATTGACTGATTTAAAACAACATCACCTTGTACCTTTTCTCCAATTTCGACCAATTTGTTGTAAATCTTCAGTTCTGTAATAACCACACGACCTGTATAGGTATCGTTGATAATACTATCCGGATTAAAATAAGAGACGCCTTCAGAACCTCCAAAGAATAACATTCCCGATGTTGAGCGATATGACGCACGCTCGTTAAATGAATTTCCTTGAAGTCCATCTGCTTGGAAATAATTAGTAAATGTCTCTGCAAATGGTGCGAATTTCGATATTCCATAACAAGTACTTACCCATAAATTTCCTCGTTTATCTTCTTGCATAGCCAACACCATATCGTTGGTTAATCCATGAGAACGGTGAGTATAAGGAGTAAATATTTTTTCACGACGATTATATTTTGACAAACCACCACCACCGGTACCTACCCAAAATGTACCATTGTTGGTTTCAAACAACGAATACACTATTTCGTTATTCAACGAATTGGGGTTGTTTCTGTCTGATTCCAAGAACGTGACCTCGTTTGTTTCGGGATTGACCCTCATGATTCCTTTACCATTGGTTCCTGCCCAAATTATATCTTGAGAATCTTGCATAACGCACCAAACCACGTTACGCATGAAATTTGAGGTACTAATATTGTATGTTGTGAATTTATTTTTTTCCCATTCAAACTTACAAAGTCCACCGCCATACGTTCCTATCCAAAGACGTTGTTTATTATCAAGGCATAATGCCGTTACAGCATTGTTTGACAACACGTTACGCGCGTCTTCCACATAAGAGTATGTATCAAGCACACCTTTATCTAGTGAAAAACGGAAAAGTCCGTTACCATCTGTCCCAAGCCAAAAGAATCCTCTTGGATCTTGTACAATGGACGTTATCATATTAAAATTATTGCTGCCTCTGCCTTGGAATGTTTTTACGACGTTGAAATTTTTATCATAAAGCAACAATCCGGCACCACGAGTTCCAACTAAAAATTTCCCATCATATTCCGGAGAAAAATCTTTTATCTCCCAAAATGCCATTACGTTGTCAGATGATACTAACGACGAGAAAGCAAAACTTGGATGTAAAATTGAAAACTTTTTACGATGGGTATTATACTTATTCAAACCGGCAGTCTCGGAACCAACCCATAGAATTCCTGACTTATCTCGCACAACAGAAAGGATATTGTTTGAATTCAATCCGTATTCATGCTGATTCATCATTTCATAACCGAGGAATTTCTTGGTCGAAAGATCAAACATATTTAGCCCTCCTCCACGAGTACCGACATACATTATGTTTGAAATTGTATCTTCATAAAATGTCCACACTATGTTACTCGATAAAGACATAGTGTCCGACGGATTGTTGTTAAACACTTTATATTTATACGTTTCAGGATTCATAACCCCAAAACCACCATAATACGTACCTATCCACAAATCGCCATTTTGATCGTTTTCGATACACATTATATCACGTTCTATGAAATCAATGTGGTGGAAAATTCCCGTAGCTTTATCAAACTTATCAAGGCCTCCTCCTTCGTTCACACCAACCCATATATTACCAAAACGGTCTTTGTTTACAACACGTACTTGGTTACTTCCAATTGAATTTAAATTATTCGGGTTGTGCTTGTACGAGGTAAATTTGCCGGTTTTTCTATCAAAACTATTCAAACCGCCGCCATACGTTGCTATCCACAACAGCCCTTCGTCATCCTCAACAATGTCATACACATCATTATTACTCAATGAATTCGGATTTTTTGGATCGTACATGTAGTGCGTAAAGGTCTCTGTAATTGGATTATACTCATTTAAACCTCCACCCAATGTCCCTATCCAAATTTTACCATACGAATCAAGATATAAACACAAAATACGGTTCGTTGAAATTGAAGTAGGATCGGAAGCTGAAGGTTTGAATACCTTAAATGTATAACCATCATAACGGTTTAAACCATCAAGCGTTGCAAACCAAAGAAAGCCTGTTGAATCTTGTATAATTGAGTTGATGCTCACTTGCGACAAGCCCTGATCCATCGAGACTTGCTCAAAATACATCTGATTTTGTTTCTGTGCAAATCCTGATAAAGAAATAAGGATTAGTAGTATGTAACAAAAAAATCTTCTCATATTGTACGACTTAAAAATATAAAGGTAAGACTTTTCTTTATACTAATAGTCTGAACTTCATAAAAATTTTCAACTCTATCGCAACTCAGCATTCAATTCCTTTTTATAATTTTCAATCAATCGATTCATTACGTTGTCTATTTGTACATCTGTCAACGTTTTTTGCTCGTCTTGCAAAACAAACGAAATAGCATAGGATTTCTTCCCTTCGGGAATCCCTTTACCTTCGTAAACATCAAACGCATTTACCGACTTCAATATTTTACGTTCGGTAGAAAAAGCTACTTTTTGTATTTGTTCAAATTGAATATTTGAATCTATCAACAAGGCCAAATCTCTTCGTACACTAGGAGCTTGTGGAAGTTCTTTCGCCAACACTCTTTGACGATAGTTTTGTAACAATACATCCCAATATATTTCAGCATAGTACACTGGTTTATCAATATCGAATTTCTTCAACAATGATTTTGAAACAGCACCCAAGCGAGCTATTGGCTTGTTATTTAGGATTGTGCATTGTAAACCCGTAAGCATATCATCACTTTGTGGCACAAAATGTACATTTTGCATATCAAAACGTTGCAACACTTTTTGCACAGCTGCTTTTATGTCATAGATTGTTACATCTTGTTGTTTTTCAGCCCAATACAATGATGACTTTTTACCGGTCATGCACATCGACAAGCGACTTGCTTCGCCGTATTTCTCTGTTACATTTCCTTCACTTGCTTTGGTGAAATATATGTTTCCAAATTCAAATAACGACAAATCATTTTGCTGGCGATTGAGGTTATATATCACAACCTCCAAAGTGCTGAATAACATTGTATTACGCATACAATCCAATTCTGCGCTCAATGGATTTAATATCTTTACTAAATGATTCTTTATATCGTTTTGTAAATCAGCATAATACGCCGAACTAGTAAGCGAATTGTTCATGATTTCATACCAACCGCTTCCCACCAACATATCAGCAACGGTATTACGCATCTTAGTTTGGTTCACGCCATCGTGGTGTGTAATTGCCGCATGTAAATTTGAAGAAAGCTCTACGTTGTTGTATCCATAGATACGTAAAATATCTTCCACTACATCTTCAGCTCGTTGCACATCAACACGATACGGAGGAACGAGTATGTTAAGTTTTCGCCCTTCTTCTGAAACGATTTTCATTTCCAATCCCGAAAGAATTTTCTTGAGAACGTCGTCTCCGATATTTTTACCTATCAACGAATATACTTTATCCACGTTTAGTGTTACCGGGAACGAAGCAAATGTTTCAGGATGAGAATCGAATATTGGTCCGCAAATTTCGCCACCTGCAACTTCTTGCACCAACAAGGCAGCACGCTTCAACGCGTATGTTGTAATATTGGGGTCTATACCACGTTCGTAGCGGAACGATGCATCGGTATTTAATCCATGACGACGAGCAGTTTTACGAACCGTTACAGGATTGAAATATGCACTTTCTATAAAAACAGAGGTAGTTGCCTCGGTCACACCTGAATCTTGTCCGCCAAATACGCCGGCAATACACATTGGCTCAGCGGTATTGCATATCATCAAATCTTCTGATGACAATTCGCGTTCTACACCATCCAACGTTGTCATTTTTGTTTTATCGGCAACGGTTTTTACATGTATTTCACCACCTTTAACTTTTGCAACATCAAATGCATGAAGTGGTTGCGCCATTTCATGCAAAATAAAATTGGTAACGTCAACCACATTATTTATCGGACGTAAACCAATCGCTTTCAACTTCGTTTGCAACCATTCCGGAGATTCTTTAACGGTAACCCCCGAAACCACAACACCCGTATAACGAGGGCATAATTCGGGACGTTCAACTACAACTGAAATTGGTGATTTCGTATTTGATAATTTGAATGCATCAACCGAAGGATATTTCACCGTTGCAGTGCCGTTTACGTTCAAATACGCCGCCATATCACGAGCAACACCAAGGTGTGAAGCTGCATCAACTCGATTTGGTGTCAAGCCAATACCGATAATGTAATCATCTTTGACATTGAAATAATCTGCAGCAGGCATACCCGCAGGAATAGAATCAGGCAATACCATAATGCCATCGTGACTTGTTCCAACACCTATTTCATCTTCAGCACAAATCATTCCGCGAGATTCTTCGCCACGAATTTTTGATCTTTTAATCACAAATTCCTTATCACCATCGTATAACTTTGTGCCTTCTGTTGCTACTATTACGGTTTGACCGGCAGCAACGTTTGGTGCACCACAAACTATTGGTAAAATTTCAGGACCACTAACATCAACGGTAGTTATATGCAAATGGTCTGAATTTGGATGTTCAACACAAGTCAACACTTTTCCTACAACAACTCCTTCCAAACCGCCTTTTATAGTCTGATATTTTTCAACGCCTTCAACCTCCAAACCTATGTCTGTCAATATTTTTGATGCTTTCTCTACATCAACATCTAACTGAATGTAATCCTTCAGCCAATTCCACGAAATATTCATTGTATACTTATTATTTTTTACCAAAAACAAAAGTACTTAATTTTTATGGATTTTTTTGGCTCTATTTTCATTTTCTTAGTTTCATTTTTCATCTTACTAAATTTCGTACTTTTGAGTTTGTAACAAAAAAATATAATGGCGAAACCTCTGCTTTGGTATAACGAGGTTGTCTCCATTTCGAGAAAACACATCACTCATTTTTCGGTACATCTGAAAAAAAATGTACCTTCGCAAAAAAATAATTCAATGGAGTCAAAACGACCTATAATTCTTGTCACAAATGACGATGGTATTGATGCACAAGGCATTCGCTATTTGGCTGAAATTATGCACGAATATGGTGAGATATACGTTTGTGCACCTCAGCAACATCAATCTGGCATGGGGCAAGCTATTACACTACAAACTCCATTACGCGCAAAATGCGTGAAAGACGAAGGTGACGTGCATGTGTATTCTGTAAGTGGCACGCCCATCGACAGCATGAAATTTGCCCTCGATCAACTCTTGCCAAATCACACTGCCGACCTTGTTGTTTCGGGCATAAATCATGGCTCCAACTCGGCAAATAGTGCCATATATTCAGGTACCGTTGCGTGCGTGCGTGAAGGTGCTATCAATCGTATTCCTTCTATTGCTTTTTCAAGTCTTGATTTTTCGCCAACAATCAATTTCGAACCATATAAACCATATATCAAAAAAATTACAGAGACAATTCTTACGAATGGTCTTGACAAACACGTTTTTTTGAATGTTAATTTCCCCAAACCTGACCGAGAAATCAAGGGAATGCGAGTATGTAAACAAGCTTCAGGTATTTGGGTTGAAAAATTTATTGGACTTACGGATCCACTTAATCGCCCGTACTACTGGCTTTCCGGAGAATTTTCAAACGAAGAGCCGGAAAATCAAAATACTGACGAATGGTGCTTAGAACATGATATTGTTTCAATAGTTCCCCTTAAAGTTGAAGAAACTGATATGAAAACAACGCAATCGCTTGCATTTTTAAACTGCACACTATGAAAGAAAAATTTGACAAAACTTGGTTAGGACTTGTTTTAGGTAGTTTCTTACCTCCTATCTCATCGTATGGCGTTTACTTGTGGTTTAACAAAACTAATTCATACCTTGAGTTTATGCACAAACTGCAAATATGGGGCATTCGTACGGAAGTTCTTTTATGGTGCCTATTGCCTATTTCGTTTGTGTTTGCACTATTCTACTTCTTGCACTACGACAATGCAGCCAAAGGCGTAGTATTGCCCACAATGATTTACACCATTATTTTACTTATTCTTGACTCTTTATAATAATTATTATGTTCTACTACCTTATTGCAGGCGAAGCCTCAGGAGATTTGCACGGGTCAAACCTCATCAAAGAATTGAAAAATATTGATAGCAATGCCACATTCCGCATTTGGGGTGGCGATTTGATGGCGAAAGCTGCTGGCGTAGAATTAGTAAAACATTATCGCACATACGATTACATGGGAGTTGTAGAAGTTGTAAAACATGCTAAACTTATCTTGAATAATATTGCATTTTGCAAAAGCGACCTCCTCGCACACAAACCCGATGCCATTATTTTCATTGACTTTCCGGGTTTTAACTTAAAAATTGCTCCTACTGCAAAACAAGCCGGAATCCCAACATTTTTCTACATTTCACCAACGGTTTGGGCTTGGAAGGAAAATCGGGTAAAAACCATCAAAGCTAACATTGACCACATGTTTGTGGAATTGCCGTTTGTAAAAACGTTCTACGAAACGCGCCACAACTATCACGTTGATTTTGTGGGACATCCGCTTCTTGACTCTATTGCACAGTTCAAAGAGAAACACACGCCGGAAACCTTCAAAGCTACAAATAATTTGCCAGCAAATAAAAAACTGATTGCCGTTTTGCCGGGCAGCCGCGAATATGAGATTCGAGAAAATCTCAAAACTATGCAATCCATTTCGGAAACATATTCCGACTATCAATTTGTGGTAGCGGGTATGTCACGTTTCCCGATTGAATTTTACCAGAAATATATAACAACAAACAATCTTTCGGTTGTGTTTGACCAAACGTATGAATTGCTCAAAAAATCAGACGCAGCCATTGTAGTTTCTGGTTCTGCTACACTTGAAACAGCCATACTTAATGTGCCAGAAATTGTTGTGTATCAAACAAGTCCTATCACATTCTATTTGGGAAAATTGTTTGTAAAACTCTCAAATCTTGGATTGCCAAACCTTATTATGGGACACGAAATTGTGCCGGAACTTTTGCAAGCCGACATGACTCCGAAAAAACTTTCAAAAGCATTGGATTCCATTTTGTTTGATGCAGAGTTTCGTAACAAGATATTGGAGAACTACACGTTGCTCCGCGAAAAATTAGGCAACGAAGGTGCAGCTCGCCGTGTTGCTGAGCACATTCAAACGTATTTAGGAAAGAATTAACGTACTTTTTCAAACACCAAAACCGTGTGATTCGGAATGTACATTTTCAAGTAATGTTCTGAATACAATCCTTCTTCTACCGGCAGAGAAAAATAACTAATTGACTCGTCAATACGATTCAACCCGCCATATTTTGGAGAATCATTATTGAGAACAATTTTGTACTCACCTTCCGGCATTGCAATGCCATAACCTTCAAATGATTTTGTAGGATTGAATGAGAACACGAAAAACAATCCATCACGTTCAAAAGCAAGAATTTGATCTTGATTATTGTCATGAATAAACCGTGAACGATTTTTGAAGAAATTCGGATGCGCATTAACCATCGCAATCATATCCTTATCAAAACGGTCTAAGAATTTATATCGCAAACATTCTTCCGTCTTTAAATGCCACTGACGGCGGGCATAATGATATGACCAATCGTTTCCTTCACGCGGGAAATCTATCCATTCGGGATGACCAAATTCATTCCCCATGAAATTGAGATATCCGTTTTGCGCTGTAGCCAGCGTAAGCATTCGTATTTCTTTATGAAGTGCTATTCCTCTATCTATAACAAGACTTGGAATTGCCACATGCATGCTGGTGTACATTTCTTTGTCCATCAAGCGGAATGCGATGGTTTTGTCGCCTACCAAAGCCTGGTCGTGCGACTCTGCATACGAGATTACTTTTTCATCGGCACGGGCTTGTGTCAATTCGTAATACATGCTGCCCACTTGCCAGTCTTCGTCGCGATAGTCTTTGAGGAGTTTTATCCAATAATCGGGAACGCCCATAGACAAACGGTAATCAAAGCCAAGACCACCTTCGGCAAACGGTGCTGCAAGTCCCGGCATACCGCTCATGTCTTCTGCAATTGTGATAGCCGATGGTTTTACATCGTGAATCAATTTATTTGCAAATGCCAAATAGGCAAGTGCATCATCGTCTTCGTTGCCGTCATAGTAACGCTCGTAGCAATCAAAAGCGCGTCCCAATCCATGATCCCAATACATCATACTGGTTACCCCATCAAAACGGAATCCGTCAAAATGGAATTCCGACAACCAATATTTGCAGTTGGAAAGCAAGAAGTGAATAACTTCGGGCTTGCCATAGTTGAAACATTTTGAATCCCACGCAGAGTGCGTTCCTTTGTCTCCTTTATGGAAAAATTGATAATCGGTGCCATCGTATTTTCCCAAACCTTCTACGGTATTTTTTACAGCATGAGAATGAATTAAATCCATTACCACACGCATGCCCATACCATGAGCGGTGTCAATCAATTCCTTCAACTCTTCGGGACTACCAAAGCGAGATGAAGGTGCAAAGAAACTTGACACGTGATATCCAAACGAACCGTAGTACGGGTGTTCTTGGATAGCCATGAGTTGCACCGTATTGTACCCTGATTCTTTGATTTTTGGCAATATATTTTTGGTAAATTCGGCATAGGTTCCTACCTTGTATTCTTCGGTAGCCATGCCCACATGTGCTTCATAAATAAGCGGAGCCTGATTTATAGTTGGCTGAGAATTTTTCCATTGATATGGTTCTACATCCCAAATCTGGGCACTAAAAATCTTCGTTTTTTCATCTTGCACAACGCGTGTGGCCCAAGCTGGAATTCGATCACCCTGTCCGCCTTTCCAATAGACCGACAAATGGTAAAGGTCGCCATGTTTAATTTTATCTAAAGGAACTCGTAGTTCCCAACAATTCTCTTTTTCTTCAAAAACAAATTCTACTCGTTCCTCCCAATTTGAGAATGTTCCAACTAAACAAATATTCATTGCATTGGGAGCCCATTCTCTAAAAATCCAACACGAATCTGTTTTATGACACCCAAAGAACAAATGTCCGTTGGCAAAAGAATCAAAGCTCATGGTTTCTTGCAATAATTCTTTTTCGCGACGTTCTACATACTCCAAACGTCCTACTATTGCGGGTGCAAAAGGTTTCAGCCAAGGGTCATTTTCTACATACGAGGGAATTTTCATATTTTTTAAAATTGTAATTGTGTAAAGGTACAAGTTTCAACGGAAAATGTCAAAAAAAGCTATTTTTTTTTCGTGAGAGGTAATATTTACACAAAGGTTGATAAGATTGCTACATTTTTTTGACAGGATAGGGGGTTTTATCTATTTTTTTTTAGATTTTTGTACCATAATAAAAAAGGTTATGAGCGAAATTACTGTCGTTCGTGCGAATAGCGAACACGAAAAATATGCACAAGAAATCTCCGATTTGATTTACAAAGCATCGCAAAACAAAGATTCGGGATTGGCACAACGCACTCCTAACTATATCATTTCTAAAATGAGAGAAGGGAAAGGGGTTATTGCATTTGCAGAAAATAACGAAATTGCAGGTTTTTGCTACGTTGAAACGTGGCAACACGGGCAATTCGTTGCAAATTCCGGATTGATTGTAAACCCGAAATTCCGCGGTCTAGGTCTTGCCTCTCGCATTAAACAAGAAGCATTCAACTTGTCTAGAGACTTATTTCCCGATGCCAAAATTTTTGGTTTAACCACAAGTGAGGCAGTTATGCGAATTAATACCAAATTGGGTTACAAACCGGTAAGCTACGTACATCTAACCGATGACGATGCGTTTTGGAAAGGATGTGAATCGTGTGGTAACTACGACATATTGCAACGCACCGGGCGTACCAATTGCCTTTGTACTGGTATGGTATTCGACCCAAAAGAAGAAAAAGAAAAATAGATTTTAAATACATACATTATGGCAAAAATAGCAGTACTTGCATTCAGCGGAGGTTTAGATACTTCGTATTGTGCAAAATATTACAGCAAAGAAAAAGGGTACAACGTTCACTCTGTAATTGTCAATACCGGTGGTTTTTCTGACGAAGAATTGGATAATATTGAAAAACGTGCGAACAATCTTGGCGTAAGCAAACACGTCTGCATAGATATTTCAAAAGAATATTATGAAAAATGTATTCGCTACATGATTTTTGGAAATATTCTCAAAAACAGCACCTACCCTCTTTCGGTAAGTTCTGAACGAATTTTCCAAGCTATGGCATTAGCACAGTACGCTCGCGATATCAAAGCCGACTACATTATTCATGGAAGTACCGGTGCCGGCAACGACCAAGTGCGTTTTGACTTGGCATTCAACGTAATTTGCCCTGAAATTGAAATTCTTACTCCGGTTCGTGACGAAAAACTTTCTCGTGAATATGAAATTGAATATTTGAAAAAAGAAGGCATTGTTTCCGACTGGAAAAAAGCTGAATATTCTATCAATAAAGGTATTTGGGGAACTAGTATCGGAGGAAAAGAAACTCTTCATTCAGGCGAAACAATTCCCGAATCGGCATATCCTTCTCAATTGCAAGAAAAAGAACCTCGCACTATTGAGTTAGTATTCGAAAATGGCGAATTGGTTGCTCTTGATGGCGTGTTGTACCAAAACCCTGTTGACATTATTAAGAAACTCAACGAAATTGCATCTAAATACGCTATTGGCCGCGATATGCACATTGGTGACACCATTATTGGTATCAAAGGACGTGTAGCATTTGAAGCTGCGGCTCCTATGGTGATTATAAAAGCACACCACATGCTTGAAAAACATAACTTAACCAAATGGCAATTGTATTGGAAAGAACAATTGTCAAATTGGTACGGCATGTTGCTTCACGAAGGACAATATATGGAACCGGTTATGCGCAATATTGAAAAATTCTTGGAAGACACGCAACTACACGTATGTGGTAAAGTTTTCGTAGAACTTAAGCCATACAATTTCACCGTTATTGGTATTGAATCAAAATACGATTTGATGCAAGCTAAGTTTGCGCAATATGGTGAAGTAAACACTGCTTTCTCTGGTGAAGATGTGAAAGGATTCACTAAAATTCTTTCTAACCAAATTAAATTGTACAATTCCGTTTGCGACAAATAATTGCAATCGCTTCTGTAACATAAATAAAGGCGTTCCAAACGGGACGCCTTTATTGTTTTATACCATGCGAGAGTTCTGTGTAACAACAAAAAAAGAGTCGAGATACTTTCCCGACTCTTTTAATTTAGTATTGTAATTCGCTATTAGAATGTACTTGATCCATCGAAACAGTGCGTACAAAGTTGTTCTTTTGGCAAACCAATTGATTCTACTAAGTCTTGTACTGTATTGAATTTCAAAGAAGTCAAGCCAAAACGTTGACGAATTTCATCAACCATCTTTTTGTGCTTTTCTGAAGTGTCATCTACATATTCTTCAAGATTTTTATCATGACGTCCTTCATATTTTTCTATCAACGAACGGGTAATCAACTCGGTGTCTTTTTGCGTAGCAGAGAAGTTCAAGTATCGGCATGAATAAACAAGTGGCGGACATGCAATACGCATGTGTATTTCTTTTGCTCCACAATCAAACATTTCTGAAACATTACCGCGCAACTGCGTTCCACGAACAATTGAATCGTCACAGAAGACTACTTTTTGTCCGTTCAACATTTGATAGTTAGGAATCAATTTCATTTTTGCAACAAGGTTACGCATATCCTGTGTAGCAGGAGTAAAACTACGAGGCCACGTTGGAGTATATTTTACTATACCACGTTTGTACGGAATGCCTTTTTCTATTGCATATCCAATTGCATGACCAACACCGGAATCAGGAATACCACACACGAAATCAGCTTGAACAGGGTCGTTATGCGCTGCTTTCTGGCCTAACGAGCAACGAACCTTGTCAACATTGATTCCTTCATAATCAGAAGTAGGGAATCCAAAATAAACCCACATAAATGAGCAAACCTGCATTTTTTCGTTTGGCTTGCGCAATTGAGTATATCCTTCGGCTGTTATTTTCACAATTTCACCCGGTCCAACAAATTTTTGTATTCTGTAGCCTAAGTTATGAAACGCTGTTGGTTCGCTTGAAACTGCATACGCTCCCTCCTTTTTGGCGATGGTTACCGGTGTTCTACCCAATTTATCTCGAGCGATAATGATGCCATCTTCCGTTAAGATTAACATTGAGCAAGAACCTTTTACTTTGTCGAATACATTCTCTATACCCGAAACAAAGTCATTCTTCTCGCAAATCAACATGGCTGCCAATTCTGTTGGATTGGTATCGCCAGAACTTAATTCAGAAAAATGATGTCTTTTACTTAACAATTCTTCCTCAAGCTCTTTCATATTGTCAAACCGAGCGACCGTTGCAACAGCAAAGCGGCCTAAGTGAGAATTTATTGCAATTGGCTGCGCGTCTGTATCGCTTATTACGCCAATTCCTGATTGCCCTCCTAATTTCGAAAGCGTTGACTCGAATTTTGTCCTAAAATAGGAATTCTCAATATTGTGAATTGAACGACGAAAGCCATTCAATTTGTCACACGTTGCCATACCGGCACGTTTCGTTCCAAGATGAGAATTATAATCGGTTCCGTAAAACAAGTCTGTTACGCAATCGGTCTTAGATATTGTTCCAAAAAAGCCACCCATATATGTTTGATTTTTACGAGGCGAAAATACTTTTTTTTCTCTACATTCTTATGAAAGTATCTTTACAAATTTATGAACCAACTCAAAATATTTTGTAAGCGATATACGTATATTGAGTTGTTTAAAAGTAATACTCGTAAAAACAATCAGCATAGATAAAATCATCTTTTTTTCATTACTTTTGCAAGATAAAAAAATAGCAGGTATGGGTTTTCTTTCATCAATGTACAATATGCCGAAACCACGTGGTTTTAACATGCAACCTCGATATTATGACAAGAAAAAAGAAGATCGAGAGCATCGCCGTGCGATAATTTTGCAACAAATAAAACTCGAAGAAGGAGAAGAGCTACCAAAAGGAGAATTTGTCTCTGACATTCACCGAAAATTCGAGCAGAACAAATTATATACAAGGAAATCACACCATGAGGGCTTAAAAGCTCTCATTTTGCTTGCCTTTTTGCTCTTTATGGGAGTGTTCCTTATAATGCGATTGTAGAGTATGTCCGACATCATTCATCTTTTACCCGATTCGGTTGCCAACCAAATTGCCGCTGGCGAAGTTATTCAACGCCCAGCATCAATTGTAAAAGAATTGGTAGAAAATGCCATTGATGCTCACGCTACTGACATCACCATTTCAATTGTTGATGCAGGAAGAACGTCAATTCAAATTTCTGACAACGGTGTAGGTATGTCGGAAACCGATGCCCGCATGGCTTTTGAGCGTCACGCCACATCGAAAATACAAGATGCCTCTGACATATTCAAAATTCGCTCAATGGGCTTTCGTGGCGAGGCATTGGCGTCTATTGCTTCCGTTGCCCAAACTGAATTGCGAACTCGCCAAAAAGATGCAGAGTTAGGCACAAAAATCATTATTGCCGGCTCTAAAATAGAATCGCAAGAACCTGATGCCTGCCCGCAAGGAACCACATTCATTGTGAAGAATCTTTTTTACAACACTCCTGCCCGACGCAAGTTTTTAAAGTCGAACAAAACGGAATTCAATTATATTCTTTCCGAAATATATCAAACGGCTCTGGCATCACCAGATATTTCATATACCATTATTAAAGATGGTGAATTGTATGCGAAATATCCCATTGGTAACACAAAACAACGCATTGTGAGTATTTTTGGGAAGCACATGGATAAAGGGTTACTCTCGGTGGACGACGAGTCAAGTATTGTAAAAATTTCCGGCTACATTGGCATCCCCGAAATGGCTCGAAAAAGCGGAGCAAACCAATATTTCTTTGTAAACAACCGATTTTTCCGACAAAAAAGTTTTTTAGGTTCGGTTATTCGTGCCTATGGAAATTTATTGCCACAAAAGGAATATCCACCGTTTTTTATCTTTCTTGAAATAGATCCCGCAGAAATTGATGTGAATATTCATCCGACCAAAACAGAGATAAAATTTTCGGAGGAATTTAATATTTGTCAACTGTTGGAATCAACGATTCGCTACACACTTGGGAAAAACAACGTAGTGCCTTCGCTTGATTTTACTGACGCAACGGATTATAACGACATGTTTTCGTTTAAAAGCACGGAAATTACGCCGCCCACAATCAAATACAATCCCGACTACAATCCGTTTAAGACATCATCTAGCGGAATTCAAAATCCCAATACGCAAAGTAATCAACGAAATTGGGAAAAATTGTTCGAAGACTATACGGCCGAAAAACAGCAAGACAAAACGCTCAATTTCAAATTCCCGGAACGCGACGACGATTCTCAACAAAACACAACCGTTGATTTTTGCACGCAAATTCAAAAGAAATATATCCTTGCGTTTGCTCTCGGCAAAATCTTTGTAATCGACATAAAAAGAGCGCATTACCGACTTTTATATGATCGTTTTTCTCTTTCAGCGAAAGATAATGTAGCTATTCCAAGCCAAAAAACATTACTGCCAATTCGCATTGATGTTTCTGCCGACGAATCGGAGACTCTCCGCGAACTACTGCCGCAATTGCAAGAATTAGGATTTGACATAGAAGATTTTGGACAAAATTCGTTTGTCGTCAATGGCGTTCCAGCTGATATTGACCTCAATGAGGTTGAACATATCATCATCAATTTCATAAATACGGTTGAAAGCACTCCAAAATCAATTGTACACTCAAAACAAGACCTAATAGCACAAAATATGGCAAAAGCTGCCGCTCTCTCAAGAAATAAAGAGATGAGTGTTGAAGAAATGAAACAATTCGTTGCCTTATTGCTCGCAAACGAATCTTTTTCTATAACACCAGAAGGCCATATCATTACTGTTATTCTAGAACTAGAAGATTTACTCAAAAAATTTAATTAAGATGAACCAATACAGCCCTTCCGGATTTTCGATGCTGCCACCTGTTATTAAAAACTTGCTCATCATCAACATTATTTGCTTTGTTGTTAGCTGGCTAGCGCAAGCGTATTTTGGTTTAGATGTGGCAAACGAATTAGGTTTGCACTACATTTCTTCACCGAGTTTCAAGCCGGTACAATTTGTTACGTACATGTTTTTGCATGCTAATTTTGAGCACATCTTTTTCAACATGTTTGCGCTGTGGATGTTTGGCAATACACTTGAAAACTTTTGGGGCGGAAAACGATTTCTCATTTACTACTTTGTGTGTGGGCTAGGAGCCGGTATTGTGCAAATGTTGGTTGCGTATATTCAATTGCACACGTACGCTATCGATGATCAGATGTGGAGTACGATACTTTCTGAAGGCGATGAATTAATTCGGACTTCGCGCAACTATGTAGACGGCACAATGGGAAGTGTCAATGCTATTGTAAATGCGCCAACCGTTGGAGCTTCGGGAGCTATTTTCGGGTTACTTATGGCATTTGGAATGTTATTTCCAAACGTTGAAATGTATATAATGTTTATTCCCATTCCTATAAAAGCAAAATGGTTTGTTTTGGGATATGGCTTGATAGAACTTTTCAGTGGACTTAGAAATGCCGTAGGAGACAATACCGCGCACTTCGCACACTTGGGTGGAATGATTTTCGGATATTTTCTTATTAAATATTGGCGTAAACACGGTTCATCTTTATAATATTGCACTATGAATCTTATAGAAGAAATAAAACATAATTATTCTCAAGGCGACAATCTCACGAAGTTGTTGCTCATCAACAGTCTCGCATTCATTCTACTCTGGATTGTTGAAATTATTGGCGACCTATTTTTTGATTCGCTGTACAGCTCTGTTTTGAACAACATTTCTGCGCCGTCATCAATACTTTTATTGCTCAAAAAACCATGGACCATACTCACCTTTTTGTTTTTTGACACATCATTTATTTCGTTGATGTTCAACCTGCTCATTCTCTTTTGGATGGGACGAATCTTTATTGACATAACCGATGAAAAACGATTGGTTGCCATTTACCTTTTGGGTGGTCTTTCAGGTCTTTTATTTGCAATTTGCTGGACTTCAATCAGCCACTTCGGCGCAGCACTTTTAGGTCCAAGCGCAGCAATATTTGCAGTCATGGTGGCAGCGGCTACGTATGCGCCCAATTATCGAATTTATTTACTCTTTTTTGGAGAAGTTTCACTCAAAATCTGTGTTATAATTATTGCCGTATTGGAATGTTTACCGCTGATTTCGGTATTTACAGGAAAAGCTTCGCCAGACGTTACCACAACAACCATCTATCAACTGGGCGGAATGGCATTTGGATTTTTGTGGGCAAAACTTTTCAAAAATGGAAGTGGAACCGACATCTCACTTTGGTTTTTGCGCATTATGACTCGCATACAAACCGAACGTAAATCAAAACCGACATTTACCGCAACAAATCGCAGTCGATACAAAGAAGAAACGTACGTTTCTTACGAAGAAGTGAACGATGATGACGAAGCTACGCAAGAAGAAATTGATAAAATTTTAGATAAAATTTCTAAATCGGGGTACGACAGCCTTTCTAAAAAAGAAAAAGAAACGTTGTTTAAACAAGGTCAAAAATGAGACGATTTATTCGAACATTGTATTGCACACTCAACATGATAGCTGTGCTTGCTTTGATTGGTTGCTTACTCACCCAATATATCAATCCTAATACATTCCCGTATTTAGAAATGTTGGGGCTGGTTTTTCCCGTCATTGTGGTTCTCAATATCATTGCATCAATTTGTTGGCTTGCCGCAGCCGACCACAAACGGTATTTTTTAGCGTCAATGATTCCGCTCATGTTGAGCATTCCAACCCTTGGAAAATATTTTGCAAACAACGACAATACGCCAATGCCAAAAGAGAAAAACGAAATTAAATTTTTCTCGTACAACGTAATGGCATTCAATTATTTAGGATGGAGAGAGAACCAAAAAGTTATGCAACAAATTTTTGATTGCATCAAAAAAGAAGACCCCGACATTATTTGCTTTCAAGAATTTCACAACGATACCCAGGAAAAATTCGTAATGCTCGACAGCATCAAACAACAACTGAATCTGTCATTCATATACTACAACCAAACGTACACGCTGGGGAATCATTATTTTCAAGGAAACATCATTTTCAGCCGCTACCCTATTGTTTCCCATGGAAAGATAAACTATGAAAAATCAGGTAATTCAACTATTTGGACTGATATTGTGAAAGATAACGACACTATGCGCGTGTACAACAGTCACATGGAATCGTATCGACTTTCACAAGAGAACAAACAAACCATCAACGAATTGGGGAAAGCGCAAAACGTTGAAGCACAAAAAGTTGAGAATCTTGTTCAAAAGCTCATCCGAGCCATACAAAAACGTGGTACTCAAACAGACGAACTTGCTGACTCTATTGCCAACAGTCCATATCCTGTCATTTCTTGTGGCGATTTTAACGCACCTCCTTGTTCTTATGTATATAATACGACTGTAAAAGCAGGGCAACTCAACGATGCATTTTTGGAAGCGGGCTCGGGAATTGGAGCTACATTCAATTGGTGGCCACAACTTCGACTCGATTACATTCTTACAAGCAAACAATTTGAGTGCAAAAACTTTAAACGCATAGGTTTGAAAGTCTCCGACCACTTCCCTATAATGTGTACACTGCAAATCACTGAGAAACAATAGTTTGGGATATGGAATTTTCTCTTACATCAAATTACAAACCCACCGGCGACCAGCCTCAAGCAATTGAGCAGCTTGCCGAAGGAGTGTGTAATGATGTAAAACATCAAGTTTTGCTTGGTGTTACGGGGTCGGGAAAAACATTTACCATAGCCAACGTGATTGAAAAAGTACAGAAACCTACTCTGATTTTAAGTCACAACAAAACGCTTGCTGCACAGCTATACAACGAGTTTAAACAATTTTTTCCGGAAAATACGGTAGAATATTTCGTTTCGTATTACGACTATTATCAACCGGAAGCATACATTCCGCAGACCAATACCTACATTGAAAAAGATTTGTCTATCAACGATGAATTGGAGAAACTCCGACTGAGCACCACAAACGCGCTCCTTTCGGGACGAAAAGACATCATCATTGTTTCGTCGGTTTCGTGTATCTATGGTATGGGAAACCCCGTGAACTTCAAAGAACGCGCCATGCCACTCAAAATAGGGCAAAAAATTGCGCAAGATGTGTTGCTTCGCGAACTGGTTGACAACCTCTACACCCGAAACGAGTTGGAATTTAAACGTGGCACATTTCGAGTAAAAGGCGACACCATTGATGTGTGGGAAGCGTCGCACGACTATGCAATTCACGTAGAAATGTGGGACAACGAGATTGACCGCCTTGCTATTATTTCTCCCGACACGGGCAAAACCGTTGAATTACTTGAAGAAACAACCATTTATCCGGCAAACTTATTCATCACCGGAAAAGGAAATTTTGAGAAAGCCCTACGCGACATTCAAGATGATATGGTAAAACAAGTTGCCTTTTTTGAAAGCATCGGGAAGCAACTCGAAGCACAACGACTTAAAGAGCGCGTGGAATATGACCTTGAAATGATTAAAGAAATCGGGTACTGTTCGGGCATTGAAAACTACTCACGCTACTTTGACGGTCGCGACGAAGGTGTGCGCCCCTACTGCTTGTTTGACTACCTGCCCAAAGATTTCTTGCTCGTGATAGACGAAAGCCACGTAACGATTCCGCAACTTCACGGAATGTTTGGCGGCGACCGTTCACGCAAAATCAATCTGGTTGAAAACGGATTCCGTCTGCCTGCCGCGTTGGATAACCGCCCGCTTAATTTTGAGGAATTTGAATCTCTCTGCAATCAGGTTATATACATCAGTGCTACGCCGGCCGATTTTGAACTCAAACGTTCGGAAGGCGTTATTGTGGAACAACTTATACGCCCTACCGGCTTGCTTGACCCTGAAATTGAGATTCGCCCGACAGAAAATCAGATTGACAATTTAATTGAAGAAATAAATAAACGCTCCAATGTCAACGAACGCACGCTTGTAACCACGCTCACCAAACGCATGGCGGAAGAATTACAACGCTACCTCACTCGTTTGGGCATTCGAAGTGCGTACATCCATAGTGATGTGGACACGCTGGAACGTATAGAAATTCTCGAAAACCTCAGAGCAGGCGCTTTTGATGTGCTTGTGGGGGTAAACCTCCTTCGCGAAGGGCTCGATTTGCCTGAAGTTTCTCTCGTCGCAATTCTCGATGCGGACAAAGAAGGCTTTTTGCGTTGCGAACGTTCGCTTACACAAACCGCCGGTCGTGCCGCACGTAACGTAAACGGACGTGTAATAATGTATGCCGATACCATTACCTATAGCATGCAACGAACCATAGACGAAACGAATCGCCGACGCGAAAAACAAATTCGTTATAATATTGAGCACAACATTACCCCAACACAAATTGTGAAAGCAATTGACAGTTCGTTGGCAAAAAAGGAAACGAAGGAAATGCGCACCAACATTGCCGCCGATCCGGTTGTGAAATATATGAGCAAAGACGGCATAAAAGAAATGATTGCCAAGACGAAGAAAGAAATGGAAGCTGCCGCAAAAGATATGGACTTCACTACCGCCGCTCGCCTCCGCGACGAAATGTTCGACCTACAGAAGTTGCTTTAGGGGGTTAGCATTTGGCTATTAGCTGTTGATTTT
>DAIOSV010000001.1:163463-166324 GCA_036752345.1 Bacteroidales bacterium | reverse complement strand
TCGTTTTTTTAAGCAGAAATTAAGCGTTTTCTCCGGTATTCGGCTTGGTTTGTTTTACACACATTATAATAGCAACAACAATCAGCGGTAACATAGCGATAATTCCGCAAGCAGTTGGTCCTAATAGTGTATGCGAATTGTCGGCAACAAAGAACAATGGTGCTCCAAAAAAGCCATTTACAGCACCATGTCCTATTACTGCGGGAAGAATACTTCCTGTTTTAACAGTCCAATAGGTAAAAATTATTCCCAATACTATACAGAAAAGACACATCATGAGAATTCCAAGCCAAGGAGCACCAACATATGATGTTCCATAATTATGTCCGAGTGCAATAATTGGTGCATGCCATAAACCCCATATAACACCACCTAATAAAACTGCCGGAAGAAATTTCATTTTTTCCAACATTTTAGGCATCATGTAACCACGCCAACCCCATTCTTCACCAAAACATGTAACAAAATTAAGTATTGGTGCTACCAAAAATGCCATTACAAACTGTAAAATCATGGTTTTTTGCATTCGTTCCGGACTCATTTCGGCTCCCATACTTGTATATAATTCATACATATATCCATGATTCGGATCAAAACGTTCCGGAAAAACGAAGAAGTAGAGAACAGCTCCGATTATAGAAAGCACTTGCGGGCCAATCCATGCAAAGACATAGTGTTTTACATTTCCTTTAAAATTAGGTCGTATCATAGCATTATGAAAAGCTTCTTTTGTTATAAGTCGTGTGAGCACTGCACCTATTGCAGGAAAAAACATTGCGAGAGCTACTAATCCTTTAACCTGAGGATTCATAGCATATCCATATCCAGATTCTTTTGCCATTGGTGTAACAACCAAGAATTCAAACACATACGTGAGACAAAATACAAGTACTAGAAAAATAACAAATCGTTTTATTGTAACATCCTTCATTTCATTCTCTATTTAAAAGTAATAGCAAAGATACAATAATTCTTCATTTGGATTAAAGATTACGCCAAACGTAAAAAAACTAGAAGAACTTCTTGATGATTGTGTAATTATTATTATTTTGCACCTGAAATTCTAAAATAAAAAATATGAAAAAAATTACTCTCATTCTAACATTAGTATGTTTTACTTGTGGTATTTCAATCGCACAAGGGAATTTATTGCGTGGCGCTGCAAGTGTTGCCGGACGCGGCATTACCACTGCTGTTACCAAAAAAGCGGAAAGCATTGCCGAGAAAAAAACCGAAGCGTTTCTTAACAAAAAATTCGCAGAATATGAATCTCGTTTGAATGCCGAACTAGCTGAAAGTCAAAAAGCGCTAGCTCTTACTCAAGATTCTCTTATGAAAAAAATGAATGTGCCTTTTGAAGATGAATATGCATTCAGTACAATTGCCACATCACAAACCATAGTGACAATTAAAGACGGGAAAGCCGACACGGTTGAAATGAAAATCTACATAAATCCGACAAATAAAGACTATTACGGCTACGGGCTAGGCGACATGATTACCGTTATTGACTTAAAAAACAAGGTAAGCGTTGTATTTTCTAATGCAAATGGAGAAAAATTTTATGTTTCGTACCAATTAAACGAAGATACAAATAGCAAAAACTCTGGACAATGTGCAGATGTTACGACTACAAAACTCGGCACAAAAACAATTTGCGGATACTCATGCCAAGGGTATAAAATTCCCTGTCCTGCGTTCTCCGGTGAAACTTGGGTTACTAGCAGCAGCGATTTCTCGACTTCTTATAAAAATGCCACAAACAGTTATTCTAACGCATCAGGGTTTCCAATGCTGGCAAAAGGTACAATAACAAACAGTGCCGGAGAAAAAACGCAATATTTCTCTGAAGTAAAAGATGTAAAGAAAAACTCATCAACTGTAATTAAAAAAGCAGACTACAAAAGTGCTTTTGCTACCGAATAATACGGTCGCACATATACAAATTTTATAATTGCCACATGGTTAGCGAAGTATAAAACTGAGCAATCCTGTGGCAATTTTGTTTTATTACCCCTCTATTTTTTCCGTTTCGTCGCTCGTTTTTAGCAGTTAAGAACGAATTATGTCAGTTTGTTCAAAATCGGCCGAAAATAGGTTCACCATATCAAAATTTGTACTTATTTTGTCGTACAAAAAAAAGACAATATGAGACGTGTGAGTATGATAAAAACGAAAAAAAATCCGTATGGTTTTGCCTCCCTTCTGCTCATTTTCGGGTTGACAACATCAACTGAAGCACAGACGCCACAAACTTATACCGATACAACTGGCAGCAAACAAATTACTTTAAGTTTACAAGAATGCAGGGATTTTGCACTAAATAATAATTACACATTAAAAATTGCCAAAGAAGAAATAAACAAAGCTAACTATGACAAAAAAACAGCATTTGCAAGCTACTTACCAAAAGTATCAGTTTCGGGCATTTACGCATACAATAGCGAAAACATCTCCCTCATAAACAAAGACCAAGAAAACACTCTACGTAATTTGGGTACAGCTACAAGCAATGAAATTACGAAATTGATGACCCAAATGTCAACAGATCCCGTAATGATTAACATGCTTCAAAACAGTACCACGATGCAATCGCTTTTTGCAAAAATGAAAAGCGGCGAAATTTCATCTAGCGTTGGTGCTTTTGGCAACGAAATGGCTGACAATCTCACATTAGACACTCGCAACGTATTTGCCGGTATAGTTTCCGTACAGGAACCGCTATTTTTAGGTGGGAAAATTATGGCATACAATCAAATTGCAGAATACAAGAAAGAACTAGCAGCTACACAATATAGTGCCGAGCAACAGGAAGCAATTATTCAAACCGATAAACTCTACTGGCAGATTGTTTCGCTTGC
>DAIOSV010000001.1:115226-163363 GCA_036752345.1 Bacteroidales bacterium | reverse complement strand
AAGACGTGGTTATTCCGAACGAACACTATGTATATTCCGAAGCTGAAATTATGGTAAACCGACCGGAATTGAAAAGTTTGAACCTAGCAACGCAGATATACGACAAAAATGTTGCTCTCACTCGTTCTGATTACCTTCCTACAATTGCCGCATTTGGCAACTATATTCTTTCAAACCCATCAAGCGAAAATGGATTTACCAATGAATTCAATGGTTTTTGGAACGTAGGCATTATGGCTAAAATTCCTATCCTACAATGGGGAGAAGGCGCAAACAAAATTCAGAAAGCAAAAACTGATGCTCGCATAGCTCAATATAAACTTGACGATGCAAAACAAAAAATCATGTTGCAAGTCAATCAGTATGAATTCCAAATAAATGAAGCACAGTCACGTTTGTCAATGGCAAACGAAAAAATGTCAGATGCGGAAGAAAATTTACGCATAGCAACATTAGGATTTGATGAAGGAGTAATTGCCTCGTCGGTACTCAACGAAGCACAAACAGCCTGGTTGCAATCCCATTCAGACTACATTGATGCGAAAATTGATTGGATTATGGCAAACGTGTATTTACAAAAAGCAATAGGAGTATTAAATAAATAAAACGAAAGAATTATGACAACAGTAAGACAACAGAAACTCAATACATTTGTAGCATTAGCGGTATTGGCTTGTATTATTGCAGCAGTGTGCGTAATAGGTATATTCACATTTGGCAAAACCGATGAAATTATTCAAGGACAGGCTGAAGTTTCAGAATACAGAGTGTCAAGTAAAATTCCCGGGCGAATCCTTGAATTTCGAGTACATGAAGGTCAGAAAGTAAAAGCCGGCGATACGCTTGCTATTATAGAAGCTCCCGAAATCGAGGCAAAAATGGCGCAAGCTCAAGCAGTTCGCACTGCAGCCGAAGCACAAAACGTAAAAGCAGAAAAAGGTGCTCGTGAGGAACAAAAACAAACAGCCTACGAAATGTGGCAGAAAGCAAAAACAGGACGCGAGATTACAGAAAAATCATTTAATCGCATTAGTAATCTATTCAAGGAAGGTGTGGTGAGCGAACAAAAATACGATGAAACGCGTGCACAATTTGATGCTGCCGTAGCTACAGAAAAAGCTGCGAAAGCACAATACGATATGGCAAAAAATGGTGCTCAAGCAGAAGATAAAGAAATGGCTGCTGCACAAGTAAAACAAGCCGAAGGAGTTGTTGCTGAAGTCACCTCATATGTCAACGAAACAATTCTCACGGCCTATGCCGATGGTGAGGTTACAGAAATTTATCCACATGTTGGCGAATTAGTTGGTACAGGCGCTCCTATTATGTCTGTTGCAATAATGAACGATATATGGGCAACGTTCAACGTTCGCGAAGATTATCTAAAACAGATGCAAATAGGAACGGAATTCAATGCCTATATTCCTGCTCTCGACACTACCGTTATCATGAAAATTAACTACATGAAAGATTTAGGCGACTATGCTGCATGGAAAGCGACAAAACAAACAGGACAATACGATTTAAAAACATTTGAAGTTCGTGCCGTTGCAAAAAAACCGGTTACAAATCTTCGTGCAGGAATGACTGTTTTGTATAAAATCAACGAAAAATAACTGACTGCTCTATGCAAGGAGAAAGTATGATAGGAGCTATTATGAAACGCGAAGTAAAGCGTATGCTTAGCCGGCCGATATACATGTTCAGCATGATAATTGCACCGGCGTTTGCATTCATTTTTTTCACGTCACTCATGAGCGAAGGGCTCCCTTCGGACCTGCCAGCAGGTGTCGTCGACGAAGATAATTCATCGGTAACACGACAAATCATACGAAACCTTGATGCATTTCAGCAAACAAAAATAGTTGCGCACTATGATAACTTTGCCGAAGGCCGTGAAGCCATGCAACAAGGCAAAATTTATGCTCTTTACTATATTCCCGAAGGCACTACAAAACTTGCGTTAGCTAGCAAACAACCAACGGTTTCGTTCTACACAGCTGCATCATATATTGTTCCCGCTTCGTTGGAATATCGCGATATGAAAATGATGTCGGAATATGCTTCGGGAGCAATCACAAGAGCTACTCTCTATGCCAAAGGCTATACCGAAGACAAAGCCATGGCTATCTTGCAACCCATAAAAATGGAGATGCACGCCGTTGGGAATCCTTCCCTCAATTATTCTATTTATTTATCTAATACATTATTGCCGGGAGCACTCATGCTGCTTATTTTCCAGCTTACCATCTACTCTATTTTCTCCGAATTAAAAGAAGAAACATCAAAAGAATGGTTGGCACTGGCCGACAACAATATACTCAAAGCATTGTTGGGAAAACTTCTACCTCACACTCTTGTATGGCTCATTATGGGAATGTTCTACATCGTGCTACTCTATGGCTACTGGCATTTCCCCGTTCTTTGTGGAGTTGGCACAATGATAGCTCTAATGGCTCTCTTTATATTGGTAAGCCAAGCCTTTGGTGTATTCTTCTGCGGTGCGGTTCCTTCGTTACGTTGGGCGCTAAGTTTGGCGACACTTTGGGGCGTGCTTTCGTTCCCAATCAGTGGATTTTCATTTCCACAAATGGCATTTCCCGCCCCTCTACGTGCTTTGTCATACTTATTCCCATTGCGACACTATTTCTTAATCTACGTTGATCAAGCACTCAACGGGTTACCATTGTCGTATTCATGGCTAAGTATAGCGTGTTTGCTCGGATTTTTAGTATTACCATTATTAGTTTTAGGCAGATTACGGAAATTCTTGCTTGAATATCAATATCAAATTTAATAGCACAATGAGATGGTTTCTTAATATATTGGATGTATGGCGACATGAATTAATTCGCGCGTTAAGCGACGAAGGAGTTATTGTCTTTTTCCTTGTTGTGCCATTATTGTACCCGTTGCTCTACGCATATTTGTATAATCAAGAATCTGTTCGCGAAGTGCCCACGGTTGTTGTAGACAACTGCAAAACATCTATGAGCCGAGAATTCCTGCGCAAGGTTGATGCCACCGGTGATATTACAATAATTAGTCACTGTGCCGATATTAAAGAAGCCGAAGAACTTATACATGAACACAAAGCATACTGTTTGGTGTATATTCCGGCCGAGTTTGAGAAACAAATTGTAAACGGCGAACAAGCCATTGTGGAATTATACAATGATATGAGCGGATTGCTCTATTACAAAGCGGTTTTGAGTGCGTGTACAGAGGTTTCGCTGGATATGAATCAAGACATTAAAGCGCAACGACTTGGTGGTGCCACTGAAGAACAAGCAGCCACTTTTTCGTACCCAATTAAATATCAATATACACCACTGTTTAACACACAGAGCGGTTTTGCTACGTTTTTGATACCGGCTGTGCTTATGTTGATAATACAACAAACCATGTTGCTGGGTGTAGCAATGTTGCAAGGTGACGAGCGAGAACGTCGCAGAAAAGGCATTATTGATACTCACATGCGTGAAAAACGACCATTGGAAATACTCATAGGCAAAGCCGGAGTGTATCTAAACGTGTACATTGTAATCACGCTCTATTTGGTCTGCATAGTACCAATACTTTTCAACTTGGTTCACATTTGGCAGTGGCAAGATTTATTCGCATTTTTATTCCCATTTATTCTTGCTTGCGTATTTTTCACAATGTTTATAGCGAGCATGGCCTACGACCGCGAGACGTACATTGTACTCTTTGTCTTTATTTCTATTCCTCTCCTCTTTATATCAGGAATTTCGTGGCCGGCATCGTCAATTCCGGCAGTGTGGAAATACTTTTCATACATTTTCCCTTCAACCTTTGGCATCAACGGATATGTACGCATTTCCGAAATGGGAGCATTGCTCAAAGATGTTAAATTCGAATTTATTGGACTTTGGATACAAGCCATTGTATATTTCTTTTTGGCATGGATTTCGTATCGCAAAGTATATCGTAGAAGAATTGCAAAAAAATAAGTTCACAATTCGTTTTTCATAATAGTTTTAATATTGGTGTGGCGGCGCAAATTTCAGCGTCGTCACTTTTTTATGAAATAACCAAATTTAAAACTCCGATGTAAAATGGAATTGAATATCGGGAAAATTCTGTTGTGCCATTTCCAGTGCATAGCCACTTTCGGCAAGATACACATCGTATCCGCGTTTATCGACTGCCAAATATTGATATTTACGTTTTTTGAAGTCTTCTAATTGTGCTTTATTATTGGACGTAAACCAGCACGCTTTATATAGTTGAATGGGCTCGTAGCGGCATTTTGCATTATATTCGTGTTCCAAACGATATTCAATAACCTCAAACTGCAACGCTCCAACTGTTCCAATAATTTTTCTGCCGTTGAATTCATTAATAAACAACTGTGCCACACCTTCATCCATCAATTGGTCTATACCTTTTGCAAGTTGTTTAAACTTCATTGGGTCGGCATTTTCAATATAGCGGAACATTTCCGGTGAAAAACTCGGAATACCCGAAAACTGAAGGTTTTCACCTTCGGTTAATGTGTCGCCAATTTTGAAGTTACCGGAATCGTACAAACCAACAATATCGCCAGGAAAAGCTTCATCTACCACCGATTTTTTCTCAGCCATAAACGAAGTTGGGTTTGAAAACTTAAACTGTTTTCCTTGACGTACGTGCAAATAGTTTTTGTTACGTTCAAAACGACCGGAACAAACCTTTACGAACGCAATTCTATCGCGATGGTTCGGATCCATATTAGCATGAATTTTAAACACAAATCCACTGAATTTATCCTCATATGGCGAAACTACACGTTCATCGGTCTTTGTGTCACGAGGTGACGGAGCAATTTCCACAAACGAATCCAACAATTCTTGTACACCAAAATTGTACAACGCACTTCCAAAGAACACCGGCGCCAATTCTGCACGACGATATGCTTCTATGTCAAATTCGGGATATACATTTTCAAGCAAATCAACCTCTTCACGAAGTTTTTTCGCAGCACGCTCTCCCACTGCTGCATCAATCCCTTTATCGTTGATGTTTTCGTATTTTTCAGCAGGTTTTATTCGTTCTACATTTGATTCAAACAAACGAAGATTGTGCGAATACAAATTATACACGCCTTTGAAATCATGTCCCATACCAATAGGCCATGCCAACGGACGGACTTTAATCTGCAATAACGATTCTATTTCGTCAAGTAAATCGAACACATCTTTACCTTCGCGGTCAAGTTTATTGATGAACACCATTACCGGCGTGTTGCGCATACGACAAACTTCCGCCAATTTTTTGGTCTGTTCCTCAACACCTTTTGCAACGTCAATAACAATAATAACGCTATCAACAGCCGTCAAAGTTCTATAAGTATCTTCCGCAAAATCCTTGTGACCCGGAGTATCAAGAATGTTAATTTTACGACCGGCATACTCAAAACCCATAACAGACGTCGCAACCGAAATACCACGTTGTTTTTCAATCTCCATGAAATCTGACGTGGCAGTTTTCTTAATCTTGTTTGACTTAACCGCTCCGGCTACGTGTATTGCTCCACCGAACAACAAAAGTTTTTCGGTCAATGTTGTTTTTCCCGCATCAGGGTGACTAATAATTGCAAATGTGCGGCGTCTTTGTATTTCTTTTTCAAAAGCCATGTTGTGAGTTATGAGTTATGGATTATGAGTTATGAGTTTTGGAAAATTTTGAAGTTATAGTTCTTCACGTGCATATTGCACACTTTTGTTGAGTATTGTATTCAATTTCAAGGTCTTTTTGTATTCACCCAAAATGAATGACAAGAAATTTTTACTCAAAATTTGCTCTTTGCAAATAGTTTGCATAACATCAAAATCTCTCAGTTTATAATATTCAGAAAATTCGTCTTCGGCATTCCAACCATTCGGTATTCGTTTGAGTGCACTACGCCAATCTACAGTAAATCCCTTGCATTGTTTTACGGCTTTGTCAAACTCTTTGCCGTTGAGCATAATTTCTTCGCGTACGCTTTTTAACGCTTGCGGCGAAGGCATGTACAAACCAGCAACAAGCATACATTCGCCCGTAGGTTCTATATGAATATAATACCCGGCATAACCACTCTTTTTGCCTTGCGGGCAAACGTATACGCCCATGTGCGTCTTGTACGGAGTTTTGTCTATAGAAAAACGCAAATCACGATAAATTCGATAGGTACAATCTGCAACAGTAAGTCCAGCAACAGAGTGATCAAATTGAGCCAAACCGGCAATTAATTCCGTAGCAAAGATACGGAACTCATTTAATGCTTGCTGATAACGGTCTTTATTGGCATCAAACCACGGCTTGTTGTTATTAGCCGACAAGTCGGTAAGAAAGTTCCAAACCTTTTGTAAATCAAACTCTTGCATATCTATTTTACTGTACAAGTAAGCAGTTGTTGTTGTTGCAAAGATACATCAAAAACGTCACCTATAGTTATTTGCAAAGGCATCTTCATACACGGAACAAAAAATAAATCGCCAATTTTGATAGTGAAATACTTTGTTGCCGTTGAAATAACCTCTGAAAAGTTTGCCAATACTGACATATCAAGCTTTACTTCCTTTTTATTACAAAACACTTGCAGTGAAATATTTCGTATATCACCGTCAAGTTTTACCTTGTCGTTACTGATTGCCAACGAAGTATCAAAACACCGTGCAAAATCGGCAGGAAGCCCAAGAGACTGGTTCCGAGCAATAGCATCGGCAGCCATAAATTTAATGCCCACGCCTACTTCGTCAAAATAGCGGCCAACGAACCGCGGCTCCAGACATTTCCCGATTTTCGTGAAATGAATGTAGACACCAACATATGCCACAATTTCTTGTGAAAAATTAGGAACATAAAAATCGTCGTTATTCCGAAGCAATGTATTGTCGGGATAACATGCTATAGCTCCTTCAAGCTTTGCATCGAAATGTCCATATTCTAAAGCAAGAATTTTCATACGTTATTTATTTCCGAACGTGCGTAATTTAATGGCTGTAATAACTTGCTTTGTATTTGAAAGAAATTCGCCATTCATCATCCAACTGTAATAACTTGGATCTTTGGTGAAAACCTCGGCAACAACTTGTCCCTTATATTTACCAAAATTGAAAATTTCTTCCTTTTTGTCGTTAAAAATAATTCTTCCCGCAAAATCGGCATTATTTGTATGATGTGTGTATTCGCTCAAGAAATCAACGGAATTTTCCACATCAGAATATCTATCTAATTGTGCTTGAAGCACTTCATAGGTCGCTTTGGTATCGGCATCGGCACCATGAGCACCTTCCAAATCTTTCTCACAATAAAATTTATATGCGGCCGAAAGCGTACGAGGTTCCTTTTTTAAATACAATACCTGTACATCAACAAATTTTCGTTTTGACCAATCAAATAAGATATCGGCGCGTGAAAATTCTTCTGCCAACACCGGCACATCAAATTTGTTGGAATTGTAGCCTGCTATATCGCAATCGTCGAGCAATTGTGCTATTTCTTTTGCTATTTCTTTAAAAGTGGGCTGATTAGCTACATCGGCATCGGTAATGTGATGTATGGCTGTAGACACTTCAGGTATCGGCATTTCAGGATTCACACGGCGTGTGATAGATGTCTCGTCGCCATTTGGCATTACTTTGAGAATTGAAATCTCAACAATTCTATCACTTACAATATTGAGTCCCGTGGTTTCGAGATCGAAAAAAGCGATAGGTCTGGTTAATTGTATTTTCATAATCTAAAAATGAAAAAGAGTGACGAAAAACCTTCATCACTCTTTGTTTCTATACATTGTTGTTTATTAAATCATCATTGGCATAAGGAGCATAAGAACGTCTTCGTTCTCATCGTCTTTATCAACAGGCATAATTAAACCGGCACGTCCCGGATCTGACATTTCTATTGTTACGTCTTCGCTGTTGATGTTGTCCAAAATATTCAATAAGAATTTTGACTTAAATCCTATTTGCATATCGTCGCCTTCGTATTGGCAATTCAATTCTTCTTTTGCAGAACTTGCATAGTCAATATTTTGAGCAGAAATCATCAAACGAGTGCCTGACATTTCCAAACGAGTAAGATTGTTTGAAGGATTTGAGAAGAACGCTACACGACGTAATTTAGTGTAGAAATCTGCCTTATTGATAATCAACTTATTCGGATTTTCTAGCGGAATAACGGCAGCATAGTTTGGATATTTACCATCTATCAAACGGCAATTCAAAATAGACTGAGCCATGGTAATTACCACTTGTTTTGAATCAAATTCTACTTTTACATCTGCTGTTTCCTTTGCTAAAATATTTTTCAACAGATTTGCTGGTTTTTGTGGGAAGATGAAAGAAGCCTGAGTTTCTGATTTAATATCGGTGCGAGTATAACGAGCCAATTTGTGAGAATCGGTTGCTACAAAACGAAGGTGTTCTGGAGTCAATTCAAACAAAATACCCGTAAGCATTGGACGAGCATCGTCATCAGCTGAAGCAAATGCGGTGCTAGTAATAGCTTTACGCAAAATTTCAGGAGCGATAGTAAATGAAGAAATTGAAGCAGCATCGTCTGACTCGCCTAGTGGTTGTGTTTTTGGGAAATCCTTACCATTTGCACCGGCAATCGTATATTTACCACTTGCTGAGAAAATATCAATTTTATAATTTGTTAAATCAACTTTAAACGTAAGCGGTTCGTCTGAGAACAAGCCCAACATATCGGTCAATTTCTTTGCTTCTATAGCTATGACACCAGCACCTTTTACATTTTCCAACTCTAGTTTGGTTTCCAAACGAGTTTCCAAATCAGAAGCCTCAATTTTCAATACATTACCTTCGAGAGTAAAAAGGAAATTATCCAAAATTGGCAACGTGTTTTTAGAATTAATTACGCCCTTTATTGTATTTAGTTGGCTTAATAAATTAGATGTTGAAACTATAAATTCCATACGTTTTATATTTAGAGTTTAATGGTTAAGTGAATTATTTGTTATACATCAAGATTCGCATATTTTGCATTTTCTTCAATGAATTTACGACGTGGAGGAACTTCCTCGCCCATCAACATTGCAATGGCAGCATCGGCAGCAAAACTATTTTCAATAGTAACCTGACGTAACATACGATTTTCAGGACTCATGGTTGTATCCCACAATTGTTCTGGGTTCATTTCTCCAAGACCTTTGTAACGCGTTACGGTAACCGCTTTTTCTGGGTCACGTCCTGCGCTGAATTCAGATATTGCTTCTTCACGTTGTTTTTCTGTCCAGCAATAGCGTTGTTCGGTTTTCTTTGTTTTTGATTTTACCAAATACAACGGTGGACAAGCGACATACAAATATCCTTTTTCAATCACTTCTTTCATGTAGCGGAAGAACAACGTCATTACTAACGTTTCAATGTGGCTTCCGTCCACGTCGGCATCACACATAATTATGATTTTGTGATAACGAATTTTCTCAACATTTACGGCCTTGCTATCTTCATCAGTACCGATGGTGATACCCAATGCCTTCATAATGTTGCTAATTTCTTCACTTTCATAAATACGGTGAACCATTGCTTTTTCTACATTCAAAATCTTACCACGCAATGGCAAAATAGCTTGTGTATGACGGTCACGACCTTGCTTTGCAGAACCTCCTGCAGAGTCTCCCTCCACAAGGAACAATTCGCATTTTTCAGGGTTGCGATCAGAACAATCGGCCAATTTTCCGGGAAGTCCTCCACCTGTCATTGCTGACTTGCGTTGCACATCGCGAGCCTTGCGAGCAGCAATACGAGCTCTGGCAGCAAGCAACACTTTGTCTACTATTGTTTTTGCATCTTTCGGATGTTCTTCCAAATAGTAGTTCAACATTTCACTTACTGCTTGGTCAACAGCTGCTGAAACTTCTGAGTTTCCAAGTTTTGTCTTGGTTTGTCCTTCGAATAATGGTTCTTGTACTTTTACAGAAATAACGGCAGTCAATCCTTCACGAAAATCATCACCATTGATTTCTATTTTCTGTTTTTCCAACACGCCTAAACCGTCAGCATACTTTTTAAGCGAACGAGTTAAACCACGACGGAAACCTTCCAAGTGAGTACCACCCTCTATTGTATTGATGTTATTTACATAGGTATGTACATTTTCGCTATATGAAGTATTGTAACGCAATGCAATCTCTACCGGAATACCATTTTTAATGGTATCAATATATACAACACCATCAAATAATGGTTCGCGTGATTCGTCAAGGTATGTTGCAAATTCCTTTAGACCCTCGTCCGAATAGAATACAACGGTTTTTGGCTCACCTTTTTCATCTTTTACTTGTTTGTCGGTTAATTGCAAACGAACACCTTTGTTCAAATAAGCCAATTCGCGCAAACGGTTTTCCAATATATAGAATTGGAACTCTGTCGTTGAAAAAATAGAACCATCTGGCCAAAAAGACACTTCTGTACCTTGACCTTTTGTTGGTCCGATTTCTTCTACACCTGTAGTTGGTTTACCTTTTGCATATGTTTGACGATACATTTTGCCATCACGACAAACGGTCACAACACATTTTGTAGAAAGTGCATTTACACAAGATACACCAACACCGTGCAAACCACCGGAAACCTTATATGAAGATTTATCAAATTTACCACCGGCGTGAAGCACCGTCATTACGACTTCCAAAGCTGATTTATTCTCTTTTTTGTGCCAATCTACCGGAATACCACGACCATTATCGCGTACCGTTACCGAATTATCTTCATTAATTGTAACTTCAACATGTGTACAAAATCCCGCTAAAGCCTCATCAATAGAGTTATCGACAACCTCGTATACTAAATGATGTAGACCTCTTTCTCCAATATCGCCAATATACATTGCCGGACGTTTACGAACGGCCTCCAAGCCTTCAAGTACCTGAATACTGTCACCAGTATATGCATTGTTTTTTTCTTCTGACATTATTTTTTATTTTAATCAAATGATTTACAATATATTACACCTTGCACCTCATTTTCGTAAGAAATGCAAGCGAATGTACAAAAAAGTGTGTGTTTGGAGGGTAACTTCAAAAACAAAGTATTGAAAAGTTATTAACAATATCAAATTTATTTGAGTAACGGCTTAAGCAAATATTCAAGACCATTGAGCTTTATTTCATAAATAAGCCCAAGTAAATGACCTATTTTTCCCTGCGGAAATCCTTTTTCATAATACCATGCCAAATACGGTTCTGGCAAATTACACAAAAGCACTCCTTTATATTTTCCATATGGCATTTGTGTGGTAACTAATTCCATCAACTCATTCTGTTCCATTTTCTTCTCTTATTTTATTTACGTGCCTTAAAATTATTCAAAAACGTCAGCAATAAGGCTATTTCATTGTATTTTTTATGAATTCCAATTTACAAAAAATAAATGAGTACTCAAAATTCTATAACAAGATTTCACTAATTAATATTGTGGATATCTGGTGAATATGTTTTACAGAGAGAACCCCAAGCTGTTTGTTAAAAATTTTACTTTTGTGCAAAATAAGAATTATGAATTCATCTTCTGTTATAAATCCCTATTTGATTGCAGCAATAGTCATAGCATATTTCGGCTTACTGATTTTGATTTCGCACATCACGTCTCGCAAAGCGAATAACGACTCTTTCTTTACCGGAAACCGCCAGTCGCCATGGTACGTTGTGGCATACGGCATGATTGGCGCCTCATTATCGGGCGTTACGTTCATGTCAGTTCCCGGCTATGTACAGACTACCCAATTTACCTATTTTGGGGTAGTTTTTGGATATTTATTTGGATATGCCGCCATTGCATTAATTCTGCTTCCGCTGTATTACAAGCTCAACCTTACCTCTATTTATACGTATCTCGAAAAACGCTTTGGAGAAAAGTCACAAAAAACGGGTTCATTCTTTTTTATTATTTCACGACTCATTGGTTCTGCCTTACGTATGTATCTAGTAGTGTACGTATTGCATGAATTCATTTTCAAAAGTATAGGAATACCATTTTGGGTTCTTGCATTGGTGCTTATTGCACTCATATTGGTGTACACGTTCAAAGGTGGCATCAAAACGGTAGTTTGGACCGACACTCTCCAAACCACGTTTATGCTTCTTGCGACGGTAATTACCGTGGTTTGTTTGCTCAACGAAATGGATATTTCATTTTTTGACATGATGAAACAAGCCGGAGAAAAAGGATACACCAAATTTATTGAAAGCGATTGGCGTTCTAATAATTATATTGTAAAACAAATACTGAGTGGCGCATTCATCACCATAGCAATGACAGGTTTAGATCAAGACATGATGCAGAAAAACTTAACCTGCCGTTCGTTGCGTGATGCTCAAAAAAATATGTTCAGCTTTAGTTTGTCGCTCATTTTTGTAAACTTGATGTTCCTTGTATTGGGCGTTGCATTGCTCTTTTATTCATCACAAACGGGCTTTGCTCTTCCTGAAAAATCCGATAGCATATTCCCGGCCATTGCTTTTCATTTAAATGCGTTCACAGGCATTGTGTTCACTATTGGTTTGGTTGCTACCGGCTATTCAAGTGCCGACGGAACTCTCACCTCTCTTACCACAACATTCTGTTTTGATATTTTGAATTTTGATAAAGCGGAAAAATACGACGAAGCAAAAAAAACCAAAATTCGCAAAACAACTCACATCATATTTGCCGTGATTTACTTTGGCATCATTATCTTGTTCCGCCCATTCCACAACGATTCGCTTATCAAAACATTGTTCGACATTGCCGGCTACACCTATGGTCCGTTGTTAGGTTTGTTTACGTTCGGTCTGGTAATCAAAAATCGCACAGTCAACGACAAATTTGTTCCAATTATCGCCATTTTGTCGCCAATCATCAGCTACATAGTAAGTATGTACTCAGAAGTATTATTCAACGGATATAAATTTGGGTTTGAAATACTCATTTTCAATGCACTTATCACTATTATTGGATTATTTTTCATAAGCAAACGAAACACTCTAAAACTAGCATAATATGGCAGAGAAAAAAAGTATTGTAGAATTAGTGGCAGTTGTTGTAGAACTATGTTCCACGCTCGAATCAACAAGTTCTTTCACAAAAAAAGCATTTGTTGATAAAACGCATAAACTACTTGCTCTACTCTACATGAAAACATCAATTTTGGCAAACGAATTTGAAGCAGAGGATGGTTGCGAAAAATTTGTTACCGAAAAAGATTGGGAGTACATTAGACAACTTGTAGAAGCAAAACTTGGTTCAGACGACAATCGCATAGAAATCATAGAACCCGACAATTACACGAGCGGAGAAAGCGTTGATACCTATATTTCAGAATGCTTTGCCGACATTTTTCAAGATGCTCGCAACTTTGCGGAATTGTGCAAAGACACGTCCGACGAAGGATTACAAGCAGCTGCGGCTGAATTTATCATGAACTATAAATTATATTGGGGAACGAGAGCACTCGCTATCATGAACGAATTTCATAATTTATTGTATGCTTCAGATTCTACCATAGACAACGAGAACGAATGATATATCCAGAAATTACAACAATTAGCAAAGAAGAACTAGCAAATTACCCTGTTCGCTCCTTTGAAGGTACGATCCACGTTGTTGACGATTTGGACAAAGCCGAAAAAGCCGCTGAATTCTTGTCAAAACATAACGAACTTGGTTTTGACACAGAAACGCGCCCGTCTTTTACCAAACACAAAACAAATTCGGTAGCGCTCCTCCAACTGAGCACCGAAACAGATGCATTTCTTTTCCAACTTAGAAAAATTGGAATGCCATTATCTGTCGTTAAATTGCTAAGTGCAGAAAATATTGTAAAAACTGGCGTTGCAGTGCATGATGATGTGCGATGCTTGCAAAAATTGCGTGATTTCAGCGCCAACAACTTTATTGACTTACAAACGATTGCAAAGCAGCTCAATATTGATGCTATGGGTCTAAAACGGCTTACGCCCATTGCTCTTGATTTTCGTATTTCAAAACGTCAGCAATTATCTAATTGGGACAACGATGATTTGACCGAAGCTCAAAAACTCTATGCCGCAACTGACGCGTGGGTGAGCCTCAAAATTTACCAAAAACTGTTACCATATACCCTATGATAAAAATTACATTACGACCGGGAAAAGAACAAAGCTGCAAGAGATTACATCCTTGGATATTCTCTGGTGCTATTCAAAAAATATCAGCCACACCAAAAGAAGGCGACCTTGTAGAAGTGTTTTCTGCCGACAACGAATTTCTAGCCGTCGGACATTACCAAAATTCTTCAATAGCAGTACGCATACTCAGTTTTGACGACATTGCAATAGATCAAGCATTTTGGGACGAAAGAATTGCTTCTGCCTACAACTATCGCAAACTGCTTGGATTGACGGATTCTACCGAAACGAATTGTTATCGCTTGGTTCATGGCGAGGGCGACAATCTTTCCGGATTAGTTGTGGATTTTTACAACGGAACGGCCGTAGTGCAATGCCACTCTGTGGGAATGTATCGCAACTTAGACAACATTGTTTTGGCTCTCAAACAAACCATGGGCGAAAAACTCGCTGCCATCTATAATAAAAGTGAAGGCACACTCCCTTTCAAAGGCGGAATTGAATGCAAAGACGGTCTATTGTGGGGAGAAATTACTACCGAATTGGCAAAAGAATATGGCAATACATTCTTTATAGATTGGATTCAAGGCCAAAAAACCGGTTTTTTCATTGACCAACGTGAAAATCGCAAACTTGTAGAAAAATATTCACAAGGGAAGTCCGTGCTCAACACATTCTGCTATACCGGCGGATTTTCGGTATACGCACTCCGCGGCGGCGCAAGCAAAGTTGTCTCTGTGGATTGCTCAGCACGGGCTATTGAATTAACAGACAAAACCGTTGGACTCAATTACCCCGATTCAAACCATCAATCAGTTGTAAGCGACACGTTCAAATATTTGGATAACAACAAAGATGAGTTTGACGTTATAATCCTTGACCCTCCTGCTTTTGCAAAGCACAACAAAGTCCTCAACCAAGCGTTACAAGGCTACAAAAAATTGAATATGAAAGCCATTCAACAAATCAAAAAAGGAGGCATATTGTTCACATTCTCTTGCTCACAAGCAGTAAGCAAAGAAGAATTCCGCAAATCGGTATTTGCAGCGGCAGCTAACACTAAACGAAAAGTGCGCATTTTGCATCAACTCACCCAACCTGCCGACCACCCAATTAGCATCTATCACCCTGAAGGAGAATATCTAAAAGGATTGGTTTTGGAAATAGAATAACTACGTGTAGAAAAATCAAATAAATAGTCTTGAATTTAAGCTATTTTTTAGGCTCTGATTTTTTTCTACAAATCAGATTTATTTTTAATTTTGGCGTAATTATAAATTTAGATAAACATTTAACAAATGGACAAAGAAATACTCAATAAAGCTCAACAATGGCTTGACGGTAATTATGACGAAAAAACCAAAAAGGAAATTCGTCATTTAATTGACACCAATGACCCTGAGTTAGAAAATGCTTTTTACCAAAATCTTGAATTCGGAACTGGTGGTTTGCGCGGAGTTATTGGCGTTGGAACCAACAAAATGAATATCTATACTGTTGGTATGGCTACACAAGGTTTTGCAAACTATATTAAAAAAGCAACTCCTAATATAGGAGAAATTAAAGTAGCAGTTATTCATGATTGCCGTATTCGTAGCCGATTGTTTGCAGAAACAACAGCCAACATATTTGCTGCCAACGGATTCAAAGTATTTCTTTCAAAAGAACTTCGCCCAACTCCTGAATTGTCATTCGCAATTCGTCATTTGGGATGCCAAGCCGGTGTAAACATTACCGCTTCTCACAATCCAGCAAAATACAACGGTTACAAAGCATATTGGTCAGACGGTTGCCAATTAATTCCGCCTCATGATAATAATGTAATTGACGAAGTAAATAAAATCAAAAGCATTGATGATGTAAAATGGAAAGGAAATCCAGAGAACATCACATTGTGGGACGAAGAAATTGATCGCCCATACATTGACGCAATCAAAAGTTTGTCAATCAATGGTGACATTATAAAGAAACAAAAAGACTTAAAAATTGTGTACACTCCTATTCACGGAACAGGTATCAAATTGGTTCCACGTGTGCTCAAAGAATTAGGTTTTGAAAATGTTCACGTTGTTGAAGAACAAGCAATTGTTTCAGGAGAATTTCCTTCATTGCGCAAACCAGGTGTTGGCGAAGTAAAAGAAGAAGATTTCAATTCAGAGACAGAATGGTTGAACAAAATTCACGAAGTTACTGGTTCTCCTAACCCAGAAAAAGAATCAGCAATGAAACTTGCCATAGCAAAAGGTAAAGAAATGAATGCCGACATTATTATGGCAACTGACCCTGATGGCGACCGTGTTGGTATTGTTGTAAAAAATTCTGAAGGAGAATATGTAATTCTTAACGGAAACCAAACGGCAACCGTACTTACACAATATTTACTTTCAGCTTGGAAAAAAGCAGGAAAGCTCAAAGGCAAAGAATTTGTAGTAAAAACTATCGTTACAACAGAATTAATCACAGACCTCTGCAAAAAATTCGGTGTAACAATGTTTGACGTTCTTACTGGATTCAAATACATTGGAGAAAAAATCCGTGTATTGGAAGGCAAAATGCAATACATTGGCGGTGGCGAAGAAAGTTTCGGTTACTTAGCCGGTGATTTCGTTCGCGACAAAGATGCTGAAAGTGCTTGTGCTCTTGTAGCTGAAGCAGCTGCTGTAGCCAAAAACGAAGGAAAGAGTTTGTACGATGTTCTTGTTGAAACATACGTTGAATATGGTATGTACCAAGAATCGCTCTGTTCTATTGAAAAAGAAGGAAAAGCAGGAAAAGAAGCTATCCAAGCTATGATGGAAGCATTTAGAAGCAACCCTCCAAAAGAATTGAATGGTTCGCCAATCGTGTGCATCAAAGACTATGGCAACGCTATCTCAACTGATTGCAAAACAGGGAAAACCGAGAAAATCGATTTACCGAAATCAAACGTGTTGCAATTCTTCGCGGAAGATGGCTCTAAAGTAACAGCTCGCCCTTCGGGAACTGAACCGCTTATTAAATTCTACTTTGGAGTGAAAACAGACATTGCAAATAAAGAAGAACTCAAGAAGGCTCAAGCCGATTTGGATAAAAAAATCGAAGGTCTCAAAAAGTCATTGGGAATATAATTATCAAAGAGAGGCGCGCAAAAAGCGTCTCTCTCAGTTTTCAACCTAAATATAATTGGTATGGATTTCGTAAAATGTTTCAAAGAAAAAGCTAAAACAAATATACAAAGAATCGTTTTGGCAGAAGGTACCGAAGAACGTACACTTAAAGCTGCAGACGTTGTTATAAAAGAAGGATTTGCTGATATTATAATTCTATCTAAACCCGATTTTATCGCAAAATTCGCAAAAGATAATAATCTCACCTATTTGCCTAAAGCAACGATTATTGATCCAGAAAATCATCCTAAAATGGAAGAATATGCGAACTTGATTTATGAGCTTCGCAAAAGCAAGGGTATGGATATGGAAACGGCACGCAAAACCATTCAAAACCCACTCTACCTTGCCACTACAATGATTAAAGCAGGTGATGCCGACGGAGAAGTTGCCGGTGCTGAAAACTCCACGAGCAACGTGCTTCGTCCTGGATTTCAAATTATCAAAACAGCTCCCGGAAATGATATTGTTTCTGGTGCTTTCATCATCATTTTTAAAGATAAAGAATTCGGAGAAGATGGCGTATTCCTATTTGCAGACTGTGGTGTAAACCCAAGCCCTGATGAAAAGCAATTGGCTGAAATTGCAGTAACAAGTGCAAAAACAGTACAAGAATTATTGGGCATGGAACCTCGCATAGCCATGTTGAGTTTTTCTACTCACGGAAGTGCTTCGCACGAAACGGTTGACAAAGTAGTAAACGCAACCAAAATCGCAAAAGAAATGAATCCTAACTTGATTATTGATGGAGAATTGCAAATAGATGCAGCCATTGTACCAAATGTTGCAGCTAAAAAAGCTCCGGGAAGCGTTCTTAAAGGTCGTGCCAACGTATTGGTATTCCCCGATTTAAATGCAGGAAATATTGCATATAAAATGGCTCAACGTTTTGGACATGCCGAAGCCTACGGACCTATTCTACAAGGTTTGGCAGCTCCAATCAACGACTTGTCGCGTGGATGCTTCGTTTCTGATATAGTAAACGTGATTGCAATCACAGCGACACAAGCAATAAATAGCAAAAAACAATAATATTCACTATAGAGATGTCATACACAATGGCATCTCTTTTTTAAACCCTTACCTACACATGAAAATCTTAGTTCTAAATTGCGGAAGTTCTTCGATCAAGTACAAATTGTTCAATATGGAGAACGAAAGCGTAATCAGTCAAGGTGGCGCAGAACGTATCGGGCTTGATAACGCATTTGTAAAAGTTACAATGCCTGATGGCAGTAAGAAAAAAATCATGCACGATATGCAAAACCATAAAGAAGGTGTAGGTTTCGTGCTTTCTCTTCTCACCGATCCTGAAATTGGAGCAATCAAAAGTCTTAATGAAATCGACGCAGTAGGTCATCGCGTTGTACATGGTGGCGACAAATTCAATAAAAGTGTGCTCGTTGATGAAAAGGTAGAACAAACCATAAAAGAACTATGCGACCTTGCTCCTGTTCATAATGCAAACAATTTGCATGGTATTAAAGCTGTACAAGAATTAATGCCAAGCATCCCACAAGTATCAGTGTTTGACAACGCATTCCACAGCACTATGCCTGATTATGCCTATTTGTATGCCCTCCCTTTGGAATGGTATGAAAAATGGCACGTACGTCGCTATGGTTTCCACGGAACAAGCCACCGCTATGTAGCACAACGCGTATGCGAATTTCTTGGGAAAGACATTAAAACACAACGCATCATCACTTGCCACATTGGCAATGGAGGAAGCGTTTCTGCTGTAAAATTCGGTGAATGTATTGATACCTCAATGGGATTAACTCCACTAGCAGGACTTATGATGGGAACTCGCAGTGGCGACGTTGATCCTTCTATTGTTACCTATTTAATGCAAAAGTTAGGCAAACAACCACAAGAAATGGTTGAAATATTGAACAAAGAATGCGGTGTTCTAGGTGTGACAAAATTATCAAGCGATATGCGCGATATAGAACAAGCCGACAAAGATGGCAACAAACTTGCTCACCTTGCCCTTCAAATGTACAACTACCGTATCAAAAAATACATTGGTGCTTATGCAGCTGCTATGGGCGGCGTTGATATCATTGTATGGACTGCCGGTGTTGGTGAAAACCAAGAAGGTGTACGTTGGGACAGTTTGACCGACATGGAATACCTCGGAATAAAAATGGATGCCGAACGCAACCACGTTCGTAGCCAAGAAGCAATTGTTTCAGCAAAAGATTCTAAAGTAACAGTTTGTTTAATTCCAACCGATGAAGAACTCATGATAGCGCGTGATACCTATCAAATTGTTACCAAAAAATGATACAATACGAGGAATTTGAATTACAAAATGGACTACGATTTATAGTCAATATTGACAAAACAACACCATTTGTTGTTGTAAACACGCTATACAACGTAGGTTCTAAGGACGAATCGCCCGAACGTACCGGATTCGCTCATCTTTTTGAGCACCTCATGTTCGGCGGTTCTAAACATATCCCTTCGTTTGACACACCATTACAAAAAGTTGGCGGAGAAAATAATGCGTTTACTACGACCGACATCACCAACTACTACATCACCGTTCCAAGTCAAAATTTAGAGACAGCATTTTGGTTGGAATCAGATAGAATGTTGGAATTGGATTTTTCACAGAAAAGCCTTGATGTTCAGCGAAATGTAGTGTGCGAAGAGTTCAAACAGCGTTATTTAAACCGTCCCTACGGCGACATAACGCTCCTTCTTCGGTCACTGGCCTACAAAGTTCACCCGTATCAATGGGCAACGATAGGAAAAGATTTGAGTCACATAGAACAAGCAAACATAAAAGAGGTAAAAGACTTCTTTTTTAGCCACTATGCACCAAATAATGCAATAATTGCAATTTCGGGAAACGTGTCGCTAAGAACGGTAAAACAGTTGGCAAAAAAATGGTTTGGTCCTATTCCACGCCGAAATATTGCGACACGCAATCTACCAATAGAACCAGTACAAACAGAAAAACGTACTCTCACCGTAGAACGTGACGTGCCGGCATCGTGCATTATCAAAGTGTTTCATATGTGCGGGCAACTTGAAAAAGACTTTTATACAACCGATTTAATTTCAGACATACTTTCCAATGGTAATTCCTCAAGACTTTACCAAAAGTTAGTACAAGACCAAAAATTGTTTAGCGACATCAATGCCTATATATCAGGTGAAATTGACCCTGGATTGTTTATTATTTCTGGCAACTTAAACCCGTCTGTTTCTATGGAGGCCGCAGAAAAAGCCATTTTAAGTGAATTACAGAAAATACGTGAAGGCTTTGTTTTTGACTATGAATTACAAAAAGTTAAAAACAAATTTGAAAGTTCCACAATTCTGAATGAACTTGATGTGCTTTCAAAATCAAGAGCACTTTCATACTACGCAAATTTAGGCGATACTAATCTTGTAAATACTCGACTTGAGAATTATTCAGACGTTTCTCTTATTGATATCAAACGAGTTTCGGATACTCTTTTTGCAGAGACCAATGACACAACACTTTACTATATGTCAAAAAACAATCAATAGTTATGCAGATTCGAAGATTACAAAGAGGAAAAGAACCCAAATATAAGATTATCAAAAACTTATCATTAATACAGGCAGAAAAATTTGTAGCAAATAATGGTATTCCTATTTATCTTTTGCCTTTGCAAGACCAAGAAGTTGTTAAAATTGATATTACGGTAAAAGCCGGCGATTATCAAGCCCAATCAAATCTCATTCCTCTTTCTACGTTAGCAATGTTGCAAGAAGGCTCTGTCAGTTTGAATGCTGAACAAATTGCGGAAAAATTGGATTTCTTAGGCGCATATCTATTCTCAAACTCTAATCAAGACTACGTAACCATCAGCGTTTGCTGCATTGAAAAACATTTGCCCGAAGTTGTGAACGTTGTTTCCGATTTTCTTTTTGCTCCAACATTTCCCGAAGATAAATTAGCTACGCATATACTCAAAAGACAAGAACAGTATAAGATTGATATTGAGCGAGTTGAAGTTCTTTCTCAGAAAATTTTCCGCCAAGCATTATTTGGACAAAATCACCCATATGGAGCTGCATGCGAAATGGATGATTTTTCAAAAATAAAGAGACAAGACCTTGTTGATTTTTATGAGAAATACTACGTAGCGGAAGGCTGTAAAATAATTATCTGTGGCAATCCGAAATCACAAGAAATTAAGAATCTTATTGCATATCTTAAAGAAAATAAGATCCGTACAAGCAACAACTACCCGAAAACTCCTATATTCCCTATTGAAGGCGACACGCAACTGCGCCATCACATTGAAAAAGAAAATGCGGTACAATCATCTATCAATATTGGAAAAGTGACCATAAACCGCACCCATCCAGACTTTATACCATTACGAATTTTAAACACCATTTTAGGTGGTTATTTTGGTTCGCGACTTATGACTAACGTGCGCGAAGAAAAAGGCTACACATACGGCATTGGATCCGGTGTTGTTTCATTGCGGAATAGTGGCTATTTTATTATCACATCGAGCGTGGGCAAAGATGTGGTACCACAAGCATTGGATGCAATATATTACGAAATAAAACGTTTACGTACCGAGTTGGTTCCAGAAAGTGAATTATCAATGGTAAAAACCTACATTCAATCATCTCTTGTAAGAAATTTTGACGGCGCATTTGCAACGAGTGGAATGTTAGAAAAAGCTTTGGAGTACGATATTGATTATATTGATTACTATCATAAATATTGGAAAATCATAAACAAGATACAATCAAAAGATTTACAAGAACTTGCAAATACTTATTTAAACGAAGACTCTATGTATGAAATTGTTGTCGGATAACATTCAGAAAACAATATTTTGTCTATTTCTTTGCTGCACATCGGTGTTTACTTTTGCACAAGAAATAGACCCAACCGACGTTTCATACGTTTCACTCAATCCATACACGTCAGAAGTTACCGTAAGTTGGTACAAAAGCGAGAGTCCAAACATAAAATTTGCCCGAATCCTCTATATTTACGACGAAACCACCCTTATCAAAGGCAAAGGAATTGTTGATGTTGCCGGCAACGAAGACAATTCTTTTTCGTTCAAAACCGACACCATAGCAATTTTCCCTTATAATGCCGATGAGCGCCCTATTTCTATTGCGGTTGATGCATATTCGGAAAATGGCACGAATAGTACCTCTTTGCGTGAATATCACACCACAATGGTTTCTACGGCAAAAACTACCCAATGCCCTTCACAAATTTTGATTGCGTGGACCAGCTATTATGCGTACGGAATTTCCGTTGAAAAATATGAAATAATCGAATCTGTTAACGGCACGGAAGTAGTTGTAAAAGAATGCCTTCCATCGGAGAACACGTGTCTCATAAATCTCAACGAAACCGCCGAACGATTTTTTTATGTGAGAGCTACATTTCACGACTGCCGAGGAAATTTGCACGTTTCAAATTCTTCAATGTGCTCCATAATAAAGCCTATACCAATAAGCCCTAAATTCATTAATGCCGAAAACATCAGCATTGACGGAACCGATGTGGCAATTACATTCAAATATGACACCGCTGCTGATTATAAAAACTACGTCGTATATAAATCAGAACTTGACACAAACCTCTTTATTGGGATAGACACTATTACCTTAAATTCAAATAGTTCGCCCATATACACGTACCACGACGCACAAGCATACAAAAAAGATACTCTTGTGTTTTATAAATCGGCGGTTTTTGACAATTGTGGAACAAAATTACTTGAATCACAAACACTTACCCCAACTTTACTCTCTATTAGAGAAATTTCCGATGAACAAAACATGATAGAATGGACCAAAAACATTCCTTGGAATGAAGCCTCATACTATCGAATCTACATGTCGGAAAACAATGGAAATGAGCAACTTATAGACTCCGTAACCAACAACACATTTGTATATATTGATTACATTGATGATGCCACGCATAGTTTTTCACGTTGCTATCGTGTAGAAAGCGTGAATAATTCTGTAACACCAAGTTCTATTTCTTCAACCAATAGCGTTTGTTTAAATAAGAAATATAAAATACTGATACCTAACATATTCAACCCCACAAGCGAAATAAAAGAAAACCAAATCTTTAAACCAAAAGTTGCATTCATTACCGGTGATTATACATTAAAAATTATCGACAGATTTGGAACTACAATCTTCACGAGCAACGACATAGAGATTGGTTGGGACGGAAAAGTAAAAGGCAAAATTGCACCGACAGGAATGTACCAATATACGATACAAATAACGTTACCTAATGGCGAAAACATTGACCGCCACGGAGTTGTACATCTAATCTATAATTAAGCATAACCTTTGCTTTTTTTCAAAAAAAATAATTACCTTTGAAGGAGTTAAAATAAAGAGTCATGGCAGAATTTTCGCAAGAAGAAAAAGATCATATCCAACAAGAATTTGAGGATATGCTAAAAAATTCTCCCAAATGCCATAAATCCGAAGAAACGGTTGCACGTGTTAGAAAAGCATTTGAGGTTGCAAACGCTGCTCATTATGGAACACGAAGACGTTCCGGCGAACCATACATTCTCCATCCCATTGCGGTAGCAAAAATCGTTTCAGAAGAAATAGGTCTGGGCTCTAAATCGGTGATTGCCGCTCTGCTCCACGATGTAGTTGAAGACACCGATATTACACTTGAAGACATCAACAATATGTTTGGCCCTAAAATCACCCAAATAGTTGATGGACTTACAAAAATTCGCGGTGTATTGAAAAACGAAGAAGGACAAGCCGAAAATTTCAAGAAAATCGTATTTACACTGTCAGAAGACGTTCGAGTTATTATCATCAAACTGGCTGACCGTCTTCATAATATGCGTACTCTGAGTTCTATGCCGCCCAAAAAGCAACAACGCATAGCCGAAGAAACGAGTTCCTTGTTTGTTCCGATAGCTCACCGTATGGGGTTCTACAAGATTAAAATGGAGCTAGAAGACTTATGTCTTAAATATCAAAACCCAACGGTTTACTATGACATTTTACGCCAACTCAAAGGCAGTGAAAAAAAACGCGTTCACTACTTAAATCGTTTCTGCATTCCTATCATGATGACATTGGAGCAGCACGACATTAAGTACAATATCACAAGTCGTTCAAAATCAATATCTTCCATATATGCGAAAATGCAAAAGAAAAACATTTCATTTGATAATGTTTACGATGTTTTCGCGGTAAGAATTATTTTGTTAGACGTTCCTATTGAAGAAGAAAAAGCCATGTGCTGGCGCGTGTATTCATACATTACAGACAAATACACTCCTAACCCCGAACGTTTGCGAGATTGGATTTCAACTCCGAAAGACAACGGATACGAAGCCCTCCATACAACCGTTATGGGACCAGATGGAACTTGGGTTGAAGTGCAAATTCGTACACAACGAATGGACGAAATTGCAGAACAAGGCTATGCTGCTCATTGGAAATACAAAAACATTGACGGATTCGAACAAAGCCAGCTTGAAGTATGGATGAAACGAGTTCGTTCTTCGTTAGACAATCCTGATGAAGATGCATTAAAATTCCTTGATGATTTCAAACTCAACCTTTATTCGACCGACTTGTTTGCATTTACCCCAAAAGGAGAAATGCACCGCTTCCCTGTGAATGCCACCGCATTGGATTTCGCGTTTGAAATACATTCCGAAATAGGCTACCATGCCATTGGAGCAAGAATCAACAAAGAAAAAGTTGTCGGACTTGATTACAAACTTCAGAGCGGAGATCAAGTTGAAATACTCACATCAGACTCGCAAAAGCCTAAAAAAGAATGGTTTAACATCATTTCTACCGTTAAAGCGAACAACGCGTTGCAACAAAAATTCAGATTTGAAAAGAAACGCAATCTGCTCCGTGGACAACAACTTCTTCCTAAATTACTCGAAGCAAAAAATCTACAACCTACACCTACTGTAATTGATAAATTAGTAAAAGGCTATGGTCTTGTTGATAGTAATGAACTCTACGAAAAACTTGGTGCCGACGAGCTTAATACAACCAAAATAGAAGAATACGCAACGAAAAAAAGAAAAAGCAAAAAAATACTATTTTGGGGACTCAAACTTTCGAAAAGTGATGATGAAGAAAATAGTGAAGAAGAAGATGAAAATGAAAACGTTAAAATCATTCATCATTCCACAAACTACACCATTGCTGAATGTTGCCACCCTATTCCCGGAGATGAAGTTATAGGATTTGCCACCGAAAATGGCTGGGAAATTCATAAACGAAACTGCCCTATTGCAATAGAACGACAGCTAAAAGAACCGGCTAAGAAAATCAAATGGATTAGCAGACACGAACAAGTATTTTTAGCTACCATTCTTTTGAAAGGAAAAGATAGAATTGGTATGCTCAATGAAATTTCAAACGTAATTTCCAACGTGCTCAATGTAAACATCAGAACCGTACACATTGAAACAATGGAAAACGAATTCACCGCCCACTTTGATTTGTACATTCACGACTGTTCACAACTCAATACGTTGATGATGAATTTGCAAAAAATTAAAGGGATGACAAAAGTGGAAAGAATTGAACAACAATAATATAAATAGCACAGCAAATAGCCCACAAAAACAAAGCAAGAAAATAGTTATCAACATTCCACTAAAATTGAGCGTTGATAGAGTTTTTTGTCTATATTTACGTGGTTTTTGAATATTCTAAATAATACTTAAATAATGAATGCAAAAATAAACGCTCAAAAGGCGGATGTCTTGTTGGGACTCCAATGGGGAGACGAAGGGAAAGGAAAAATAGTTGATGTACTAACTCCTAAATACGATATAGTTTCACGTTTTCAAGGTGGCCCGAATGCTGGTCATACATTGGTTTTTAATAATGTAAAACATGTACTACATACAATTCCTTCAGGTGTTTTCCGTCCTAATGCCATCAACATTATAGGAAATGGCGTAGTCATTGACCCGTTAATCTTCAAAGAAGAAGTTGACAAACTCGCAGAACAAAACATCACCTTTAACGACCGAATTATTCTATCATCACGAGCACACCTTATTCTTCCATCTCACAAAGCGTTAGACGAAGCATACGAAAATGCAAAAGGTGACAAAAAAATTGGTTCTACAAAAAAAGGTATAGGCCCTACTTACACAGACAAAATTGCAAGAACCGGTCTTCGTGTTGGTGATATTTTAAACGATTTTGACACCAAATACAAAAACTGTAAGCAAGCTCACTTAGATATCCTCAAAAACTACTCATATTCGTTTGACATTGATGCATACGAAAAAGAATGGTTTGAAGGTATAGCACTCATTAAATCACTTAAAATAATTGATAGTGAATTTTACATCAATGAAGCATTAAATAGTGGCAAAACAATGCTATGCGAAGGAGCTCAAGGAACATTGCTTGACATTGAATTCGGCTCTTATCCATTTGTAACATCATCAAATACCATAGCAGCCGGAGCATGCACCGGACTTGGTCTTGCACCACAACGTATAGGCGAAGTTTTCGGAATATTTAAAGCATATTGTACACGCGTTGGCAGTGGTCCTTTCCCTACCGAATTATTTGATGAGACAGGGGAATTACTTCGCAAAAACGGAGATGAATATGGAGCAACAACCGGTCGTCCGCGTCGTTGTGGTTGGCTTGATTTAGTTGCACTTAAATATGCAATCATGCTCAATGGCGTAACGCAATTATTCATGATGAAAATTGACGTTATGAACCAATTTGATACAATAAAAGTTTGTACAGCATATAAATATAAAGGCTCTGTTATAAAATACTTACCAAACGATTTGGAAAACGCAGAACCAATATATACTGAATTCAAAGGTTGGAAACAAGAACTGAATACCACCAACTTCAACGAATTGCCAAAAGAAATAAAAGAATATATTGAATTCATTGAAAAAGAAACTAATGTTCCTATTAAAATAGTTTCAGTAGGACCAGATAGAAACAATACGATTTTTAGATAATTATTGGGGCGAATATGAGTAATTCGATTATGCACCACGGAGTAATCCGTAGTATAAACGATGATATAATTACCGTTGCAATTGACGCCGAATCATCATGTGCAAATTGTCATGCCAAAACAATCTGTGGGCTATCGGAAGTTACAGAGAAACTTGTCTACGTCAAAAAAACAACAGAAAATCTCCATGTTGGCGAAGAAATTGAAATCACGATGGATTCGTCATTAGGAACTAAAGCGGTGGTATTAGCTTATATACTGCCGCTTTTTATATTAATAGCTTCTCTATTTATTTGTTTACAATTTACAAACGAACTTATAGCAGCATTGATCTCTATATCTCTTATAGGCTGCCATTTTTGGTTATTACATAAATATAGAGACAAAATAGAACGAAAATTCTCATTTTCTATAAAACAATAAATTTATGACAATACTTAACACAGTACTCCTGCTTTGCGCAATAGGCATATTCGTAGGAATAACGCTATATTATGTTGCGAAGAAGTTTTATATCGAAGAAAACCCTTTGTATGACGAAGTAGAAGCAATGCTTCCTGGTGCAAACTGCGGTGGATGTGGATATCCCGGTTGTAGAAAATTTGCCGAAAAAATGGTAGACTCACCTACTCTTGAAGGTTTGTATTGCTCGGTTAGTGGCGAAAAAAGAATGAATGAAATAGGTGAATTTCTAGGGAAATCGGTTCAAGCAAAAGATATGCAAGTAGCAGTTTTGCGTTGTGCCGGAGCTTGCGATAAAAGAACGAAACAGATAGTATACGAAGGAATCTCTTCTTGCGCTTTTGCAGCAAGCTTCTACGCAGGAGACACCGGGTGCTCATTTGGTTGTACCGGTTTTGGCGACTGCGTTGCAGCTTGTCAATTCGGAGCAATGAAAATGAATCCTGAAACACATTTACCTGAAATAGAAACCTCACTTTGTACTGCATGCGGACAATGTGTTGCGGCCTGTCCAAAAAAACTACTAGAAATTCGTAAGACAAATAAAAAAGACATGAAAATCTATGTCGCCTGTTCAAACAAAGACAAAGGATTTGTTGCGAAAAAAGCATGTAGTGTTGCTTGTATTGGATGTGGCAAATGCCAGAAAGTATGCGCTCAAGATGCAATTACCATAGTTGACTCCTTGGCATACATTGACGCTAGCAAATGCAAATTGTGCAGGAAATGCGTTGAAGAATGTCCAACCGGTAGCATTATTGAAACAAATTTTCCTCCTCGGAAGAAAAAAGAAGAATCTATCAACTAAATCGTCTGCGTATGAAAACATTTAATATAGGCGGTGTACACCCGAAAGAAAACAAGTTGTCCAAAGGACAAAAAATTACACAAGCTCCAATACCTGAATATGTATGCATTCCAATGTCACAACATATAGGAGCACCTGCTAATCCTATTGTAGCGATTGGAGATAAGGTAAAAGTTGGAACAAAAATAGGTGAAAGCACAGGATTCGTTTCTGCAAATATTTATTCATCAGTTTCAGGAACGGTAGAGAAAATTGAAAAAAAACCGGACGTTTCTGGTTTTATGAAGCAAACTATCATCATCAAGACTGATGGAAATGATGAATGGGAACCAGCAATTGATCGTTCCTCCGAAGTCGTTCGCTCAATCAATTATACACTAGAAGAAATCATAGCAAAAGTCTCTGAAGCAGGTATAGTTGGTATGGGTGGAGCAACATTCCCAATATGCATAAAACTATGCCCATCAAAAGATGATGTTATCACAGATTTACTCATCAATGGTGTAGAATGTGAACCATATCTTACCGCAGACGATGCGTTAATGCGTGAAAAAGCAGAAGAAATTTGTGTAGGCATTGAACTTTTGAAAAAAGTATTGAATGTGCCGGTTGCAAAAGTTGGTATTGAAAATAACAAACCAGAGGCTATTGCAACCATGAACAAAGTTGCATCAACTTTTCAAGGTATAGAAATAGTTCCCCTCGAAGTAAAATATCCACAAGGAAGTGAGAAACACTTAATTCAAGCCCTTACCGGACGCGAAGTTCCTTCACGCAAATTACCGGCTTCGGTTGGTGTAATCGTGAGCAACGTGGCTACAACCTTTGCCGTATATGAAGCTGTTGTAAAAAACAAACCGCTTTTTGAACGCGTGGTAACGGTTACCGGTACTGATGTAAAAAAGCCTTCGAATCTCATGGTTCGTATGGGAACGCCAGCAAGCACACTACTTAATTTCGTTGGCGGACTTCCTGAAAATACAGACAAAGTAATTTGCGGAGGGCCAATGATGGGAAAAGCAATGATGTCGCTTGAAACCCCAATCACAAAAGGCTCTTCAGGCATTCTTTGTATGAACACAGAAGAAACTCACCGAAAAAAAGAAATGAACTGCATTCGTTGCGCTCGGTGCGTTGAAGGATGCCCTATGGGACTTGAACCATATTTACTTTACACATTATCGAAAAAGGGATTGTATGACGAACTCAACGAACATGATGTATTGGACTGCTTTGAATGCGGTTCGTGCAGTTTTTCATGTCCGGCATACAAACCATTACTTGACTACATTCGTTTAGGAAAAACTAAGGTTGTACAAATCCAAAAGGACAAACAAAAAGCGTCAACAGATAGTAAAAAATGATAATCTATAGAATTACAAAAAATAATAATGAGTATGTTAACCACCTCTCCGTCTCCCCATTATCAATCTAACACGAGCACCTCAAAATTGATGCGCAACGTACTGATTGCTCTTATTCCTGCATTTATATTTTCTCTTGCAGTATTTGGCTTGTCTGCGTTAATATCAATGCTTACCGCCGTAGTTTCGTGTGTATTTTTCGAATATGTTATAAATCGTTGGCTTTTCAAAAACGAAGAATGCTCCCTTAAAGATTACTCTGCAATCATTACCGGTGTATTGCTTTCGTTTAACCTACCCAACACTCTTCCTCTATGGATGATTGTAATTGGTAGCTTAGTTGCCATTGGCATCGCAAAAATGTCTTTCGGAGGCATAGGTTGCAACATATTTAACCCCGCACTTGTAGGACGTGTCTTCTTATTAATTTCATTTCCAGCCGACATGACTACATGGTCAACTGTCAAAAACTATGCTATAGACGGAACAACTGGTGCGACTCCTCTTGGTCTTCTCAAAGAAGAGTTATTAAAGAAAAATACCATACCTAACATTGACTTCCCATCTACACAAGATATGTTACTTGGAAATATTGGCGGTAGCCTTGGCGAAATTTCGGTAATTGCTCTTATAATTGGTGGCTTATATCTTTTATTCACTAAAACAATTTCATGGCATATTCCTGTAAGTGTTTTAGGTACCATGTTTATTTTTGCCGGTATACTTAACCTTGCCAATCCAGAATTAAATGCGAGCCCAATATTCCACATCTTTGCCGGTGGTGCTATGCTTGGTGCTATTTTTATGGCAACAGATTATACCACATCTCCTATGACAAGTTTGGGAAAAATCATCTATGGGTGTGGTATTGGTTTACTCACAATAATCATCCGTCGATATGGTTCATACCCCGAAGGAATGTCGTTTGCTATATTAATTATGAATGCGTTGGTTCCTCTTATCAATAAGATTCAACCTCGCCATTATGGATTTAAAAAATAATAAACTATGGAAAAGATAGCATCTTCACTCAAAAATATGATTGTCGTTCTCTTTGTGATAACGTTTGTTTCGGGATTATCGCTTGCATATGTAAAACAAATCACATTAGACCCAATAGCAAAAGCAAAAGAGCAAAAACAAATTGATGCAATAGCTATAGTTCTTCCTGCATTTGACAATAACCCACTTGAAACAGCACAAGAAATTGTAAGTCCACAATACAAGGGTGAAAAAATGATGGTATATACTGCTATAAAGAAAGGAGATACCGTTGGTTATGCAATTTTAAGTTCTACAAATTCGGGATTTGGCGGAAAAGTAGAAGTCATGGTTGGTTTCAATCCTGACGGAACCATATACAACACAGCAGTTGTTTCGCATCAAGAAACTCCGGGACTTGGCGACAAAATGACTGGAGATAAATTCCGTTCACAATTCAAAGGATTTGACTGCAACACGAAAAAAGCTATCGTTAAAAAAGATGGTGGAGATGTTGATGCACTGACAGCAGCGACTATCAGTTCTCGTGCATTTTGTAGTACCATTCGCCATGCTTACAAAGTATTTTGTAGTATAACAGGGAAAAAGGCAACAGACGCTGATGCACAAACATCAGCAACACAAACAGTAACAAATGTCAAAAAATAGGCTCTAATTTAATCATATAAAACAAAGATTATGGCAAATATAAGTAACTTAACACGAGGAATCATAAAGGAAAACCCAACCTTCGTGCTTCTTTTAGGAATGTGTCCTACCCTTGGTGTAACAACTTCGGGCACAAATGGTTTGGGTATGGGACTCGCAACAATGTTCGTCCTTATCATGTCAAATGGAGCCATTTCTCTTTTGAAAAATCTTATACCAGACAAGGTAAGAATTCCAGGATTTATCGTCATCATAGCAACATTTGTGACAATATTGCAATTTCTTATGGAAGCATACGTTCCTGCACTTTACAAACAATTAGGACTCTACATTCCTTTAATTGTAGTAAACTGTATCATTCTTGGCCGTGCAGAAGCATTTGCCTCTAAAAATGGTGTTGTTGACTCTATCTATGATGGCATCGGTATAGGACTTGGTTTTACCATGGCACTCACCCTACTCGGTTTAATTCGTGAAATACTTGGTGCCGGTACGGTATTCGGATACAATCCTCTTGGATTAGAAGATCCTAAAACAATGTTGGTATTCGTTTTGCCTCCGGGAGCATTCTTGGTTTTGGCATACTTAATTGCAATCATTAACCCGAAAAAATAACATAAAATATATTGAACTATGGCATACATTCTAATCATTATATCGGCAGTATTTGTAAACAATATAGTTTTAAGTCAATTTTTAGGAATCTGCCCTTTCTTAGGCGTTTCTAAAAAAGTAAACACCGCTCTAGGCATGTCGGGAGCAGTAATGTTTGTAATTGTACTTTCAACATTGGTAACCTACATTCTCAACCAATATGTGTTAATTCCACTTGGACTAGAATTCTTACAAACAATTAGTTTCATCTTAATTATTGCATGGCTTGTGCAAATGGTTGAAATCGTTCTTAAGAAAGTTTCTCACTCACTATACGAAGCATTGGGAGTTTTCTTGCCTTTAATTTCAACAAACTGCTGTGTACTCGGAGTTTCAATGATGGCTCTTGATTTGCCAGCTAAATACTCATTCGTTGATGGAAATTCACTTGGATTGGCTATTGTTTTCGCCTTTGCAAACTCCTTGGCATTTGGATTAGCATTGGTACTATTTGCTGGTATACGCGAACAAATAGCAATAACTGATATACCAAAACGTTTAGATGGTAAACCAATTTCTCTTATTGCTGCAGGTTTATTAGCCTTAGCTTTTATGGGATTTTCTGGAATGGTATAGTAGAGAGTAATACTACTCTTCAACTATTTGAGCAGTAAACTGCAACAAGTTTCGAGAAGGTTTTGTATTTGAATACACAGCAACTTGTTTCGTTTTATTACCTAAATTTTGATGTTGTGTATCAAATTTTACTCTGATTTTGCCTTTTTCTCCTGGTTTTACAGGTTCTTTTGTCCATTCTGGAGTAGTACAACCACATGCTGCATCTACTTCTTCTATTTGTAAATCAATAGAGCCTGTGTTGGTAAAAATGAACGTATGCTCGACTACTTGCCCATGTACAACTTGACCAAAAGCATACGTTTTGCTTTCAAATTTTATACTTGTCAACGTATCAGTAGTTTCTGATTTTTGATTTTCTGAACTCTTCGTATTGCACGAAGAGAAAAGTCCCATAGCAACTATGGCAAAAAGAGCTATTTTTTTCATTGTTTTTCAATTAAACCTCGTCCAACTTTTTTAATAATGCCTTCTTTTTTTAAATCTTCGGCAACTTTATACATAATTCCGTTTACAAACTGGCCACTTTTGCTTGTACTATACCATTTTGCCAATTCAATATATTCATTCATCGTAACCGGAATTGGGATTTCCTTAAACACAATCATTTCTGTAATAGCCAATTGCATAATCACAATATCTAATTCTGCAACACGCTCTTGCTTCCAATTCTTGAGATTTCTATCAATGTACTGATTGATTTCATCCCATTGTTTCACAGCTTGCGTAAACAATTTATAGCCAAAATCATGAGTATCGTTATCAGCAAACATTGGAAGTAAATCTCCTCCATCTTGCTTCTTCTCTTCAAAATTTTTAATGGTTTTATCGACCATAGAAATAGAGTTATCTATGTCGTCATTCCAAAAAATTGAATATTCTTCAAACGAATCATACAATGATTCCGTTTCAGCTATGACATTTATCAGCGCCGTGCGAACAAACTGTTTATCGGCTTGATACGAATCTTCTTGCGCTAAATATTCTTCGTAAAACTCAGAATCAATAATTGTCTTGAAAATTTCCTTAAAAGCAGGTTGATAATGCATCAATGAAATTTTCATTGACGTAATTAATGACTTAAATTGGGGATTGTTTTCTAGTTGCAGAAGAACTCTATTATTAGAGAAACGTTCCAAACGACGCCATTCATCTTCGTTTTTCAACTTACGGTCTTGAATTTGTGTAATGCGTAATTCTGCATAACTACGTAATTCTGCCAATATATCTATGAACATAAGATATTGTTCGTATGATTTTTTAAGACTGAACTCCAACTCCTTATAAAAAACTTCGAAATCGGGTCTTTCTTCTTTATGATATGCATACAAAATTTGCAAGACTTTTATTCGAATCAAATGTCTTCCTACCATACTTATTGTTCTTTCCATAATTCAATGACCATTAAACGCTGTAAAATTACATAAAAAAGAATAAAACTTATGAACAACACAATATTTTTTAAAAAATATAGGTTCTTCTTTCATTGTGTTTTTATAATTTCGGTCAATAAAAAAAACAGACAACTATTATATTCTCTATGGAAGATAACACTATAAAAAACAGTAGTTCCCATGTTGACATAATGGAACTAAACAATCGAATTCAACAAGAAAGCGCATTTGTTGACCTGATTACCAACGAAATGCACAAAGTGATAGTAGGACAAAAAGAATTAACTGAAGGACTCTTGATTGGCTTACTTTCTGATGGGAACATTCTTCTCGAAGGTGTTCCTGGACTAGCAAAAACGTTAGCTATCAACACATTAGCAAAAACTATTGCAGCTTCGTTTAGTCGCATCCAATTCACACCCGACTTGCTCCCAGCCGATTTGCTCGGTACCATGATTTATAGTCAGAAAAACGAAGAATTCGTGGTTAAAAAAGGACCTATTTTCGCCAACTTTATTTTGGCTGATGAAATCAACCGTGCGCCGTCAAAAGTACAAAGTGCGCTGCTCGAAGCCATGCAGGAAAAACAAGTTACAATTGGTGCAAACACCTACCCGCTTGCCGAACCTTTTTTGGTAATGGCTACGCAAAACCCAATTGAACAAGAAGGAACCTACCCACTTCCCGAAGCGCAGGTTGACCGTTTCATGCTAAAAATTGTTGTTGGCTATCCGCAGAAAAGCGAGGAACAACAAATTATTCATCAAAATATACTCAAAACATATCCGGAGCCAAACAAAGTAGTATCAACCGAAGCAATCATAAAAGCGCGCGAAATTGTTTCGGACGTGTATATGGATGAAAAGATCGAGAAATACATTGTTGATATTGTATTTGCAACTCGTTACCCTGACCAATACAAACTCAAAGAATTGCAACCGCTTATTAACTTCGGTTGCTCTCCACGTGCCGGAATTTGCTTGGCAAAAGCAGCCAAAGCATACGCATTCATCAAACGTCGTGGATATGTAATTCCTGAAGATATTCGTGCTGTTTGCCACTCCGTTCTACGCCACCGCATTGGATTGACCTACGAAGCCGAGGCAGAAAACATTTCTACCGAAGAAATTATTACGAAAATTGTAAATGCTATTGACGTTCCGTAATAAGGAGACGCACAAAATCGTTGTTATAACGCAATGGAAACAAGCGAGTTACTAAAGAAGGTTCGAAAAATTGAGATAAAAACGAGAGGACTCTCAAGCAATATATTTGCCGGAGAATACCATAGTTCGTTTAAAGGCCAAGGTATGGCGTTTAGCGAAGTTCGTGAATATCAGTACGGCGACGCCATTCGAAACATAGATTGGAACGTAACGGCAAAACTGAACAAACCATACGTCAAAATTTATGAAGAAGAACGAGAACTCACCGTTATGCTGCTTGTAGATATGAGTGGTTCTCAAGATTTTGGTTCACGTGTTCGTCTCAAACGCGAAATGGTGACAGAAATAGCGGCAACGCTTTCGTTTTCAGCCATTCAAAACAATGATAAAATTGGGATGCTCATATTTTCCGATAAAATTGAAAAACTGATTCTCCCTCAAAAAGGAAGAAAACACATTCTGCGCATTATTCGCGAACTACTTGAATTTGAACCGGAAAATAAAGGGACAGACATTCCTGCTGCGCTTGAATATTTTACCAAAATGATTAAACGCCGCTGTACAGCATTTCTTCTCTCCGACTTCAACGACAAACAGAATTTGAAAGATGCATTGTCTATAGCAAACCATAAACACGACATCGTTGCCATTCGCATATATGACAAATTGGAAGCTTCGTTGCCAAACATTGGCTTAATTCGCATTTCTGATGCCGAAACCAATCAAGAAAAATGGCTAGATACCGGAAGTAAAGCAACACGCGAAGCCTTTACTACCAATTACAATACGAGAATGAAAGAACTTGACAATGCTTTCACAAAATCGGGCGTTGACCACGTTGCAATTCCATGCGACGAAGATTTTGTAAAACCGCTTATGACTTTATTCAAAAAACGCTCATGATAAAGAATCTATACATACTCTGTATTGCTTTCCTTTGTTCTGCAACACTTGCGTTTGCGAACGAACAGCCGGTTATTGAAGCCTCGCTAGAGACTGACACAATGCGCATTGGTGAACAACAACACATTGTTATTTCCGTTGAATATCCCGAAAAACAAACAATTGTTTTACCTGAACTTGTCAAAGAGGTTTCACACAACATTCTTATAACCGATACATATACATTTGATACCGTAAAAGCGAACAAGAACGGTTCTCGAAAAGTCTCTGCCACAATTCCTATAACTTGTTTTGATGCAGGAGAATATTCGTTTAAAATTGGTCCGTTTGTATACCAAAATGATTCGCTTTGGTCAAAACCATTGAAACTATTGGTTCAAACCGTTGCGCTTGACTCTACCGATACTATTAAACCAATAAAACCAATTCGCCAGCCACAATACACTTGGAAAGATCATCTTCCATTGATACTCACAATACTCGGAATTATCCTCCTTATTGCTGCCATAGTGTTTGGTATTTGGTATTACAAAAAACATAGAAAACCGAAAAAATCCGGGGCAAAAGCAAAACACAAAGAGAAAGCCGATATAAAAGCACTTCGCGATTTGGAAACACTAAAATCAATGAATCTCTGTGAGAAAGAGGAATTCAAGTCATTCTACACCGAACTTACCGACATTCTTCGCGAATATTTTGGTGACGTGCTTGGTATTGATACCTTTGAGAAAACCTCTGACGAACTCATCAACGAGGTTATTACAACCGGTAAATTGCCATTTTCTGCGATACAGAATCTAAAAATAATATTGCAAGAAGCTGATTTCGTGAAGTTTGCAAAACACAAACCGACAATAGAAACAGGCAATTTGCACTATGGACTTGCCTTATTCTGTATCAACGAAACAAAACATTTAATACAACAAATAGAAACGGACACAACAGAACAAAAATGAAAGAAGCATTGTTTAACATACAATATTTCAGCTACGAGAATCCGGAATATTTCTGGTTGTTTCTTCTTTTTATACCCATTATTGCTTGGTATATTTGGAAGCACACCAATCTTTTTGTTCACATAAAAACGGCTTCAATGCAGGACTTTGAGCAAATTCCACATTCAAAAATGGAATATCTCATTCATCTGCCATTTGTCCTCAAACTGATTGCGTTGGCATTCATTATTATAGCCCTCTGCCGTCCGGTTTCTATTGATACCTACTCCGATTCAACCACCTACGGCGTTGATATAGTAATGTCTATGGACGTTTCAACCAGTATGTTGGCCATGGATTTGAAACCAAACCGATTAGAAGCGGCAAAAGACGTTGCGGCAAATTTCATAAACAATCGCCCGTACGACCGCATGGGATTGGTTGTGTTTGCATCGGAATGCTTTACGCAATGTCCGCTCACTACGGACCACGTTACCTTGCTCAACATGCTTGACGATTTGGAATGTGGAATGCTTACCGACGGAACCGCTATAGGAATGGGACTCGCACTCGCCGTGAATCGTTTGCGCGACAGCAAAGCCATAAGCAAAGTGATTGTTCTATTGACCGATGGCGACAATAACAGCGGAGATATAGAACCGACAACCGCTGCTGAATTAGCCGCAAAATATGGCATTCGCGTATATACGATTGGCGTAGGCAGAAATGGTGACGTTCCCTATCCAACACCTTACGGAACGCAGATGGTTCAAAACAGTTTTGACGAATCGGCATTGGTGAAAATTGCAAAAATGACCGATGGTTTGTATTTTAGAGCAACAAGCAAAAATGAGCTTGCAAATATCTATAAGACAATAGATTCGCTAGAAAAGACAAAAATCGAAGAGTATAAATTCACACAGAAAAAAGAGGAATTCGCACCATTCGTTCTGCTGGCTTTATTGCTCTTTGGCATTGAGTTCTTACTATCACAAACAATTTGTAAAAGATTTCCATAACGATGAACGAAAATAATTTCAGATTTGCATATCCGGACCATTTATACGCCCTTATCGGTGTAGGAATTTGCATTGCCATTTTTGTTCTTTACAAATTCATCACTGCACGCAAACTCAAGCAGTTGGCCGACCGTAATTTATTACCAATTCTTCTCCCCGATTATTCGCCATTCCGAAAGAATCTCAAATTCATACTTTGGATGTGCGCTATGGTATTTTTTATCATTGCATGGGCACAGCCACAATATGGAGTAAAGACGCAAAACGCAAAGAAAAAAGGCGTTGAAATAGCCATTGCACTTGATGTTTCCAATAGTATGTTGGCCGAAGACATCAAACCAAATCGTATAGAAAAAGCAAAATTTTCAATTCAACGAATTATCAATCGTTTGGAGCAAAACAAAATAAGCATCATCACATTTGCCGGCGATGCGTATATTCAACTCCCCATGACAACGGATGTTAGCGCATCTAAATTGTTTTTGCAGACAATCAACACCAACAGCGTAAGCAAGCAAGGAACTGCAATTGGCGCGGCTATTTCGAAATGTGTTCGTTCGTTTTCGGGAAATGATAAAGTTGCCAAAACCATCATCATCATTAGCGATGGTGAAAATCATGAAGACGATGCGATTGGCGAAGCAAAATTAGCGAAAGAAAAAGGCATAATCGTGAATACGGTTGGTATGGGAACTACATCAGGCGTTCCTATTCCTATGAGAAATACCTACGGGCAGTCAAATTTCATGATGGACAGAAGCGGACAGCCTGTTACCACAAAACTCAACGAACAAATGTTGCAGGAAATTGCCGAAGCCGGCGGTGGCGTCTACTCGCGTGAAGATTTTGGTCCTATACTCAATGCGTTGGACAACATGGAAAAATCGGAGTTTGAATCAATGAACTTCAACGTATATAATGAACGTTTTCAGTTGTTCTTGGCTTTAGGAATTATTTGTCTCTGTATAGACTTTTTCATTCTTGAACGAAAAAACAAATGGCTAAAGAATATTGATATTTATACAATTTCATTAGGAAAAAAGAAATGAAACTATTACACTCTATAGTTATCGGATATTGTTGTTTGTGTGGCTTAGCAGGCTACGCACAAAATGACGCACGCCCAACCATAGAAAAAGGAAACGAATTCTATACTAAAAAAGAATTTCAAAAAGCTGCGGCACAATACAAACATGCATGTATGCTCGACACAGTCTCGTTTGATGCGTGGTACAATTTTGGAAACGCACTTTACGAACTGAACAAAAACATACTCTCTATTGAAGCCTATAAAAAAGCCTTAGCACTCACAACAGATAAAGCACAAAAAGCTGCCATATTCCACAATTTTGGAAATATTGCGTGTCGAGAGAAAAAGTACAAGGATGCTGTAAACTGGTACAAACAAGCTCTCCTACTGAACTCAAAAGATGAAGATACACGCTACAATTTAGCGTACGCACAAGCAAAATTAAAACAAGAAGAAAAAGAAGATACCAAGAAAGACAATCAAGACAAGAAAGACCAACCTAAACCGTCAAAATTTGCCGAAGAGTGCTACAAAAAGTCTTTGGCACTCGTTGACCAATACAAGTTCCAAGAAGCGCTAACAACCATGCAAGAAGCTGCTGCAAAAGATAAAACGGTGGCGCTCTATAACGAATATATGCAAAAACTTTCCGGTATTTTGAAAATTATAGAAGACAACAAATAATGAAACAGATATTTTCCATAGTACTGCTCTGTATCGGTTTTTGCCTCCCTTCTTTCGGACAAAAAACCGCACAAGAATATTTTAATGTCTCTTCCAAACTCTATGCAGAAAAACAAGAGGAAGCAGCATTATACACCGTTTCTCGCGGCTGTGAATTATTCGAATCTGATTCTTCGCTCGCACAACTCAAACGATTGATTGAGAAAAACGACAAGAACAACAAAAACGATAAGAATCAGCAAAATCAACAAAAGGATAAAAACCAAGGAAACGGCGACCAAAAGCAACAACAAAATCAATCAGGACAAAACCAAAAGCAAGAACAACAACAAAATGGTCAGAATAACAAACAACAAAACCAGCAAAATCAGCAGCAGCAACAACAGAGTGCTCAAAATGAAGGGAAAGATGATAAACAAAATAAAGATGGCTCAAATCAACCAAAAGACAAAAAAGGACAAATTTCGGAAATACAAGCCGAAATGTTACTTGATGCAATAGACAATGACGATAAAGCCATTCAACAACGACTCAAGATACAACAGCAAAACCGACAAAACCAAAACAGAATAGAAAAAAATTGGTAATCTCATGAAACATTTCATTTCTCTCATAGTACTTAGTATAGCAGCAATTTTGCAAGTTCAGGCGCAAGATATCGCCATCTCGGTAAGCGCACCAAGAGTTGTAGAAGAAGGCGGTATTTTCAATGTTCGCTACTCTATCAATACCGATCCGGGAAATATGTTCAGCGTAGAGACGTGCAAAGAAATTGAGGCATCGGGACGTCCACAAACAGGAACAAGCAGTAGCATTAGCATTATTAATGGAAAAATGTCGCAATCGCAGACATACACGGAAACGCGTCAATTCCGTGCAACACAAAAAGGTACGTTTCCCGTTCCTATTGCGAGCGTAAAAATTGATGGAAAAACCTATCGCAGTAAATCAATGACAATTGAAGTTGTAGACAGAACTACGGCAAGTTCCCAACAGAATCAACAGCAATCGTATCAAAACTATCAGCAAAGTCAGAATACACAAGAGCAAAAAGCAACTTCAGCTAGTGGCGAGATGTTTGCTCGAATTTTTGTAAATAAAACCACCGCATACATTGGCGAACCAATTTTGGCTACCATAAAATTATATACACAAAAAGATATCACGGGCATAAACGACAATAGTTACCCAGATTTTAACGGTTTCTACAAACGAGTACTTGAGCAACCGCAACAACTTGAATATAAAGATGAAACGATTGACGGACAACATTACTACTCTATTCTTTTCCAACGAGTGGTACTCTACCCTCAAAAAGATGGAAAACTTACTATTTCACCTTTCAAAGTAAACTGCGACGTTGTTGCCGGATATACTTCTGCCGGTTTTTGGGGATTTTCACAACGGAAAATTGAACGACGTCAAATTGAGAGTAAACCGGTTACCATTACTATAAAACCATTCCCAGCAGGAAAAACAAACGATTTTACGGGTGCCGTTGGTGATTTTTCAATTTCTGCAAAATCTAATGTCAGTACCATACCCGCCAACGAAGCATTTTCACTAAAAATTACGATAAAAGGCGAAGGAAATTTCTCATTGCTCACCAAGCCGAACATAGAATTTCCCAAAGATTTTGAAGTGTACGACCCTAAAATCACTGAAAACTATAGCACAACGTCTACGGGTGATCAAGGTTCAAAAACATTTGAATACGTAATAATGCCACGCCGTGAAGGTGATTTCAAAATTCCTTCTGTGGTAATGCAATATTTCAATGTAGCCACAAAATCTTACAAAACCATCAGCACCGACGAAATTCCGATTACCGTAACCAAAGGCACAAGCTCTGGCTCTGTGGTTTCAAACTACACCACTCCAACCAAAGAAGATGTATCATTTAGCAACGATATTCAATTCATAAAAACCGGCGACCTTGCCATCTCAAAACCAAAAGATTTCTTCTTTAAATCTACCGCATATTGGATTTTGAACATTTTGATTGCGTTGGCAACGATATTCCTTATTTTCTTCAAACGCAAACAAATAGAACTCAATAGCGACATTTCGCGCATGAAAAACAAACGTGCCAACAAAGAATCACAAAAACGACTCAAAACCGCAAAAACCTATCTTGACTCTAATCAAGACACTCTTTTCTATGACGAAATAGCAAAAGCACTTTGGGGCTACGTTGCCGACAAGTTTTCTATAGACCAAGTGAATTTAACCACCGACAAAATCAAGGCAACACTCATTGCAAAACAAATTGAAGAGCAAAAAATTGACTCGCTTATTCAAGTGTTACAACAATGCGAATTTGCCCGTTTTGCTCCTTCTGCCGACCCTAACGGCAAACAAAAACTTTACGATCAAGCAACCGAAGTAATTCAAAACTTTGAACAAAAGAATAAATAACATGAAACGGATTTTAATCATACTTCTCTCTATATTAGCTAATTGCAATATATTTGCACAAACTAATGAAACAAGCAACGTGTCTTTGGAAGCAGAAAATGCGTACAAAAACCAAGATTACCAGAAAGCAATTACCACATACGAGAACATCTTGGGAAATGGCGAAAAATCAGCATTTTTGTATTACAATTTAGGAAACGCATATTTCAAAAATGGCGAATTACCCAAAGCAATCCTTAACTACGAAAAAGCTGCTCTGCTTGACCCAAACGATAGCGACATTCAACATAATTTGAATTTTGCATATAGCAACCAACCCGACAATATCGAACATTTAGCACCGGGATTTTTACCTCGCGTGTTTCAATCATTATATCGCTTGTTTTCTGTTGATACATGGGCTATTCTTGGCATTATGTTTTTAATCTTATTTTGTGTTGCAATCAGCATCTTCTTATTTGCACAAAGACTTTCTTACCGAAGAATTGCTCTCAGCACTATTATTTGCAGCTTTATTTTGGGAACAACAGCTGTATCATGCGCACAATCACGCCATGCAGAACTTACTTCGCATGAATATGCCATAGTAATAGAACCAACCACAAGCATAAAAACTGAACCTATTATAACTGCCACAGATTTAGCTACAATCCACGGAGGCATCAAAGTAAAGATTGTAAATGAAGCGTTTGGATGGCTCAAGGTTCAACTTGGCAACGGCAAAGAAGGTTGGATTTTAGCTCAAAATATTGAGAGAATCTAATGTTTCATTCTTTAGAATCCGAACTGCAAGCCTATAAATCCTATAATTAGGGCAATCACAGCTTTTACGCCTTTCAAAAACACAAATGTTTTCTTAGATTCGGCAAATAGTGGCAAACCACCATGCCCATCTTGAACTATTGAATTTGCTAACAAAATACTGAAAGGGATACTGCCCGACAAATAGAGCGAAATAAAGATAATATGTGGCCCTGATTCTGGTATTAAGCCAACAAGCACCGCAGCTATTAGGATATGCCACTGATATTCGCTCATAAAATCTTGCACTATTACCCACGAATCTATTCCATGAACAATAGCAACAAGACACGTTGTCCAACCAAAAATTTTGAGAAAGTGTTTTTTGATAACGTGATTCCAAAAATGTGTTTCCAAAAAATGTTCTGACACAACACTCACAATAATTGCGGTTACAAATGAAATAACGATATAGGTAATTGAAAACCAATCCAAATGTTCTTCGTGGTGTTCGTGAGCTACATTCAATCCCAAAGCAGGCATAATATCATGACTATGACCAATTTCGCCCAACAAGGAAAGAACAAAAATTAATAGTATTCCAAAGAGCAACAACGCACGATGAAATGATGGATGACGCAAATTTTCCAACACACTCGTTTTTTGCACTTCCTGCGGTGCATCTTCATGTTCATGTATCTCAAAATGAGCTTCAGAACAATCTTGTATAGGATGTTTGTACACCAAATCAATAATAACCCCTCCAATTACTGCTATCACAACTAAGACACCTGTAATAAGGAATGCGGTTTTGGGATCAAGAGAAAACAAGAAAAAGGCCTCATCGCCTATCGTAGAAACGAATGTTGCAAACAACGCTCCTAGTGTAACAAGATTGTGAGAAAACAAGGTAACAACGGTGTATGTACCTAGACAACCAGGTAAAATACCAAATAAGACACCAATAATTATTTGTTTCCAGCCACGTTGTTGAATACGTTTACAAAATGTACCTTCCGTCTTTACGTTGATATATTCAATTACCAACATCATTGCCAACACGAAAAACGTGATTGACAAAGAATTCTTCAATATTGAGAGTATTTCTGCTTGCATAATGTGTATCAGGAACTTTAAAACAAAAAAAAAGGACTATTAAAGTCCTATATTTTTTGTACCTAGAGCGGGAATTGAACCCGCACGGACGCAATGTCCACAGGATTTTAAGTCCTGCGTGTCTACCAATTCCACCATCCAGGCGAATTCATTTGAGCGAGAAACGGGACTCGAACCCGCGACCCCGACCTTGGCAAGGTCGTGCTCTACCAACTGAGCTACTCTCGCGATTGCGTTGCAAATGTACCATTTTTTTTAAACCTACATAGACTTGCACGCATTTTTTTAGAGATTTTTTCGTTCTTTTTCAGCAACAGCCTAATTTTCAAGGAAATAATTTTTCTACTTTTTGCTTTTTTCTACCAAAAAATTACAAATATTCTTAATCAAAGCCGGTCCTTCGTAGATAAAACCAGTATATATCTGCACTAAACTTGCCCCTGCTTGCAATTTTTCGTACGCATCTTCGGGTGTCATAATACCTCCCACTCCAATAATTGGGAAAGCACCTTTTGATTTCTCATGTACATAACGAATTACTTCGGTTGACATTTTAGTTTCAGGAGCACCGCTTAAACCGCCATTTCCTATGTTTTCAATGAATTCTTTTGAATACGTTAAATTATCTCGTGTAATTGTAGTGTTCGTAGCAACGATTCCCGCAATTCCAGTTTTTTCAACTATTTCCACTATATCATCTAACTGTTCATGTGTCAAATCGGGAGCAATTTTAAGCAAAATTGGCTTCTGTTTCGGTTTTTGCATATTTGCAGCAGTCAAAGCCTGCAACAATTCGGTCAAGGGCTCTTTGTCTTGCAATGCACGCAAATTAGGTGTATTGGGAGAACTTACGTTTACGGTAAAATAATCTACATAAGCATATAATGTATTAAACCCAAGCACATAATCACGAATTGCATCTTCGTTTGGCGTAACCTTGTTTTTGCCAATATTTCCGCCAATTATAACTTTAGTACGGCGTTTTTTAAGGTTTTTCACCATAGTTTCAACTCCATCGTTGTTGAAACCCATACGGTTTATAATTGCTTTATCTTGTTTGAGACGGAACAAACGTGGCAGTGGATTTCCCGGCTGCGGACGAGGTGTGACGGTTCCTACTTCAACAAAGGCAAAACCCATAGCACCTAAGGCATCAAATGCACGTGCATTTTTATCCAAACCGGCAGCCAAACCAACCGGATGAGGAAATTTTATACCAAACACTTCTCGTTCCAAAGCCGCATCGGGTTTGATTTTGAAGTGCCATGACAAATATGATTGTACTCCCGGAACTCTTCCAAAAAAGGAAAGCCAATTGATAGTAAAATTGTGTATTTTTTCCGGATCAAAAAGAAATAAAATTCGACTAACTACCGACGAATAAAATGACATGTCTTTATGTAATGATTCTACGCAAAGGTATAAATTTAAAAGAATGCACAAAATAATTTCACTGTAATCAAAAATTCAAATCACGGCATTTCGACCAAAGTAGCACATTTCTGTTTTTGGCACTTCCTGCTCTTTCATACATTTATAAATAATCATACCTTTACAATAAATTTCATTCATATGAAAAAATGTTTACTCTTCGTTATTTTCCTTAGTGCAATAAGTTTGCAATTATTCTCACAAGAGATTTTAGATCAGTTCGATAAACAAAACTATGAATCGTTAGAAAGCAAGACTCAATACACTATTCCGACAAAAATGGAATGGTGGTACAACGACCGTTTTGGTATGTTTATTCACTTTGGATCGTATTCATATTACGGTCACGGCGAATGGTGCATGTTTGTGGAAAATTGGACAAAAGAAGATTATCAAAACAAAATCACGCAACATTTCAATCCTGAGAATTTCAACGCCGAACAAATTGTTTCACTTGCCAAACGAGCCGGCATGAAATACATTATTATTACTGCAAAACATCATGAAGGATTTAGCATGTGGAATACTGCCGTAAGCGATTTCAAAGACTATACCGGCAGTAAAGTATTCGATTTGTACCATTACACAAATTTTAAACGCGACCTACTTATGGAACTAAAAACCGAGTGCGACCGACAAGGTATTGCGTTCGGCTTGTACTACTCCATTCTCGACTGGAACCACCATTCGCAATTCCACAAAGATTATTGGTCACAACTCTATTCTATGGACGAAAAAGCGCCACTCATAGAAGCCGAAAAAGCACAACTCAAGGAATTGATAGAACGATACCATCCTCGCGTGCTTTGGTTTGATGGCGACTGGTGCGAAAACAAAGACACCGCCGACGTTTTTTCCTGGTGGACAAAAAAAGATGCAATTAATTTGCATAGCTATATTTTATCACTCGATTCTACCATTATTGTAAACGAAAGAATCAAGCGCAATCTGGGTTTGGGAGACTTTATGTGCCCCGAAGAAAAAATTCCAAGCAAACCACTTCCTCGCCCGTGGGAAACCTGCCAAACTATGAACGGCGCCTGGGGATTTGATTCTTCAAAAGTAAACAACTACAAATCGCCTGACACACTAATACACGAACTTGAAGCCGTGGTTAGTCGCGACGGTAACTATCTGCTCAATATTGGTCCCAAAGGAGATGGCAGCCTTACCGAACACGACATATACAACCTTACTGAAATTGGCAAATGGATGGACATATACGGAGAATCTATTTATGGAGCAACGCGCAGTCCTTTCTCTGAGCCAAGTTGGGGATATTACACACAAAAGGAGAACAACATTTATTGCCACATTCTTCATCCGGAAAAGATTCAATATATTGACGTACCGCTGAATGAATTGGGAATTTCCCTGAAAAAATGCAAGAAAAACGTAATACAATCAAATAAAGGAGAGACAATAACTGCCGTTGAGCTATCTCAAAAAGAGAAGCGGTTAAAAGTTCAAATTGTTGGACAAGTAGCAAGAATTTTTCTTCCCCATAAAGCATATACGTATTCGAGTGTAATTGCAATAAAAATTCAATTAATTGATATAATTCGGGAATAATGAAAATATATACAAAAACTGGAGATAAGGGAACAACGTCTCTGATTGGCGGCACACGCGTTTTAAAATGCGACGATCGTTTGGAATGTTATGGCACCATTGACGAACTCAATTCGTACCTTGGCTTGATTCGTGACGTATTTCCGAATCGAACAAATAGCATCAAGGACAACCTCCTTACGATACAAAACAAATTGTTTGTCCTTAGTTGCGAATTTGCCGATGACAAGAAAAGTGAAAAGGAAATTCCGCACATACACGAATCGGATATTGCCGACTTAGAACATTGGATTGATGAAATTTCGGAAGAATTACCTCCTATCAAAGGCTTCATTTTGCCAACAGGAAACTACGTTTCATCGCTATGCCACATAGCTAGAACCGTTTGCAGACGTGCCGAAAGAGATGCTGTAAGACTCGCACAAAACGTTATGGTAAATAACTTATCAACAATATACCTTAACCGCCTATCCGACTATCTGTTTGTACTAGCAAGGAAAGCGCTAAAAGATTTCAACAAAAGTGAAATAACGTGGAATCCTTCTTTGTAAATTCTATAAAAATTGTTTTATTCGCAAAAAATAACATTGGAATCAATTACTAAAATTTGAAAATATGTATTGGACATTAGAATTAGCCTCAAAGTTGGAAGATGCACCATGGCCAGCAACCAAAGAAGAACTGATTGACTATGCTATACGTTCTGGCGCACCACAAGAAGTTGTTGAAAATCTAAACGAGATAGAAGACGAAGGCGAAATGTATGAAAGTATTGAAGAGATTTGGCCGGACTATCCGAGCAAAGATGACTTTTTCTTCAACGAAGATGAGTATTAATCAATAAACCCGAAACAAAAAATGCAAACCCAAACGGTTTGCATTTTTTATTGTAAGACTATTTCTCGTCGTCAGGAAATAGATATCCAAATTGTCGAAGATCTTTTTCGTTATCGCGCCACTCCTTCTC
>DAIOSV010000001.1:113503-115126 GCA_036752345.1 Bacteroidales bacterium | reverse complement strand
TAGAGTTTTAAGATTTTTTCACGAATAATTTCCGAAACAAAAAAACGCATTGGTTTGTCGGTCAAGGCATCTTGATCGAAATATGGCTCACCTTCAGGCAAAAGAGCCACTATGCGTTTCATGATATAGTCAACATTGAATTTATTCAATGCCGAACACGGAACGATTTCAGCCTTAGGAAACAAACCTTCCCAACGTTCTACCATTCCTACCAACTGTTCTTGATTGATTAAATCTATTTTGTTTATTACCAACAAAATAGGCGTATTTTCCATCTTTTGAACTTTGGCAAGAAAATCGGCATTTTTCTCGGCAGTTTCTTCTGTATCGGTTATATATAAAATCACATCAGCGTCAACCAATGCAGATTCAGAGAACTTCAACATGGATTCTTGCAACTTGTAGGCCGGCTTCAAAACGCCCGGAGTATCGCTAAATGCAATCTGATAATCATCACCATTTACAATTCCCAAAATTCTATGACGCGTTGTTTGTGATTTCTCCGTAACAATAGACAAGCGTTCGCCAACAAGTTCGTTCATCAGCGTGGACTTGCCTACATTCGGATTTCCGATAATATTTACAAAACCTGATTTAAATGCCATTATGCGAATGCTCCTCTTTTTAATATTGCTACTTCTTTCTGTGAAAGATAACGCCAACGTCCGCGTGGCAAGTCTCTCTTTGTTAAGCCTGAGAAATACACACGATCAAGTTTTTCTACCGTATATCCGTATTTCTCGAAAATACGACGAACAACGTGGTACAATCCTGAATGGATTTGAATACCAACTTGATTTTTCTCGCCATCAACATATTGTAAATCATCCACATCAATATGCCCGCCTTTTTGTTCGGTACCATCTTCACTCATTACCGCATCCAAATCTACTCCGGCTCTGATTGCTTCTAAATCTTCAGGAGAGAGATTCTTATTTAGGAACACATGATAGATTTTCATCTTGTTGTAACGAGGATGTGTCAAGCGTTCAATCAAATCGCCATCGTTGGTAAGCAACATCACACCGGTTGTATCTCTATCCAAACGACCCACATTCTTCACCTCTACATCTGATTTTATATAATCGAAAATAGTACGACGACCAAGTTCGTCTGACTTAGTGCAAATGCAATCTTTAGGTTTGTTAAAAACGATGTACACTAATTTTTGTGAGGTCAATTTTTTACCATCAAGGCAAACTTCGTCACCAGGGAACACTTTAGTTGAATAATCGGTAACAACATTTCCGTTGAGTGTAATTCTTCCACTTGCTATGAAATCGTCAGCAGCACGGCGAGAACAAACACCTGCACCCGAAATAAAACGGTTGATGCGATATCCTTCAGCCTCTGTAGCCGGTTGTTTGATTTCTTCTTCCTCTTCTTGAGGCATTTCGTAGTCAGTAATAACTTCATTATCCGACCATTCATCATCAAAGTTTCTGCTCAACAAATTTTTGTCTATACTTACAAAATCGGTAGGATTTTCGTAGGTTTTAGTGCGTGGTTTAGAATCGCCAAATCTTGACGGACGAAAATCTCTGCGACCACCAAATCTATCATTGTCGCGACCGAACGAACGACGTTCGCCGTTGTCTCGATGAAATGATCTACGTTCACCAT
>DAIOSV010000001.1:40224-113403 GCA_036752345.1 Bacteroidales bacterium | reverse complement strand
AACGAGCGATGTTCTCCATCTCTATTGAATGAACGACGTTCTCCATTTTCGGAATTAAACGGACGACGTGGTTTAAAATCGCGACCTTCGCGGTTTTCATCAAATCTGCGATGTGGTCTGAATTCACGATTTTCAGATTGTCCTTCTTGTCCTCCTTCGTTGTCTTTTTTGAAAGACGAAAAATTATTTCTGTCTTCAAAACCACGGTGTGGGCGATCTCCATCGCCAAAGTTGCGATGTGGTTTAAATTCACGTCCACCGCCTTTGTCATCAAATTTACGGAATGAGCGGTGTTCTGTTCCTTCTGCGTTGAAACGACGTGGTCTGTCTTCTCCAAAAGCACGAGGTGTTCCTTCTTGTTCTGAATTTCCCCCCTCGTTATTATATTTTTTATATGAATTATTTGAGTAACTTCTACTACGTCCTTCGCCATCACGGTTAAAAGGTTTCCGTCCATACGAACGTTCACGAGAAAATCTGTCGCGTCCGCGAGATTCGCCATCTCTATCTCCCCACGGCTTAGAGCCGCGTGAGTCATACTGTTTGTCATTATTTTCCATTCAACTTCAAAAATTTAGAACGCAAAGATAGAAAAAATTTAATCTATTGATGTGTTTAACAAAGATTTGCACAAATCTTGCGAGTAAAACAGAAGCTTTTTTGACTATCTTTGCAAAAAATTTAAGATATGAGTGGAATTATCGCAATCATCGGCAGACCAAACGTGGGGAAATCGACATTATTTAATAGACTAATAGAAAACAAGCAAGCCATTATTGATGCACAGAGTGGCGTTACCCGCGACCGTAACTACGGCGAAGGTGTATGGAATGGACGTGAATTTACGGTAATTGACACCGGTGGTGTTACCTTGAAATCTGATGATATATTTGAATCGGAGATTCGCCGTCAAGTGCTTATGGCTATTGAAGAAACCGATGTTATTCTCTTTTTGGTTGATGTAAAATCAGGCATTACAGATATTGAAGAAGATGTGGCAAAAATTCTTCATAAAACCAACAAGCCCTATTTCCTTGTTGTGAATAAAGTTGACACCGGCAAAGATTTGTACGATGCCACAGAATTCTACTCACTCGGATTGGGAGAATATTTTTCTATTTCTTCAGCCACAGGAAGCGGCACCGGCGACCTACTCGATGCAGTGATTGCAAAATTGCCACCTGATAAACCAAAAGTAGAAGAAAATATTCCGAACATTGCTGTAGTTGGTCGTCCTAACGTGGGAAAATCTTCGTTTATCAACGCTCTAATTGGCGACAACCAACATATTGTTACTCCAATAGCAGGCACCACGCGTGATTCAATTGGTACCCGCTTCAACAAATTCGGGTTCGATTATTACTTTATTGACACTGCTGGCTTACGTAAAAAACAAGTGGTTACCGAAGATTTGGAGTTTTACTCCGTTTTGAGAGCAATCCGTTCTATAGAGCAAGCTGATGTTTGTGTACTTATGTTAGATGCCAAAGAAGGTATTCAGTCGCAAGATTTGAACATTCTTCATTTAATTATCAAAAACAATAAAGGCGCTGTTATATGTGTAAACAAATGGGATTTGGTAAACAAAGAAACCAATACTGCAAAAGATTTTGAAGAGCAAATTCGCAATAAAATAGCACCGTTCAACGATGTGCCAATTATTTTCACGTCGGTTTTGGAAAAACAACGAATTCAAAAGATTTTGGAGAAAATCAATGAAGTGTACGAAAACCGAGCACGCAAAATTCCAACATCAAAGCTCAACGAAACCATGCTTGAAGCAATTGACCGCTTTTCGCCTCCACAAGTTAAAGGAAAAGCAATCAAGATAAAATATGTAACACAACTACCTACGCCATTCCCATCGTTTGCATTTTTCTGTAACAATGGGAAATATGTACAGGACTCATACAAACGATACCTTGAAAACCAAATTCGCAAAAACTATAACTTCTGCGGAGTACCAATTCGTATTTATATGAGAGACAAATAGCATTTGGCTGTTACTAATAGAAAAGGAGTCACGATTCGTCATGGCTCCTTTTCTATTAGCGAACCACATATAATATTTCTTTTACTCATTGAATTTTGTAATTTTGACCATAAATAATCGTGTATGCGAATTGTTGTTTTTGTCTGTCTTGCTTTGGTATGCGTTGCATGTAATCGGAATCTGCCGGAATATTCCAACATTCCCGAAGTGGAATTTTTGTCGGCAGCAACAACAGTGAGCGAATCAAATGATAGAACGGTGGCATTCACGTTTATGCTCTACGATGGAGATGGTAACGTTGGATTGGAGGCCGCTGACACCGCATCTCCTTTTATCGATGAATACCAGCAAAATTTTTACGCTACACCATATTATATTGAAAATGGTGTGAGATACAAATTGCCATACAATTTTTCGTACCGCATTCCTCGTCTAAGAGAAGAAGGCAACGATAAGTTTATCAAAGCAAAAGTTGCAATAGATTTTGTAATTGCTACGGCATCGTTTCCATACGATAGCGTGGTATTCGCATACTACGTGTACGACCGTGCGCTCAACAAAAGCAATATAGACACGTCGTCCGTTATTACTTTTTAATAGACTATATAGGAAGTTTTATTGTTGGCAACGATTTTAACAAATTCTCCTTTTTAGGAACAATACACTTCAACGATTTCTTTTGTATTGTAAATGTAATATCGGTTGCATACATGCGTGGTTCGCCGTCTAAATGCAACAATCGAGGGACATTATTTACGATTGTAAACTCTTCTAAATGAAGCGTTTCTACATGTCTCGAATTGTTTATCTGTTTTGCAAACAAACGAATTGTAGTAGGAATGACGTCAAACACCGGCAAATCTCTCATCAAAACGAGTTCAAATTTTCCATCGGTTATATCGGCTTCGGGTGCTATTACAGCATTGAGCCCATATTGGTTTGAATTGGCAACAGTGGCTATGAAGAATGTTTTTTCAATTTCCTTTCCATCTATTTTGAAACGGCACGTCTGCAACGGATATTGAAGAAATTCTTCTACAATTAATTTTACGTAATTTAATCCTCCACGTTCCTCTGCGCAGCTTTTATCATACACCTCACCTATTTGCGCATCGAAACCAAAACCGGCTACGTTCACAAAATATTCACTATTGCAAAGCACCGTATCTATTACTTTTTCTTCGCCTTCGGCAATTACTTTGATAGCTCGTTTCACCGCCGTAGGTATGCCAAAAAAGCGAGCAAAGCCATTTCCCGATCCCATTGGTATTACCGCCAATGCTGATTTAGAGTGAATAACCGACTGTGAAACTTCGTGAATAGTTCCATCGCCACCTACGGCGACAATGATGTCATATCCTTTCGCAACACCCATGCGAGACAATTCTAGCGCATGACCGGCATAATGAGTAAAAACAAAATCAACGGTGAAAGCATCGGGTGGCAACACTTCCATTGCCGTTTTTTGAACCTGTTTATTGCGATTTTTACCCGAATGTGGATTTATAATGAATAAAATACTTTTCATATTAATCTTGGTCTATAGCCCTACCAGGATATACCGACAACGCTTTTTTAAGACAACGAACAGCTTTTTTCAATTTATCCATTTCAAGAATGTATGCAATTCGCACTTGATGAACACCTAATTTTTTTCCGGTATAAAAACCAGTTCCAGGAGCCAACATGACCGTTGCGCCCTCAAACTCAAACTCCTCAAGCAACCAACGACTAAATTTATCAACATCGTCAACCGGCAACTCTACCATTGAATAAAATGCACCATCGGGCATTGGTGTGTGCACCCCTTTTATTTCATTGAGAGCAGGAATTATATAATCGCGACGAGCCTTGTATTCATCTGCCGATTTCTTTAAGAATTCAGGTGGTGTATCAAGCAAGGCTTCTGCTATCAACTGTCCCATAGACGGTGGACTTAAGCGAGCTTGCGCAAATTTCATTGCGGTTGATATCACATCGCGATTGCGCGTAACCATAGCTCCTACTCGAATACCGCACACGTTATATCGTTTTGAAAATGAATCTATCAAAATAGTATTTTCTTCTATTCCTTTAAGATTCATCACAGAATAATGCTCACTATCATAACAGAAATCACGATACACTTCGTCGCACACCAAAAATAAATCGTATTTGCGCACCAAATTGCGTATATGCGACAATTCTTTCTGTGTATATACGTGCCCCGTTGGGTTATTCGGGTTACACAGCATGATTGCCTTGGTTTGAGGCGTAAGTGCATCTTCAAAATCCTCAATAGAAGGTAATGCAAAATTGGTTTCTATTGAAGAACGCACCGGTATCATTCTTGCTCCTGTTTCTGTAGTAAAACCATAGTAATTGGCATAATACGGTTCTGGAACAATTACTTCATCGGCATAATTAAGTATGCAATAATATGCAAAACAAATAGCCTCAGACCCTCCGGTAGTTATAAGAATATCGTCGCTTGAAATTTCAATTCCAATTTTATGGTAATAGTTCGCTAATTTTTCACGCAATGACAAATTTCCGGCAGAATGTGAATACGGAATATATTTCCCCGTATAGCTATGCATAGCTTTTTCTGCCAAATCTGGCGTAGGTAAATCAGGCTGACCAATATTGAGGTGCAAAACCTCTACTCCTCGACGCTTTGCTTCGTCGGCATACGGAACTAATCGTCGGATAGGTGAGGCTGGCATCAATAAACCTCTATCTGAAACTCTCGGCATATTATTCTTCTTTTAATGAATTTTCAACTTCTTCTTGGCTCTCATCCGAAACATCAGTTTTATTAAGCGACTGTTGTTTTGTTTTAAAACCTCCCAAAATCTCTTTGTGCGGATTTGATGTGACGTAGCCACGTATTACAAGCAACAAAGCATAATTATCGGCATTTGAGAATACCGTTATTCCTTTTTCAAAATAGCCACTTCGTCTTGTATCATATGAAACCTCTATCATACCACTTTCTCCAGGTAAAACGGGATCACTCGACCATTTAGGAATTGTGCATCCACAAGTACTCTGTACTTCTTCTATAATTAACGTATCGAATCCTATATTTTTAAATTCGAAATCAAATTTTGCAGGTTCTCCAAAAATGATAGTTCCAAAATCGTGAGAACCTTCTTTGAACTGAATATGAGCTTGCGTTTGCTTATGCAACGACTTTCCTTGTGTGCACGAAACACTTAAAAAAGACACTACAATTATGATAAAAAAACGTAAATATTTCATATTCAATGCTTTTTTACAAAGATACAATTTTAATAAGAACTGCAATAATTCAATGAAATTTTGAAACGATGCATAACGATATTTATCTGCAGTAAACGTTGATTTTGTATATTCATATTTTTACCTGTTCTAAATTAGAATTCGTGCAATAGAAAAATACAGTAAACAACAAACAATATCGTTTGTTGTGGTGACAAACGGGCCGGTTGCTATAGCCGGATCTATTTTGAATTTTTCCAACACAACAGGAACAAATGTTCCAAACAACGATGCAAAAACGATAATAATGATGAGTGACAAACTCACAACAAACGTTAGATGCAAATCATTGCAAAACAACCAATTATAGACAAAAAGTACGGTTGAGCATATGATGCCAATAAGGAGACCACCTGCCAACTCACGAAGTATTCTTTTCCCAACGGATGTAAGCATAAGTGTTCCACTCGCAATGCTTTGTACAATAATTGACGACGACTGTACTCCAACATTTCCGCCCATAGCTGCAAGCAATGGCAAAAAAAGTGTAAGACTGGTATTTTTTGCTATATCACCTTGGAACACGCCAATGACACGAGAACTTAATATTCCGCCCAATAATCCAATAAACAACCATGGCAAACGGGCAAATGTATGGCGAGCAAAACTATCACTTTCATCAACATCTTGCGTCAAACCGGCTTGCATTTGAAAATCTCGCTCGGCTTCTTCTTTAATGACATCGACCACGTCGTCAATAGTAATGCGACCTTTCAACCGATTCAGAGAATCAACTACAGGGATAACAAATAAGTCATATTTTTCCATTATACCGGCAACTTCCTCTGATGGCATATTGGTAGGTACGGAAAGTGCATCATGGTCATATAAATCGCTTACCAACGCCCCCTCGCCTACCAATACCAGGCGGGCAATAGGCAAAAGACCAACAAACACATCATTATCGTCAACCACATAGACATTCATGAGATTGTCAACTTCTTCGGCTTGTTTGCGTATTTCAACAATACATTTCTGAACATTCCAATTTTTATTGACGCGCACCAACTCCGTTGCCATCAAACCACCGGCGGTATTCTCATCATAATCCAACAAATCGGCAATATCGCTCGCCTGCTCTTTATCGGACATTTTGGCAAGAACCTCAGTTTTAATGCGCTCCGGAAGCATCTGCAAAATATCTGCAGCATCGTCGGAATCCATTTTTTCAATTAAATCGGTGGCAATAATTTCGGCAGGAATAACCTGCAAAAAGTGGTCGAGCTGTTCGTCTTCCAACTCTACAAGAATGTTGGCTTCGAGACTTGGAGGAAATTGTATAAAAACGTAATTAGCCTCTTCGTTTGTTAATTGCTCAAGAATATCGGCTATATCGGCTGGGTGTGCATCGGAAAAACAATCTAAAATTTTCTCAACATCCTGAATTTCAATAAGGGATTTCAAGTAGATGATAAAATCTTTTGTTAATTCGAAATGCATATTCAACCTCCTTCCACTGTAGTATCTATAAAATTAGTGATTTGAACAAAATCGGTTACCGATAATTGTTCAGGCCGCAAAAGTCCGATTTTTTCTTCTAATTTTTTCTCTTTGAGTATTTTTTTTAATGAATTATTCAAAGTTTTTCGCCTTTGATTGAAGCTGGTCTTAACAACCTCGAAAAATAAGCGCTCACTGCAAGGCAAGGTATAATTTTCTTTTCGTACCATAGAAAGAACACCCGATTTTACCTTTGGTGGCGGATTAAATTCGTATTCTTCAACAGTAAAATGGTATGCGGTATCGTAAAACGCTTGTATCAACACAGATAAAATTCCGTATTCTTTTGAGCCTGCAGGTGAGCAAATTCGTTTTGCAACCTCACGCTGAAACATTCCGGCTAACGATGGTACTAATTCTCTGTTTTCTATTACTTTAAATAGAATTTGACTTGAAATGTTGTACGGAAAATTTCCAACAACCATAAATTCTTGCCCACAAAAAAACTCTTGTACCGGCATGCGAAGAAAATCTCCAAAGATGCACTGGTCTTGATTGACCACCCCATTACGCAACAAATAGTCTATTGATTCGCCATCAACTTCAACCACTTTTAAATTAATCTGTTGTGACTTTAGCTGCTCTGTGAGTATGCCCATACCGGGACCTATTTCAAGACAATTTTCACACCGTATAGGTAATGTTTCTGCAATACGCCGAGCAGTATCGCTACTTTTTAAAAAATGTTGTCCTAATTGTTTTTTTGCCCGGACAAGATTTTTGCTCATCGTTTTTCGAAAGTAAATTTACAACGATTCATTGAGAGCCCTTCTGCGTTTCTGATGTCAAAAACAACGACATTTTCATCTACTTTTTCACTGTAAATAGAAACCGTCTCTCCATACAAAACCTCGTGAATATAATTTATTTCAAAATCGGCAATTTTGTTTTGTTTATATGTTTCAAGAGGAATAGTGTCGAGAACCCATGCCACATAGCGAAAACTGTTTACGTGCATGTTGCTATCGATATCGTTGTATGCAACTGTGCGAGTACCAACAAGAGTTGCATTTTGCAATGTTCTAACCTTATTGGGACAGCCCAAATCTAACACATCAGGAATAACGAATTTTTCATACTCTCCCAATTGTTCTTGCATATTTACTGTTTGACGCAATTTGAAATCTATAAGAGTGAATACTGACGCTATTTCTCCGATATTTTCCCCTTCTTTTCCATAAATAATGCAATTACGTTGCGTTGCGAATCGAGACCAGTTTTCTATCCATGTTTGAATAGAAACTTTTTCTAACAATTCCGGATAACGATTCATTTTGATGCGAATACGCAATGCTACCCAGGCTAAATTTTTATCGTGAATTTCATCTATTCCAAATCCTTTGGAATGAGAATCAATCCCAGCCACGTTCATAAATAGATTTCCAATCGTCAAAAGCGATGCTTTCGAGGTAAAATCCAAATCGTGTGTAAATATTGTAAAAGGATATATAGATTTTTCAATCATAGGCTAATTATTAAAACGTTTAAGTATGTTGCCGTAGGCATCAATACGACGATCGCGGAAGAACGGCCAAATGCGGCGCACGTTTTCCGAACGAGAAAGTGAAACGTCTGCCACCAAATTTTCTTCGGTAGCATCTGATGCTTGCGCAACTATTTCTCCTTGAGGTCCAGCCACAAAACTGCTGCCCCAAAATTGTATTCCATTTGTTTGCCCCGAAGGGTCTTTTTCCCATCCTATACGATTCACCGAAATTACGGGCAAACCATTTGCTACGGCATGTCCGCGTTGCGAAATCATCCAAGCATCGCGCTGACGATTTTTCTCGTCTTGCGCATCAGTTGACTCCCATCCTATTGCGGTTGGGTAAATCAACATATCGGCACCGCGAAGTGCCATTAAACGTGCTGCTTCGGGATACCATTGATCCCAACACACTAACACGCCCAAGGTTCCTATTGAGGTTTTAATTGGCTCAAAACCCAAATCACCGGGAGTGAAATAAAATTTCTCGTAATATGCCGGGTCATCTGGAATATGCATTTTGCGATACGTTCCGGCTATATGACCATCACTATCAAAAACCACAGCGGTATTGTGATACACACCGGCTGCTCGTTTTTCGAACAACGACGTTACCAACACTATTTTGAGTTCTTTCGCTACTGAAGAATATAATGCGGTAGATTTGCCCGGAATCGGTTCTGCCAAGTCGAAATTTGCAACATCTTCTACCTGACAAAAATATGGTGTGTTGTGTAATTCCTGAAGTACAACCAATTTTGCTCCTCGTTGTGCACAATCACGAATGTTTGCCACAAGTTTTTGTGTATTGTTTGCTATCTCTGTACCAACAGACTGTTGAACTAAACCAACTTTTATATTATTTTCCATTCGCACCATTGTTAGATAACACTCCTTGCGGATATTGCATAGTCACACAATGCAATGAACCGTGTTGCAAAAGTAATACAGAACAATCAATTGGCAAAATTTTCTTATTTGCGAACGTATTTTTTATTGTCTCAATTGCTTTGGCATCGGTGGCACAATCGTAGATTGGCAAAAGTACCACTTCATTCATAATCAAGAAATTTGCATAAGTGGCCGGTATCCGACTTCCGTCTTCGTCAAATTTTGCCGAAGCCATTGGTAACGGAATCAACGTATATGGTTTGCCTTCGGCTGTTACAAACGCTTCGAGTTCTTTTTTCATCGTCTGCAGTTCGGCAAAATGTTCGTCGTTCGCATCGTCACACGAAACGTAAGCAATAGTTTGCTCATTCACTATGCGCGCAAGCGTATCTATGTGTCCGTCGGTATCGTCACCGGCAAGCTCGCCGTGTGCAAGCCAAAGCACTCGCTGTATGTTGAATGTTTGTTTCAAAAACTGCTCTATGTCGGCTTTTGTCATTGACGGATTGCGGAATTTACTCAACAAACATGATTCGGTCGTAAGCATGATTCCTTTGCCATCGGTTTCTATTGAACCACCTTCGAGCACAAAATCAGGGAACGCACGGTAGCCAGCTTCCGAAAAACAACCTTTTTTATAAAGTTGTTCGGTGATTTTATTGTCTTTCTCTGCCGGGAATTTTTGCCCCCAGCCGTTAAACGTGAAATCGTACAACACCGGCTTGCCATCTTCGTACACGGTAATAGCGCCATGGTCGCGCGCCCAAACGTCGTTGGTATCAACTTCTATCAAGGTTATATTTTTGTTGTACACCGAGCCAAGTTCTTTCTTTACCTCAGCAACGGATTTGCAGGCAATCAGTAACTTTTGGTAGGAGCTTATGGCTTTGGCTATATTTACAAAACAGGCAACAGCACTCTCATACACATCTGCAAAATCGGTAGCGCGATGCGGCCACGTCAGTTGTACACAATCTTGAGGTTCCCACTCTGCCGGAAAACGTTTTTGTACACTCATGTTTACACGTAAATTATTTTATTTTCAGGAATCAATTCCTCACTACGATATTTTCTAAACAACTGCGCCACGGTAACCACGTCTTTCTGGCAATAGGTGGCAATTCGTTGCAGATTATTTTCTTTCCAATACACATCACCCACCTGCGAACCATCTATGTCGTCTTTGGGCGTTGGAATGCCAAACACGTGGGCAAGCAAGGCCAACGAGGTATAATTTTTATAATCGGCAAAACGCCATAAATCAAGCGTATCAAGATGCTGAATTTCCCACGGCTTTTTTCCTCGCGTATCCAAGGTACTCGGAACTTTAATGCCGAGAATCAACGCACGACGGGCAATGTACGGAAAATCAAATTCATAGCCGTTGTGAGCACAGAAATACGTTTTCTTGGTATTGAAATACATATTCACCAATTCCATAAAATCGGTGAGCAGTTTTCGTTCGTCGTCGTCATAAAACGAGCGCACGCGAAGTTCGTATTCGTTTGAAACCTTGCGCATATAGGCAACCGAAATGCACACGATTTTCCCAAACTCGGCAAAGATTCCCGCTTTTTTATAAAGATCCTCGTCACTCATGTCCTCTTCGCGCAAGCGCTGTGATTTTTTATTCCAGAGAGCCAATTCCGCCTCCGAAAGTTCAGACACTGATACGTGCTGCGGCACCGTTTCAATGTCAAGAAACAAAATTTTGGTCAAGTCAATACTTGCAATTGTGGTGTTATTCATGTATGAATATTATAATTTAGGAGCATTAAATCCTTTGAGGAAGCAATCCCAAGTGGTAGTCATATCATACACGGCTTCGCCAAAATAAAACAAAAACGGCTGAATATTATCACGCGTTTGATACCCTGGAATAGGCGCAATTATTTGTTTTTGTGGCACAATATAGATTGTAGTCGGGTAACTTGCCTGTCCATTCATCAATTTGAGAGCCAAGTCATGAGTTTTCCCTTTATTCACATACACCGAATCTTGATATTTGATTGATTCTTTTGTTTCTGCGTTGAATTTTACCGCATGAAATTTTTCGTTGATATACCCTATTATTGCGCTGTCTTTATACGTGGTAGCGTCAAGCCGTTTGCACCATCCGCACCAATCCGTATAGACATCAATAAGTATGGGTTTCCCATCTTGTTTTGATAAATTCATCGCTTCTTCAAACGATATCCATTTGATTTGCGAAAAGGCAGAGATGGCTCCTAAAAGGAGTGCGAGAGTAGTCAATAATTTTTTCATTTCTATAATTTTCTTAATGCTGTTATAAATGCGTTGTTTGGGGTACAACATTTTTCGTCTGTTGCATATTGTGGTAAAAATCCATCTACATAATACATATCTACATCATCTTTATGTTTAACGGGAATTTTGCCACGATACGTACATTTGAAGAAATCTTTTACATAGTCATATGTTGTTCCAGAAATATTAATGCGATCCGGGTCGCTTGCCGACTCCATGCGGCTTGCCACATTCACGGTGTCGCCCCAGATGTCGTACAAAAATTTTCGTTTTCCAACCACCCCGGCTATGACCGAACCGGTATGGATACCTATGCGTACACTCCATAGGTCTTCGCCACGAGTAATTTTCTCCTTATTGATTTGATCAACATATTGGATGAATTCTTCCGCAGCCAAAATAGCATCGATTGGATGACTATTGTTGCGCAATGGCAGACCGCCCACACACATATATGCGTCACCAATGGTTTTTATTTTTTCAAGATAATGAGCTGAACAAATGTCATCGAACTTGGAGAAATGCGAATCGAGTTCTTGTATAATCGACTTCAATTCTATGTGCTCGCACATGGAAGTAAATCCCACAAAATCCGTAAACATGACTGTCACATTTCTGTAAAATTGGGGAACAACTTTGCCGTACACAAGAAGTTCGTGGTATATTTCATCAGGGAGCATGTTGTGCAACAAGTCCTCACATTTACGTTTTTCTTCAAGAATTTCTTTTTTCTGATTTTCAACACGCTCTCGCAACTCCTGCAATTGCAACTGCAAAGAAGCAACGGTATCTTGCTCTTTAGCGGGTTGTATTTGATTGAAATCCTCCATTTTACGAAAACGTAAATCCTATTATGTAGTAAAGGTAAAATATTCTTACTAAATGGCAACAAAAATAGTAGGTAAAAAAATTAGCAGAATTGTTTGCACGTAAAAAAAATGTCTATATTTGCACCATATTTAATAAGGCTCCGTAGCACAATTGGATTAATGCCTCTGACTACGGATCAGAAGATTGGGGGTTCGAACCCCTCCGGAGTCACGAAAAGGAATTGCTTGAAAAAGCAGTTCCTTTTTTGTTTTAGGCACATACCGTTATAAAAGGTTTCTGGAATACACTCTCCAACTCAGAAGGAGTAGATACGCACCATGGTGCGTATCTACATGCAAACGTGTTTGTATTTTAACATGCAACCCCATCGGGGTTGTTTTTGTCGTACGGAATTCTAATGTCAATCATACTAGATGTGGTTGAAATATCACTTTTTTGGGAACGCATTACAGTACTAGGGAGATTCCTCGCTGCGCTCGGAATGACGGCGCCTTGGTGTGGGGAAAAAGGTAAGGTAACAAGGCGGCGCAGCCGCCTTGTTACCTTACTCCTTCTCTCTCTGCTGCCGCCACGTCATTCCGAAGGAGCGATAGCGACTGAGGAATCTCCGTATGAAACGAAAACGTTCATTTATGAATGACGACGCCCTGGTGGGAATCTGTTTCCTTAAAACTGGAAATAAATAAACTTCTGCAAATCGGCGGTAACGAATTGGTAGATGACAAACACAATGCACGCCACGCACAGTGCCATGAGAGGCAAAGGCATTCGCGAGAAGAACAACCGATAGCGGCGTTTAAAGTTTTCGGGCAGCCAGTGAATTATCATTCCCGCGACAAAAAGCAACAGTATATTGGCATAACTGAGGGCTATTTCGGGCACTTGTGCCAAATCCCATGGTGAACCAATTTGTTGCACCATGTTTTTGGCGGTACTCCATGCCACTTCATTTGCTTCGGCTGGGTCGAGATTGGAACCTGCACGGAAAAACAATCGCGTCCATGTAATGAACACAAACGTTTGCAATACCGCCCACGCTCGCTCAAGTGCAGGCAATGGGTTTTTGAATCCAATTATGTTGTACAAAAACCGCAAAAATGTGCCTACCCAAATAGCACCCGACCACGCCAAGGCAATATTCCAAATGGGCGCAGGGAAGTACAAGCACATTGCAAAACACGTAGCGGTGACGAGAGAAATAATAAACAAACGCATAGGATGTCCAAAATCTTTCCAGAAACGGTATACCACCAAGCCTATGCCGTTGAGTCCGCCCCATATCATGAAGTTCCAACTTGCACCGTGCCATAAACCGCCCAGCAACATGGTGTTCATTCGGTTCATGTTTGAGGTTAGCGATTTCTTCTTTTCGGGTGAATGATGGCACCAAAACGTTACTATCAAAGCGAATGCTATGAGAATGATTGCCACCCATATACTGCCCGACAAAATGGTGCCGATGAGCGCAATGGTCAATATGCAAGCATACGTCCCCACCGATGCGGTGCGATTTCCGCCAAGTGGTATGTATAAATAGTCTTGCAACCATTTGGAAAGGGAAATGTGCCACCGTTTCCAAAACTCGCCGGGATTGGTTGCCTTATAAGGAGAATCAAAGTTTCGCGGCAAATAAAAGCCCATAATCATTGCCACACCTATGGCTATATCGGTGTAACCCGAAAAATCGGCATACACTTGCAGTGAGTAACCAAACAATGCGAAAAGGTTTTCAAATCCGGTGTAGAGCAAGGGATTGTCGAACACGCGGTCAACAAAATTCACCGCCAAATAATCGCTCAAAATTATCTTCTTGGCTAAGCCGTTCAATATCCAAAACACGGCTATTCCAAACTGGCGGCGCGAGAGTGTATATTCTCTGTATATCTGCGGAATAAATTCGCTGGCACGAATAATAGGGCCCGCCACCAATTGGGGGAAAAACGTAACGTAGAAGCCAAAATTCATGATATTTTGAACTGCCTTCACCTTCTCCCGATACACGTCCATTATGTAACTGATGCACTGAAACGTGTAGAACGAAATACCTACGGGGAGTATAATTTTATCAATGGTAAACGTCTCTTTGCCTGCAAACACGTTGCCTATCTCCGCAAACACGTTCACCACCGGCATTTGCAGTCCCACAAGGTTATACACCATGTCGGCAAAGAAATACGAATACTTGAAGTAGCAGAGCGTGCCCAAGTTCAACACCAAGCCCAGCAACAAATACCTCGTGCGACGTCGTTCGCTTTCGCTCCGCTCTATTGTTATTCCCAACCAATAGTTGAACAAGGTGGCAAAAATCAATATGAGCGTTGCTACTCCGCTTGTTTTGTAATAGAAAAATACGCTAACGAAGAAAATGAACGTGTTTCGCAACAATACTTTGCTCTTGAACAACGAAAACACGACAAACACGAAGGCGAAAAACACCCAGAAATAAAATTGGGTAAACAGCAACGGCGAGTTGGGGTCGAACGAGAATATGTGTTTCAAAAAATCAACTACCATTGTTTTTCTATCATTGTTTTGTTGTACGACTCAATCAATGCAGTATAAAACAGATTGCCCAGCAACTTGTATCCTTTGTTGGTAAAGTGCACCTTGTCTTTCTTTGCCAAACCAAATGCCTCCCATTGTTTCATGGAACACAAGCCACCCATTACGGCAAACATGTCCCACACACCGCCATCGTGCTTTATGGCAAGATCGTAGAAATCGCGCTGCACGCGCAACCCGTTTCGGTTCACTTCGTAATTCGACGACCTGCCCGATTTGATTTTTCGGTACGAATCGTTATTGGTTACAAAAATGTACGCACAATCGGGCACCACATGCTCTATGTTAGCTATAAGCGAATCGTATTGTGCTATAAATGCCGAGTCTGAAAACGTTTCAGGAACAGCATCGTTTATGCCAATGCCAAACACAAACAAATCGGGATGAAGAAGCGCCAAATCGCGCTCAAAGTTTTCGCACGACAAATACGACGGCACCGATGCCCCATTCACACCAATGGCATGATACACCACGCCGGGGTTGTCGTTTTCAACCAAAAATCCCTGTACGGTAAAAGCGTGCGTCACCGTATCGCGTTGCACAATTTTGAGGGTAAATGCCTCTGCTTCGTGCTCCAATGTGTAAACGTACACCGACTGCACAGAGTCATATTTTGCCGTAAGCACGGCGTCGTTTACAAGCAAAACAGGTTCTACCAAAGGACTTTCGGCACTACCAAGCAAGGTAAGACGTGTAAACTTCCAGCGATGTTGCTCTACATCGGGGTTAAGGTATACCGTAATTTCCGCAACAGAATCAACCGTAGTGACGGCTATACCGGTAACGCCCAACGGTGCACTGCGTTCTTCTCTCACGTTACGCGAAGCTTCCCAAGAGCCTTTGTGCGACACGGTATAATTTGACGGATTGTTGGTGCGAGCCGTTTCATAGGGGAAAATGATGCCGCGACTAGTATGCGTGTCGGGAAATAGTGAATCAAAATGCGAACGAACCTGATGCGAGAATATATCGGCTTGAATGTGCGAGCCGCCAATGTGCATCACCGAAAGCTGCCCGCTCTCGGAGGTAACCACAGTGTAAAGTTTTGAGTAGAAACAATTCAACCGTTCGCTGGTACCACGCGGAATCTGTATGGTATTCATGGAATCAACCACACAGGGATAGTACGGTTGTTGCCCCCATGCCACCTGCGCCATGCATACAAACCACACTGCGAATAGTTTATTTTTCCACATGTTGTCCTACCTCTAAAGAATCAGCAGCCCAATTCTGCTCATCAGGTTGAGCCTCTTCTCCATATAACCAGCGAGAATTTCGTTGTCTAAATTTGTAATACTCGTAATAATGCAGAAACGACTGAGTGAACAAGTCGGATATTCGTTTTGCACCTGAAGGTAAAAAGTGAATATAATCGCTGGCAGCCCATGCCGGTTTGTGCGAAACCCATTGTATCATGGAATTTCGGCCACCCATTACCTCATACATATTCCAAAACGCAGCTCCATTCTCTAGTGCAGCTTCTTTCATGGCTTGCGCCACTTCTTCTACGTAGGGCCACGTTTGCAGTTCTCCATTGATTTTGGTTGCCATATCGGCAGGACCTATCACCAAAATAAAGACGCCGGGATGCAGGTTTTGCAAATAGCGAATTTGACGCGCAAAATCGTTCTTATAATTTTCAACCGCCTGCTTTGAATTAATTGCAGGCACCACATTTCCTCCATATTCAAGAATAATCATAGGCACGTTGAGCGCCTTCATAGACGATTGCAACAACGACGATGAAATTCCGGTAAAAAACGTCCCGGCACTGCCTCGCAACGGAATGTTGTCAACCGTAACACCTTTAGTACTTTCGAGCGAAATGGCATACAGTTCGGCTTTCCCCTGCAAACGTATGGCACATTTGGTTACATACGAAGGCAACTGCCATGAGAGTTCGGTAAGTCCCGAATGTGCCGATTCTACTACTTGTAATGAATCGTATCCTTCAACCGAAATTGCAGCACGGAAATCTTCGGAATTATTTCCGATAAGCAAACGAACTTTTGAGAACTGTTTGGTATGCTGATACACCTGTTTCCAGTTGCGCGCACTGAGTGTAAGCGTTACCCCGCCTTCAAGTGGCGTCATCTGAGCCAACACGCCGTAGCGGTTGTGAGGCAACTTCTGACGCATAGTGCCCGAAGCCACATAGCGCGGCAAACTGTCTGACGATGTCTGCCCCACCGGTGTGGACTGTATCAATGGAATAACCGGAAGCAAACCGGCACCATATCCACCGAATTTATCTTGCAACGCCTCGCGGAAATAACCGGAAATGCGGTCCAACTCTATCTGAGAGTCGCCGTAATGCAATATGTGCAGATAGCCACCCTTTTGCTGTATGTTTTCGAACGCAGTAAACACGCTTTCCATTATCTCCTGATTGTTATTGGGGAAATAAATACGCGCCACATTCACGCTATCAAATTGCTGATAAAAATGCAGCGTATCAAGACACAAGAGAGAATCGGAATTTGCGGGAATTTCGCTACTATCAGCAGCAAAAGCAAGCCCCTGCTCTATTGATTGCAAATTTTTATCAATATTGGCAGTATCTTTTTTAGGAGAAAAAATTTCTTTGATTGATGGAAACCGTATCGTGAATTGCACACCATCTTCGGGGAAAAAGTAGCTGATGCAACCTAACAACAAAAAAACACCTACTATGAAAGAGATTATTTTTATATTTTTCATTAGTTACCCGAGATGAAATTTTTTCTATTTTCCAAAAATACGGTTTATTTGAACAATCGCAAAATAGAAACGTGTATCTCTCTTTGTGCAATGAAATTCCTCTCAAATGTTCTTTATCTCCGTCTTCTCAATTTCAAAGAATTGTATTCACGAAACCGTTTCTCGTTCCAAAAGGCCGCAAGAGACAGTCCGGCTATTATGTGCCACACTCCCCACCAGGCAGCCACGAATGCCATACCGCCTACCGCCATATCCGGTGGAAATATGGCCGGGTTGAAAATCAACATCAGGGCCATACCGGAGTTTTGAATACCCGTTTCTATTGTTACCGTACGGCGATCGCGGTCGTTAAGACGCGCTGTTGTTGCTGCTACATATCCTACAAGAAAAGCCAACGCATTTTGCAACAATACGATGATGAAAATGTAGCGTATATATTTCACAAAATATTCGCTATTGGCTGCAAAGGCTACCACCACCATAATTGAAAATATGAGGATGGAAATGCGTTGAATCGGTTTCGATATCTTTTTGGCAAATTCGGGGAACTTCATAGAGGTAATCACCCCCAACGCCAAAGGTATTCCCAAAATGAGTACGAGTGTTTTAAATACTTCTCCAAGCGGAATTATGAGCGGCCGCACCAAGTCAGAGGTTTCGGCGTACAAATTTCCCCAAAAGGCAAAATTAAGCGGTGTCACAATAATTGCGGTTATGGTACTAATGGCGGTAAGTGACACCGAAAGCTCAACGTTTCCGCGGCTCAGCGAACTGATAAAGTTAGAAATGTTCCCTCCCGGACAAGCTGCCACCAAAATTGCCCCCATGGCTACCGTCAGCGTTAGATAGGAATGGAAAATAGAGACAAACAAGAACGTGGATGCCGGGAGTAATATCATTTGCGATATCATGCCTGTTATGACCGCTTTGGGGCGCATAAATGCCGTTTTAAATTGAATTGGTTTAATGCCTAACGCTACACCAAACATAATGAACGCAAGCACAATATTCAACACCAACGAACCGTTGTTGCCAAAGTTCAAACGTATATTGTCAAGTTGTTGAAGTTGTTCGTACATGTTCTATCATTTTACGCGACGAAGATAGGAAAATTTGAGGAAGCTTTGTCAGTTAATTGGTTAGGAAACATGTGTGGTATTTTTTCGAAAAAATATGTACTTTCACTCCATTAAAACTACAGTATGGCAAAAACATTCAAACAAACTATACGATACAACATACGGAGATTGCTCTGTTTTAAGATTCGTATTATTCTCAAATCGCATTACGTGGTAGAAGAACGCGGTCGCGAGTGTCTAAAAGAACCTTTTGCGGGAGCTATGCTAATGCTTCCAAGTCATCGCGCCATTGTTGACAACATTCTCTTATTTTCAACTTTGGGCAAATACCCAATGCGTGCTATTTCGTTTGCACCATATTTCAAGATACCCATAGTCAGAGGATTATTGCGTCTGTTTGATGCGGTACCTGTGCCCGATGTGCGCGATATGAAACGTAATGCATCATTTGTCATGCAACTGCCTAACATTGTAAACCAAAGTCTTGCCAACGGCGACGTAATGCTCCTCAATCCTTCAGGACACATTACCACTGACGGAAGTGAAACCATTGGAAACCGCCAACTTGCCTACGATGCTTGCAAAAACCTTCCTGCCAATGCATCAGTGATAGGCATACGCATCACCGGACTTTGGGGGAGTCAATGGAGCCGTTACAACAGAGACAGCACCCCTTCAATAGTGCGCTTGCTTGCCAAAGCGTTTCTACAACTGATAACTCTTGTGTTGTTTTTCAAGAAAAAACGTCACGTCTCCATTGAATACAGAGACATTACTGCAGATGCTCTGGAATGGAGCAAATTGGGACGTCACGAATTTAATCGCAAACTTGAGGGTTTCTATCAAGCCGCGTGGCCAAACGGCGTTGAAACACCAACGGTTTTATAAACTGCTGGCTATTGGGCTTTAGCTACTAGCATTTTTTCCAATAGCCAAAGGCAAACAGCTAATCTCGTATAAAAAACTTATTATCCGGCAGCGGATTTGAGTATTGCGGATTGTGCAAGAAACTGGTATCTGACAAGGTGAGCAAAAAGGCTTTCAAATCGGCCAACTCCTCTTTTGACAAAAACATGCCACCATGGTTCACGTTTATCATGAGCGGGTCAACATAAGGCGAACGTTTTAGTTTTGAGTTATAAAACTCCAACACTTCATCTAAGGTAGAAAAACGGCCATCATGCATATAAGGCGCAGTAAATTCAATATTGCGCAACGTAGGCACACGATATTTTCCACGATCGAGCGTATCGCCGGTAACGGCATAGCGGTCGCCACGGTCGGTGAAGTCTATGTCTTTGGCATTATTCATAAACAAATTAGTAGTCCACAAAGGCAAGGCTGGAGAACCATGACAATGAAAGCAGTCCGCTTTTTCGGTTGTAAACAAGAAGAATCCGCGCATTTCAGCATCGGTGAGTTTCGTTTCTCCACGCATAAATTGGTCAAACTTAGAATTGAACGAAACCAACGAACGCACAAATTGCGCCACAGCTTTTGATATGCGGTCGATGTTGATTTCTTCAGAACCAAATGCACGTTTAAACATGGGCGGATACATAGGATCTTGCTGCAATAAAGCCACGGTGCGTTGTATAGAACCATTGCATTCGTGCGGAGCCACAATAGTCATCCACACCAACGATTCAATGTTTTTAAAATTATACTCTTTGGTTGCGGGTACCCCATAACGACCGCCCAAATGCTGGTTGTTATTATTTATCATACCATTCCAGAAATAGCCCTCGTTTATCCATGCCAGATTGATGAGTGGCATCATAAAATGTGGCGTAGGTATGCCGGTAAGCCCAAAGGTACGTCCGCCTTTGTATTTTGGGTGGTCTATGCCACATTCAAACGAATGGCTCTGTCTATGGCACGTGGCACACGACATAAGGCTGTCTTTGTCGGTTCTTCCCGACATTCGTCCGTCATAAAACAAATAGCGTCCCAACTCTACTCCTTCCACCGTCATAGGATTGTCGGCAGGAATATTCATAGAATCGGGGAAAAATGGCACCGCAATATTGTACGGGGTTGCTTTGCTTGCGCAAAGCCTCCGCGTTGATGCGCACGAAACCACGTACGAAATGAGTGCGATATTGCATAAAACAAGAAACAGCAAGGGAATAAACCGTTGCTGCTTCTGTTGTGTGCTATGGAGAACCATACGTTATTTTCCTATTGCCGTTGTATCAATGTGAGTAGCCAACGTGTCAGTTGCCTTTTGCAACGTGTCGGCAACTGCTGCAGGTGCTTCATGGAAAGGGAATCCCAAGAACGCGAATACGTCTAAGAAATAAAGAACTCCAAAAACTATTATTAAGAATACCACGGTGATAAGAATTTTCTTCCACATTGGCATTCCCTTGTCAGCGTATGGGTCTTGTAACACTACCGTTGGGAACGCTGCTATTTTGGTAAGCGTAGCACCAAATGTAATGTTAACATAAGCACGAGCGTTCACTGCCCAACCGTTAGAATCTAACAAAGGAGCAAGATTGCGCTTGCGCAACTTTAACCAAGCCATAATCATTGATGGACCGGAAATGAGCAACAAAATGGCAACAAATGCCAAGATAGCTTGCCACCATGAAAGTTTTGCAAAGCCTGAAACTACACTCACTACGAACGAGCCAATGAAGCCCAAAGCCATACCTATGGCTGCGAAAATACCGGCAAATTTGGCAATATCGAACGGTTGCGCTTTTGCTGGATCAGCTGGTTTGTCTGGAACAGCAGCTGTCTCTGTCTTTTCGGTAACACTTTTTGTCACCGTATCAAAAGACTTGGAGTCTTTTTCTGCAGCAGATTTATTAATTAAACCGGTAACCCAGTTTGCAAATTTCTTGTACGGTGCCCAAAATGCCTGACGAATACTAATTGGGTTATCAATTATCTTCACAATCTTAGCATCCCAATCCAACCCGTCTCTGTCGTAGAAAATAGCATTCTTGCCTACCAACAAATCATCAACATCACCATCGGTCATTACGGCAACGATGGTCATGGTTTCGTTTTTCTGTTTTGAATAGCAATCGCAGTACAACAAATACATGCCGCTATACGTAGCCATGGTATTGTGTTTAGCCATATCGGTTACACGAATACAAAGGTCGCAGCTGCGTTGGTCAACAAAGAGAGTACCAGCCTGGAAAATTGCCATATTATCTTTGTCGCGAGAATAAAAGTCGGTAAACGTTACATAGTTCTTAATCAAACGGAATAAATCGCGGCAGAGGTGCAACATTTTGTCGACTGCCTCAATTTCTTGAGCTTCAGCCTCCAATGCTTTATCTTCGGCTACCAACGAGAGTAACGCATCTTTTTGATTTTTGGCAACTATAGTGTTCAACACATCAGCACCAAGCGATTCTACTACTTCACCTTTCTTTTGAGAAAGCCATGTTTCGTATGGTTTAAATTTAGCCACAACGCTCTGCCAATCTTCTTCAGAGAGTGTTTTCTGTTTTGAAAAATCAACATCAAAAACCAAACGTTTTAGTTCGGCAAAAGCCCCTTCCCACGCCGGATTAATACCTTCAACAAGAGGCAATTCTTTCTTTTTGCTCACACGAGCAAGCGGATATGAAGAAATTTCATCGTTGCACGTTGCAAGATTTTTGTCGCTAATAGCTTCAAAACGAGCCACAGAAACATCTAATGCTGCCGTAGAATCTTCGTCAAATGCGGCAAGTTTACAACGCATAAAGTAATCGTTGATTTTGTCTTGCAATGTCTTGAAGGCAGCCAAAGCAGCAGCAGTATTGTCGCCGTATGGGAAATTAGCAGCTTTGTCGGCATCGGCACTAGCAAGCCATGTAGTATAGTCTGCACAAGCAGTATAGAATGCCTCAAGTTGCTCAGCTGTAACACCAGCTTCGCCACTTCTGTCGGGACTTGAACCTATTGTTTTGATACAAGCATCAATGATAGCTTTGAGAGCCTCATCGTCAGTAGAATTTACGGTAATAACGCCATCGCCATTGAATCTGGTTTTAGCAAAAATGGCAAGACTATCGGCAGTATCTTCAATTGAAATTGAATCTTTGGTGAGACCAAGGTTCTTCAATATTTCTTTTGCAGAATTATAGATTTTCTTTCCTTCATCAGTATCTTGATTAATGGCAGCAAGCGGAAGCGTTCCTTGTTGCTTCAACAACAATTCCGGGTCTTTGAGAACTTTTGTTGCCCATTCGGCAGCTTCAACTACTTCGTTTACACGAATTTTACCATCATTGTCTTTGTCCATCATTTGTAAGGTCTTGGTGTCTATTTCAAGATCCTTAACCGGACAACTCAAGACTGTCCACATTTTTTGATCTAATTCGCCCAAATGTGCGATATCAGCACCTGATTTAATGTCAACGCGGGGAACTCCGCCAACAGTGGCATATTGCCAGTCATAGCTCTTCTTACTCATATCGTTTATTTTTACATTTTTTCACTTAATTCAAGCCATATCATCTCTTTTTCATTGAGCAAAGCAAAAACTTCGCCTATTCGCTGGGATTTTTGGACTAAATCATCTTGTCCTAGTATACCAGATTCCAAAGATAACTCTAAATCTTTTTTTTCCTGTTCTAAATCTTTAATTTCTTGTTCCGTCTTAGTAAATAATTGCTGTTCCTTGTAGCTCAGCCCTTTTTTCTTGGTTGCTTCAATGGTTTGCGCAGCTTTTTTAAGCGGCTCTTTTACCTCTTTGGGTTGCGTTTGTTTTTCAAGATACTCGCGATAGGCTGAGTAATTTCCAGGGAAGTCAGATATTTCGCCATTTTCTTTAAAAAGAAGCAAATGATCTACAACTTTATCAATAAAAAATCTATCGTGAGAAACCACCAAAACCGAGCCTTTGAAGTGCAACAAATATTCTTCCAGGAGTTGTATGGTAAATAAATCCAAATCATTGGTAGGTTCGTCGAGGAGCAAGAAATTAGGTTTTTGCATCAACACCGTCATTAAATAGAGGCGTTTTTTCTCACCTCCACTCAATTTTGAGACATACATATACTGCACGGAACGAGGGAAATTCCACTGTTCCAAATATTGCGCAGCGCTAATAGTATGGCTTTTTTCCAACTCAATTTTGTCGGAAATATCTTTTATAACATCAATCACATGCTTGCCATCGCAGCCCAACAGCCCGTTTTGCTTGTAATATCCAATAGAAACGGTATCGCCCCAATCAACAGTGCCTGCATCAGGTTGGAGTTGTTGGGTTATTATATTCAGTAACGTTGATTTTCCACAGCCGTTTTCACCAATAAGTCCCACACGTTCTCCACGTTGAAACGAGTATGAAACCTTTGACAACACCTGTTTATCGCCATACGATTTGTAGATGCTTTTCAAGTCAACGACTTTATTTCCAAGATATTGGCTTGCTACGTTGATAATAATATCACTATCGCCTTCTATCTTCGTCTGTGCTTTTTCTTTCAAGTCTTCATACGCATCAACGCGGTATTTCGCCTTTGTTCCGCGAGCCTGCGGCTGACGGCGAATCCAATCCAATTCTTTGCGCATGAGATTTTTTGCTTTTTGCACTTCGGCGCTTTCTACCTGCAATCGTTCTTGTTTTTTCTCTAGATAATATGAATAATTGCCTTTGTAACGGTAGGTGGTTTTGTTTGATAGCTCCAATATGCAATCACACACTGAATCAAGGAAATACCTATCGTGCGTTACCAAAAGCAGCGTGCTGCGAATGGTTTTTAGGTATTCTTCAAGCCACTCTATAATTGAAATATCCAAATGGTTGGTTGGCTCATCAAGTATTAACAAATCCGGAGCAAGAATTAGGATTTTGGCAAGCGCCACACGTTTTTGTTGCCCACCCGAAAGTTCTGATATTTTTTGAGCCGAAGGCAATTGAAGTTTTGTAAGGATAAGTTTTACACGAGCCTCATAATTCCATGCCTCGGTAGCGTCCATGGTATCAGAAGCTACTTGTATGCGTTTCTCGTCGCCAGCCGCTAATGCCTCGGTATATTTTGCTATGGCACTCAACACGTCTTCATTTGCCGAATAAATTTCATCGAATACCGTTGCCGACGATTCCAATTTTGTATCTTGGTCTAGATAGCCAACCGAAACTCCCGGTTCTATCAACACTCGTCCAGACTCCGGCTCGTCTTTTCCCATAATGATTTTAATGAGCGTGGTTTTGCCCATGCCGTTTTTTGCAACCAAAGCGATACGTTCGCCTCGATTAATCACAAACGACAAATCATCAAATAAAAGATATTCGCCGTAGTATTTTGTTATATTTTCTACTTGTAGGATTGCCATTGACAAAAAGAAAGCTGTCAAAAATGAAATTGACAGCTTTGCTTATATTAGGTTAAAGTTCTTTTATTCAGCAGAGAATCCAACGAGTACGGCAACGCAACCACGAGCAGTTTCATCACTCACTTTTTCGTCATTGGTTTCAACTTCTATGGAGATAATCAATTGTTGACTTGACTCCATTTTGAAATCCCACACACGTTTGTATGAATGTTTTGCATTTGTGAACAAAACATTTCTATCGGCATCCATGATAGAGAATTTAATTCTCGGAAGTTGTTGGTCACCGCAGATTGCGATACGATAGTTTTGATTTGAATAGAAAGTCTTATATAGTTCTGCAGACTCACCTTCGCCCAATTCAGTGGCATTGAAGATTCCATCATGAACATATGGTTCCAAACTTGGTTTACATTCACTCTTAGCGAATGTTCTACATTGTCCGTAAGATAAAGTTCCTAATAATACGAACGATACTACCAATACTAAAATTTTATAAACGTTTTTCATACTATTGCTATTCTTTAAATTATTGGACAAATGAGTTTCTCAGTTTTGCAGCTTCGGCTTTTAAGTTATTGTACTGCGCTTGAGTTATATTAATTTTTTGTGTTGATTTCAACACAGATTGATTAGTTGCTTCATTATCTACAACTTCAATTGATGATTTAACTATTTCTATAGAGTTAAATGCTTTAGAAATTGGTTGTAATTTATTAACGACCTCAGCGATATCAGGATTTTGAACATATTGTCCCAAAAGTTTTTCCATTTCGCCAAAAGAAAGCTTTTGTTCAACAATTCTTTCAACCAACTCTTTATCTTTTTTAACATCATTGGTTAATTGAGTTGCTAAATACAAACCTTCTACCCAACCTCCGGCCAAAATCATTGCAGCGATTTCAGGACGATTGTCTTCTTTTAATGTAGAGTTTGAATTTAAGAATGTTTCAGAAATGATGCGGATAACAGAGTCGCGATTGTCATGGTTTGCTTCCAATCTATCAATAATTGATTGATCGATAGCTTGTAATAAATCTAAACCGATAGCCATTTTCTTTGAAACTTGCATATACTGCATAATGGTTTGATCTTGTTCGAAGATACTTGCGTAACTCAAATCAGCACCATAAATACCTAGATTCAATGCTTTTTGTTTATCGGTATTATATTTATTGAAGTTTGTCGTAGGATTTAATAACGCAGCGTCATAACGAGCACCGGCTTTCTTCATAAGTAATGAAGTTTCTACTGGAGATGGTAAAGAATACATTACTTTCTTTACATCGTTCACCACTTTCTCTTTCTGCTTTTGCTCACTATTTAGCGTATCTGCATCAGAAGATTTTGATTTACCGGAATTGCTACAACTCACAGTACCAAATATTAGTCCAAAAACGATTAATACTCGAAATAGTCTTGTGTTACTTTGCATACGATTTTTTTTAAAATGCCACATTTAATGTTTGTGTAAAAATAATATATTTTTTTTATTTGCAAACATTTTCACGCCCTAAAATTAAAAAACAAAGAAATGATAATAGACGAAAAATCAATCATCAAAGAAATACAAACGGTATTTGACTCTGATAATGAAAGTTTAGTCCACGATACAATATCGTATATTCACGAAAACGGAACACGTGAAATGATACCTCTACTCTTTGATTTATTGGAGAAAACATCAAGTACTGCCATACAAAATGATATACTCGATTGCCTTACCGACACAAAAGACCAAAATGCAATACCTCTTTTTATTGATGCCATACGTGATGCTCGATTTGCAACTATGAAGGATCGCTTGATTTCTGTATTGTGGCAAACGAATCTTGATTTTTCGGAGCATATAGATGTACTTATAGATAGTTTACTGCACGACAACTACGAAACCGCTATAGAAGCATTTACGGCTATAGAAATGTGCGCACCTCTTTTGTCTGAAGAGAAAAAATCTCTCCTAAAACAACAGATACGCAATGGAGTGATTGCAGAAAAATCAGAGAAAGCTGCTTTACTCGGCGAGACTATTCATATATTGGAGTAGTCTCTTGCTCCAAAAATTGAGCTTCCTATTCGTACTATAGTACTTCCCTCTTCTATGGCTATCTGATAGTCATCAGACATGCCCATTGATATGATGTTGAAATTGACATCATCGGGGAAATATTTCGTCTGTAGTTCGCTAAAAATAGATTTTAGATGACGAAATTCTTGACGAACTTTATTGACATCATCGGTATTGGTTGCCATACCCATTACGCCACTAATTTTTATATTTTCAAGCGATTTATAGGCGTCGGAATTGAGTATTGCTTCCGCTTCTGTTTGCAGAAATCCGAATTTGGTATCTTCAGAAGCTATATGAAATTGTAACAAACAACGTATTACCCGTTGATGTTTTCCTGCCTCTTTATTGATATCCTCAAGCAATTTATAGGAATCTACACTATGAATAAGCGAAACGTAAGGAACTATGTACTTTACTTTGTTTGTTTGCAAATGGCCAATCATGTGCCAACGAATATCTTTTGGAAGTGCTTCGTATTTTTGGGTCATTTCCTGAGCCTTGTTTTCGCCAAAGTCACGAATACCAAAATTGTACGCTTCCATTATATCACTTTCGGGCTTTGTCTTTGACACCGCCAAAAGTGTAACGCCGGTGGGAATCGTCGCTACTATTCGTTGTAGATTTTCTTGTATCATAGTACTACAAAGATACATTTTTTTGGAAATTCAATAATAGATTTTATTGCAAACAAAAAGCCTCCAAGGAATTCACCAAGGAGGCTTTATTATTTAGATACGAGAAGAATCTACACTAAGCTGTGTAAAATTAATCCACTACGTAATTTTGGTTCGAACCAGGTTGATTTTGGAGGCATTATTTCGCCACTATCAGCAATTGCCATCAATTGTTCCATAGAAACTGGATACAACGCAAAGGCAGCAGCCATTTCGCCACTATCAACACGTTTTTTCAATTCTCCAAGACCACGAATACCACCTACGAAATCAATACGATTGCTTCTGCGCAAGTCTTGAATATCGAATAACGGAGAAAGTACTTGTTCGGTCAAGATAGTTACATCGAGTACACCAATTGGGTCTGAATCGTTGAATGTACCTTGTTTTGCAGTTAATGAATACCATTCACCTGCAACGTACAATGAGAAATTGTGCAACGTATTTGGTTTGTAGATTGTTGCGCCTTTTTTCTCAACGTCAAAACTTTTTGACAATTTCGCAAGTAATTCATCTACGCTCATGCCGTTCAAATCTTTCAACACACGGTTGTAATCAATGATAGACAACTGATTTGCAGGGAAGTTTACTGCCAAGAAATAATTATATTCCTCATTTCCAGTGTGATTTGCGTTTGCTGCACGACGTTCTGCTCCTACTCCGGCAGCAGCAGCTGTACGGTGGTGACCATCGGCTACATACAAACAATCAACTTCGTTTGCGAAAAGATATTCAATACGTTTAATTTTTGCATCGTTTTCAATCACCCAAACGTGGTGACCTACGCCGTCTTCAGACACGAAATTGTAAACCGGGTCAATCAAAATAGCGTCGTGAATAATCATATCCAACTCAAGGTTGTTTTTGAATGCGAAGAATACCGGTTCAGCATTGAAATTGGTATTTCGTACATGATTTCTACGATCTTCTTCTTTGTCTGGACGAGTAAGTTCGTGTTTCTTTATGATGTTATTTTCATAATCAGCAACACATGCTCCACCAACAATACCGTATTGAGTACGTCCATTCATGGTTTGAGCGTATATGTAATAACATGGCTTCCCATCTTGTATCAAAACCTTGTCTGCTATCATTTTGTTTAGACTTTCTTTAGCCTTATCATACACAACTTGTGAGTGCACATCAATGTCGGCTGGTAAATCTATTTCTGGTTTTATTACATGATAAAAAGAATACTCATTATCTCCTGCTTCTACTTTTGCTTCCTGTGAATTTAACACATCATAGGGACGAGATGCAATTTTCTTTGCAAGCTCTTCGGTACGAGGACGGAAACCTTTAAATGGTTTTACTACTGGCATATTGCTAACTTTTTATAAAAGAATTGGCTATTGCGGGATTACTCTCTCAATAGCCAACTACTTATTGTTGATAAACTATTTATTTACTTGGAATTTTTTGTCGCCTGTAGTTATGAAAGAAACTATTTGACGAGCAGCAGCTAAACCTGCGTTGATGTTTGCTTCAGATGTTTGAGCACCCATTTTCTTAGGAGTTGTGAAATAACGTCCTTCTAATTTAGCAAATTCATCATTTGCAGCAGGCATAATGTCTGTGATGTATTTGATATCAGCACGTTCGTTCATTAACTTAATCAAACCAGCTTCATCGATAACCTCTTTACGAGCGGTATTAATTAGGATACCGCCTTTCTTCATTTGGTTAACCATGTCGTAGTTGATGCTGTTAACAGTTTCTGGAGTTGCAGGTATGTGCAAAGAAACTACATCACATGTTTTGAATAATTCGTTTTGATTTGCAACGGCTTTAACACCAGCAGCTTCAATAACAGAAGCTGGACAGTATGCATCGTATGCATAAACTTCCATTCCAAATCCTTTCGCTATACGAGCAACGTTGCGACCAACGTTTCCGAACGCAAGAATACCAAGTTTTTTGCCTAACAATTCAGAACCTGATTTGCCATTGAAGAAGTTACGTACACCGTACACCAACATACCGAATACTAATTCTGCAACGGCGTTAGCGTTTTGTCCCGGAGTATTCATTACTACTACATTTTTTGCAGTAGCAGCAGCTAAATCAACATTGTCGTAACCGGCACCGGCACGAACAACAATTTTTAAATTTTTTGCAGCATCAAATACTTCTTGATCGATATTATCACTTCTTATGATAATAGCATCAACATCAGCAACGGCTTTCAATAATGCAGATTTCTCTGTATATGATTCCAACAACTCACATGAGAATTGTGCTTTTTCAATAATTTCTTTAATACCTTCAATTGCAACTTTTGCAAAAGGTTTTTCTGTAGCAACGAGTACTTTTGGCATGTCTATAAAATTAAAACGGAGAAAATTTTCAATTTCTCCGTTTTTGTTATACAAAAATTAGATTGTTCTTTCAAATTCCTTCATTGTGTCGACCAACGCTTGTACGCTTTCTATAGGAAGGGCATTGTAGCAAGAAGCGCGGAAACCACCAACTGAACGGTGACCTTTAACTCCAACCATTCCTCTTGCTTGAGCAAGTGCCATGAAATCAGCTTCTTTTTCTTTGTATTCTTCTTTCATTACAAAGCAGATATTCATTCTTGAACGATCTTCTTCTTTTGCTGTTCCTACGAACACTTTGCTAGAATCGATTGCATCGTACAATAAGTTTGCTTTTGCAATATTGCGTTTTTCCATTGCTTTAACACCACCTTGAGCTTTTACCAAACGTAAATTTAGTAATGCTGAATAGATAGGCAATACAGGAGGAGTATTGAATAATGAATTTTCTTTGATATGTGTACGATAGTCAAGCATAGTTGGGATTTGACGAGAAACTTTGCCTAACAATTCGTCTTTAATAACAACGAATGTAACACCGGCAGGAGCCAAGTTCTTTTGAGCACCACCATAGATTACACCATATTTAGAAACATCCAATGGACGAGAGAAAATATCTGATGACATATCAGCAATCAAAGGCACTGGAGAATCCATATCTTTTAGGATTTCTGTTCCATAGATTGTGTTGTTTGTTGTGATGTGGAAATAATCAGCATCAGTTGGAATTGTATAATTTTTAGGAATGAAAGTGTAGTTTGCGTCAGCTGACGATGCTACTTCTACAACTTCTCCAAAAAGTTTTGCTTCTTTCATAGCTTTCTTTGCCCACACACCTGTGTTCAAATACGCAGCTTTTTTCTCTAAAAAGTTAAATGGAATCATACAAAATTCCAAACTTGCTCCACCGCCTAGGAAGATCACGGAGTATCCTTCAGGAATGTCCAAAAGTTCTTTAAACAACGAGACAGCCTCTTCAACTACGGGTTGAAAGTTCTTAGCTCTATGGCTAATCTCTAAAAGTGAAAGTCCATCATTCTGGAAGTCAAGTACAGCCTTTGCTGTCTCTTCTATAACTTCGCGTGGCAATATGGACGGTCCTGCATTGAAATTATGTTTCTTCATTTGTATCTTAAATTTTTGTGCGACAAATTTGCAAAATAATCTTTAATTGTAGATTGGATTTTAGCCAATCTTTCAAGAAATTTTTAAAAAGATACTAACAGAGTTAAGAACCTTGTATTGTGCCGTAAAAAGGTTCTTGTAGAGAATTGTAAGGTTTCAAAATAAGATTTTATAAACCATAGCACATACCTTAAACCAAGGCCTCTGCTACTATTTCAGCGATATCTTTCACCTGAATGTCAACACCTTTCACAAAAGTCTTTTTACACAACGGACAAGCTGTCGCCAAAATGTCGGTATTCTGTTGCAACAACACTTTGAGAGTTTCTGCTTTTATCACATTTCTATCTTCCATAGAAAGGCTCAAATCGCCTAAGGAACCACTACAACACAAGGAATTAACTTTTTCTTGTCGTGTTGTTTGCAATGTGCCTGCCATACGCAACAAATCTCTTGGCGGTTCGTACACGCCACAACCTCTACCCAACTCGCACGGGTCGTGATAAACGATAGATTGGCTTGATTTTTTCAACGAAATCTTACCTTGTTGCACCAATTCAAGAAAATATTCAGAATGATGTTTAATGGAAATTTGTCCTAATTCATAATCGTCACGGAATACCTTGTAACATATTGGGCATGAAACTAAAAGTATTGGTGCGCCTGATTCTAGAATTTTCTCACGATTGTATGCTATCAATTTTTTGGCAGCTTGGTATTGTCCTGCCAACATTAACGGTCGTCCGCAACAAGCTCCTTTGTCTTTATCCATAAATTGGTAATTGACTCCTGCTTTATCTAATACCGTCAAAATTGATTTTTTAATTCCCGGTGTCATATGCGTCATACAACCGGCAAAGAAAATCACTTCCGGCTTGGTATTCACCTCTCTCGTTTCAACGGGCAACGTATTTAAGAATTCATAATTCGAATTGAATTCTTTGGTAGCTTTAATACGTTGAGAAATACGCAAATCGTTTAGGTTAATTCCTACAGGACACACATTTTCACAACGTCCGCAGAGCAAACAGTTATAGAGCTTTCGGTCTGTTAAATTTTGGTCGCGAATATTTTTTAAGATGTACACCGATTGGTTGTTTGAAATATTGGCAACGTGCATTTGGCAGACGTCAATACAAATACCGCAACGAGAACATGAATATACCTGGATTCTTGAATAAGAGTTGAAATCTTTTTTTAATTTAATACCATAGTGACGCAAGAAGATGAACAAAATCTCGGTAAAAATGTGCATATATCGAGAAAATGGCATGCATACGAAAAATACGCCTAGAGAAATAGAATATGCCCACCAAAGCACACTTTCCATAACTGGCGTTACATTAATCCACGTAAAGAAATGTCCAACAGAATTGGTCAAAAAACCGCCATTGCCATACAACGCTGCGGTTGCTCCTTCGGCGAGCAAACGGAAAGGAAATATTCCCCACAGTGATATCAAGGCAAATCGATCGCCGGGTTTGAGTTTTGTTGTTTTCTTGATGCCGAAAATTTTACTGTTAATTCGTTTAAAATAGGCAAGCAAAACGCCCGATAAAACAAACAAAAGCAAGAAGTCCATCAAGTTGGTCATGAAAGGTTCTCCCGGAAATGTTTCATGATGAAAATATGGAAAAAATATGACTTCCCAAGGTGGGGCAACCAATGAGCCGTAACGCACCACAACTTCAATATGACCCACTACTATTAATAAAAACCAACCAAATGCCAAACTCATGTGCATGTAGCCCAACAACACATTGCGTTTAAACACGCTGCGGTGTAGCAAGCCTTCCATTATACTATCTTTAATAGCGGCAAACGTGCGTCGAGTGAGAAAACTTTGCACAATTCTCAATTTATCTCGATGCGACAATTTTGCTATCCACAATCCATATTTTACAAGTAAAATTGCAAATAGGATTATAGCTCCAAGCGTAAACGGCAATACGAAATAGTCTTCCATTATTCTTTGTCTTTAATGTTGAACAACGTCAACCCTTTCTTCATCAACATAATAACATTGCGTGTATTGATGCCTCGCGGACATTCAAGCAAACATTTTCCACACAACATGCATTTATCAAGTTCCTCGTGCGCATTGGAATAATCGCCAAGACGAATTTGCAAACTCAGTTTTCGTATGTTAAATGGAGTCAAGTTTCCGGCACTACAAATAGCGGTACATGAACCACAAGACATACACGCATTAAATGTCGGTTCGTTTTCAAGCACATACGAAATCAGACGAGTGTCTATTTTGTCATAGTCAATCGTTCTCGATTTTGTGGTAGTGTAACCGAAATCTCTCATTATTTTTTGTTGTTTAAATAATCACGAACAGCAAACGCAGCAGCTTTTGCATGATTAACCGTATCGTAAACCGACATAGGAGCCATGCTTGTTCCTGCGGTAAACAAACCATCTACGTTGGTTAAATTTGATGCAATATGAATGTCGCGCGGTTGCACAAAACGACTTGGCGCACATTGCAATCCACACGATTGCGCAAACAATTCGGTGCTTTTTGCCGATTCCATGCCGACCATCAATACGAGCAAATCCACTTGTAAACGGCTTGGACGAGCTGCCAATGTGTCTTCTACTTTCAACTGTAATGAGCCATCTGTATTTTCCCCAACTTCAGACAAACGGCCGCGAATAAATTGTACAGAATGTTTTTCTTGTGCTTCGCGATACATTTCTTCAAAACCGGGTCCGTACATACGCAAATCCATGTAACAACAATATATTTCAGCTTGCGGACAAAGTTTTCGCATATGAATAGCTTGTTTTACGGCTGTCACGCAACATAATTTTGAGCAATAATGATTGCCCGATTTTTCATCACGAGAACCTACACAGTGAATGAACGCAATTTTTTGTGGCACTTTGCCTGTAGGAGTTTTGTATTCTCCATTCAATTGCTTCAACTGAATTTCCAAATCGGCAGAAGTTATTACATTATCGTAGATTTTGTACCCGTACTCTTCCTTACGTGTGGCGTTAAACAAATTGTAGCCTGAAGCAAGTACCACGGTTTTACTATGAAAAACCACATCACGAGACGTGAGTATCACAAAAACACCGTCATCTTGCCGTTTTATTGAGATTACATATGTGTTTAAATAAATCGTAAGAGCACGTTTGCGGGTTTCGTCGGTATAGTGCGCCAACACTTCCGATGCGGGACGATGTGTCGGAAATAACGTGTCCCAATCGTTCAAATGGCCACCTATGTTTTTTTCTTTTTCGACTATGACTGTTTCAAAGCCTAAATCTTGCAGAGAACATGCTGTTTCTATACCTGCAATTCCGCCGCCTATTATCAATACGTCTATCATTGTTATTGCAATAAATTAACTGGTTTTTCAGGAAGAGGCATCTGATTGCCATTTTTATCTAAATATTTTGCTTTTGGATCATACTCAACTCCCAATTTATCTAATACTGATTCACATTGAACTTGGTGCATTTGCAACCCCAAATCCCATGGATTGTAGCCAAGTACCAAGCCTGCCATTTCTTCGTATGTCAGCACGGGGATTCCACATCCTTCTTGCCCATATGTTGCGCCTTCCATTTCGGCAATTGTGTATTGCCATTTATCCATAAACATAGCACAACCCGGACAGTTTGTAACGATAAAGTCAGGCTTATAGGGTTTCATTGATTCCAATTTTTTCTTGGTATTTGAAACAGAATAGCCACGATTGGCTTGTACTAAATATTGTCTAAATCCAAAGCCACAACAGTGGCGACGTTCAGGGTAATCAACTACATTACCGCCCCACGATTCTATCATTCCATTCAAAACTTGAGGGAATTCTGCTCCACCAACACCTTTGGTTGGAAACATTTTAGCATAGTGACAACCAATGTGTTCTACTATATTTAAAGGTTCTCCTGTTTTTGCATTTACTAATTTGTATTTTGCTTTTTCTGCTATTTCATTACGAAATTTGTAAATTACATCGCTGGCGTGAGCAATATTTTTGGGAACATTAAATTCGCGTTTTGTAGCTTTGTACAAATACTCTCGAATTTTTTCCAATTGTTCGGGAAAATGTTGCCACAAATCAAGTATTTCAGTATAAATACCAAACGACGTAACACATGAAATTGCGATATTTTTAAGACCAGCCTCTGTCATCAATGAAAAATGACGAGCAACGACGGTTTGAATTGTATCAAAAGGCACTATGTCGGAATGATATCCTATACCACTACATGTTGTATGGTTGGGGTCGTCAAAGATATTTTTGCCCAATTCTTCACGCAATATGCGCAAAAAGGTAACTTCTGAAGCAGGGAAAAAATTCTGACGAATACAACTCCGTGCGTAGTAATAATCATTGTCGGCTATCTCTTTTTGATACGAACTCCAAATTTGTTTTTTTCCTTCTATATTCATACCTCTTAGTCTTGATGTTGATTACTATTGTATGTCATCACATGCATTAAATACTCATTATTATTATCGTCGGTACTCATGTGCATTTCAACGGCTTTTTTCTTCGAATCGTTTTCAATTATATCATACATTTCTTCTCCGCCGGTCACTTTGAATATCTCAGATAATTCATCGAGGTTCTTTTGATTGATTTTGCGCATAGCACCAGGGCCGTCTTTGTATAGATTTGCCCCGAGTCTGTCATATATGGCTTCACGATTTTTATACACCCATTCCCATATTACGCCTTGTTCAGGATGTAATTCCGGCTTTACCAACAACGTATGCACGCAGTAGCCATACTTCAATATGTTTTCGCCTATGGTTTTCTTCAACGCATATTGTTGACGGCCTTTCTCACTTTCGGTAAAAAAACCGCATCGTTGAGAAAGCATACGCAATGCTTGAATTATCATTCCGGCTGTGTTTCCACGAGGGCAACGTGTTTTGCATGACATACATTGTCCACAATACCAAATAGTGTTTGATTTGAGTAGCTGTTCTATCTCGGCATTATTTCTGCGTTGCACCGTAGTTACTATGATGCGCGGATCATAATTGTAAAACTCTGCAGCCGGACAAATAGCACTACATATTCCGCAATTTAAGCATGAATGCATAGCTTCTTTGAACCGCAAGTCTTTTTCTAATTCAGCAACATAATCCATATTGTAGACCTCCAAAGATTGATATAATTATTACTATACAAAGGAGTGACTTATTGTCTACGTTTACAATAGTAAAAAAACGTAAATTTCCATCTACGTATAAAAACGTAGTCTCCAATAGCATGACATACAAGCTATTCACATAAAATATTGGTGTATTTTCCTACGTAATTAGTGGCGAGGTAAAATGTAATTATCCAATAATCCACAAACCTCTCCAGAACATGCAATGGCAAAAGGAATTGCCTCATCATAAAATGACTCTGGAAGTGTTTTAACTAACGAACACGTAACACCGTGATTTTTAACACAATGCAAAATGCCCGCATTAAAGGTATCACCCGCCCCAATGGTACTAATAACGGCTACTTGAGGGACAGAATACGACTTGGTGAATAATGGAGTTTTTACAATAACGTCTTTGCTATTTTGGGTATATATAAGCACATGAACATCATATTTTGCCAACTCTTGATACACCAACGAAACATCATTTGTACCAAAGATAGCCTGTGCATCCTCATCTGACAGACGAACTATGTCGGCAAACCGTAAATTTTCTTGTAAAAACGAATACTCCGTCGAATCATTAGAAATGGCTCTTCGCATATTAGGATCATACACGACAAGCGCATCGTTTTTGCGCATTCGTTGAAGTACACTAGTCAAGCAAGAGTGGACACGTTCGTTTAGCGAAAAAGACGATGAAAATAGGAGAATATCAGTAGAATTAGTTGGTATCGTAACCGAAGACATAACATCGCTGAATTCTTTGTAAAAACTGTACTGTGCATCATTGCGCTCATTCAAAAACGCAAGAGCCAACGAGGTTTTTTTGTCTTTGTGCCTGATTATATACTGTGTGCCGACATGATTTTGGTTCAAGAAATCAATACACCAATTACCTAAATCATCGTCTCCCACCTCTGAAATATAGCTCACATCATCGCCCAATCGTCCTAAACTTACTGAAGTATTTAAGGCCGAACCTCCAACCTTGGCAGCCTGCGGTTGCATGGTTTTAAATATCAGATCGACTACCGTTTCCCCTATTGTGTATATCATAACTATCTATTTGTTAACGCTTTGCAAATTGTTTGCACAATAATACTATCGCACCTCTACATAAATCATAAACTAATATTGTTCCAACACCATGAATGCAAACACATATTTGGTTCTGAAAATACGAAATATACCGTATGAACTCCCGGTTTCTTAACTTTCACTTTTACAGACTCGCCACCCAATGTATCGAACGTCGTATTGCCAGAATCCAACGTAATTGTTGCCACTGGTTTTGCCTTTGGACTATCCAAGCATATCTTTATCGTTCCTTTGCCACTAGCTTTAATGTACAACGTGCCTGATTGAACATCTACATTTTTAATACTTTGCCACGCTCCCGCTGCTGTACTTTTTGACACCATGTATGGGTGAAATTGTTCAAGACTTTTAGGACCACCATTTTGACTACTTGAAATTACACTCAACGAATTTTTCACCCCCATTGAGCTATCAGGCTCAAATGCCATTTCTGCGGAGGTAAACATTGTTGCCCCCCAATATTGTTCGGAGGTGGTATGTATTGTAGTCGGTTTTACACCTTGTTTGTCGGCTTTTACCATAGCTATTTTTTGCGTATTTTCATCTATTTTCATTTCGTTCACACAAAGACTACGGAATGCCAACTCACTGCCTTGCGGCATCATTGCTCCATGCAAAAGTAAGGTATGGTAACATAAGTAATACTTGCCATTGTATTTCTGAAAATGCGTGTGATTGTTACTATAAAACAGTCCTAAATCTCCAGGATTTTGCAAATAATGTCCACGATATTTCCAACTATCTGTTTCCAAAGGTGTGGTCGTTGTCATATACGACATACTACATTGCGACGGTTGGGGTGCGATACTAAAATCCCACTCTTCGCGCGATACCCAATTATTATTGTAAGTATATATAAATGTGCCATTTACAAAATTCAACTCACTTGCTTCAAAAAAATATGGTGCTTTGATTTCCACAACGGTATCGAGTGAAATCATATCTTTTCCCAAGCGTGCGATTCTTGCGGTACGAGGCAAAGCATCAGTGCCATTTTTTGCAACACCACCACCAAACGCAAGATATCCGACTCCTTTATCATCTATGCAAACTCCCGGATCGAATGGATTGGGAACGCCTTCTACTTTAGACATGCCCGACAGGATAAGAGGTGCACCGAGAGGATCACTCCACGGACCAGTTGGAGATGTGGCAGTAATTACGCCAACACCGGTTCCGTTGTTTGAGAAATATAAATAGAAATGCGTCAACCCATCTGCTTCCTTACGAGAAACAATAGATGGTGCCCACGAATTGATAATCCATGGAGCCACTTCCTTTACATTGATAACTCCGTGATACGTCCAATTCACCATATCGTTGGTTGAAAAAATCTCAAGAGACTTTATTTTATCGTAGGTGTTTTTGCCTTTCACCCATACCGCCTCATATTGTTCATGATCGCTGGTACCATACACATACAAGCGCCCTTCATATTCCACCGCCGTTGGGTCGGCACAAAATCTGTTTGATGAGATTGGATTCGCTTCATTCAAGCCCTTGTAATACTTCTTGCTTGCCTTAATTTTTCCTTGTGAAAACGATTCCGAGGCAACGATACAAAACATAAACAATAAAACGATGCACCGTAGAGACGGAAAATTTTGCATCTCTACAACATTATTTCTAAATTTTACTTCATAATTCATACCCAGAAATCTTATAACGATTTATATACAAAATTTTTAAACGTCACGGTTCCTTTTCCTATGGAAACCAACCCAATACGTAAAGCAAGAAATTCTCCTAACACATTGTGATGATACGCCTCTACATCAAACGAATTTGCCAACTTAGTCCAATTATTCCCATCAAGACTATAATACATATCTACCAAATGTTTGTTGTTTATCAACTTAAGAAACACATGATTGTGATGCACATTCTTTTCCGTTGGGAATTGCCAACCACGAAGGTTTGCCAACACATTCGTAGAATCGGCCATAATACCGGAATAGATTTTCGGGCTATAATACAACAGCAAACCACCAATGGCATCACCAGAAATTTCCATCTCCACTTGCACCGAATATGAATGATTTTGCGGCATACACAGCAACGGGCAACTAGAAACCACATCGGTCCCTTTTCCTTTAAGCGTGAGAGAATTATGTGCCACCGTATAGCGAGATTCTTCAAATTCTTTCCAAAAACGCCAATGTGGACGAAGCGTATTCCCTTCAAAATTATCGCTCAAATTAAACGCACATTCCGCTTCTTGAGAAACAAATTTGGCATTTTCGGGAACTTTCCACCAACCATCAGAAGTCCATTCTATGGGAGCAATCAACGTTTGTCGTCCCATATTGTAATAGCCGTTTTCGTAGGCATGAAACAGCATCCACCATTGGTGATTATTGTCCTCAAAAATGGTTGCATGCCCCGTAGAACACCATTGTTCGTTAGGTGTTTTGGCACGAAGCAAGGGATTGTACGGAGAGTTTTCCCATGATCCAAGAGGTGATTTTGAGCGAGCCGAAACAACCATGTGTCCCGTTGCCGGTCCGGCAGTGCCGCCTTCTGCCACTGTGAGATAATAATACTCGCCATTTTTCGTCAATTTAGGCCCTTCCATGCAAAAACACTCTATTGACCATTCACGAGGAATTTCCCAACCATCATACACATGAATGTAGTTTCCTTCGGTATGGAGCCCGTCTTTGCTGAGTTTTGTATATCCGCCGTTACTGAAATATAAATACCGATTACCCTTTGCATCAACCACATGCCCGGGGTCTATGCCACCTATCTGCAAATCAATCGGTTCCGACCATTTTCCATTAACAGAATCTGCCCAAATCACATAATTAGACGTACCAGCAGGAAAATAGATATAATATTTGCCCTTATACTTTACAAAATCGGGAGCCCAAACCGAGCCAACGTATGTTCGTAGCGGACTTTGTACCGGCGACCAATGTTTCAAATCGTTGGAATGCCATATTGTTAATCCCGGATAATATTCAAACGATGAATGCACAATGTAGTAATCTTTACCATCGACCAACAGGCTGGGATCGGGATAATCGCCTGGAAACATTGTTCTAATAGATGGAGCCTGCGATGCTTCTTGTGCAATCATGCACTGAGAAAAAAGAAGACACAGACCGAGAAAAATTTTTTTCATATTTATATTTCTTACACACAAAGCAAAAATATAAAAAATACATACACGCATGACGTTTTTCACATTCGGCTTCTTTCTTACATAAAAGAAACCAAAAAACTTTTATACATTTGTATTTATAAAGATTTTCTGCATGAAAAATAAACTATTCATCATATTTGGAATTATTGCGTTACTTGTATTTTGTGCGAGTGCAGACCAATCCGGTATTGACTCTCAAGGTACTACGGTTGAAACGCGCATTTTACCGCCAAGCGGTTTTTCACGAGAAACTTGCGAGACAAATTCTTTTACGCAGTATCTACGCTCGTTGCCACTCAAACCTCAAGGAGCCAAAGTTCATCTTTTTGATAATTCGTTAAAAACAGACCAGAATTGCACTTTTGCCGTCGTTAATATGGAGATTGGAAACATCGACCTGCAACAATGCGCCGATGCCATAATTCGTTTACGTGCAGAGTATTTGTGGAAACAAAAACGGTATTCCGACATTCACTTCAACTTTACCAACGATACCCAAATGGAGTACGTAAAATGGGCAGAAGGATACCGAATTAAAATTCGGGGAAATAAAACCACATGGGAAAAGAAAGCCGAACGAGATTATTCCTACATCACATTTCGCAAATATCTAGACAAAATTTTCATGTATGCCGGAACGGCTTCATTATCAAAAGAAATGACAGCAATCCCCTACAGTCAAATAGAACCGGGTGATGTGTTTATTCGTGTGGGAAACCCAGGCCATGCAATGATAGTTGTGGATGTAGCAACGAATTCTAAGACAAAACAAAAGGCAATTATTTGTGCACAAAGTTTTGTACCTGCACAAGAAATAGAGATTGTCAACAATTTAAATGATCCGGAAATATCGCCGTGGTACATTGTTAATGAAACAGAAATGTCCATCGCGTTTCCACAATGGACATTTACTCCGTACGAGCTTAAACGGTTTAAATAACCGATAGTAATATAAATTACTTAGAAGAGATAAGTAATGCTTTGTAATTTGCATTGACCCACTCTTGCAATTTTTGAGCATCTTTTTGTGCTAAATAGCTCAAACATTTCTTTAGTTCCTTGCGGAACAAGTCTTTGTCAAAACTAACTTTCGATAATATTTTATAACTATATTCCAACATAGTATAATATATTTAAAGCTTTATAAAGCTACAACAATAAAAATGCAAAGTCAAGTTTTTAACAAGGAATTTTTCCACATCCACAGTACCTAGAACTGTGTAAAATATACACATTGCAACCTTGTTCTCCCCCATAAAACCTCGTTTATCACAACTCATTTTTCTATTTTTAGTACGCAAAACACGTAGTGAAAATTGTGGTAAATCGTAATTTTTTGTATTTGCTCTCGTTTGAATTTGCTTTTTTGAAAAAACTTGTACTTTTGCATGACTAACAAAATTTATTCCTATAATGAGTGATTCAAAAAAGATAACCGAAGTAAACGACATTATCGTACGTTTTTCGGGTGATTCCGGCGACGGAATGCAGTTAGCAGGAAACATATTCTCTACCGTTTCTGCCACTGTCGGAAATAGTATTAGTACGTTTCCTGATTATCCGGCTGACATTCGTGCTCCGCAGGGTTCTTTAACAGGTGTATCTGGCTTCCAAGTTCACATTGGAGCAGATAAAGTATATACTCCGGGAGACAAGTGCGACGTACTTGTAGCAATGAATGCTGCTGCACTTAAAACGCAATATAAATATGCTAAAAAAGGTGCTGCAATTATTATTGACACTGATAGTTACCAAGAAAGCGATTTAAAGAAAGCAGAATTCGCTACTGAAGATTATCTTGGTGAAATGGGAATTGACCCTGACCAAGTAATTGCGTGTCCTTTGACCACAATGGTAAAAGATGCTTTGAAAGATAGCGGTATGGACTTTAAATCAATGCTCAAATGTAGAAATATGTTTGCCCTTGGTTTAGTTTGTTGGTTGTTTGACCGTGATTTAAACATTGCTATCAATTACTTACAAGAAAAATTTGCCAAAAAACCGGAAATTGCTGATGCTAACATCAAAGTGCTTCAAGCAGGCTACGATTTTGGTCACAATACCCACAGTTCTGTTGCAAATGTCTACAGAATTGAGACTAAAAATAAGATAAACGGTCGCTACATGGACATTACGGGTAACAAAGCTACCTCATATGGTCTTATTGCTGCTGCAGAAAAAGCAGGATTACAACTATATCTCGGCTCATACCCTATTACTCCAGCTACCGATATTTTACATGAATTGTCAAAACACAAATCATTGGGTGTTAAAACAGTTCAATGCGAAGACGAAATTGCTGGCTGTTCTTCAGCTGTTGGAGCGTCTTTTGCAGGTGCTTTAGCTTGTACTTCCACATCAGGTCCTGGTATTTGCTTGAAATCAGAAGCAATGAACCTTGCGGTAATCATGGAATTGCCACTTGTTGTAATTGACGTACAACGTGGAGGACCGGCTACCGGACTTCCTACAAAGTCAGAGCAAACCGACTTGTTGCAAGTATTATTCGGAAGAAATGGCGAATCACCTATGCCGGTAATTGCTGCCACATCGCCAACTGATTGTTTTGACGCTGCTTACATGGCATCAAAAATTGCATTGGAACACATGACTCCAGTCGTTCTTATGACAGACGCATACGTAGCAAACGGTTCTTCAGCTTGGAAATTACCAAAAATGGCTGAATTTCCTGAAATTAAACCTCCATTCGTTACTTCTGATATGAAAGGAACTTGGACTCCATATCAAAGAAATGCTGAAGGTTCTCGCTATTGGGCAATCCCTGGAACAGAAGGATTTACACATATTTTGGGTGGTCTTGAAAAAGACAACAAAACCGGTGCTATTTCTACGAATCCTGAAAACCACAACCTTATGACTCGTCTTCGTCAAGAAAAAATCAATAAGATTGAAGTTCCAGACGTTGAAGTTTTAGGTGATGTTGATACTGCCGAATTACTTATAGTTGGTTTTGGCGGAACATACGGACACCTTCATGCAGCAATGAACGAAATGAAAGCTGCTGGCAGAAAAGTAGCCTTGGCTCATTTTAAATACATCAACCCACTTCCAAAAAACACCGAAGCAGTTCTAAAGAAATACAAGAAAGTTGTAGTTGCAGAACAAAACCTTGGTCAATTTGCAGGTTGGTTACGCATGAAAGTTGACAACTTCGTTCCATACCAATTCAACGAAGTAAAAGGGCAACCATTTGTAGTAAACGAATTGGTTGAAGCGTTCAACAACATTTATAACAAATAAAAAAGGAGAAAATTATCATGGAATATACAGCAAAAGATTTTAAGAAAGGACAACCACGTTGGTGTCCGGGATGTGGAGACCACTTCTTTTTGGCTTCACTTCAAAAAGCCATGGCAGAAATAGGCGTTGCACCACAAGATACCTCTGTAATATCAGGTATTGGTTGCTCTAGCCGTTTACCTCACTATATGGCAACATATGGCATGAATACTATTCACGGCCGTGCTGCTGCAATTGCTACCGGATGTAAAGTTGCAAATCCAAAACTTTCTGTTTGGCAAATCTCTGGTGATGGTGATGGTTTAGCTATTGGTGGTAACCACTTTATTCATGCTAACCGTCGTAACATCGACATCAACATGATTCTTTTAAACAATAGAATCTATGGTCTGACCAAAGGACAATATTCTCCAACATCTCCTCGTGGCTTTGTGAGCAAATCATCTCCATACGGAACGGTAGAAGACCCATTCCGCCCAGCAGAACTTTGTTTTGGAGCAAGAGGTCATTTCTTTGCAAGAGCCGTAGCAACTGATGCTGCCGGAACTATTGAGGTTTTAAAAGCAGCTCATGCACACAAAGGATCTTCTGTTTGCGAAATTTTGCAAAACTGCGTTATATTCAACGATGGAGCATACGCAAGCGTTAACAAACCTGAAGATAGAGCAAAAAATGCTATCTATTTAAAACATGGCGAACCTATGATTTTCGGTAAAAACCGCGAATTCGGTTTAATGCAACAAGGTTTTGGATTAAAAGTTGTCAAAATCGGAGAAAATGGCATTACAGAAAAAGACATTCTTGTTCATGATGCTCATAGCGAAGACAATACATTACAATTCAAATTAGCACTTATGGAAGGCCCCGACTTCCCTATCGCTCTTGGTGTAATTCGTGATGTAGAAGCTCCAACCTACAATGACGCTGTTGATGCACAAATCGAAGAGGTTTCAAGCAAAAAGAAATATCACAACTTCGAAGAATTGCTTATGACCAACGATACTTGGGAAGTTAAATAACAAGTTGTCTCTATAAGAGAGAGAGACATACCAATACAAACAAAAAGGGAATTCTCATTGCGAAAATTCCCTTTTTTGTTCATTAAAAAACAGACTATGAAACGATTCGCATACACTCTTACTTTCTTGCTTGTAGTATTCAGTTCTACAGCGCAATCTGTTTTTCAACGAACAAATTGGACTCTTGCTTGGGAAGATACGTTTGACTCTCTCAACCATGCAATATGGAACATTGCCGACTATAGCGACCACTATGGAGACCCTCAGCTCTATCTCAAAGAAAATGTTACCACAAACAATGGATTGCTCTACATCATTGTCAATTCGGATTCGGCAGACTGTCCGAAATACCCACCTCAAGCAATATCGGGAGCATGTGGCAGTTGCATAGAAGGAAGGCACACCGGCACTTCTGGTTGGATAGAAACAAACATAGACCATACCACACACTTTGGATACATTGAAAGCAGAATGAAGATGCCCTACAAAAGTTTCTATTGGCCTGCCTTTTGGACGTTTGAGCACACAGATACGCCATCAAATGCCGGAGAAATAGACATCTTTGAAATGCTGGGAAATAAACCTTCGAATGTCATAACCATGAACCTGCACACAGAATATCCCGACCTAAAAAGTCATTACAAAGAGAAAAAGATGAAAAACTTCTCATACACCGATTGGCATACATACGGTGTTAAATGGACCGAAAAAGACATGGTATGGTACGTTGACGGGAAAAAAGTGTATAAAGTTTCTCAACACAACATAACAGATTCGGTACGAATTATTATCAACTTGGCAATCAATAGATGGAACAAGCCTCCTATTTCCGCTGAATATGCCGACACTATGTTTGTTGATTATGTAAAAGTGTACAAACAAGTACCAACAAATGAATTGTACCGAAAATCATCAGATGCAATTACTCGGAATGAAAAAATAACTCCGTGGAGAAAGCCTAAAAGGAAATAAGTAACGGGAAGGTTGAATTAACGGGTTCTCCATCAAGTTCGGCCGGATCAAATTTTCCTAAATGCTTGCAAATTCGTATTACTTCGGCATCATACAAAGGATGTAAACCCTGAACAATACGCACATCAACAATTGAACCTTCGGCGTTGATGTATAAAATAGCTTTCACATTTCCGGTAATTTTGTCTGTTTCAGGAATTTTTATTGACTGTGAATTGACAGAAATAGCCGTATATAGTGCAGGAATACCTCCAACATAGCGTGCAGGTTTCTCAAAATCGAAATACGTAATTTTCATTCCGTTTGATGCGTAACACGCTCCTTCTACCAAATTCCCATATTGATAGATATCATTTCTGCGTGTTATTCCATTAGAATACATACAAAGCACTTCTCCGTCAAGAATGCCGTCAACATAGCATGCACGAGTTTTAACAACGCCATTATAATGATACATGGTACGACAGCCCTCTATGATATCCAATGTAGAATCTTTATAGCTCGTTTTACTGAGCAAGCGCATTTCTGGTGTATAAATATTCTGAACCCAGCGACCGTCAATGTCATTGCGACCTGTTTGAAATATATACTTTGCAGAAGCACTGTCGCACGACAAATAGTTGGCATCTCTATAATCCACCCGAGTCTGCCCAAAAGAAATTGAGACAAACAACGAACAAACAATATAAAGACAAAATTTTTTCATAGAAGAGAATAAAAAAAAGGAAACCACAAGGATTTCCTTTTCCTTTATATAACTATACCTATTATTTTACAGTAACGTCTTTCATTTCTTTGGTATCATACACACCTTCTTGCAATTTCTTTCTAATTTCTTTGAAAGTATTCAATGTATAATCTACATCTTCAATAGAGTGAGAAGCAGTTGAAATGATACGGAAAATAATCATTCCCGGAGGAATTACAGGATATACAACAATTGAGCAGAATATCTTGTAGTTTTCACGCAAATCATACGCCATATTAACGGCTTCAATAGGTCCGCCCATAATGTGAATTGGCGTAACGCATGCTTCAGAAGGACCGATTTCGAAACCAAGATCTCTGAATCCTTTTTGTAAACGACGAGTCACAACCCACAATTTTTTGCGAAGTTCATCACCTTCGGCACTACGAATAATTTCCAAACGTTTCAAACAGCCTTCAACTACCGGCATTGGCAATGCTTTTGCGTATATTTGAGAACGCATATTGTAGCGTAAGAAATCAATTACCACTTTTTCAGAAGCAACGAAACCACCAATAGTAGCCATTGATTTTGCGTACGCACCAATATAAATATCAACGCCATCCATTACATTGAAATGTTCAGAAGTTCCGCGTCCATTAGGACCCATAACACCGAAACCATGAGCATCATCAATCATGAATCTAAAGTTATATTTCTTTTTAAGAGCAACTATTTGATCCAAAATACCAAGAGCTCCGGTCATTCCATATACACCTTCGGTAATAAGTAGAACGCCACCACCTTGTTCTTCTGCTAACTGAGTAGCAACTTTCAATTTTTGCTCACAGCTAACGATATCGTTATGTTTATATGAAAATGATTTTCCCGTATGTAAACGTTTACCATCCATTAAACATGCATGGCACTCTGCATCGAACACAATCACATCATGACGAGTCATGAGAGAATCAATAGTAGAAACAATACCTTGATATCCAAAGTTGAACAAGAAAGCTGCTTCTTTCTTTTCAAAATCAGCTAATTCACGTTCCAATTTTTCATGTAATGAAGTATTTCCGGTCAACATACGGCTACCCATTGGATAAGCCATCCCCCAACGTTGTGCAGCTTCGCCGTCAACTTTTCTAATTTCTGGGTGATTTGCTAAACCTAAATAGTTATTTAAACTCCAACATAATACATCGTTACCTTGAAATTTCATATGAGGACCAATCTCGCCTTCCAATTTTGGAAACGAATAATAGCCTTCAACTTTTTCTCTATACTGTCCTATAGGACCGCCTGTTGATTCTTTTATTCTTTCAAATATATCCATCTGATATTATATTTATTAATGAGTACTTCAGCAAAAATACATTTTTTCCTATAAAATCCCGACCTCATATACATATTTTTTAGTAAAGCCACAAAATCAAATAAAAACAAACATAGAATTAAGTAAAATTCCTATTTTTGCTAACGATAAAAAGATAGAAATACAACTTACTATTTGAATTTCTAGTTAAGCAAATATGCAAGTATGAATAATCAAGAAAAAACTGAAAATTTCCTCGCAATGCGTGAGGAAGCATATAACGCCGGTGGGCAAAAAGCAATTGACAATCAACATAGCAAAGGGAAATACACAGCACGCGAACGTATTGAAATGCTGCTCGACAAAGGCAGTTTCGAAGAAATAGATATGTTTGTTACTCATCGCTGTACCGATTTCGGTATGGAGAAAAAAGTGTTCTACGGCGATGGTGTTGTTGTTGGAAGTGGTACAATCAACGGAAGACTTGTATTTATTTATTCACAAGATTTTACGGTAATAGCAGGAACTCTTTCTGAAACCATGTCACAAAAAATCTGCAAAGTAATGGACATGGCAATGAAGTTGGGAGCTCCCGTTATTGGCATAAACGACTCAGGAGGTGCCCGTATTCAGGAAGGCGCATGCGCTTTAGCCGGATTCGGAGAAATCTTCGAACGCAATATACTTGCATCAGGTGTAATTCCTCAAATTTCGCTCATATACGGATTGTGCGCCGGAGGTGCCGTTTACTCTCCTGCCCTCACCGATTTCATTGTAATGACAGAGCAAAACAGTTGTATGTACATTACCGGACCGAAAGTTGTAAAAACCGTGACCGGCGAGGACGTTACCGACGATCAACTTGGTGGTGCTCACGTACATTCAACCAAATCAGGCGTGTGCCACCTTACGGCAGCTACCGAAGAAGAAGGACTCGAAACCGTGCGTCAGTTGTTGTCATTTATTCCTCAAAACAATATGGAGGATGCTCCCCAAAGAGAGACAAGCGATGCGTACAATAGAGAGGACTACAACTTAGACACAATCCTTCCCGACGACCCAAACAAACCATACAACATGAAAGACATCATCAGCTCAATCGTTGATGATTCTGAGTTTTTTGAAATTCAAAAAGACTTTGCAAAAAACATCATTTGTGGTTTTGGTCATTTTAATGGACGTTCAACAGGAATTATAGCAAATCAACCGAATTATATGGCCGGCGTACTTGATTGCAACGCTTCTCGTAAGGCTGCGCGATTTATTCGTTTTTGTGATGCCTTTAATATTCCAATTCTTTCATTGGTTGACGTTCCCGGATTCCTTTGTGGAACAGGCCAGGAATATGCCGGAATTATTGACCACGGAGCTAAATTACTTTTTGCATACGGAGAAGCTACCGTACCAAAAGTTACAATTACCGTACGTAAATCGTACGGAGGCGCCCACATTGTTATGAGCTGTAAACAATTGCGTGGCGATATGAACTACGCGTGGCCAAATGCTGAAATTGCCGTTATGGGAGCTGCCGGAGCTATTGAAATTCTTCAAGGCAAAGCCATGAAAGCAATCGAGAACGACGAAGAACGCAAACAATTTAAAGCTGAAAAAATCAACGAATACGAGTCAAAATTTGCAAGCCCACACCAAGCAGCTACTCGTGGCTACATTGACGACGTTATTCTCCCTCACGAAACTCGTTTTAGAATAATCCGCGCGTTTGAAATGCTCCAAACAAAACGGTTGACTAATCCAATGAAAAAACACTCTAATATGCCATTGTAATAGGATTTGCCATGGAAGACAAAAACGCACAAAAAATAACATTGAAAATTCTTAACGGTGATGCAACTAAAGAAGAATTGTTGGCTATTACCACCGCTTTGAATCTGTACTACAGAGGAGGATGCGATGAGCGTGTTTTAACCATAACACATTCACCTTCATCAGATTGGAATTCTAAAATATTTGGTATCAACCAATTAAAAAAGTAACACATGAACAAATTTTCATTTACCATACAAGACAAGCCCTACGAAGTTATCATCAATAAGCTCAAGAATAACATAGCAGAAGTTGCTGTGAATGGGAAAAATCTTACCATAAAAATTGAACGCCCGGAACCGGTTGTGGTAAAACCAGCACCAATGCCAACACCTGCTCCTACTACACATTCTGTTGTAGAATCAAGACCTATTTGCAATGTAGAAAGCACCGAAGGCCAACCGCTTTCTATACTCAAAGTATATGTAAACAGTGGACAGTTGGTAAAGAAAGATGATGTGCTTTTCACAATGGAATCAAACGGAAAAGTATGCAACATTACGGCCGACAAAGATGGCGTTATTGGGAAAATGAACGTTGCTATTGGACAAAACCTTCCTGCGGGTGATTCGTGCATAGAACTTAAGAATTGCAGTAATTCTCCTGCAAAGCCAAAAGCAAAAGCCGTATCTACAGATTCTGCAACAACAGCTCCACTTCCGGGAACTATCGTGCAAATTTTAATTCCCGAAGGTTCGACAGTTAAGGCGGGCGATGTTGTGCTTACGATGGATTCCATGAAAATGGTAAACAATGTTGTAGCAGAAACATCGGGCACGCTTCAATCTATAGTTGTAAAAGAAGGCCAAGCGGTTATGGAAGGAGACCCACTATTTGTTATTGGATAACTGGACAAAAAAATACTCTTTTAAATCAAGCGATTCTTGTAAAAAACGTATATTTGCAGAAATACAAAATAGGTGAACAATTCTCACACATATCGAGCTCTCTTTTTCATAATTACCACGCTAATTTTGACAATAACAGCATGTTCTCCTGACAAAGACGAGACCTTAGTTGTTACACGCCACGACTCAACGTCATACGGATTGGGCGTAGCGTTTGCCAAGAAAATTCCTCAAAACTTAAAAGACAATAATATTGAATCGGTTGATTTTAAATACTTTATGCAAGGTATCATTGATTATTTCGATTCGAGTGGCAATCTTCAAATGACCGAAGAAGAAATCACACGAGTTCTTAATGAGGAAATGAACAAACAAATGGCAGAAAACCAAAAGCAATACGAACAAGAAAATTTTCCTAACAAAAAAGCCGGAGAAGCCTTTTTAAACGAGAATAAAAAAGATCGTACTATTATTGAGTTGAAAAATGGTTTGCAGTATAAAATTATAGATCCGGGATGGGGAAAACTTGCACCTCTTGTTACTGATACTATCTTTATCTCATTCAAAGTATATACTATAAAGAATGAATTGATATACAATAGCCAAGATTATTCTGCAATGACCAAAATATATTTAGGCTCTGCTATTCCGGCTTTCCAAGAAATATTACCTAAAATTAAGACAGGAGGAAGTGTACGAATTTTCACATCATACGAATATGCCTATGGCTCAGAAGTCTACAAAAAGGACAAAGTAAAGCCATATGAAACGCTTATATTTGACGTTATAGTAAATAAAATACGGCTCAACGCTGAAAGACTGAATGAATTTAATCGTCTTAACGAAATAGAACCAACTGGTCAACAAACTAATCAACAATAAATATTTATAAAAAATGAATTCTCTTCTTATTAAAACAGCAGGTATTGTATGCCTCACAGCAAGTTTATTTTCATGTAAACACAAAGATGAAGTTAAATTAAAAACATTAGATGATAGTGCAAGCTATATACTTGGATTTCAAAGTGCCGGTATGTGGGCTCAAAAAGGCATTGATTCTATAAATGCAGAAGCATTCAATGCAGGATTCAAGGCATTCAACCCTGACGAACAAGCATACCCACTTGCTCTTGACCAAGAAAAATATATGCAACTTATGCAACGCTATAGCAAACAGCTAGAAGATAAATATCTTGCTAAATTCAAACCCAATATTGAAGCAGGAGAAAATTTCTTGAACAAGAACAAAGAGAGAAAAGGAGTTATCACAACAGCGAGTGGCCTTCAATATGAAATTATACAAGAAGGAAACGGACCAAAACCATCTCTTTATGACACAGTTACTGTAAGTTACAAAGGTACTCTTGTAGACGGAACCGTATTTGATAGCACAGTAGATAGCAATCCTGCAAAATTCCAATTACAACCGGGATACCTTATTCAAGGTTGGATTGAAGCATTTCCACTCCTAAAACAAGGAACAAAAGCAAAACTTTACATTCCTTATGATTTAGCATACGGAGAAGGTGGCAATCAAGCTATTCAACCATACTCAACATTGATATTTGAAATTCAATTACTCAACGTTACTAAAGGTGTACAACCAAAAGCTGAAGAGCAAAATCCTGCTTCTCAAATAAAATAATGTATTTTTACAGTCATAAAAGTTCGTATGTTCCCAACATACGAACTTTTTATATTTAACGTTTTAACATAAAAAGATGAAAGGTATCATTTTAGCAGGAGGCTCAGGCACTCGATTATATCCGATAACCAAAGGTATATCGAAACAAATAGTTCCGATATACAACAAGCCTATGATATACTACCCATTGTCGGTACTTATGCTTGCTAATATTCGTGATATCCTTATCATTACTACACCCGACGACCAAACATCATTCAAACACCTTTTAGGCGATGGTAGTCAATGGGGAATTAATTTACAATATGCCATTCAACCTTCACCCGACGGATTGGCTCAAGCATTTCTTATTGGAGAAGATTTTATAGGTAACGACTCATGTTGCCTCATTTTAGGTGACAATATTTTCTTCGGACACAATTTCAGCAACCTACTCGAACAAGCAACGCAAACGAAAAAAGGAGCTACCGTTTTTGGGTATTTTGTAAATGACCCTGAACGTTACGGTGTGGTGGAATTCGACGAAAATAAAAAAGCTATCTCTCTTGAAGAGAAGCCGAAACAACCAAAATCGCATTATGCTGTTACCGGACTATACTTCTATGATAATACGGTTGTGGCAAAAGCAAAATCATTAAAACCATCTCCTCGCGGAGAATTAGAAATTACCGATTTGAATATATTATACCTACAAGAGCACACGCTTGACGTTCAACTATTAGGACGCGGAATTGCGTGGCTTGATACCGGCACGCACGATAGCTTGTTGGAAGCTTCAAACTACGTTTCTGCCATTGAAAACCGTCAAGGACTTATGGTTGCTTGTCTTGAGGAAATAGCATTTTCAAAAAACTATATCACAAAAGAACAATTGCTAACCCTTGCCGAACCGCTCAAAAAGAACGAATACGGACAATATCTTATAAAAATTGCTAATCAAAAAATCTTAGAATAATGGAAGTTACAAAAACAAACCTTACCGGTGTTTTCGTTATTGAACCCAAAATATTCAAAGATCAGCGCGGGTATTTTTTTGAAAGTTATAATAAACTTGCGCTCCAAAATTTTGGCATAACATACACTTTTGTGCAAGACAATCAATCAAAATCAACCTATGGAGTAATTCGTGGGCTTCATTTTCAAAACCCACCATATACCCAAACCAAATTAGTTCGCGTTTTGGCCGGCAAAATCATTGACGTAGCTGTTGATGTGAGAAAAAACTCTCCTACCTACGGACAACATGTGAGTGTTGAATTAAGCGACGACAATTGCAAACAACTTCTTATACCAGAAGGCTTTGCTCATGGATTTTCAGTATTGAGTGAAACCGCAATAGTACAGTACAAATGTACCGACTATTATCACCCCGAATCCGAATGTGGCATTATGTTCAATGACCCAAAACTTGACATTGATTGGGGTATTCCTCTTGACGAAGCTGTTGTATCAGAAAAAGACTTGAAACACACTACATTTTCCGAATTTAAAACTCCTTTTACACTCTAAAAATGGCAAAGATACTTGTAACTGGAAGCAATGGACAACTCGGTAACGAGATTCGCGAACTCGCAAAACAATCTGCATTTGAGTTCACCTTTACCGACGTCGCAGAACTTGACATTACCGACATCAATGCAATTGATAGTCTCTTTCACAAAAATAGTTTTGATTATGTAATAAATTGTGCTGCATATACCAACGTAAACAAAGCGGAAGAAGAAGAACAGCTCGCACACAAAATCAATGCGCTCGCTCCCGAAAACATCGCAAAAATATGCAAAACATTTCACTGCAAATTTATTCATGTTTCTACCGACTACGTGTTTGAAGGAACCCACTATCAACCATACGTAGAGACAGACAAAGTTTGCCCACAAACAGCGTACGGAAGAACGAAATTAGAAGGAGAACAATTGATACAAAAGAATTGCGACGAATTTATCATAATTCGTACCGCATGGCTCTACTCTACATTTGGCAATAACTTTGTAAAAACAATGATAAAACTGGGAACCGAACGCGATGAAATTAACGTTGTGTTTGACCAAATAGGTTCTCCAACCAATGCAGCAGACCTAGCAAAAGCCATCCTAACCATTATTTCTCACGTTGAAAATAAAACAAAATCGTTTGTTCCGGGCATTTACCACTTTACAAACGAAGGTGTTTGCAGTTGGTACGATTTCACAAAAGAAATTCATACACTTGCTCACATCGAATGCTCGGTTCTTCCAATAGATACAAAAGATTTTCCAAGTCCGGCAAAACGCCCATTCTATAGTGTTTTAAACAAAAAGAAAATAAAAGACACATACAATGTTGCGGTTCCCTATTGGAAAGATAGCCTTGCTTTGTGCATCAAAAAACTTCAAGAATAATGAAAAGACTCAGTATTCTCATAGCCTTTGGATTTTCTTTCTTGTGTTTCGCTTCATGTTCGAAGGAAATTAAAGACGGACCGTATATATACTTCAACAACTACTCGTCTATTCCCGACACCATTACCAGTGAAACGATTTTACCATTGGGAATTACCGCCATTGGCAATGGATATAAGGTTACTCGAGCACAATTGTTTGTAAACAAAACTGAGTTTTTTGACACAACATTTTCAGCTACCGATTCCATTTCTATCTCGTGGAATATGGCATTCAACGGAAGAATTAAGACACAAAACATCGTAATTCAAGCAACTGATGAAAACGATATGATTGCCACAACCTCAAAAAAAATATACATTACAAAATGAAATCAAAAATAGGTTTCATAGTGCTCATTTTAGGCGTTTTGGTTGCTTGTAACGATCAAAAAAGACGCCCTATTACGACACAAGACATTCAACGATTTGAAGAAAAAAACATTGAGGTAAACAAAGAGATTGTAAAACTCAAACAAGATACAATCAAACAATTCATACAAAAGAATAACCTTGATATGAAGCCAACCGGAAGCGGTGTGTGGTACAAAATAATGCCAAGTAACGACACTACTCCAATAAAAACCGGCGATGTAATTCAAATTGCATACTCAAGCTCGTTGCTCAATGGAACGCCGTGCTATTCTTCTGACTCCTTAGGATTGAAAAAATTCAAAGTAGGACAAGGTGGCGTTGAGGCCGGACTCGAAGAAGTTGTTTTACTTATGCACAAAGGCGATAGTGCCAATATACTTATTCCTCCTCACCGTGCCTACGGACTTGTTGGAGACCAAAATAAAATTCCTTTTTTGGCAATTCTTTACTATCATGTTTCGATAAAAAATCATTGGGCTAAAAAATCGAATATTAAATAGTAAACACTATTTTTGCATAAATAAATAATCAACATGAAAAAAGACAAATGCTCTTTCTGCGGACGCGACGAAAGCGAAGTTCCTGTATTACTAAAAGGATTAACCGGGTTCATTTGTAGCGATTGCATAAGTCAAGCAAAAAATGTTCTTGACCAAATCAATCCTTCAGCCAGTAATACAACAACCGCGGCCATAAAAGACTTTAGCAACATAAAACCTATTGACATAAAAAAACACCTTGACGAGTACGTAATTGGTCAAGATGAAGCAAAGAAATCGTTAGCCGTTGCGGTTTATAATCATTACAAACGAATCTCACATCCAAGCACCAACGATGATATTGATATAGAAAAATCAAACATCATAATGGTTGGAGAAACCGGTACAGGCAAGACGTTGCTTGCAAAAACCATTGCTAAATATCTTGAAGTACCATTTGCCATAGTTGATGCGACGGTTTTAACCGAAGCCGGATATGTTGGTGAGGATATTGAAAGTTTGCTCGTTCGCCTGCTTCAAGCAACCGACTACGATGTGGCAAAAGCAGAACAAGGTATTGTATTTATTGACGAAATTGACAAAATAGCACGCAAAGGCGACAATCCATCTATCACGCGTGACGTTTCAGGCGAAGGTGTGCAACAAGGTTTGTTGAAACTTTTGGAAGGCGCTGTTGTGAATGTGCCACCACAAGGAGGCCGAAAACATCCCGACCAAAAAATGATTCCGGTAAACACAAAAAATATTCTCTTTATTTGTGGCGGTGCATTTGAAGGCATTCAAAAAATAATTGCTCGTCGTCTCAATACACACACGGTTGGCTACGGAATGAAAGAAAAAAATAAGACAATTGACAAAAACAATTTCTTGCAATATATCGCACCGCAAGATCTCCGTTCTTTTGGCTTAATTCCAGAAATCATCGGGCGTTTGCCGGTACTCACCCACCTCAATCCGCTTGACCGTGATGCACTCAGAAGAATTCTGACCGAACCGAAAAATTCTCTCATCAAACAATACATAGAATTGTTCAAAATAGATGGCATTACACTCAAATTTACCGAAGATACGTTTGATTATATTGTAGACAAAGCAATTGAATTTAAACTCGGTGCACGCGGTCTTCGCTCTATTTGCGAAGCAATTATGCTCAACGTAATGTTTGAAGCTCCTTCAAAGAAAATGAAGACCTTAACCATAGACAAAACGTTTGCCGAGAAACAATTCGCTCAAACAGAATTAAAACATATTTTAAACGCATAGCACAATGAACTTTAAACTTATCAAAAAACTAAGCGAAGTTGCCGGTCCTTCAGGGTTTGAAGACAAAATCCGTACAGCTATTATTGAAGAAATAACGCCATACGTTGATTCTGTTTCTACCGATAATATGGGGAATCTTGTTGCTTTTCGCAAAGGGACAAGCAAAAAATCGCTTATGATTGCCGCCCACATGGACGAAATAGGTTTTATTGTTACACACATTGATGATAACGGGTTCTTAAAATTCACCACTCTTGGCGGATTTGACCCAAAAACACTTACCGCACAACGCGTAATTGTTCACGGTAAAAAAGACATTGTAGGCGTTATGGGAGCAAAACCAATTCACGTAATGACTCCTGAAGAACGCGATAAAAAAGTGACCGTAAAAGATTTCTTCATTGATTTGGGAATGGAAAAATCCGAAGTAGAAAAGATTGTCGAGATTGGCACTCCTATTTCGCGCGAACGTGAATGTATTGAAATGGGCGACTGCGTCAACGGGAAATCGCTTGACAATAGAATTGCCGTATATATCTTAATTGAAGTCATTAAGAATCTTAAAAAGAAAGCCTTGCCATTCAACACCTATTTTACGTTCACCGTACAAGAAGAAGTAGGTTTGCGTGGCGCACAAGTTGCTACCCTAAAAATACAACCCGACGTTGCCATTGCGCTTGATACAACCATAGCTTATGACGTTCCGGGTAGTTCTCCGCAAGAACAGATTACAAAACTTGGAGCCGGTCCGGGCATAAAAATCATGGACTCTTCCGTTATTTGCAACGCATCATTGGTTTCGCTTATGAAAAAGGTTGCTACCAAAAAACGCATTCCGTATCAAGCAGAAATAATGCAAGGTGGCGGAACCGATACCAGTATGTTGCAAAAAATGGTAGCAGGCGGCGCTATTGCCGGAGCTCTTTCCATTCCTACTCGTCATTTACACCAAGTAATTGAATCTGTTCACAAAAAAGATGTGGACAATAGCATTACACTTTTACAAGAAATAACCATAACTATCAATACATTATGAAAAAAACACTTATTTTAGGAATACTCTGTGTAGGATTGATTTCAGCTTGCAACCGCGACAAAGATTGTGTAACTTGTTCAAACAAAGCTACTACATGGTCTGACGGAGAAATAACCATAACCGTTCCTAACGTATTTACTCCGGCAAATTTTTCTACCTGCGATTCTATGGTGTTTTCCACGGTTACCCAAACCTATATGGAGCCTTCTTTTAACTACCCCTATTTAAAAACGGTATGTACCAAAGCTGAACGCAAAGAAACTCCCGAACTTTGCCCTTGTCTTGAAAATCCCGATGCAAAATACAATGACACCAAAAACAACGTGCTCAAGATTATCGGTATTGAACAATGCAAATACAACACGTTCATCGTTCTCAAAAACGGACAAGAAGTTGCGAAGATTGAGAATTACGACAACCAAATGAATGTTTTCAACGGCTACTATATTGATACAACAAGCCAACCAGTGAAAGGCAAACACTTAACGGGGAAATATGACTTTAGACTATGCATTTATCCCGATGCAAGCAAAACTAGTCCTATTACCACAATGAATGGAGCCTTCACCATTATTCGCACCGAACAATCATGTGAAGCTACCGGTTGCTCTGGTGTTGACAGCGAAGACCCTTTATTAACTAAATAATGGCTGACAATTATTTAGAAAACAAATACGAGGAATACCTCAAAAAGAAAGCAGAATACGAGCGGAAGAAGAAATTAGGTCTTCTTTCCTCGAAACCTGCTACCTCAAAACCAACCGAACCAAAAACGGGAAAATAAAAAAGGCGGGAAAAGTTTTTGATACTTCTCGCCGCCATTCATTTAAATAATAAAGCGTAACAGTGATGCAAATATACATTTTTTTGGAAATGGTAATCGCTCTATGCGCAAAATCTTTTTGATTGTTAATAAAATCCGCAGATTGTTGAATACCTAGCAATAGCGTTGCATGAGAATCGGCAAATTACCGACAATCGCAAGCAACTTCAATAAGGGATTTTTGAATTATCATTAATTATAAAACAACCACGAAAGGCCGAACGAAATAGTTCCGTTGCTTTGTGGATAACTTGCAATCGGGTAGTTTTCTCCTTTAAGCAAAGCATACAATCCTGAGTACTTCACAAATACTTTTACCGGTTTGTAACGAACCGTAGCAAATGCGTTCACTAAAGGAAATCCACCATAATTATATTGCGACTGAGGAATAAAATCACCAATAGCGCCATCATACGTAGGAACGTTGTATGACGGATAATACAACAACTCGCCTCCGAAAGTAAAATGAAGCAATTTTTTGTACATAGTCCAACGAAATGCAACTGAGTTATAGGTTGCCCAATTCGGATATTCTTGATTTGCAATCGCTACGTCTTGAAACAACACGCCATTTTGCATTACCATATATTTGAAATTGGTCGTTTTCTTTAGATTTACGGTTAGTGCATTTCCAGCCTTTGATGTTTGGCTCAACGTGCCCGTATTATCAAACGCTACATAATTTTTTAACATATAATAATGTATGTCTGCCGACACATTACCATACGACGACGAAACGAATGCATATACGTCATTTTTATTCTCTGCCGCAAAATCATTATGCCACGCATAGTTATTTGTCTCATAGTTCAAATATGACCAGTGTGAGCCTTTGTGGGCATATTCGTGTCCTGCTTTGATAGAAATAGCATGCTCACCTATCAAGAATTCTTTCTCTAATTCTGTTGCAATAGTGAAATCTTTTTTAGCATCGCCAGCAAAGACATAACGGTGCTTGTGCGACGCTGAAATATTCCACGGCAACGAAACGTCGAAGGTTCCTTGATAAAACTTGCTGTTCTCTAGATATTCCGGAATAGAATAATTGTAATCGTGATACATAAGCGACTGATATTCTAATCCTACTGCAACATTTGCAACGACTTCCACTGCATTGTTTTTTCTGATAAATTCATAAAACAACGCATTCGACATATTTTTATAGATTGACGTGTCTGCCGTTGCAGTTGAATCATATAAGACATTGGTATAAAAACTTGTATCGGGAGTAATGTCAGAATAATTGCGTTTCACTGAATAATAATCAAGACGATAGCCTATTGCGTTCTTGTACTGGGGTATTTCTAACGATGCGCTATCCTCTTTTGGTTTACGACCGAGATTCCATTTTTGCACAAACTGAGCATCTTGATAACGCAATGATGACTCGGCTTTCGGGAATTTCATACGCAATAAATTTTCGTTATACAATAACGAATCGGCAGCAATTCCACCATTTTCGCCACGACGAATGTTATTGTATGCATACTTGAATGTGGTAGTAAATCGCGGACCGTAATAGGTAATCCATGGAGTAACGTGCTGTCCTACAATTCCTTGGTTTTCATATTCGCCTATATTTCTATAGAAATTCAAATTGAAACCGACATTACAATATTTATTAATGTTTTGGGTATGTAAAAATCGGCCGGACTGCTCACTGTTAAGGCCTCCGGAATAATAGAGTTGAGAATACGGACGTTGCACGGTGTATTCTGGAATGTCATGAACGGTGACAAGTGAATGTTCATAGGCACGTAACGAAAATGGTTCATTGGCGCGTGGTTGATACAGCAACGAAAACGCAGGTGACCCATAGCCGGCCACGTCTACCAAATAATCGGCAATGCTCCCATTGGGCTCATGCAGATAAAAAAAGGTTTGTGAGGTATCTATATTCTCTCGAAAACGTTTGGTATGAGTGGCATTGTACGACCACTGGTATATTTCTTTCTGTACCGCTTTGGTAGAATCTTTCGGCGTTTCATCGGCATTGACCACGACACAAAAGGCATTGAGACAGGCCAAAGTAAGTATAATTCGTTTTCTATTCACGTTATTCATTTTCATTACATTAACGAGAATCGCATATTGATACCACCACTCGTTGTTGACGTTCTATATCCATTGGTCAATGGCTGATTCATAGTGTATTCCAAATAAAGTCGGAATGTGATTCTCTCGCTCAACATATACTCAGCATAGGTTTTCAACGCATACGATTTTGTTCCTGATATTTTTCTTGTAATATCTTCTGCAATATTACGACGAATTGTTTGATTATCACGTATAGAAAAATCTAGTCGAACGGTCAAATCGTTTTCAAACTGATGCGTTTTGCCAGCTGTGTTAATGTTTAATTTGAAATTTTCAAACACATATCCCGCACCTACTACATATTCCAAGTTAGATACTTCGGAAATTTCGGTGTTGGTAAACGATAATGTGACCGTTCTATTTCTACGCAATTCAACTTTTGCGGTCAAATTATTTTTCAATTTTGAATCAAAACCAATCAATGGATTCAATCGCTCAGAAATGCTGATGGTTGAAACATCGTATTCGGGCGAAACGTAGAGCGAGCCATCAACCGGGTCAATGTAAAAATCATCTTCATACATATTTGACGACGAGAATGTTTCGTACGATCCCATGTTGTAGTTTGATGTGTACGCATGGTTAATATTAACCGACTTAAAATATTTCTTAAAGAATGGCAATTTGGTCAATCCATTATAGGTTAATCTCCAATTCAACGAACGCAAAAATGAATTGAAGCTTGAGAACATTGGAATAAAGTAATTATTCACATCAACCTTGTTAACTGATTCGCCGGTGTATGCAGAGAAAAATGCAGGTATCAACACATCTTGAGACAATTCGTTGTACAATGCAGGAAAACCATTTTCGACGTTAGTTTCGTAGTTTGGACCTAATTTTTCAGTAGCCAAACGATGTGCTATTGTCAAACGATTTTTCTTGAAACGATCGTAAGCCTTATCGGAATTGAACGTAGAAGCCAATGTATTGCATGACAAGCTAAAGTTTCCTGAAGTCATACGATTTTGCTCGTTTTCTTGCGCATCGCCCCACAAATATTTTGTATAATCTTTGGAATAATTGCGTTCAGCCGACAAGGTTATCTTCATGTTTTTAACCGGCTCTAGTGACGATTGTACACGAAGTTTTTCGGAATATACATGTTGTAATTTATCGCTGATATTGTCGTTATCGACCAACCAATCGTCAGTAGTGAGATGCGATTCTAAGTCGCTTGGCACTATTCCCATAACGTAGCCCCAACCTGGTTTTGATGAAGAAGTAAACGGCTTATACAAGCCAAACATCTGTGAATCGAATTTGTATCCCGGTACCAAACTTCCTTCGGCCTGTGTATAGGTTATTGATGCATTTTTGAACATCATCAATGTGTTTACAACCTTGTCGGTTGCTTCCATCAACGGCGTTTGCTCTACATCTTTCTTTCCTGTAATGGTTAATTTTCCTTTTTCCACTTGACGTTCGCACGTTACTTCTACTTTTTTAGCTGAAATAACTTTGAGTTGCGTAGGTACAAGCTCGCCATCTTGGTCCAAAACCGTTACACGCACATCGGTTGTACCTAATTTATGATTGATTATAGCAGTATTCTCCGAATTTGTTTTAAAGTTTGTTTTGGTGTATTTAACCGTTTCTTTCTTCTTGGTATTTTTCGATTTAGAATTAGAAGCTGCTTTCATTCGTTTTTGTACATCCGAAAGATATTTCGACTTGTTATACAAACCGGTAAAGTTGATTGTTCCATCAATAGTATGCGTTCCAGAATTTGTTATAATGTTTCCATAATCAAGGTTCTCATCGGTAGTTTCTGTTCCCATTTGCCAATCGTACGTACCAGCATATTTGTAACTCAATGTTGTCCAATCAAGTATAGGAATCATATTGACAGGCACTTGCCATAACAAATTCCATTTTTGTTGGAACTCCATATTTTCGCCAAACGTTTTTGCGCTGTTCCATACCTGACGTTTATATTCGCGCCATGTGTCTTCATCGGTCTTATCTATTACACCATCAGGCTCGTTCAAACGAGAATCATTTGTTGCATCGTATGAAATTTTCAAGCCTTTTGATATTGGGTAATTCACACTGTAGGTTCTATACCAATAGAATTGTTTGCTTGCGGTCTTTGGCAATTCAAAGGTATATGCCGAAAGATTTCTCCGTTGTTGTTCTTTATAAATTCTATCCCACTCGCTTTTAAATGAAACGCTTGCCGGTAACAAATAGAAGTTGAAATTCTTTATCAACCCAATACTATTCGACTTAAATGGTTGAAAGTTCTTTGGGCGCATATTATAGGCATAATTAAACGCTGCTCTATATTCATGTTTGTAATCAAGTTGATAATCAACATCGTGAGCAAGGTATCGGTTATACGCAAAGGTTCCTGAGAAATTGGAGATATTGAACGGATGCTGTTTTTTAGGCGTTCTGGCTATTTTAACATTGGTAAAATTATAGCTAAAATTCTGTGTGAATTCTTGCGTAATGTCGAGCAATGAATCACGTTCGTGGCGCGTCATTAAATTTGACAATGACCTATCCAACGTAATATCAGGATTGGTTGGGTCGTACTCTGGACGAATGTATGTTTCAGACAAATCCACATAGAACGGCACTACAAGCTTCCACGATTCGGGGAAAAATTTATGCAATGCCACGCTCGATGCCACATCATATTGGTACAGATTTTCGGTGCTGCGTTCAAACACTTTTTGGTCAACGCTTCCAAAACCCGGCTTGCTCACTTTGCCTGCCAACGATATTGTTGCCAAATCGGCAAGACTTGTGCGCAACGAACCTATGGAAGCCCAACCACTCTGATCGTTCATGTCGGTTAAACGAAGTTCGTTGAACCACACTATACCGGACTTCTTAAGTCCATCGTCTGCAGGATTTGAAGTTTTCTTCTTGCGGTTGCGCACACCTATCATGATAGTTCGCACATTACCAATATTTGGATTTCCTTTTATGCTCACTCTATTGTTTCCGTATGGAATGGTATATACGTGATAGGTCTCCAAATCAGAAATTATGCCTTCATTTATCATTTTGTTGCGTTCCAATTTCAAATTGGTAAGAACTTCAAACGGAAGCGATATTTTATTATCCTCAGGCCATACAATCTGGCGATCGTTTAAACTATTGTTGTTGTACAACGAGCCTTCACCAGTAACGTGTGGTGTGAGTTTCAGAGGTATTTCATATTCATAATAATTGTCTACATAATCCGACCCCAAACGAATAAAAGCATACAAGTCATCATCGTCTAGTGAATTTTCTTGGTCGATTAATGCTTCGGCATGTACGAACATTTCCAACGTACCAAATTGTCGGAAGTCTTTGTTTACTTGCTTATAAATAGCTTTTGAATTTCCGTCTTCCAAATCAACCACTTTCATTGACAATGCCGATTCGTTCAATTCTTGTAAGGTAGTACTTGTTGGGTCTATCACACGATTTACATTGGGTGGCAACACATAATTTACAGGAGTGCGGGTACTATTTTCTTCAATATTTACGGTAGAAATATCAACTTTTGAATCGGAAAACAAATCGTATTCTCCAGATTCAAACAACGGTTCCTCAAACAGGCGCCAATTGCTATATACCAACGCCAATTCTGTGATTCTTAACACAATGGAATCGTTGAAATTACGAAGAAACATACGCATAGAAGTAATGTCGCGGAAATCAGATATGTTTCCTATTCGTTCTTTGTCTTCGCTATTGATAGGTATTTTGAACTGATACCAATTGGCTTGCGTTTGGTAGTTGTCGTTGTTCACAACCTCGGTTATAATATCTTCAATATAGTTTTTACCCACTACCATATCTTCGGGGCGCAAACTGATGTGATATTGATAGTACGCCTCCGGTTCTTGCAACGTGTTGTCTTGGTTCAAGTCTTCAACATCGGGCCTATATGAAGATAATCCTTGTGTGGTTTGCGAAGGAGAATTACCATCGGTACCATTGAAATATTTATAACGCCACACAATGTCATGCTCTTCACCTCTATTATCCAAATATGACGTAAAGTCATCGTTTGACGGGTCCTTATGGAATGTTTCGTACACTTCGGGAGTAACAATTTCTTTCACTTCGGACAAATATTGGGCAAAAAACTGTTGTTCGGCCATGTCTGACAAACCATCAAGACCAATATCTTGAACTTCACGGTCTATATCACTACTGAAACCGGTTTCAACCACAGAATAGTTCGGAACGCGTCCCCAAACGGTTTCGTCCAAACGTGATTTATCTGTAACCATACCGTTTTCTGCGGCTTTACGACCATCGCGAAGCACATCTTCCGAAAGACGACCAATGTTGATGTAGAAATCACCACCTTTATTCAAATGTTGTTCGTCGGTAATAAACGGATCCATCATCCAAAATTCAATGTATTCCACATTGCTGGCTTCAAAGTCAGTAGTTGTAAGCGACTGCATAATACCACCCCAACGAGAAGCCGGGTTTTTCAATCGTCCGTTGGGAGCCAAACCGGCCGAAATTCCATTTCGCCCTTTGGTATCGTAGTTGTTTTGTCCTCGTTCACTTGGATAATACGCAATGTTTAACAAGGTCATTGGCACATCTTCGTAGGTTGACAAGTCACGATTGGGGAACAAATTTGATTGATATACCGTACGTGAAAATGGTTCTGCTTGTACTGCTTTGCTCACCGGCGAACTGCGTTCGTAGAACGATGTGTTGATATTGTACCACGAAATCAAAGCTTTATTGTAATTGAAAGCAACATCGTTAATCAACGAAGCTTCAGGGAACAATGACTTTTGCCCTTGCGGAGTACTTGCTATGCGCCACGAAGTAGGTTCGCGCAAATAAATTCGTCCTTCTGAACTTTCAAAGTCATCAATGGAAATTGCATTGGAAATGAATTTTGACTGTCCTGGTAATAGTTGAGCAAATTCAGCTGAAGCCTCTATGTACGACAATTCCTTGGTGTCAATCAATGGAATCTTGTCAACCATTTTGGTTAAAAACATTGATTCGGTTGAATATTTTGCATCAACACCCCAAATACTGTTGCAAATAGGATAATCGTCGAAGCCAACTTTGCGCACCGACGGCACTTCCGACAAATGAATCAAAGTACCACCAAAGGTTATATTGTCGCTGTAACGGTATTCCGCACGAGCTCCCATGTATGTTTTGGTTGTGGTGCTAAACAAGGGATCGTTTTCGTAGCTAATATTGATAGTTGATCCCGATTCCAAAATACCTTGATTAATGATGGTAAGCGTTCCCGATGAATAATCAACGGTATAATCCGAACCCTCAACCAACGTAAGACCGCCACACATAACTTTTACCGACTTTACTTGTGTGGTGTTCAACGAAATTTCCGACGAAACGCTTGATTTATAGGAACCTTTAATGAGGAACTTATTTTTCTGAGCAACTTGACGTGCGGCGCTGAGTGTTGAGTCGTACAACTCTTGATATACATATTTTGATGCTATTGCATCGTCACCTATTTGCTTACTCAACGAAGAGCCAAAAGGTTCCAAAACAGGGAAAATGATAAGTCCGCGAGAGGCTTTCACCGTTACACCTTCTACAAAGTCAAACAAACCATCGGAATATGGTTGCAAGTCCGACGATAATTTATCCATTTGCAATACCGACAACAAACTTTTTCCTTGCAAATCACCTTCCGACAAATACGGAATAGGCGAACCGGTACGGTCGTCTTGGTACAATACATCAAGTACAAAATCTTCGTTACTGATTTGATAACTCCCCAACGCATACACGTTTTTCATCATCAAATCCCAATTGGAATAGTTAGGATTTGCTTCGGTGCCTTTGAGCAATTTTACGATTAGAGCATCGGGAGCTTCAACACCATCATTGGAAAATTCACCTACTTGATATACTTTTCCTTTGTATTCGTATTCGTAAGCTACAGCAAGCACCTTTGAAGCACTCACCGGCGAACGCAACGAAATGTAACCTAACTTGGTGTTGACATCGTATTCTGTTGGTTTCAACAATACGGCTTGTTCTATTTTTTCATAATCAGGACCTTGTTCATACGCAGTGCCAAGCGCAGTAGAGATGGTATTGATACTTCTGATTCCTGATATGTTTTTAATCTTCTTATACAATTTGCCATTATCGGGCACGTCGTATTCTTTTTCTCCGCCAATGCCGGTGGTGTATTCATCTCCTAAATCGGTTAAGGCTAACACGTTTCGTGCATCTTCTTTACCGCTCGATGTTTGCGTTACCCACACCTCAACTTTACGAATTTGAACGCCACTGTTGATTTCGGGCAAATTTTTCAACGATTCTTCATAGTGATCGCGGAAGAAATGCGAAAGGAAGAAGTGTTTATTGTTATCGTATTCGTCGGACTGAATCTCAAAATCTTCAGTTTGCGCCCTACCCTGTACGGTAATTGACGACATTTCGCCTTGTTGGCGAGAAAATACGCCACTCAAAAACAATTTACCAAATTGCAAATCGGTTTTTACACCGAACAAACTGGAACTTCCCGAGATGAGCGAACTTGAAAGAGGGAACGTAACGTTTCCGACTTCAATATTTTTGATTATCTCATCTTCGTCGCCTTCGTATTTGAGTTTTATTTCTTGTTCAAACTCAAACTGCGACTCGGTATCGTATTTAATCTTCATAGACACACGGTCACCGATGGAACCGGTTACGCTCATCTGAATTTTATTGTCGAAATCGAATTGGAGCTGGCGTTGTTGTTTTTTTGAAAGACGAGGATTGTGGTTGTTGGTAAACTTGAGTCCGAAGTTCAATTCGGCAGCACCTTGTGGCTTAATGTCAATAAGATCGGCAAGTGCGGAATTTTCGCCCAAGAAGTCAAAGTTTGGTTCGTATGACGAAGTGCTTCCCGTGCGCGTTTCTTGTGCGCGCGTACGCCAATAGCTGCGTGAACGTTGTTTTCCCGACAGTTTAAAATAATCAGACGAAGGCAATGAATACGTAGGAGAAACAGCATTGTCGCCCACCATTTTTGCAGCTTCGTATTCGTCAGTTTCAGGATTGTAGTCTACTTTGTAGCCGGTATTTGGAGACTCTTGTAAACGGATACCGTTGGAACTATTCTTGGCATCGTTGAACGTATTGCCTGTCTCACGTGGCAAAGGAGATTGGAGTTTTGACGTATCTTGCGGACGGCTCATATCGGTATAGAGAGACGCTCGTGAAACGCCCATAGCCGATGCTAGAGCAACGCTCAATAGTGCCAACACACAGATTAAATATATTTGAGCAACGGACTTCAATCTACCAAATACTAATGCGGTCTATAAGCGTTTTAATGCGAGTTTTACAATATCTTCTACAGTTCGTTGTACCGATTCCTGCATAATCGAATCGACTACTTTTTCTGCAGCATTTTTCGGATAACCAAGCATAACCAAAGCATATAACGATTCATTTTTCAGAGTATTGCCTTGACCCACTACAATTTTTGAATCGACGTCGGCAAAGCCTACTTTATCTTTCAATTCAAGCAACAAGCGTTGTGCAGTTTTGCCGCCAATGCCTTTAATGCTTTGAATAGTGGCAACATCGCCGGCTTGTATGGCTCCGGCCAATTCACCGGGAGTTAACTTAGAAAGTATTACTCTGGCGGTGTTTGCACCAATGCCCGAAACGGAAAGCAGCAAACGAAACATGGTTCGTTCGTCTTCTTCTACAAAACCATAGAGGTCAAACGTATCTTCGCGAATAATCTCGTGAAGCAAGAGCGTTACCGTGGTTTGTTCTTTAAGTTTCTGGCACGTATTTACCGAAATATTTACATAAAACCCTAAACCAGCTGTGGTTACTACCGCATACGTTGGGGTTACTTTTTGCACATTCCCTGTAAGTGTGTCTAACATACTCTACTTAAGTTGGTTTTTGGTTAATTCTGCATATTGCTCGCGGCGACGCAACAAGTCGCACGAAGAGAATATGGCATGCGAAAGCGGTGCTTCGTTGGCACTATCCTTATCTACCAACGCATAACAGACCGACATTACCGGCGATACGCATATTTTAGGTAAACCCAACGAAAACGAAAGTGAATCATCATAGGTCAATGCCTTGAACGGTATTGCAACTTGGTCACGATACATGCCTACTACGCCATCAAATTTCTTGTATTCTGCCGTAGCAAAAAACGATTCTGCCAAATAAGGGCCAATAGCAACAAATCCGTTCGTCTTGGCATCTTCAACTGCTTTGACAATGATATTTTTTTCTTCGTCACTTATCTCCGAATTGAGAGCCAACACGGCGATTTTTGGTTTTGATACGCCAAAATCTACACGCATAGAATCGTTGAGGGCAACGATTTTTTCAAGTATTGCATCATGTGTGATTGAGTTTGCAACTTTAGCGATATTTTTTGCAGGCGAAACATAGCATACATTTATGGCATCGTTCACAAACAATTCGGTGTGCTGTGTGGTGCCAAAAATTTTTGCCATATATTCCGTATGATTTTGGAATTCTATTCCTGCCTTTGCTATGGCTTCTTTGTCGATAGGCATTGTGATAAGAATATCAATTTTGCCGTTTTTAAGGTCGTCGGCTGCGGTTTTTAATGCTTGAAACGCTGCCTTTGCCGATTCGGCGGTAGGCATTCCCGGTTCTACATGAACATCTTCGGGCACGCAGTCTAGTATGTTTGGACGTTTTGGAGCAGCCTCTTCTGCCGAGGTTACTAAGTTGAAATTGAAGTTGGGTAAATCAAGTGATTTTCTATGGTATGCTGCGGCTTTGGGTGAACCATATACGATAAACGTTTTTCCATCGTACATCTTTGAATCTGACAAAACCTTCATTATTACTTCGTAGCAGACACCATTCATGTCGCCTTGTGTTATTCCTATTTTTAAGTGTCTCATATTGTACATTATTATCAATGTGTGCAAAGATAGTTTTTTTGTACAATTTTTCCATTGTTTGCTTTTGCAATTATGTCACTCACAATAGAAAATACGCACAATTTTGTAATAAAAACACCATTGCCACACATTCACTACTTTTTTGAAGCATGGATGTGTGGCAAAAGTTGAGTTTTACAGAGGAATTGTTATGCTAAATTTTTCAAAAACGTGTAGAGCAATCGCACGCCGAAACCAGTTGCTCCTACTCCTTTGTACGACCATTTGGTGCGGAAATATGCCGAGCCTGCTATGTCTATATGAAACCACGGATACGACACGAATTTCTGAAGGAATTTAGCAGCAGCAACTGCGCCTGCGTATGAACCGCCGGTGTTTTTGATGTCTGCCATAGTTGATTGTATCATTTCGTCGTAGTAGTTCCATAAAGGGAAATGCACCAATGGTTCCCACACTTGAAGCGATGTTTTTTCGAGCAAGGCCGATTCTTGTGGTTTTGCGGTACTGAAATACACGGCTGCGTGTTCGCCTACCGCCACATTTGCCGCACCGGTAAGGGTTGCTACATCTATGGTCAGTTTTGGATTGCGCGAGCCTGCGTAACTGAGGGCATCCGCCAAGATAAGGCGTCCTTCGGCATCGGCATTGAGTATCTCAACAGTGGTACCGTTTCGCATGGTAATAATGTCGCCCAAGGCCATGGCATTCCCGCCCGGACGGTTGTCGGTAAGCGGCATCAAGGCCTCTACATGAAGTGGGAATTGTGTGTCGGCTATAATTTTCATCACGGCCAAAACGGTGGCAGCTCCACTCATGTCCGACTTCATGGTTTCCATATATTGGTTTGGCTTTAAACTCAAACCTCCCGAATCAAACACAATGCCCTTGCCTACCAACACGATTGGTTGCGAGTCGGCGTGCTTGGGATTCCACACTATGTGTACGAATTGCGGTGGCAAGGTGCTTCCGCGATTCACTGCCAACAATCCGCCCATGCGTTCGTTTTCTATCCATTGCTTGTCACGAACAAACACCTCTGCCGCGGTGCCTTTGAATAGCTCCGTGGCTTGTTGGGCAAAATATTCGGCGGTACAAACGTTGTTGGGTTCGTTTATCAAATCTTTGGCGACAAACACTCCTTTCAATATGGTATTCAATTCGTGTACATTGCCACAATCTTGACCGCAACACACCACGCGATCGAACATTTTAGGCGCTAAGCGTTCGGAATATTTTCCAAAACTATATTGACTGAGCGAAAATCCTTCGAGAAAACAATATGCGTTGAATGCCAAAGCCGACACGTTGCGTATAACCACTTCGGGCTGTTTGCCACTTTTGGCAGCATTATACACATCGCAACCGAGCTTGCGCAATTGGTCGCCATATTCGGGGTCTTCAAGATTTTTAACCACCACCAAAAACGTGGTACGGTCAACGGTTTCTACCCATAGATATTCGGAAGAAAATTGAGCAGTTTTGGCTGCTACTAATTTTTGTTCAAAAACAGAAAGATTGCATTTGGCTGCATCTTCCAAGGAACTCACTAAAAAGATTCGTGTCTTATATTTTTCTGCCGAGACAGCAGAGTCAAATAATATCTCCATTGTGTTATATTTTTTTCAAAAGTACATTTTTTTTCGCAAGGCGTTTATATACTTTTTAAACTGTCTCGTAGTAGAAACACATTGCAGGGTGTCGTCATTCCGAAGGAGCGATAGCGACTGAGGAATCTCCATACGAAACGAAACGTTCATTCTCGAATGGTATGTAGATACGCACCATGGTGCGTATCTACAGGAAATTAACCGTTATTTTTTATTGTGGGTTATTTCACCACGACTTTTTGTGCCCCTTGTTTGGTTACCACCATATACACTCCTTCGTGCAACGGTTTCCCTACCGGCATTCGTTGCCCAAGCATATCAAACACCTGCACATCTTCATCAATAGTTGACACTACCGATTTGTCTTTAATGTAAAAACATGACGTTTCTGTTACTTCCTCTATTGCGGTTGACTGTTTTATTTCAAATGGCTCGGTTTGTGTTCCTACATAGGAAGATATTATCGGTAACAATCGGACGATATAATTCCCGTCTGGAACTCCATCTGGAATCTGGATGGTATATAATTTGCCACTTTCTAAAGTGTCTTTCCCCGATATTACATATGCAACTTCATTATCCGTATTATACAATTCTATTGCTACTTCTGTTTCCTGACTTGCCATAGATACTGTTAGAGTACAAGTTTTATTGACTTTGGAATAATCAAAAGATTCTATTTGCAGACTGTCAAGCAATACCTTTTTATATAAAACTGTTGAAAAAGTGGAATAACAAATATTAGGGTTAGGAAACGAGACCTTCCAAAATAAGCTATCATATTCCATATTCCATGTTTCGCCACCGTCTATTGTACATAATACAGAATCCATGACTGCAGATATTATATATACCGTATTTGTATCTTTTTTAAATGCATTATAATATGTCTCGTTCTTTGGATTATTGTAGTATTTAAGAGAGCAGTTTAAATCTTTGTCGCACTTATAAATTCTGCCTCCACTACCCATTACTATCCAATCTCGTCCATTAAGGTCTATTATATCATTAGCAGTTCCATTACCTAAATCTATTGCTATAGTCGACCAAGATACACCGCCATTCGTCGTATGTAATAATACATTTGAGGATCCTGTAACCAAACCTTCCATTGATGACCTAAAACGACATCCTCCGGCTGATGATTCTTTTGCATTGATATACGTCATATCAACAGATATTCCCCAAGTCTCTCCTGCATTTATCGTCTTAAATATATTGCTAACCCCCGTAGTGTATCCAACAAAACCAGTATCTTTTGTTGGAAATTCTATAAAACCTCCTCCCGTATTTTGAGAGAACTTCTTCCATGTTTCTCCTCCATCAATTGTTCTGAATATACATTTGCTACTACTAATATAGCCTGTATCTACCGTTGGAAAATCCATCTCAAACAATTTCATATTGTACAAATCCTCATATGTCCAATTCTTACCGCCATCTTTCGTATGGAATAGTCTGCCTGTATTGCCTAAAACATAACATTCATCAGCACTCTTGGCATATATTTTATTGAAACCTTCTGCACCTCCATACACATAACGTGTCCATGTTTTCCCACCATCCGTGGTCTTCAATATGCTCAAATCCTTTGCAACCATAAAACCAACATTCTGATTAATAAAGGCTATATCGTTGAAAAACAAGTCCCTATTTATATTCAAATCTGTTGTATCCCAAGTTATACCGTTATCTTCTGATTTATAGTAGGTTTCTCCAAAATCAAGTTCTCCGTACGAGTTAGCTCCTATTATTGTTCCATTACTTAGTACTGTCATCGCATCAAATGGCTGTTCCACAAACGAAACCCCTTCTATTACCGGATGTGTCTGACTATTTTGGGCAACAATAGTTTTGTTTGATGAAACATTTACCACAGAATAAAAACCAGAATAATCCGAGTTCAACAATATCCATGTTTTCCCTCCGTCTGTAGTTTGCGCCATGAAATTCTTCACTCCCAATGTCGGAGAGCCAGTTGCAAACATATATCCGTGCGTGGCATCGGAAAAATGAAATCCAAACATCTGACCTACATCAGAAAGTTTATCACTCACAACCGCCCACGTTTTACCAGCGTTTGCACTCATTAAAACTCGACAACCAAGACCGTCGGAATATGGACTTTTCGCACCTACGAAAACGGTATCGCTTGTTTTCCAATATATAC
>DAIOSV010000001.1:31869-40124 GCA_036752345.1 Bacteroidales bacterium | reverse complement strand
TATATACGTCATCGCCCTGTGATTCTTGCCATGTTAGACCACCGTCATTAGTATAATATAATTTACCCCAAGCTGCAGCAACACCGTACATACGGGTTTTATCAAATGCTATATCCGTAAAATCACTACAGCCTGTACTACATATAGGATTCCAAGATTTTCCCGCATCTTCTGAACGGTATATATATCCGTTATCTGCACCAGCAATAAGTGCATCATTTGCAGCAACAGCAATTTTTTAAAACTCTCCACTCCAACCTTTGGGAGTTATGTCCTGCCATGTAGGTGTGGTTTGAGAGAACGCAAAAGTGGTACAGCAAAGAGCTATCACCAATGAGAGAATGTAAATGGCTTTTTTCATTTCTGTTTGTAGTTTCTCAAAAGTACGATTTTTTTGAGAAAATACAATGCATTTGGATGGAGAATACGTTATGCATCATACATAAAACCTGTAGATACGCACCATGGTGCGTATCTACAGAAAAACGTCTTTCATGAAACGCATTGCAGTACTAGGGAGATTCCTCGCTGCGCTCGGAATGACGACGCCTTGGTGGGGGAAAAGGGAGGTTTACAAGGCGACTGCGCCGCCTTGTAAACCTCCCCCTCCTCTCTCTGCTGCCGCCACGTCATTCCGAAGGAGCAATAGCGACTGAGGAATCTCCGTATGGAACGGAAAATATAAGATTTTACGGATATAACCACAAATACTTATACTTTTTCTTGGTTATAACCACAAAAACATATACTTTTATAAAAAATAAACGGATATGCTTCATAGAGATATTGAGTCGGGATTACAAAGTAAGTTATTTAAAGGTAAAGCTATCATAATAGTTGGACCGAGACAAGTTGGAAAAACTACGCTCCTAAAAACTCTCTTTTCAAAGAGAGAGAACACGGTTTTTTGGAATTGCGATGAGCCTGATATTCGAGAAATGCTTGCCCGTCCTACTTCTACTGAACTTAACGCAATGATAGGGAAATCCGACATTGTGTGTATTGACGAAGCCCAACGCGTTAAAAACATTGGAGTTACATTGAAATTACTCACAGATACGTTTCCGGAGAAACAGATTATTGTTACGGGGTCTTCCGCGCTACAATTATCTAACTCTATAAACGAACCCCTAACCGGCAGAAAATACGAATACACCTTGCTCCCGTTTTCCGTCAATGAACTTATCACAGAAAACAATGCGCTCAGCGAAAAAAGGATGCTGAAAAATCGTCTAATTTACGGCTCGTATCCCGAAGTTATCAATAATCCCGGAGAAGAACAATCCATATTGCAAGCTCTTGCATCAAGTTATCTATACAAAGACATTTTTTCATTTCAGGACGTACGCAAGCCCGACCTGATAGAAAGACTATTGCAAGCATTGGCATTACAAGTTGGCAGCGAGGTTTCATTCAACGAACTGAGTCAACTACTTGCTGTTGATGCGGGAACAATACGTCGCTACGTTGACCTTCTTGAAAAAACGTATGTCATTTTTCATTACCACTCGTTAAGTCGCAACGCAAGAAACGAACTAAAAAAAGGGATAAAAATATACTTCTTCGACAACGGCATACGTAATACCATTATTTCCGACTTTAAGCCTGTGGCTCTTCGTTCCGATGTAGGTAAACTTTGGGAAAATTACTTAATGAGCGAAAGGCTGAAATATAACGTATACAACAACAAGCATGTGCTTCCTTACTTTTGGAGGACAATGCAACAACAGGAAATTGACTACATAGAAGAGAAAGATGGTACACTCCACGCCTACGAGTACAAATGGAACGAAAAACGTATACCGAAACTAAGTCTAACCTTTGCAAACGCATATCCCAACCATACGTTTACCATAATTAATACTGCAAATTACCAACAATTCCTGTTGGGCGAATTATAGGCAAAAAACATAGGATTTTACGGATATAACCACAAATACTTATACTTTTTTGTGATTAGACTTGTTTTGGTTCTATGTAAAAGGAACGGATTTAACTCATAAGTCGTTCAGTTTTGAATGACCATATTCGTCATTCCGAAGGAACGATAGCGAATGAGGAATCTCCGTATGGAACGACATAATTCATAACCCATAACTCATAACTCATAACTCATAATTCATAACTCTCCCAAACTACTTCTTTCCTTCGTTGCTGAATTTATGGACAAAGCCTGTCAATTCTCGGGAGTGAATCTCACAATCCGACCAGTATTCGTACACTTCGCACACATAGTAAAACACCCCATCGGTGGCACGTTTGCCAGTTGATTTTATTGTTCCGTTCCAATTCAATTCGGGTTCTTTGCTTTCAAACACCAATTGTCCCCACGAATCGTACATTTTCATGTTCACCCGTTGCACAAATTTATTCACGACCGGATGATACAGTTCGTTCTCGCCATCACCGTTGGGCGTAAACACGTTTGGCAACACATATTGCGGACAGTTGTACAAACAGGTATCGTACTCATATGCACCAAAGTTTCCCGCCGAATCTTCGGCAGCAATATAATAGCAACCGGCCATGTTGCTCGCCGAGTCGGCAAACGAATGCACGTACGAAACCGCCGAGGCCGGCAACGAAGCCACTATGCGCCAATCGGGATTGAGGCAATCTTTGAAAAACACGTGTATATGCTTAATCTCATCGGTAGCGTCAACCGACCACGAAAGTGTGCGAGTATAGGTTTCGCAATTTTGTTCTACCCGAAACGGCATAGCAGCCGGAGGCACCGTATCGGCAGGAATGGCGCACAAGAGCTGCGAATTGTTGTAGACACGTTTGGGCAATAAATAATAATCGAAATATCCGCTTGTAGTGGCGTAGTAGCAGTACGGTTTCAAATTTTCAAGGCCGGTGTCCCAAAATTCGCCGTTGCGAAATACTCCCAACGAATCAAACGAAAGACCATCAGCCGACTGGCGATAGACAAACACCGTATCGTTTTCCCAACCCACGTTGGCATTGAGTTGCAAGCGCACTTTGTGATTGTATGCCTCATATGTCAAATAGGGAGACGACGACACCGGTGGTGTGCCTATGAGAATGGGCTCGCCCGTTGCCAACGAATAAAATTCAATTTTGTATGAATATGATGAATCGGTGGTACACAAACCGGCATCAACAAACGAGGTATCGGTAAGGCCATCAATTTCGGCTATCTTTTGTAACTGCTCGCCGTACATTCCTGATGAACGGTAGAGCCAATACTGATATGGTTTTGGAAACGTAATAGAATCAAATTCACGGGGAATAGACCATGCCACATAGATTTGCCCCTGCGTGGAGTCGGTTTTCTCTACACTCACGTTGGTAAGAACCGGCGAGGCGGGAACCAACTGCGCGCATATTTCTTGTGAGATATAGCTGGAATAATTTCCCGCAAATACCGAACAAAAACGGTAACAATATGTAAAACCGGGAGTTAAGCCTATGCCGTTGTTGTTGTCGAAATACGTTTTTTTAGAAGCGGCCACGGTGGCAATTTTTTCATACACACCAGCCAACGAATCGGGCAAACCCACCTCGCAATACTCAGGCGTGTAGTTCACCGCCTTGCGCGAACGGTATATGTCGTACGCCACTATTTGAGGCGAGCACAACGAGTCTTGCCAAGCCAACGATACCGACACCGACTGCGGACTTGCCGTCAAATTTACCGGCGGATGCCCTATCACTTTAATGCTCACACTCTTCATGTCGGCTAAGGCAATTTTGTCGTCATCTACGGCTTTGAAAAGCACCGTGTATGACTGCTCACGAACTTCATCGCAAGTAGGGACCCATTCAAATTCCGACACAGTTTTTCCGTTTTCGGCTGAAACCTGCGTAAAATTTGCCTTGTTTGCTACCTCAAATGGGCCACCCGAAGCGGTAAGCGTCACATTATTGCTGTCGGCATCTATGGCAGTCACGCGAAAGCGCACGGTATCGCCCACACGCACGCACAGGTCGGTAAGCGGTTGAATTTTCGGCACTATGTTTTGTGCATCGTACACCTCTATCTGCATGTCGCGCACTATCTCGCCTATTTTGGTGCCTTTGCGCCATTCTTCTATAATCATAGCCACATTGTAGCTCCCAAGTACTATGGGCGCATCCCACACCAAATCGCCTGTGCGAGGATTTACGGTAAGACTTTTGCTTGCCATAGGCAATGTGTAGCCCGAAATAAATTCGCCGTTTTCGCCCGAACACGTAGTGAGTCTGTAAGCAAGACTATCGCCATCGGGATCGTAGGCTGCGGGATTGTGAATAAAGGTAACGCCAATGGCAGCATTGTCAACCGGCGGATTGGTAAGCACCGGCGTGGTATTTCCTCCAAGAATAGCATCGATACGCAAGGTGGTGGAAATGGCAAACGGCACATTTACCGACTCCACTATATTTACCACGCCTTCGTTGCGGTTTGGGTCTATCATAGTAATGGTAAACGAACCCGGACCGGGAAATGTGTGCGTGGTTTTGTAGGTATTTTTGGTAAAATTGTCAGGCAAAAATTCTTCAGACAAACGCGGTATAGTGCCCGAAGTGCCATCGCCCCATCCAATAGGCAGTTCGCCTCGCGACTTGTTTGCCTCGCTTGGCGTATAGGTATAGGTTATTATAGTAATTTCATAAATATAGCCCGACACATGACGATAGGTAATTTCCCCTGCTCTATTGTGCGTAGCCCATGCACTCAAGCACCACAGCAATGACAATATGCACGCAAGGAGTTTTTTCATTCAGATTCGGGTATGACGAACGATAAGACATTTGACGCTTCAAGCAAATTGGGGAACACCCACGTAGAGTCGGCAACGCGGTACGCTACGGCACGGGCGTTGTCGCAATATGCACGCACATATACGGTAGAGCCTTCGGCTAAACCACTTTCGAGCAGCTTATCAAGAGGTTTATACACCACACCCGACTGCTTTTGTGCTCCATTTGATGACGCACTGCCCGACACATACATATAGGAATAATTTTCGGAAGAAACCTCAGGCGACGGCCCGAAGAAATACCATGTAGCCAAACTGTATGAAGCATAATCGGCGGTAAAATATAACGTACGATACATTGACAACACGCCATTGGCAACCGAAAGCGAATCAAGTTCTATGCTTCCTTGGGTTGGTTTTGCCAAATAGATAGTTTCGAGCGTATCAGCCGACGAAGTGTCATAATCAAAAGCATAGACCGTGTTTTTGCAATATCCGGGTTTGGTAAATTCCATGAAATACCAACCACCTTTGGGTTTGTATAATTCCCAATTGCCTTTAGAATCAGTAGTAATAACGTACGAAGTATCCAACACGCTGGTAGCGGTAGTGTCTACACAACGAACGTTGATGGTAATACCCGAATGGTCAACCTCGGGCACGCCTTGTTCGTTATACAACATTGCAGAGCCCCACATGCCACGAACCGTATCAAGCGGTTCTACATACGCATCTTTTCCACACGAGCTACTTACTATAGAAAGCACTACAGCACTTAAGAAACCTACGATAAAGGATTTTTGAAGGAATCGCATAGATATTTTTTTAGAATTCAAAGGTACATTTTTCTATTGAATACTCATATAGGCATACCATATTTTATACTTACGTTGGAATGCGTTGCCACACATTTCAAATAATAAACCAAACAAAAGCCGCTCGTTTTCAACGAAATTTTTTATATTCGCAACCGTCAAATTTTTGTATCATTTAAAAATAATTATATGGCTATTAGCGCATTACAAAAAGAAAGAGCAACGTATGCTCCTAAATTGCCTAAATCACTCAAAGGCAATGTGAAAGTTGTAGATGGTAACGCAACACAATCAGTTGCCAACCAATCAGAAATCAAGGAATTATTTCCTAACACGTACGGAATGCCTATCGTAACGTTTGAAGAAGGTTCACAACTCGAAAACGTGAAAGCATTCAACGTAGGCGTTATCCTTTCGGGCGGTCAAGCTCCTGGCGGACACAACGTAATCTCAGGTTTGTTCGACGGTATTAAAAGAATCAACAAAGACAGCAAATTGTATGGTTTCTTGGGCGGTCCTAGCGGATTGGTTGACCACAAATATATTGAATTAACCTCTACTATTATTGATGAATATCGCAATACCGGTGGTTTTGATATTATTGGTTCAGGTCGTACAAAACTTGAAGAAACAGAACAATTCGACAAAGGAATTGAAATCTGCAACAAATTAGGTATCAAAGCTGTTGTAATCATTGGTGGTGACGACTCTAACACAAACGCATGCGTGTTGGCAGAATACTACTTACAGAAAAAAGCAGGCATCCAAGTAATTGGTTGTCCAAAAACTATCGACGGTGACCTTAAAAACGACATGATTGAAACTTCATTCGGTTTCGATACAGCTACTAAGGTATATTCTGAAGTTATTGGTAACATTGAACGCGATGCTAACTCAGCAAAAAAATACTGGCACTTCATCAAATTGATGGGACGTTCTGCCAGCCACGTTACATTGGAATGTGCACTACAAACACAACCAAACGTTACTATCGTAGGTGAAGAAGTTGAAACAAAAAATCAATCATTAGACGACATCGTTACATACATTGCACAAATAGTTGCAAATCGTGCTGCTAACGGCGAAAACTTCGGTACTGTATTGGTTCCTGAAGGTTTGATTGAATTCGTTCCTGCAATCAAAAAACTTATTGTAGAACTTAACGATATGCTTGCTGCAAACCAAGCAGAATTCGACCAAATTGGTGCTGATGACAAAATAAAATTCATTATTGACCACCTTTCAAAAGAAAATGCAGCAATCTTCGAAAGCTTGCCAACTGCCGTTTCTAAACAATTGGCATTGGAACGTGACCCACACGGAAACGTACAAGTTTCATTGATTGAAACAGAACAACTTTTGGCTGAAATGGTTGGCAAGAAATTGGCAGCTTGGAAAAAAGAAGGTAAATATGTAGGTAAATTCTCTACACAACACCACTTCTTCGGTTACGAAGGTCGTTGTGCTGCTCCTTCAAACTTCGACGCTGACTACTGCTACTCATTAGGTTTCACAGCATCAGTTCTTATTGCTGCTGGAAAAACAGGTTATATGTCATCGGTTCGTAATACTACAAAACCAGCTGACCAATGGATTGCAGGTGGTATTCCTATCACAGCTATGATGAACATGGAACGTCGTAATGCGAAAATGAAACCGGTTATCCAAAAAGCTCTTGTAAAACTTGATGGTGCTCCTTTCAAATTCTTCGCTTCAAAACGTGACGAATGGGCAAAAACAACTTCATACATCTACCCGGGACCAATTCAATACTTCGGCCCTTCTGCTGTATGCGACCAAACAACAAAAACATTGTTATTGGAACAAACTAAATAATTCTCGCTAGGAGAATAACACAAAGGGATTGATCGAAAGGTCAATCCCTTTTTTTATTTTATGCCACAAGGATTTGTGGGCAGCCCGCAAATTACTTTCGAAGCCAACCAATCATTCACTCCAAGCAAATGCTATGGAGTTGACAGAATACATAGTCTCCTATTTCCTATAAAAACATAACATGGTAAATTGGCAAATACAATATTTTCCCTTCCGTTTTGATTTCACGTTCGTTTGAAAGAACAATCCCCTGTTTTATATGATAGTCAGGTACGCTCACAAAACGAGACAATGCGCTATGAATATTGTAATTTTTCCCCGATTTCACCTCGATAGGAAGCACGCTCAAATGCTCAAAGTCATCAATTAAATAATCAACCTCGCCATTTGTCTTGTTGTCATAATAATAGAGCATATGCCCGTGTGCCTTTAATTCGGTTGCAACCACGCATTCATACAAAGAGCCAAGGTTTATACTATTTTCGGTATGTAATATTGCCCCAATATTTTGATTAAACAAAATATTAGAGAGCAAGCCTGCATCGTTCAAATAGAGTTTTAAAAGATTTTTGACCGTAGACTCAACAAGAGGAAACTTTGGATTAGAAATTGCTCTGACTTCTAACGTAATACCACTCGCTACCAAATACTCAAACTCGTCCTGATAATAAGAAAAACGTGCCTGAGCTTTTTGCTCAATTTCTTTAAGCACCACACGTTTCTTTTTATTTTCCATGAACGATGGCACCAAATCATAAATTTTTCGAATTTTCAGCTTCTTTTCTTTTTCATATTTTGACGCATCAATTCCGTACATAGAATGAATCTCGGTTTGAATGGAACGCATTTGTACTATGTTTTGAGTTTCAACAAATGTTTTCACCGCATCCGGCAA
>DAIOSV010000001.1:24869-31769 GCA_036752345.1 Bacteroidales bacterium | reverse complement strand
ATTTCATCAAGAAAAATCAAAGTGTCATCTTTTCCACCAAGTTGCCCTTTTGCAAGAATACTCACTTGCATATAAAAGGTTTCCGTATCATGTATATCAGAAAAGATTTTCTTCCCTTCAAAATCATCCGCCAAATTAATTTCCACATAATGCTTAAACATTTTCTGCCCCACCTGACGAATAATAAAGCTCTTTCCAACTTGACGAGCACCCTCTATTACCAAAATTGTATCAGACTTTGAGTTGAAATGCTGATTTATAACACGTTCTATCTTTCTTGCAAACATAATTTTACACTTTTCTTAAAAATATATTTCTCAAATATACACTTTTCCGCAAATAATAATAAAAAAATATACAGTTTTCTTATTTCAAACTATCGTAACGAAAATGGCAATAGCCTAGAGATAAGAGTTACAAAGACAGTTTTAGGATTGTTTTTGCAAGAGGACAATAAAGCAAAAATCAGTACGGCAAACAATTTCCTTGACAATTGGAGATAGTTAATTATATTTTTTACTTTTGCATAAACTCAAAAAATAAAAATTCAAATGAAAAAACTCTTCACTGTACTGTTAGCTATCATTCCTTGGTGCGTTTTCTCTCAAAATCAAAGTAAATACATAGTGGTTGACCAATTCGGCTATTTGCCCGAAGCGAAAAAAATCGCAATCGTTCGCAGCCCGCAAATTGGTTTCGATGCCAACGAGTCTTTCACTCCAAGCAAAAGATATGCAGTTGTTGATGCCAAGACAAACAAAGTGGTATTCAAAGGCACGCCTGTCATTTGGCGCGATGGTGCCGTTGACTCTACCTGTGGCGACAAAGTGTGGCGTTTTGACTTCAGCGAAGTGCAACAACCGGGTTCATACTATGTAAAAGACCTTAAAACGAAAGAAAAATCTTTTGAATTCGCCATTGCCGACACCGTGTACAAAGCAGCACTACACAGTGCGTTCCGCTATTTCTACTACCAACGTGCAGGATATGAAAAATTAGCAAAATATGCAGGAGAGGGGTGGGCAGACAAAGCAAGCCACGTTGGCCCTCACCAAGACAAAAACTGCCGTGATTTTCTTCATAAAGATGATTCAACAACAGAAAAAGACGTACACGGCGGTTGGTACGATGCCGGTGACTTTAACCGATACACCAGTTGGACAGCTGACTACATTATGTACCTTCTTCTTACATACGAAGAAAACCCAGCTATTTGGACCGACGATTTCAACATACCGGAATCGGGCAACGGCATTCCCGACTTGCTCGACGAAGTTCGTTTTGGACTAGAACACTTGCTCCGCTTACAGTTTGAAAATGGTAGCGTGGTAGCAGTGGTAAGTTCCAAAGAAGCCACTCCTCCTTCTGCGTGCACAGCACCAAGTTATTGGGGCGGACCAAGCACTTCTTCTGCCCTTTCGGCAGCGGCAGCATACGCATACGGAGCAAAAATGTTTAAAGACATTGACAAACAATTCTCCGAAAAACTTCTTAAAGCAGCCATAGCAGCATGGAATTGGGCCGACGACAATCCAAATGTGTTGTTCTACAACAATAGTGCAGAACACGGCACACAAGGTTTGGCAGCAGGTCAGCAAGAAGTTGACGACCTAACTCGCGCCGAAAAGAAACTAAATGCTGCATTGCGTTTGTACGATGCAACAGGTAACAACAAATACAAAGTGTTCTTTGAAAACAACTACCAAATTGCCCGCATGATTAATTGGGTTTTGGTGTTCCCATTTGGCGAAGCAAACCAAGACATGTTGCTCTACTACACCTCAATGAAAGATGCGAAACCTGAAATTGTGAACAAAATCAAAGCCGTATATGCGCAAGCAACCGACACTATCTTTAACTTATTCGCCATAGAAGCCGACGACGACCCCTATTTGGCATTCCAAAAAGATTATGTATGGGGAAGCAATGGTACTAAGGCAAAACAAGGTTGCATTTACTATAATTTGGTTCAATACAACATTATGCCGGAAATTAAAAATGACGCTTTGGAATACGCAGAACGCTACATTCACTACTTACACGGTGTAAATCCTCTTAACAAATGCTATTTGACAAATATGGGGAAATACGGTGCCGAAAATAGTGTGCGTCAAATTTACCATTGCTGGTTTGAAAACGGCAGCGACAAATGGGACGAAGCCGGTGTTTCAAAATACGGACCGGCACCTGGATTTGTATGCGGTGGCCCTAACTTGGAATACGCATGGGATCAATGTTGCCCAAAAAACTGCGGAAACGAATACAACAATGCTCGCTGTTTTGAAGTTGACATAAAACCTTTGACAAACCAACCGGCACAAAAATCCTACATGGATATCAACAACGGATGGCCTATCAATGCATGGTCAATCAGTGAAGTAAGTGGCGGATATCAAGTACAATACTTGCGGTTACTCTCCAAATTTGTGAAATAAAATAATAGCATAGTTACAAGGGACGAATTACAATATCGTCCCTTTTTTGTTACTATAAATTAGAGTAAAGGTTTTGGGAAAAATACCAAAGCGATTTTTTTTCTCAAAACGAATAATTACTTTTGCAACAAATATAAAAGACGTGAAATTACACTTAGGGATTGATATCGGTTCGACTACGGCGAAAGCTGTAGCAACATTAGGAGGTAAAATTGTTTACACCTCCTATCAACGACATAATACCAGAATAAAAGAAAGCATACTTCAGATACTTGACCAAATCAAAGAAAAATTTGGTCAGGAAAAATCGGTTAAAATATGTCTCACAGGTAGTGCAGCCATGGGTATTGCCGAACAACAAAATTTACCTTTTGTACAAGAAGTAATTGCCGCATCAGAAGTTATTCAAAAACACTACACTAACGTACACACCTTGGTTGACATAGGCGGTGAAGATGCCAAAATCATTTTCTTCGAAGACGGCAAATCACCCGACATTCGTATGAACGGAAGCTGTGCCGGTGGTACAGGAGCGTTCATCGACCAAATAGCTACGCTACTCAACGTTGAAACGCAAGAACTCAACAAACTAGCCGAACAATCAACACAGACCTACACTATAGCGTCTCGTTGTGGTGTGTTTGCCAAAACTGACGTACAAAACCTCATCAGTCGCAAAGTGCCTATTACCGACATTGCCGCTTCAGCCTTTCATGCCGTAGCCTTGCAGGTAATCAATGCGCTTTCTCGCGGTATTGATATTAAACCAAACGTACTCTTTATTGGAGGACCGCTTACCTACATTCCCGCATTGCAAAAGATTATGCGGAAATTCATTAATTGCACCGAAGAACAAGCATACTGCCCAGAGAATAGCGAATTATTTCCAGCAATGGGAAGTGCTTTGGTTGCAGCTTCAAATGAAGAAGAATACGATATTGATGAGATTTACCAAAAAATAGAACGAAGTAACAACATTGTTACCAAAAACCGTTTAGAGCCTTTGTTTAAAGACGAAAACGATTTTGAGACTTGGAAACAAAACCGAAAAATTGTTGCTATTCCAGAAGCTCAAGAAGCACCAGATCAAGACGAGATAGAGGTTTTTCTTGGCGTAGACAGTGGTTCAACAACAACGAAAGTGGTACTTCTCAATGCAGAAGGCAAACTCATAGCTTCGCACTACGACAACAACAAAGGGAACCCGATTTTAGCGGTTACCGAAGGATTGGAAGCGTGTTGCAATATGTTACAATGCAAGACACTCAAAGTATTGCGTTCGGCTGTTACCGGCTACGGTGAAGACTTAATCCGCGCTGCCTTCAACATGGACGAAGGTATTGTAGAAACAATTGCGCACACTACTGCTGCCAAAAAGATAGAACCCGAAGTGTCGTTCATTCTTGACATTGGAGGCCAAGACATGAAAGCAATTTTCTTGAAAAACGGGAAAATTCAAAATGTTGAAATAAACGAAGCCTGTTCGTCAGGCTGCGGTTCGTTTGTACAAAACTTTGCGCAAACACTCAACCACACTGCCGAATCGTTTGGCGTACTTGCTTGCTATGCTCCAAACCCGTGCGACTTGGGCTCGCGCTGTACGGTATTTATGAACTCGCAAGTAAAACAATCACTTCGCGAAGGAGCAGAAATGTCGGAAATTGCAGCAGGACTTGCCTACTCCGTCATTAAAAACGCATTGTTCAAGGTTTTGCAAATCAAAAACATGAATGTACTTGGCGAGAAAATTCTCGTGCAAGGAGGTACATTCAAAAATCCGTCAATTTTCAGAGCAATGGAAACACTGACGGGAAAAGCGATATACAGCTCTAACAAGCCAGAATTGATGGGAGCTCTGGGTGCTGCATACTACGCACAAACGCAATACAATCTAAAAGCAACCTCATCTATTTTCATTGGCTACGAAAACCGCAAGGAAGCGCTTGACTACACCACACGCCAAATTAATTGTCGCGGATGCTCAAATAACTGTTTAGTAACGAAATTTACGTTCTCAAACGATGCTATCCACTATTCGGGCAACAAATGTGAAAAAATATTTACCTCAAAAGGAAACACGAAAGAACGTGGAGAAAATCTCTACGAATTCAAATACGACTTGTTGTTTAACCGCGACATGGACGCACTCAACGAGCCTCGAAATATCAAGATTGGTATTCCTCGAATTTTAGGAATGTATGCCAATTTCCCATTTTGGAACACCCTGTTTACACACTCCGGCATTGATGTTGTTCTTTCTGACGAATCAACCACGAAGATTTTTGAGATGGGACAAGGTACCATTATGGCCGACAATATTTGTTTCCCTGCAAAACTTGCGCACGGCCACATTTTCAACCTTGTGGAGAAAAACGTTGACCGCATTTTTTATCCGTTGGCTATTTATGAAGAAAACGAATATAAAGAATCGAAAAACAGTTACAACTGCCCTATCGTTTCAAGTTATGGCGAAGTGCTCGACAGCGCAATTCCGGCTGAGAAACGAAACTATATTCCGTTAGATAAACCCATTATTTCGTTTCGCGACGACAAATTGCTGAGAAAGAATTGCTGGTCATATCTCAAACAATTCGGAGTAAAAGCAAGAACGTTTGAAAATGCATTTGACGAAGCCTTGCGCGAACAAAAACGTTTCCGCGAACAATACAAGAAAAAAGGATTCCGCATTTTAGAGCGTGCAAAACAAGAAGGACGCCCTATTGTAATGCTTGCAGGGCGACCATATCACACCGATCATTTAGTTCACCAAAAAACGTCGCAAATTCTTTCAGAGCTTGGAGCAAGCGTGATTACCGAGGAAGTAATAGAAAACATCAAAGGTGTTTCGCTTACTGATTATCTGCATGTAGCGCAATGGAATTACCCAAATAGAATTTTGCGTGCAGCACAATGGGTTGTCAACAACAAAGAATACGATGTCCATTTTGTTCAAATGAACTCTTTCGGTTGCGGTCCCGACAGTTTCCTTTCCGACGAAATAAAAGAATACTTTGAGCAAGCAAAAAAATCATACACGTTTATTCGTGTTGATGAAATAAATAGCACGGGTTCTATGCGTTTACGCTTGCGTTCGCTTATTGAAACAATTCAATTGGGCGAAAAACAAAGCGCCAGTGGCGACAACGTCATCAAGAAAACGCCATCATTTACCCATGCCGATAAAAAACGAACCATTATAGCGCCATTCTTTACGAAATTCCATTCACCTCTTATTCCGGCAATATTCGAATGTTTGGGATACCATGTGGTAACGCTCCCGGTATCGAACAAAGAATCGGTAAACGTGGGATTAGCCTACACTAACAACGAAATTTGCTTCCCGGCTACATTGGTTATTGGCGACATTTTGAAAGCGTTGAAATCAGGCGAATATGATTTGGACAACACCGCAGTAATTATGACACAAACAGGCGGACAATGCCGTGCGTCAAACTACATTGCTCTTATTCGTAAGGCAATTTTGAATTGTGGAATCACCAACGTACCTGTTGTTTCATTTGCCACCGGTGGCTCGCAAACCAACGAACAACCGGGATTTGAATTGGCATGGGCAAAAGTGGTAAAACTGATTCTTGCTTGTGCATTGTTTGGCGACATTCTTTCAAGAATGCACTACGCAACCATTGTTCGTGAAAAAGAAGCCGGTGGTACGGAAAAATTAACCGAGAGCTACTTGGATACCGCTGCTGAACTTGCTCGCCACAACGACCATTTAGGCATTTTAAAACTGCTTAAACGCGCCGTTCAGAGTTACAACGAAATGGCGTTAGACAATTGTCCACGCCCGGAAGTTGGTATTGTTGGTGAAATTTATTTAAAATACAATCCGTACGCAAATATGCACGTTGCAGATTGGCTTATTTCACAAGGCATAGAACCTCGTTTCCCTGACCTGATGGACTTCTTTACACAAGAATTCATCAACTTGAAAGTGAACACCAAACACAACTTGCGCACAACAAGCCTTGGCACTAGAATTTTTGCAGACTACTTACATTTGCATTATAATCGTTTTGCAGAAAAAGTTGAAAAGATTGCGTCTAAATTTAAGTACTATCGTCCTAAGCACACCATAGAGCAAGAAGCTGAAAATGCAAAAGATATATTGAGCCTTGTAAACCAATTTGGAGAAGGTTGGCTTATTCCTGCTGAGATTGTAAGCTTTTCACAAGAAGGTGTAAACAATGTGGTGAGTTTGCAGCCATTCGGTTGCATTGCCAACCACATTATTTCCAAAGGTATTGAGAAACGAATCAAGACTCTTTATCCAAAAACGAGTCTGCTCTTCCTTGATTTCGATGGAAACACAAGTGAAGTGAACGTATTCAACCGCCTCCACTTCCTAGCTCAAAATGCAAAGACGGAATTTGAAGCATTGCAACAAAAATAAATAACGACATTGAGAAACAAAAAACTCCGACACAGCAAATGGTCGGAGTTTTTT
>DAIOSV010000001.1:0-24769 GCA_036752345.1 Bacteroidales bacterium | reverse complement strand
AATAACGACATTGAGAAACAAAAAACTCCGACACAGCAAATGGTCGGAGTTTTTTGTTGATTAAAGGAATCGCATCTCCACGCGTCTATTCAAAGCCTTGCCCTGCTGGGTATCGTTGGTGGTTGCGGGTTTTGTTTCTCCGTAGCCAACAACCTTAAACAATGATGCATTGCATCCTTCGTTTACCAAAAAGGCTTTCACCGCTTCGGCACGGCGCAACGAGAGAGCCATGTTATAATTGTCGTCACCAACATTGTCGGTATGACCGGCAATTTCTACACTCAAATTATTTTTAGAGATAATTTGCGCCACACGCTGTAATTCAGGAATAGAATATGGCAGCAAATCACTTTTATCGGTGTTGAAAAACAAGTTATTCAAACGAACTGCGGCCTTCGACTCTTTCATTTCCTTGTACGAAGTTACTACAATATCTTTTGTCACCGTTTGTGCCGATTTACCATCGGTTAAATCAACATTTTGTGACTGCGGATAATAGCGGTTGTCGTTAACATAATAGCCGTACATTTTGCCGTTGGGAAGCACTGCAAAATAGTTTCCATCAACCGGATTTGAGTGTGATTTCTCTATAACATCGCCTGTTGCCAAATCTTCCCATACAATTTGTGCTTCCACCGGTTTTCCTTGATTATCGGTTATTTTACCCAACACATTCACCACGGCTTCAGGACGGAATTTTTCAGGAATTGTAATGGAATATAAGTCGTTTTGATTTGCTCCCGTTTCGCGGGCTGCGTAGTAGAAATCCTTGCCATTTGGTGCTATTCGGTATCCCCAATTTTCCTCTGAGTTATTGATTTCCTTCCCCAAATTGACCGGTTCGCTCCAGCAATCCCAGCAGGAATCGGCCAAACGCATAGACACAAACACATCAAGATTTCCTAGCCCACCATGACCGTCAGAACTGAAATAAAGCGTTTTCATGTCGTGATGCAAATACGGACTGCGGTCAACGTATTTCGTATTGATTGTTGGACCCAAATTGATAGGCTTACTCCAGCCTTTGTCCGTCTTCAACGACACATAAATATCAGACTGATGATGAACGGCACCGTGGTACAAGCCGAGTGTGGCATTTTGGTGTGTATACAAATTGTAGCCTTCGTCGCGCACCGAAGCAAAAATGATGGCGTTTCCATCACTCGTTATCATTGCGTCGGCCGACCATTGGGCGTTATTAATTTGGTCTGACACATTCTGGCCCACTTCCCAACCGTAATATCCCCTTGTTGAAGAAAATATGACACCTTCTTTAAAATACAACATATTTGTTCCGTCGGTGCTCACGCTTATCACCGCCTCATTGGTCATGGGACTTGATAATTCTTTGAGAATCTCGGGTTTTGCCCACGTGTTATTTTCCCATTTCGAAACAAAAATATCCTCGCCACCTATGCAGTTCGGACGGTTTTGCCCACAGAAAAACAAATACTTATTGTCTGCCGTAATAATTGGAGAATATTCCCCTCCATCTTTGGTGTTGATTATCTCTGGGAACTCATTCACAACTATCATTTTATCGGTTGGTGCCGACAATATTCGAATTAAATCGTTGATTTCTTTATTGTTTGTGCCAAAATACGGACGATAGGTGTTTACCGTTTTGAGCGCCTTTGCCCAATTTTTTGCAGCTACATCTTGCGAAATCAATTTTTGCAATACCACAAAGGCTTTTTCTTTCGGTGCAGCCATTTTTATGTATTCGGTGAACAATTTATACGATTTCACAGAATCGTATGGCTCAATCAATTCCAATGCGTCACCTTTGCCTGCTATTTTAAAATCTTTGGCTATTAAAGTATCCAAAAACGTGCGTGGATACATTTCTACAAAAGAATACAACGTTAATGCTTCACCATCGTCGGTAAACTTTTTGTAAAATTCATAGAGAGCATATTCAAAATCAATATCACGGCTATATTCGACGGTTTTTTGCATCAAGGGTAAATCGTACTGCTTGGTTGCAATTTCCATCATTTTATGAATTGCCGTTTTTGCCAACTCGCCTTGGGGATTTGCTTTAAGGAATTGCTCATAATCCTGATACGTCCCTCCTTCTGCTTTTGCCGAAAAAATCTTATCTAGATATTTTTGTCGCACCATTGGCACGTACTCGCTTTTAGGGTATGTTTTCATATACAATAAAAACGCATCAACAGAATTTTTCTGCATCGTGGCATCATATGCGAGTTTGTCACGGCGTTTTTCTGCAAGAGCACATTCGGCGGCATCGGGATATAATGTCAAAAAAGTTTCATACGAACTTACCGTATTTTCTTGTTGTGCTTGAGCATATGCCAATGAGTTTCGATACGCTTTTATGCCTTGCTGTAAAGAATCGGCGGCACGTTTATATTTTTGAGCAAACGCATTACAGTCGGCAATAGAATTGGAATGTATTGTTTTTTCGTACAACCGTAAGCAAACCGTATCTAATGTTTTTTGTATCTTCTTAGGCGTTGCGTATTGGGAGTATTTTTCTCTTTCGGCAGGCGTACTCTTCCCATATTCACTTTTAGCCGTAACCAAATAGGTGTATGCCTTATCGTCATCATGATTTTGATACGATTGGTTTGCATACATCATACCAGCCACATGGTTGTATACCACATTTTTAGGATCTTTTTGCAGAGCCGAGGTAACTTTCTTTTCTAATGTTGCCCAGTCAGAATTTTTGTACAACTTGTAATAGGCTTCTTGACAATATGCGGCATTAAGAAGGCCAAAAAACAACAATATTACAGACAAAAATTTCTTCATATGCGTTTTATTTCTTTTCGATTACTGGGGGAAGTACAACCTCTTCTTCTTCATCAATACCATCGGTGTGAATAGCAATAGAATCAACCGCAGTAGTATCAACTTTTGGTACATACGGCGTATGACACCCATACGGACGATTTTTCAGGCCACGTAAAAAGCGAGGAAATCTATCTTCCCAATACTGAGAGTACTGCTTGTCGTTTATGACTTTTTCCATAAACAAGCCAAACATTGGTAATGCAGTTTTGCCACCTTCACCTAACGATGACGTACGGAAATGCACACATCGTTCTTCCGCTCCAACCCACGTTCCTACCACCATATGCGGCATTACACCTACAAACCAACCATCGGAATAATTTGAAGATGTTCCTGTTTTTCCGCCAAAGTCGGTATTGTGGTCAAACAAGTTATAGCAGAACAAATTCTGTGTGGTTCCATACGGCTCGCTTAACGATGCGAGGAACATTTGTTGCATCAAGAAAACCGTTACTGAGTCAAGAACTTTCACTTTTTCAGGAGCAAACTCTTTCAAAACTTTTCCGTCTTTGTCTTCTATTCGTGTAACAAACATTGGTTCTACGCGATAGCCATCATTCAACAATGGACAATAGGCATTGGTCAATTCGAGCAATGTAACATCGCTCGATCCAAGACAAATAGACGGAACCGTATCAAGAGGTGACTTGATACCCATATCATGAGCGGTGCGTATTATATTTTCTACACCAATATCTTGCGTTAAACGCACGCTTATAGTATTCAGAGAATGGGCAAACGCATATTTTAAGCCAACGTTTCCACCAACATATTCACGATTTGCGTTACGTGGTCCCCACGATTTTTGCTCACCATTTTCAACATAATTAATTGTCAACGGTGCGTCAATTAAACTGTCACAGGGTGACCATCCTTTTGCCATAGCTGCAGTATACACAAAGATTTTGAACGAAGATCCCGGCTGACGCATAGAACGCACGTTGTCATATTTAAAATGATTGAAGTCCAAACCGCCAACGTATGCTTTGATTGCACCGGTTTCTGGGTCCATAGCAACCATACCGCTATGCAAAAGTCGTTTCAAATAATTCGTTGCCTCAACAAAACTGCACACCGTGTCAATGTCGCCCTTCCATGAAAACAATTTCTGCGGACGTTTTAAATTAATGTAGTAATTGATAGAATCTTGATTGCCCTTATATTTTGCCTCAAGACGACTATAATACCATGATTTTTTAACCACATTATCTATAAAATTCGGTATCTCGTTTTTATTTCCGTCTATCCATGGATTTTGTTTTCCCCAATGCGAATCAAACTGATGTTGCACGCGTTTCATATTCTGCGACATTGCGTCTTCGGCATACTGTTGCATTTTGTAATCGAGTGTGGTGTATATTTTCAACCCATCAGAATAAATATCCAAATCATTTTCTTTGAGCCATGGCTTTAAATATGCATACACAGCCTGACGGAAATAGTTTGCAATACCTTCACTTGGAGTTTCCACCTTATATTTCAAATCAATCGGTTGCAATACCAACGAATCGTATTCATGAGTGGTAATCAATTTATCTCGTTCCATAATGCCCAAAACCACATTGCGTCGGTTTAACGAGCGAGTTGGGTTGAGCACAGGGCTATATGCTGTTGGTGCTTTAAGCATTCCAATAAGAGTAGCGCATTCATTGGCATTTAAATCTTTCGGTAATTTGTCAAAATACGTTTTGGAAGCTATTTGTATGCCGTATGAATTACTGCCAAAGTCAACCGTGTTGAAATACAATGTGAGCAATTCTTGTTTGCTGAAATTCATTTCAATTCTCACCGCTGAAATCCATTCTTTAGACTTTATCACAATCATGCGCACGCCGGGAATTTTACCCAACAGACCGTGATCTTGCTTGCGTGTTTTGAAAAGATTTTTCACCAACTGTTGCGTTATAGTACTACCACCGCGCGGATTGCCTTGGAGCATATCTTTAAATACCGGTAGCAATGCTTTGAAATCTATACCATGATGTTGGTAAAAGTGAGTATCTTCAGTAGATATAAGCGTTTTGATTAGCAATGGCGACAAATCGGCATATTCCACCGGAGTTCTGTTTTCAATAAAAAATCTTCCCAACAATGTACCATCGGCAGCATAAACCTCCGATGCAAGACTTTGTTTTGGATGTTTCAATTCTTTTATAGAAGGTGAATAGCCAAACAAAAAGCAAAAATTAATTTCTACCGCCAATATGTACGTAAAAAGGAGTACAATTAAAAAAAGGAACCATCGGTATGCTTTTACATAAAAAGGTCTTCCTTTGGCAAAAAACCATTTCAACACCGTTTTAATCCCACCCCAAAATGCGACAAGATATTTCTGCCATTCTAAATCTTTCAAATTCATATTAGTACCAATTATATTCTACTTTTTCAGTAGTTTCTTTATGTCATTCAATTTATTCAATGCCTGAATAGGCGTAAGATTGTCAATTTCTATTCCCAACAACTCATCGCGAATTTGCGACAAAACCGGATCGTCAAGTTGAAAAATGCTCATCTGAAATCCTTCGCGTGAATGTGCAATTTCGTCAACCGGTTTGGCTAAAGCCTCTGTATTTGCGCCTATTCCTTCCAATTCTTTCAAAATTTCGTTGGCTCTGTTTACAATAGATTGTGGCATTCCTGCCATTTTTGCCACATGAATACCAAAACTATGCTCACTTCCACCCGGAATTAATTTACGCAAGAATATAACTTTTTGATTTTGTTCGCGCACAGAAACGTTAAAATTTTTAATGCGAGGGAAAGATTTTTCCAATTCATTCAATTCATGATAATGTGTGGCAAACAAAGTCTTTGGATGTGCCTTTTGACCTTCGTGCAAATATTCCACTATTGCCCACGCTATGGAAATACCGTCATAGGTGCTTGTTCCGCGCCCCAATTCATCAAACAGCACAAGACTTCTATCGTTCATGTTGTTCAAAATATTTGCGGCTTCATTCATTTCAACCATAAACGTTGACTCGCCTTGCGAAATATTGTCAGACGCACCCACACGAGTAAACACTTTGTCCACCACGCCCATAGTCACGGCATCGGCAGGGACAAAACAGCCCATTTGCGCCATCAATACAATCAATGCAGTTTGGCGCAGCAATGCCGATTTTCCAGCCATATTCGGTCCGGTTATAATGATAATCTGTTGTTTTTCTGTATCGAGATAGACATCGTTGCCAATATATTTCTCACCCGGCGCCATCTCTGTTTCGATTACGGGATGACGTCCATTTTTAATATCCAACGCCATTGAGTCGTTCACTTCGGGGCGGATATAATTATTTGCCACAGAAACGATTGCAAACGACAGCAAGCAGTCTATTTGTGCTATAATTCCGGCATTGAGTTGAATAGTTTCTATGTATTTGGCTACATTTTGAATAAGAGCCATATAGATTTCTTGTTCTATTTCAACTATGCGCGACTCGGCACCAAGAATTTTCTCTTCATATTCCTTCAATTCTTGCGTAATGTATCGCTCAGCACCAACAAGCGTTTGTTTACGAATCCAATCGGTGGGGACTTTTTCTTTGTGGGTATTGCGTACCTCTATGTAGTAGCCGAACACGTTGTTGAACGCAACTTTAATTTTGGGAATTCCCGTGCGTTGCTCTTCTCGGTCTTGCATTTTGAGCAAATAATCCTTGCCATTGTAGGCTATCTCGCGCAATTCATCAAGTTCCTTATTGATGCCCGGTAAAATGATGTTTCCCTTGTTTATGGCATTGTTTGCCTCAGGCTGTATTTCTGTCTTAATTCGTTCGCAAAGCACTTCACACGGATTCAATTGGTACGAAAATGCTTGCAAAGCCTCGTTGCCCATATTGGCGCACAAATTTTTGAGAGGCACAATTTCTTCAAGCGTTTTCTGCAACTGCAAAACTTCACGAGGAGTGATTCTGTTTGTTGCCACGCGCGCCACTATTCGCTCCAAGTCGCACATAGATTTGAGCATCACCGACAATTCATCTAATGCAGTTGGTTGCTCCACCATAGATTGCACCGCGTCGAGACGAGCATGAATATCGGCAACTTGGCGCAATGGTAATGCTATCCATCGACGAAGCAAACGCGCTCCCATGGGAGTTTTGGTGTTGTCCAAAACAGACAAGAGAGTTTTTGCACCAACATTTTCGGAACCAAATAATTCCAAATTACGAATGGTGAATTTATCAAGCCACACATAGTTATCTTGATCTATGCGAGCAATATTGCGAATATGGCTTGTAAGTTTATGTTCGGTAATGTCAAGATAGTAGAGAATCGCTCCGGCAGCTATCACCGCCTGCGTCATATCGGCTATTCCAAACCCTTTGAGCGAAGTGGTTTCAAATTGAGCCAACAATTTATCGTTTGCGGCTTGTGAGGTAAAAATCCAATCATCGAGCTTGTTTACACACTCATTTTCACGATGAAAGGTTTCTTTGTACCACTGCTCTTGGCAACGGTTGAACAAGATTTCCTTTGGCTGAAAACTGTTTAATAACTTATCTACATAATCAACGGAGCCTTGTGCTACAAGGAATTCTCCCGTAGAAATGTCCAAAAACGAAACGCCAACAATTGATTGCGAAAAATGCAACGCAGCCAAAAAGTTATTCTCTCGATTTTCAAGAATGCTATCGCTAAGTGACACTCCGGGCGTAACCAGTTCGGTAATGCCGCGTTTTACCAACTTCTTGGTTTTTGACGGATCTTCAAGCTGTTCGCAGATGGCTACGCGTTGTCCGGCTCTCACCAATTTTGGTAAATAGGTGTCTATTGCATGATATGGGAAACCTGCCATTTCTGTTGACGTTCCACCACCATTGGAACGCTTTGTCAAGGTTATTCCGAGAATTTTTGAAGCCTTGACGGCATCGTCGCTATAGGTTTCGTAAAAATCGCCTACGCGAAACAACAACACGGCATCGGGATGTTTTCCCTTTACCTCATAATATTGCTTCATTAAAGGCGTTTCAACCACTTTGCAAAAATGTATTTATCTAATAGCACCAAAAATACAACATTCGCTTTGGTTGCGTCTTTGTTGCTATTTGCTTTGCTTTAACATTTTATTAACTAGTAAAAAATGGTAAAGAGCTCTATTTATACCTATTTGAATTACTTCCTACTTGACTATTTCAATCGTACAATCTTTCCCTTTTTGCTCTATCAAATACGAGCTAACATACGGATCTTTTTGTTTAAAACCTCTTCTAGCGTATCGCAAGTCGTGCAACACCACGGAATTTTCGGTCTTAGGTTCTATTGCATAAAAATAACGTGTATATGCTTTCAATCGCTTTATCTTCGGATTTTTTTCTTGTTCAAACAAATAGTAATCGTTGCGGAGAGAAAGACAATATTCAAAATTATTTGTACTCAAATTTGATTGATAGCACATCCAAAAGCCATTGCGGTCTTGCGCTATACAATTCCACAAAAACAAAGCTCCCGAAACCGGAAATAATTCCGCACGCGAATACCGTACGTCTTGGTCATTCAGCCGTTGTTCAAACTCCGACTGCACCGACAATTTATTTAAGAATGTGAACGAAACAAGTACAACAAGTAAAAACATGCCAAACCACGAAATCATTGCTTTTTGTTTATTGTCTTTGAGAATCATGGCAAAAATGAATGCCAGCAACAATGATGTACTGATGAGAATATCGTTATCGGCAATGATTGACAACGCAAAACGCTTGTGAACAAAAGGCTCTAGCAAACCATATCCACGAATTTTCAGAACATCAAACGCACAATGCGACATCATTGTCAAAAATGCCAATTTTGACCACTGTATAATAGATAATTCTGTAGTAATGAATTTATGTAACAGCCAACCTAACATAGGAGCCACCAATACACAAAAGACAATTGAATGACTTACGCCTCCATTGATATACAAAGAATCCGGCTCATCATATAGCAATGCTATTAAATGATCAAGGGAAGGAAGTATGGCGCATAAACCACCAAAAATCAATGCTTTGTTTCCGATTTTTTTTGCCGCTAATAGACTTCCCACAGCAGCTCCTAAAACAAAGTATGAAATTATGTTCATCTTTTTAGGTTTATTTTTGCAAATGTATGAATATTTGCACTAATAAAATTAAAATACTGTGAGTAGAAACAAAAAGTTACCAACACTAGAGAATGTGTTGATTACGGACATTGCCGCCGAAGGCAATGCCATTGCGAAAATTGATGATATGGTGTTATTTGTCGAAGGGGTTATTCCCGGCGATGTAATAAACGTACAAGTTACCAGAAAACGAAAACGGTATTTGGAAGGACGGGTACTGGAACTCGTTACTCCGAGCCCTGACCGCATTCCTGCATTTTGCAAACATTTTGGTACGTGCGGCGGTTGCAAATGGCAAATTCTTCCGTACGAAAAACAATTGTTTTACAAAGAAAAACAAGCCAAAGACCAACTAGAACGCATCGGACATATTTCAGTTGGCGAATTTTTGCCAATTCTCGGTTCCAAGAACAAAGAATTCTACCGAAACAAGTTGGAATTCACGTTTTCGAACAAACGATGGATTACTGCGCAAGAAGTGAAAGAAAACACCGAAATAACCGACGCTAACGCTCTTGGCTTCCACGTTCCGCACTTATTTGACAAGGTGGTAGACATAGACCATTGCTCGCTGCAATCGACTCCAAGCAACGAGATTCGCAACTTTGTACGCTCATTCGCGCTGGAACATGGTCTTACCTTTTTTGACATTCGCAATCACACCGGCTTGCTTCGCAATCTTATTATTCGCATCAGCACCACCGGTGAATGTATGGTGATTGTGGTTTTCTATGAAAACAACGAAGAACAAATGTCGAGCTTGCTCACCGCACTTCATGAGAATTTCCCGCAAATTTCATCTTTGTTGTACATCGTCAATCAAAAAGCAAACGACACCATTGGCGACCAAGAAGTGTTGACATTCTACGGCAACGACCACATTTTTGAAACAATGGAAAATTTGAAGTTCAAAATTGGTCCAAAATCTTTTTACCAAACAAATTCAGAGCAAGCCTACGAACTCTACAAAATTGCGCGCGACTTTGCACAACTTACGGGCAACGAATTGGTGTATGACCTTTACACCGGAACGGGAACGATTGCAAACTTTGTGGCAAAACAAGCCAAAAAAGTTATTGGTATCGAATACGTTGAAGAAGCAATTGAAGACGCAAAAGTTAATTCGGAAATCAACAACATCAACAACACACTGTTCTATGCAGGCGATATGAAGGACATTCTCAACGATGCGTTTATTGCAGAACACGGCAAACCGGATGTTATCATTACAGACCCTCCACGCGCCGGAATGCACCAAGATGTGGTTGATACCATTTTGCGTGCGTTGCCACAACGAATTGTGTACGTAAGTTGCAACCCGGCCACGCAAGCACGTGATTTACAATTACTTTCAACTGCATATACGGTGGTAAAATCTCGCTCAGTTGATATGTTTCCTCATACACAACATGTAGAAAATGTTGTACTTTTGGAAAAAATATAAAAGCCACACATATGAATCGATTTTTTCACCTCTGCATTGCACTACAACTCGTCTGTGTATCTGCATTTTCACAATACGTTCATTCTACATTTGACAATGTAAATACGAACATTCCGTATTTATATGAGCAATGGCAAAATGACGGATTTACAACAGGCTCGTGGAATCAAGGATTGCAAGACCGCACCATAGTTGACAACAGCACTTCGGTATCGGGAACGCAATCACTGCGAATTACCTATCCGGCAGGAGGTTTCGGTCCTGACCAAACGGGGGCGCAAATTCAATTGTACGTTGAGCCGGCGCAAGAAATGTATATGTCATATTGGATAAAATTTAGCGAGAATTTCTCATACGGAACCTCTAATTTCGGAGGGAAAATTCCCGGCATTTCAGGAGGAGACGATTGTAGCGGAGGCCAATCGTGCGACGGAACAAATGGTTTTTCATGCCGTTTCATGTGGCGCGCCAACGGAAGAATTTGTTTATATCTCTACGACATGCTCAAAACGCAAACTTACGGCCTTGATTTCTACTTAACCTGGCCTGACGGTTCCGACATTATTTTTGAGCGTGGAAAATGGTATCACCTAGCCGAACGTGTAAAAGTAAACTCTACCCCAACAAGCCAAGATGGCGAAGTTGAAGCATGGGTAAACGGTATTCATGTGTTGCACGTTACCGGCAGACAATTCACCACGAATGGCGAGATGGCAGACAAATTATATCTTTCAACATTTCACGGCGGAAGTGACGCAACCTGGTGCCCTACGGAAACGTGCTACATTTGGTTTGACGATATGAAAATCTCAACCGATTTTAACGATGTAAAATATCAAGAATGTTCGCAACCAAATCTTGGCAAAGACAAATCGTTGTGCGGAAAGTCGTCTATTACACTCAATACCGGCATTAGCAATCCCACCACTACATTTACGTGGGTTAAAGACAAAACAATTCTCGGCACAAATTCAACCCTCACGGTCACAGAACCGGGAACGTATGTTGTGATTGCCGATAGTTTAGGCTGCTCTCGCAAAGATACGGTTCAGATTTTCAGCACATTGCAACCAAATTTAGGTAAAGACATTTCGCTATGCGAATATTCCTATCAAACACTTGATTCAAAACTTGATACAACTGCAATAGATTTTGAATGGTCACGGAATGGAAGCATTTTAGAAGGAGAAACCGGGTCTGAACTGAAAATTAAAGATGCGGGAACATACGAGGTACAAGTCTCTGCAAAAGGCTGCACCAGTGCGTTAGACGAAATCAACGTAACATCAAATATGTTGCAAATTCCCGATGTGCAAGCAGAAACCGACAAAACGGCTACGCTCACCATAAACAACCCGGCAGAAACAGAATACGACTGGTTTGCTGATAGTTTGGGAACAACGTTGATTCATTCGGGAACAACATTTAGCACGGCTGTACCACAAACAACCACGTACTACGTTGGCGACCACAATAAGTTTTCGGGATACATTGGCATGAAGAAGATAGACATAAGTAAATCGTACACACGCACACCTGCCGAAAGTATGAAATTTCAGGTGTTCCGAACATTGACGATTGATTCTCTCAGCTTGTTTTTAGTGAATGCACAAACCATTGTTATTGATATTCTTGCAGAAAACCAAAGTACAACAGTATTCACAAAATCATACGGAGAATGCGCAGCCGGAGACCAACGCCTTAGCATTAATGCCACATTGGAGCCCGGCATTTACTACATGAGTGCAAAAAACTCTACAGGAACATTGCGCCATTCGTACGAAGCTGATGCAAACGTAGCATTTCCTTATACCGTTGCTGGAGTTATGTCTATTCTCGGTTCAAACACACCTTGGATAGATGCGAAACCATGGTATATGTATTTCTACAATTGGAAAATTTCGTCGGGAAACACCTGTGCACTAACCCCAGCCACTATCACAATTCCTAAAACTGAACCGTCAAGTGTTAATGAGCTTGCTAAACCACAAATTCTTACATACTCTCTAGAAAGAACTATTTATTGCAATTGCACTGACTTCCAGATTTTCAATATTGAAAATCAAAATGTAACAGCACAAAATGGTTCTCTCACCCGAGGAGTGTACATTGTGAGAACAAAAAATGGGACACAAAAAGTGCTGGTAAAGTAAGGAAACGAAAATTAGAAAATTGAGAACAGTAACTCACTTGATTGTTCATTCTAAAAAAAGTACCTTTGTCCGACAAATAGAACAACGATGCTCTATCCCAATTCAATAGAACAAAAAATAGGATTTTCGGAAATACGCCATCTGCTTTCGCAGAAGTGTAAATGTGCCCTTGGTGCTGAAAAAATTGCAGCACTCGCCTTTTCCACCGATGCCGAAGCAATTAATAAGCAATTGAGCCAAGTGATTGAAATGACCACGATTTTCAACGAGGAAAAGAATTTTCCTACGCCATCGTTTTCGTCAATTCATGACACACTCAACAGCATTCGCCCTGAAGGCACGTATCTCACAGCCAATGAATTACACATTCTACGCACATCGTTAACCGAGATTCAAGAAATTCTGTTGTTCTTCAACAAACAAAATGAGCGTTTTCCCTATTTGGCAGAACTTGCACAACCCATTGAGATTTCAAAAGAAATAACACAAACCATCAACCGAATTGTTGATGCCAACGGAAACCTCAAAGACAACGCCTCTCCGCGATTGGTTGAAATCAGAAGTGAGATAGCACAAAAGCATCGGATTATCAACAAAATCATGTCGCAAAAACTTACACAAGCTCGCAATGAAGGCTGGCTTGAGCAAGATTCGGAGCTTACTCTCCGCGACGGACGACTTGTGTTGCCCTTGAATAGTACCTTCAAACGAAAAATTCAAGGTATTGTTCACGATGAATCTTCTACGGGAAAAACCTCGTACGTTGAGCCAGCAGAGGCTTTTGAGACAAACAATGCCATCGCAAATTTGGAATTCGAAGAACAGAAAGAAATCATCATCATTCTTCGTGCTGCCACATCAAGCATTCGTCCTTTTTTGCCCGATATAGAATGCGCCTACGACTTTTTAGGCGACATTGATGCAATCCGTGCCAAAGCATTGTTTACCTTGGAAACTGATGCGCAAAAGCCAACCATTTCTGACCAACAAGAAATTTCGCTTGTGCGTGCGCGCCATCCCTTGTTGCTCTTGTCATTCAAGAAAAGTGGCAAAGAAACCATTCCTCTCCATATTGTGCTCAACAAATCGCAACGAATTATTGTGATTTCAGGGCCAAATGCCGGCGGAAAATCGGTGTGCATGAAAACGGTTATTTTGCTGCAATATATGTTTCAATGCGGTCTGCCAATTCCGGCTGAAGGCCTGAGCAAAATGGGAATTTTCAACAATATTTTCATCGATATTGGCGATGAGCAATCGCTTGAAAATGATTTGAGTACCTACTCTTCTCATTTACTCAACATGAAAATATTCATGGAAAATGCCAATAGCAAAACGCTCATTGCAATTGATGAATTTGGAACAGGGACGGAACCAATTTTGGGAGGCGCAATTGCTGAAAGTGTGCTTGAAAGACTCAACGCAAAACTCTCTTTTGGCATAATCACAACGCACTACAGCAACCTCAAACACGCGGCATCGTCACTCGAAGGGCTGATAAATGGCGCCATGCTTTTTGACATGGAAAATATGCGTCCGCTCTACAAATTGCGTATGGGTTCGGCCGGAAGTTCGTTTGCTTTTGAAATTGCAAAAACCATCGGTTTGCCCGAACACGTGCTCACAAACGCACAATCAAAAATTAAACAGGAACATATTGATTTTGACAAAAACCTCAAGAAACTTGAAGAGGAAAAACAATACGTGCACAACAAACGCGAAGAGCTGAATCTCCGCGATAAACAAATGAAATCGCTGCAGGAAGATTACACGGCAAAACTCAAAAAAATAAACGAGAAACGCCAAGAAATTATCTCCACAACCGAGCAGGAAATCAGTGCCATACTCAATTCGGCCAACAAGCAAATAGAACAAACCGTGCGCGTTATCAAAGAGTCGCAAGCGAACAAAGAAACGACCAAACAAGCACGAGAAGAGTTCAAACAATTTGCAGACAAAACAAAGGCGAAAGTTTCAACGTTAAGCAACAACAAGGAGACCAAAAAACCGACGAATCCTCAAGGAAAACAACCAATTTCGGTAGGAAGTTTTGTAAAACTCAAAGGCCAATCAACTGCTGGAGAAGTTCTCGCGCTCAACGAAAAAGAAGCTACCGTGTTGTTCGGCAACCTAAAAATGACCGTAAAAACGAATACTCTTGAATCGACAGCAAAACCCAAAATTGAGAGCAAAACGGTTATTGTTTCATCGCCTATCAAAAATATTTCGGAAAAACGAACGAATTTCAGCCATAACCTTGACCTTCGGGGCAAACGAGGCGACGAAGCCATGTATTTAGTGAAAGATTTTGTCGAAACAGCCAACATGTTGCAAATCAAACATGTAGAAATTTTGCATGGCAAAGGCTATGGAATTTTACGAAAAATCATTCGCGAATACCTTGAAACGATTGACTTTGTAGAATCGTGCAAAGACGCACCAATAGAAATGGGTGGCGACGGCATTACGATTGTAACCTTAGTATAATGAACGGCAAGCACGCAAATATTCCGATATTTCTTCCGCAACTTGCATGTCCGCATCGTTGCATTTTTTGCAACCAAAATCACATTAGTTCGCAAGACCACATTCCTACAGTAGAAGAAACCGATGCGATAATTCAAAGAAACCTTGCAACTATTCCGGAAGACTACGATGTACAAATTGCATTTTTCGGAGGAAGTTTCACCGGATTGCCACTCGATATGCAAGAATCGTATTTGCGTGTAGCACAACCATATTTAGAATCTGGCAGAGTTTCGGGTATACGCCTTTCTACCCGTCCCGACTACATTGACGACGAAATTCTAAGCATGCTCAAACGCTATCACGTAACCGACATAGAACTTGGCGCACAGTCAACCAACGACGAAGTGCTTCACCTTTCGGGCCGTGGACATGCGAGAACGGCGATTGAAAATGCAGCAAGAAAAATCAACGAATATGGTTTTTCGCTCGGACTGCAAATGATGATAGGCTTGCCCGGCGACACTTACGAACGAGCAATGCAAACGGCGCAGGACATTGTTGCTTTTGGCGCAAAAACTACGCGAATTTACCCAACACTCGTTGTTTCCGACACCCCACTTGCACGACTATACACCGAAGGGAAATACCAAGCGCTACCTCTCAAAACAGCGATAGCATGGACAAAAGACTTGTATCAATTTTTCGCAAAACACAACGTGACGGTGCTCAAAGTAGGATTGCATCCAAATAAAGATTTTTCGTCGAATAAATATTTGCTTGCAGGACCATTCCACCAATCGTTTAAGGAATTGGTACTAAGCGAAATATGGCATGATGTTTTTTCTTTGCTCTTACAAAAAAATGAGCCACAAGAGAATATCTGCATTTTCGTAAATCCAAGTGAAATTCCGAATGCAATAGGATACAACGGCAGCAACAAACAAGAATTACAGAAACACTGTAAGTCGGTGCAATTTAAGGCAGACAAACTTTTGCAAGGATATGAATACACCTATTGCCATTATTGATGCGCGCAGTCCCGAGGAATCTTTTGAAACACTTGCAAAACAGTTTCACGTGGTTCCATTTCTTACGCAGGGCATTACCTACGATGCTATTGCCGGACATCCCGATATCTTTATGGCACAAGGCGAAACGCTCATTCTTGCCCAAAATTGTCCGCAAAATATTATAAATGAACTTTCTTCTATTTCATACCAATTTGGAAAACAACAAATTGGAAGTTCCTTGCAAGATTCCACACCATACAATTGCGTGATTACCAAGCAATTTATCATTCACAAAAAAGACTGCACCGATAGCACCATTCTTGCTTTAGACAAAAAATGCATTGACGTGCCTCAAGCATACACGCGCTGCAATACCATAGAAATTGCACCCGACACTTTCATCACATCTGACAAAGCCATACACAAAAGTCTGCATGAACACAATTGTGAGAGTTTGTACGTTTCGCCCCAAGGCATACTGCTACCGCCGTACAAATACGGTTTTATTGGTGGATGTATGGGAAAATTCGGCGACACAATCTACATAAACGGCTCGCTTTCCCAATATTCAGAGGGAAATGCGATTCGGGAATTTATTACCAAACACCATTGCGCCATAGTACAACTGCATGGCGGGCAATTATATGATGGTGGCGGAATTTTTCTCTTGCAATAAGCTCGCACACAATTTTTTAAATATAAATTTGATTTAATGGCGACAAACCCTATTTTTGCAGAAAATAAATTTGGTATGCCTATAAATATTCCCGACACATTACCCGCAGCAGAAACGCTGAAAAATGAGAACGTATTTCTCATGACAACAAGTCGTGCCTCTACTCAAGATATTCGCCCTATTCGCATTGGAATTTTAAATTTAATGCCACAAAAGGAAAAAACTGAGACGCATTTGTTGAGAATGTTGTCGAACACGCCTCTGCAAGTGGAAATAGTGCTTTTGTTCACCAAAACGCACATTTCAACGCATACCTCATGGGAACACCTAAACACGTTCTATAAATCGATAGACGAAGTAAGCAAACTTGACGGACTTATTATAACAGGCGCTCCTATTGAACACCTTGATTTTAAAGACGTTGAGTACTGGGACGAATTGGTTCACATTTATGAATGGGCAAAAACTAACGTTACCTCTACGCTTCACATTTGTTGGGGTGCACAAGCTGCGTTATACTATTTTTACGGCATACAAAAATACAATCTCGACCATAAGTTGTTTGGTATTTTCAAACACGAAGTGTTAGACCATAAAGAACCTATTGTTCGTGGTTTTGACGACGAATTTCTTGCTCCACACTCTCGGAATACATACAATCGTAGAGAAGATATTTTGGCGTGCCCTGATTTAAAAATTGTGAGTGATTCAAAAGAAGCCGGTCCGTATTTGATTGTTTCACAAGACGGAAGAAATATATTTGTTTCGGGGCATTCCGAATACGACCCTCTTACCTTGCGTGACGAATACCTACGCGACAAAGCAAAAGGTTTGGATATAGAAATGCCGAAAAATTATTTCCCAAACAACGACCCTACACAAATGCCAAAACACATGTGGAAAAGTCACGGAAATCTTTTGTTCGGTAACTGGCTAAACTATTACGTTTACCAACAAACGCCGTTTAATTTTGATTAAAGCAATCCTTTTGTAGAAGGAAGCAATTGATTATCCAATTTGCGCGAAACAGCCATCTTGATAGATTTTGCCCACGCTTTGAATATTGCTTCTATTTTGTGATGTTCATTGTCACCCGATACTTGTATGTTAAGGTTGCATTTGGCTGCATCACAAAATGATTTAAAGAAATGATACAACATTTCTGTTGGCAACTCTCCTACTTTTTCACGTTTAAATTCCACGTCCCAAATCAACCATGGACGACCGGAGAAATCAATAGCTACTTGAGCTAACGAATCATCCATAGGCAACAAAAAGCCGTAACGCTCTATTCGTTCTTTCTTTCCCAAAGCTTGTGAAAATGCCTCGCCAAGCGCAATTCCAGTATCTTCTATCGTATGATGTTCATCAACGTGCAAATCGCCTGTGACATGAATTTTCAAATCACAATTGGAATGACGAGCAAGTTGCTCAAGCATATGATCAAAAAATCCCAAACCTGTTGAGATTTCAGACTTTCCCCGTCCATCAAGAAGCAACTCTATGTCTATTTTCGTTTCATTGGTGTTTCGTGTTACATGAGCAAAACGCAATGGGAATGTCAATCGCTGAGCGATTTCCGACCACGTTTCAGCCACCATCTCGCATGATGCGGGCAAATCCTTTTCAATTAAATGTTTTCCTCTCAAAAGCAATGATTTGCAGCCTAAATTCTCGGCAAGTTGAGCATCGGTGTTTCTATCACCAATGACATACGACTGTGTCATATCATACTCGCCGGTGAGATACTTGCCAAGCAATGCTATACCCGGCTTGCGAGTTGGCTTGTTTTCGTATTCAAATGTCTCATCTATAATTATATCGGCGAACACAACGCCTTCGCTTTTCAGCACTGAAAGCATCGTGTTTTGTACCGGCCAAAATGTATCTTCGGGAAACGAAGCCGTTCCCAAACCATCTTGGTTTGTTACCATTACCAATTCGTATTCGGTATTTTCTACAATTTTTTGTAATGAAGAAATTGTATGCGATAAAAATTCAAATTTCTCAAAAGAATCGATTTGTTCATCTTCTATCGGCTCTTTTAATACAGTGCCGTCACGATCTATAAATAAGACTTTTTTCATTGCCATTTTCTTTCCGACAAAGATATAAATTAGTTATGAGTTACGAATTATGATTTGTGAGTTTATAAAAAAAGAGCCTTGGAAAATAATCCAAAGCTCTTTTTTATGCTAAAGAAACAATAGTTGACTATTTATTTTCTTTTTCTGCTTTTGTTAATTCTGATTTCAATTTTGCCAAATCAGAAACGTCACCTAAAGTAGTTTTCTCTATATTGTCGCTAACTTTCTTCATAGCTTTCTTAGTAGAGTTTGCTTTAGATTGTTTTTCGTTTTCTTCAGCTACTTTTTTCTCATCTTCGAATGTTCTTGTATGTGATACAAAAATCTTCTTTGAATCTTTAGAGAATTCGGTAACCTTGAATGATAATTTTTCATCAACTTTTGCAGTTGTACCGTCTTCTTTCACAATGTGGCTAACAACAGACACACCTTCTACACCATAAGGAAGTGCTACGGTTACATTTCTGTCGTTGATTTCAACGATTGTTCCTTCGTGTACAGAACCTACGTTGAAGATTGTTTCGAACACATCCCATGGATTTTCTTCCAATTGTTTGTGACCTAAACTTAAACGACGGTTTTCTTTATCGACTTCAAGAACTACAACTTCGATTTCAGCTCCAAGTTGAGTAAATTCTTGTGGATGTTTGATTTTCTTAGTCCATGACAAGTCAGAAATGTGAATCAAACCATCTACACCTTCTTCAATTTCTACGAAGATACCGAAGTTAGTGAAGTTCTTTACAAGAGCTTTGTGTTTGCTTCCAACTGCATATTTTTCATCGATTTTTTCCCATGGATCTGGGTGAAGTTGTTTCATGCCAAGAGACATTTTTCTTTCTTCACGATCCAAAGTAAGAACAACTGCATCGATTTCGTCACCAACGTTTAAGAATTCTTGAGCAGAACGTAAGTGTTGTGACCAAGACATTTCAGATACGTGGATAAGACCTTCAATACCAGAAGCGATTTCAACGAAAGCACCGTAATCAGCCATAACTACAACTTTTCCGTGTACTTTGTCTCCAACTTTCAAGTTTGGATCTAAAGCATCCCATGGATGAGGAGTTAATTGTTTTAAGCCGAGTGCGATACGTTTTTTGTCATCATCGAAGTCAAGGATAACAACATTGATTTTTTGGTCAAGTTGTACGATTTCTTCTGGATGAGTAATACGTCCCCAAGAAAGGTCAGTAATGTGGATAAGACCGTCAACACCACCAAGGTCGATGAATACACCGTAGCTTGTAATGTTTTTAACGATACCTTCAAGTACTTGTCCTTTCTCCAATTTAGAGATAATTTCTTTCTTTTGGATTTCAAGTTCAGCTTCGATAAGAGCTTTGTGAGAAACAACAACGTTTTTGTATTCGTTGTTGATTTTAACAACTTTGAATTCCATTGTTTTTCCTACGAATACATCGTAATCGCGGATTGGTTTTACGTCAATTTGAGAACCTGGTAAGAATGCTTCGATACCGAATACATCTACAATCATACCGCCCTTAGTTCTACATTTAACAAAACCTTTAACAACTTCGCCGTTTTCAAGAGCTTGATTAACTCTATCCCATGACTTCATTGCTCTTGCTTTTTTATGAGAAAGCAATAATTGTCCTGATTTATCTTCAAGACTTTCAACGTATACTTCTACTTTATCTCCTACTTTTAAATCAGGATTGTAGCGGAATTCGTTGAAAGAAACAACACCATCAGATTTGTATCCAATGTTTACAACAACTTCACGTTTTGAAATAGTTACTACAGTACCTTCTGTAACTTCGTTTTCTGTATTTGTTGACAAAGTTTGTTCGTACTTGTTTTGTAACGCATCTTTTTCCGATTTAGAATAACCGTCTTTTTCAGCTTCGTATTTATCCCAATCGAATACATTTTGCTGCACTTTAGCAGCTGAAACAATAGAATTGATTTCGTCGTCAGAAGCACTATCGTCTTCAACAGTTTCTTCTACGTCTTCTTGAGCTGGAACTTCAACTTCAGCGTCAATTACAACGTTTTCGTTTTCCAATTCTTCGTTTTCAGTTTTTACTTTTTTTACCATTGTTTGGTTTTAAAATTAGTTAGACATTATGTTAATTAAATTGCTCGGCAAAAATAATATTATTATTGAACTAATTGCAAAAACAACAAAAAAAACTGTCTTTGTCTTTCATTTTCTTTACGTTAACTCTATTATAAATGTTAAAAATTGACAGTACCAACGCTTTGATTTTTTATCATTTTGCATTAAGACAAAAACAAAATTTCTATTTTTACAATTCAACAAATAAATACCTATGAAAAAAACAATTCTAACAACTATAATTGGAACAATATTTATGTTCTCGGCTCAAGCTCAATTATTGCGAACCACTGTCGCACAAGGCGAAATTGAAGGAATTGAGCATAACGGTTTTGCGTTGTATAAAGGTATTCCATATGCCGAAGCTCCTGTCGGAAAATTACGATGGAAAGCGCCAGTTCCCAAAAAAACGTGGAATGGCATATATAAGGCTGACAAATGGGGAAATCGTCCGCCGCAAATGAACGACCCAAATCAATACGGGAACGAGATTCCGATGAGCGAAGACTGCTTGTATTTGAGCGTTGAAACGTCTGCAAAATCAAAAGACGAAAAGTTACCGGTATTCGTCATGATTCATGGTGGAGGATTTCTTACCGGCTCATACGCAGGCACTATGGACCATTTCGTACGCGAAGGAATTATTTATGTAAGTATTGAATACCGGCTTGGGCCTCTTGGTTTTATGCCACATCCGGAGTTGAGTAAGGAAAATAAAAAAGGCGTATCGGGCAACTATGGCTTGCTCGACCAAATAATGGCGTTACAATGGATTCACGACAATATTGCAGCATTCGGTGGAGACCCTGAACGAGTGACAATTGCAGGCGAATCAGCTGGTGGGATTTCGGTAAGTATCTTATGTGCATCACCTCTTGCCAAAGGCTTGTTTAGTGGCGCTATAAGCGAAAGCGGTAGTTCGTTTTTGCCATTAAAAGTTGAAGGCAACAATATCCCAATTATTCAATACGGAATGAATACCGTAAAAGACGGTGAACAAGAAGGTGTAGAATTCCAGAAACAACTTGGTGCTAAAAACATTCAAGAAATGCGGAAATTACCAACAGAAAAGTTTATACAAGGCTACGACGGAAAACATTTCGGTCCCATAGTTGATGGTTATGTCATTCTTGATGACCAAGTTACACTATACGAACAAGGTAAATTTAACAATGTCCCTATTCTTTTGGGCTACAACTCCGATGAAGGCGCACTATTTGAGTCACCTAGCATTACTCAAAAGGAATTAGAAACATGGGCTCGTGCCACATTTGCTTCAAAATGGTTTGATTTTTATAACGCATACCCAATCTATAATGTTAGTGCCTACTATGCAATGTGCGATGCATCGCGCGACACAAAATTTGGTTGGGGAACGTATAAGTGGGCAACATTGCAATCAGAAAAAGACAACAACGTGTACTTTTATTACTTTGACCAAGATTGCGAAAATACAATTTTGCGCAGTACCCGCGGAGGCGCAACACATGTGGCAGAAATGGCATTTATTTATGAATCAAAATTTGGCAATGGAAAAATGACTAAGGTTGACCAACAGATGTCAAAAATCATGACAGAATACTGGATAAACTTTACCAAAACCGGAGATCCGAATAAATCTCTCAAAACAGATAGTTTAGAATACAATTGTTCAAAACTTCCTTTGTGGACTCCATACAAAAGTAAAGAACCTACCGTTATGTATATGCGCAATGGTTTTCATCTTGACACGGTTCCTAATCAAAAACAAATGGAATTTTGGAACCATCATTTTGATTACCAACGACAATACAATGAATACAAGAATAACAAGTAAAAGCAGGCTTTTTTGCTGCTCTGAACAAAAAACAAAGGTCATAACCTTTGTTTTGAATTTTATTTTTCTATATTTGCACACTTATTTATAGTCCATACTAGGCTTAGATTTAAACATACAAAAATGCGTCAGTTAAAGATCACCAAACAGGTTACAAACCGCGATACACCGTCATTAGACAAGTATTTACACGAAATTGGCAAAGTTGACCTTATTTCTGCCGAAGAAGAGGTTGAATTAGCAAAGAGAATTAAAGAAGGAGACCAATGTGCTTTGGACAAATTGATTAAAGCCAATTTGCGTTTCGTGGTTTCTGTTTCTAAACAATACCAAAATCAAGGATTGAGTTTGCCTGACCTTATCAACGAAGGTAATTTGGGGTTGATTAAAGCTGCTCAACGTTTTGATGAAACAAGAGGATTCAAATTCATTTCGTATGCAGTGTGGTGGATTCGTCAATCTATTTTGCAAGCTTTGGCCGAACAAGCACGTATTGTACGTCTTCCATTAAACAAGATTGGGAACATCAATAAGATAAACAAAACGTTTTCTTCTTTGGAGCAAGAATACGAACGTGAACCAACTGCAGAAGAAATAGCATCAGAAATGGATTGTAGCGCACACGATGTGAAAGAATCTATGAAAAACTCTGGTCGACACATTTCTATGGATGCTCCTCTTTCGCAGAGCGAAGAAGGTACACTTTACGACGTTTTAGACAATAAGGACACACCATCGCCTGATCAAACTCTTTTGCAAGAATCATTGCGCAAAGAAATTGATCGTGCTATTTCAACGCTTACCGAACGCGAAGCAAACATTGTTCGCATGTATTTCGGTATAGGGCAAAAGAATCCATCTACGTTGGAAGAAATTGGCGCTGAATTAGGTCTTACACGCGAACGTGTTCGTCAGATTAAAGAGAAAGCTGTTCGTCGTTTAAAACAAACCGCTCGAAGCAAAATCCTCAAATCATATTTGGGATAATACGTATACACACAATAACAAAAAAGCGAGCCAAAAATTGACTCGCTTTTTTTATTCTTCATATTTGTAAGAAAATAGAAGCTCCTCAAAAAAAATTCAACAATACTATTATATTTGTTTTGAATTTTAATCAATAAAACACGTTTATTATGAAATTAACAGGTCGTAGAGAAAGCAGCAATGTAGATGACCGAAGAGGCATTTCTACAACAAAAGTTGGTGGTGGTATAGTAGGCGCACTCATTGTTGGCGTAATTACTTATTTTTCTACCGGAGGTGATTTAGGTTCGGCGTTTTCATCGGGCATAAATACCTTGGTACAAGGAGGAACAGAAACAACCACAGGCGAATATCAACCTACTCCGCTTGAAGATTCTTTGGAACTCTTTAGTAAACAAATTTTGGCAAGTACCGAAGATATTTGGACTGCAGAATTCCAAAAAATGGGAAAACGATACAATCCTCCTACGCTAGTATTCTACAAAGGCTCAACACAAACGGGTTGCGGACAAGGAAGTGCCACTTCTGGCCCATTCTACTGTTCTGCAGACCGTAAGATATATATTGACCTTGATTTTCTTGCTACCATGAAACAACAACTAGGTGCCACCGGTGATTTCACCAATGCATATGTTATAGCTCACGAAGTAGCACACCATGTACAGAATGAATTAGGACTTCTTGATGCTGCACATCAAAAAATGGCAGAGGCAAGAACTGAGACAGAAAGGAATAATTGGAGTGTTCGTATTGAGTTGCAAGCAGATTTTTTTGCCGGAGTATGGGGCAACAAAGAAAATGCTACATTCGGTTCTCTTGATTCCGGAGACATGCAAGAAGCGATTGATGCGGCCGGTAAAATTGGAGATGATTATTTACAAAAGCGTGCAGGATACCAAGACGTTCAATCTGATTCATTTACTCATGGAACATCAGAACAACGTATGCGCTGGTTCAGTAATGGATTGAAAACCGGAGATATGTCGCAAGGTGACTCGTTCAATATTCCATACTCAAAATTATAAAGAGAACTAACACAAACAAAAAAGGCATCATTACATAATGATGCCTTTTTTGTTACCATTATACTCTCATTACTTTTTAATTAGAGATATAATCCATAAAAGGAGAATAGC